>JAGWWF010000020.1 GCA_018970445.1 Alphaproteobacteria bacterium | reverse complement strand
GGGGGGCGCTGTGGTGCCGGCGATGAAGCCCACCATCGGCTTCTTGCGGCCGCGCCTGGCTTCGTCGATCAGGAACTGGGCGGCCTGCTCCTCGGCATCACCGCCGATTTCGCCGATCATGATGATGCTCTGCGTGGCGTCATCGGCCAGGAACATTTCCAGCATGTCGATGAAATTTGTGCCGTTCACCGGATCGCCGCCGATGCCCACCGCCGTGGTCTGGCCCAGGCCGACAGCGCTGGTCTGGTGCACGGCTTCATAGGTGAGCGTGCCGGAGCGTGAAACAACGCCAACCGAACCCTTGCGAAAGATGTTGCCGGGCATGATGCCGATCTTGCATTCGCCGGGCGTCAGCACACCGGGGCAGTTCGGCCCGATCAGACGGGTCCTGCTGCCCTGCAGCGCACGCTTGACGCGCACCATGTCGAGCACCGGAATGCCTTCGGTGATGCACACCACCAGCGGGATTTCGGCGGCAATGGCTTCGCAGATGGCGTCCGCAGCGCCGGGCGGCGGCACATAGACGACCGACGCATCAGCGCCAGTGGCCTCGCGCGCTTGGCGCACGGTATCGAAGACCGGCAGGCCCAGATGGCTGGAACCACCCTTGCCCGGCGCGGTGCCGCCGACGACCTTGGTGCCATAGGCAATGGCCTGTTCCGAATGGAACGTGCCCTGTTTGCCGGTAAAGCCCTGCGTGATGACGCGGGTGTTGCTGTTCACAAGAATGGACATCAGGCAGCCTTCTTCACTTCGGCGACGATCTTGGCCGCCGCATCACCCAGATTGTCGGCCGACACGATGGGCAGGCCGGAGTTGGCAAGGATTTCCTTGCCCAGTTCGACATTGGTGCCTTCCAGGCGCACCACCAGCGGCACCGAAAGCTGCACTTCCCTGGCCGCCGCGATGATGCCTTCCGCGATGATGTCGCAGCGCATGATTCCGCCAAAGATGTTGACCAGGATACCCTGCACCGCCGGATCCTTCAGGATCAGCTTGAAGGCGTTGGTCACCTTTTCCTTGTCGGCACCGCCGCCGACATCGAGGAAGTTGGCCGGCTCGGCGCCGTTCAGCTTGATGATGTCCATGGTGGCCATGGCGAGGCCAGCGCCGTTGACCAGGCAGCCGATGTTGCCATCGAGCTTGATGAAGGCCAGATCATATTTGGAAGCCTCGACTTCCGCCGGGTCTTCCTCGGTCAGGTCGCGCAGCTCCAGCAGATCGGGGTGGCGATAGAGGGCGTTGCTGTCAAAGCCGACCTTGGCATCGAGCACCAGCAACTTGCCATCATCCGTCACAGCCAGCGGGTTGATTTCCATCTGGCTGGCATCGGTGCCGATGAAGGCATCATAGAGCTTGGCCGTGACATGCTCGGCCTGCTTGGCCAGCGGCCCGGCCAGGCCGAGCGCGGCAGCAACGGCACGGCCATGGTGAGGCATGATGCCGGTGGCCGGATCGACCGTGATGGTGTGGATTTTTTCGGGGTGGTGGTGGGCGACATCCTCGATATCCATGCCACCTTCGGTGCTGGCCACGATGGCGATGCGGCCGCTGGCCCGGTCGACCAGCATGGCCAGATAAAATTCCTTGGCGATATCAACGCCGTCGGTGACATAAAGCCGATTGACCTGCTTGCCGGCAGGGCCGGTCTGGATCGTCACCAGCGTGTTGCCCAGCATGTCGGTGGCCGCCGCGCGCACATCATCGGCAGAACGGGCCAGCCGCACACCGCCCTTGGCTTCGGGGGGCAGTTCCTTGAACTTGCCCTTGCCGCGCCCGCCGGCATGGATCTGCGCCTTCACCACATAGAGCGGGCCGGGAAGCCTGGACGTGGCCGCCACCGCTTCGTCAACGCTCATGGCGGCAACGCCGGCCGGCACGGGGACGCCAAACTTGGCCAGCAATTCCTTGGCCTGATATTCGTGGATATTCATGGCTTCTGCCTCGGATCGTGAATCGGTTCGGGTGGGTTATGGCGGTGCAACATGGGCTGGGCAAGCCTCACCATGCGATGAGCTTCAGATTGGGGATATCGGCGAAATCGACGGCGTTGGCTGTGGCCAGGGTGGCATTGCGCGCGATGGCCTGGGCCGCGATCAGGCGATCCAGCATCTTGCGCCGATCAAAGCCGCAGGCGGCGATGATCCGGCCATAGGCCAACACGTCATCGTCGATCAGCGCAATCACGGGAAAGCGTTCCACCAACACATCCAGCACCCGGCGGCGTGCGCCGGCCAATTCGGGCTGACGAAACACGCCGGCTTCCAGTTCGATGCGGGTGATCTGGCTAAGCACCGGCCGCTGCATCAGCGCCGCGACCCGTGCATTGGCCACGGCGCTGCCGTCGCGCAAGTCAATCGCGATGTTGGTATCAATCAGGATCAAAGCCCGGCCCGCTCCGGCCACCAGTCGGTGTCGCGCACTTCCCGTTCAATCTCGTCCGCACCGCGCGCCGCCCGCAAATCCTCGGCCAGGCGCGCAGCATCGCGGCGCCAGCGTTCCGCCTCGTCATCAAGCAGGGTCAAGACCACCCGGTTGCCATCGCGTTCAATCTGCACCTGGGCGCCAGGCCCAAAGCCAAAGCCCTTGGGCAGGCGCACAGCCTCGCTGTTGCCGGATTTGAAGGTGCGGGCGGTGGTGGTGAGCATGGGTGGTATATACCGTATATCCGGGCGCTGGGCCATGGCCTGTTTGCTGCTGAACAGCGGCCGGGTGCGGCCTATCGGGCGGCCGGGGCTGGCGGCAGCAGCACCAGCATGGCCTGGCGATCCTCATCGGGCCGGGAACCGCCAGACAGCATGAAGGTCAGCTGACGAACCCAACGCCTGGCACATCAACCGCCCAGTGCGGGCGATAGGCGCGGTTGGGCTTGCCCTCGCGCATGGCCTCGGCCGCATTGGTTGGCCCGGTCCCCAGCGCGGCGCTGATCGCCGGGGCCATGGTGTCTTGCGTGTAATCGCCGGCCAGGGTGAGCAGCGCACATTGCGGGCCATGGATGCCAAAGCCGCCGCGCGGGCGGCCGATTGTCTTGGCCGCCACCAGCAGGGTCTGGCCACCGCCTGACCAAAGGTGCACCGGTTCATCATACAGCGGCCCGGTGAAGGGGATGCGATACTGATCCGGCGTGGCCGCCCAGCCCGATGCGGCCGCCGCGGCCGTGATGCGCGCCGGCTCCAGACTGCCGGAAAGGCACAGGGCCTGGAACCGGCGGACGAAATCGGCCGGGGCCATGCCACTCACGCCCAATGGCAGTTGCACAACGCCAGGGCCGGTCAATTCGGTATAGCGACCATCCGGATCGGCAAAGGCGATCTGCGCCAACGCCGGCGGCGGTGCCACCGCCAGCAGAGCCGCCGCCAGCAGAAGCGGCCGGCGCATCACGCCAGCGACGGATCGATGGCCCGGCAGGCGGCGAGAAGCTCCTTGACCGCATCCACGCTGACCTGGAAATTGGCCCTGGCGCTGTCCGACAGTTCGATCTCGACCACGCGCTCCACGCCGCCGGCACCGATGATCACCGGCACGCCGACATAGAGATCGGACACGCCATATTGGCCGCTGAGATTCACGGCGCAGGGCAGCAGGCGCTTCTGGTCATACAGGTAAGCCTCGGCCATCTCGATGCCGCTGGTGGCCGGCGCGTAATAGGCGCTGCCGGTTTTCAGCAGGGCGACAATCTCGCCGCCGCCTTGCCGAGTGCGCTGCACGATGGCGTCGATGCGTTCCTGGGTGCTCCAGCCCATCTTGATCAGATCGGGCACCGGGATGCCGGCTACCGTGCTGTATTCGATCACCGGCACCATCGTGTCGCCATGGCCGCCCAGCACGAAGGCGTTCACATCGCGGACCGACACCTTGAACTCGTCGGCGAGGAAATGGCGGAAGCGCGCCGAATCCAGCACGCCGGCCATGCCGCAGACCATGTGGTGCGGCAGGCCGGAGAATTCGCGCAGCGCCCACACCATGGCATCCAACGGATTGGTGATGCAGATCACGAAGGCCCCCGGCGCGTGGGTCTTGATGCCCTCCCCCACCGCCTTCATCACCTTCAGGTTGATGCCCAGCAGATCATCGCGGCTCATGCCCGGCTTGCGGGCAACGCCGGCCGTCACGATGATCACATCGGCGCCGGCGATATCGGCATAATCGTTGCTGCCCTTCAGCTGCACGTCAAAGCCTTCGACCGGCGCACACTGGGCGAGATCGAGGGCCTTGCCCTGCGGCACGCCCTCCACCACGTCGAACAGCACGATATCGCCCAGCGCCTTTTGCGCGGCGAGATGGGCCAGCGTGCCGCCGATGTTGCCGGCGCCGATCAGGGCGATTTTCTTGCGAGCCATGGACTTGGGCCTTTCTGCAATGAGTCGGTCAGAATGTCGCAGGTTGGATAGAGGCTGATGACACAGTGTGCAACCGCAGCAAAAGCCCTCCCACCAAAATGTTCAGCCGCCATGCCCCAGGGCCAGATAGGCGGCCGACTGCATTTCCATCAACCGGCTGGCGGTGCGTTCAAATTCAAAGCTGGAATCGCCGGCCGGATAGAGCGCAGCCGGTTCGGCATCGGCACTGGCGATCAGCTTGACCCGCCGTTCATACAGCGCATCGATCAGGTGGATGAAACGGATCGCCTCGTTGCGTTGTTCCGGGTTGAGGCGCGGGATGCCAACGATGATCAGCGTGTGATATTGCCGGGCAATCGCCAGGTAATCGGCGGCGCCCAGCGGCTGCCGGCACAGGCGGGCAAAGCTGAACACCGCCACGCCCTTCAGCGATTTGGGCACGTGCAGGCTGCGTCCACCTGGCAATGGCAGGTCGGCGCCGGGCACATTGGCCCGGTCTTCGGGCGGATAATCGGTCAGCCGAAAGAAGGCCGCGGCACAGGCGGCGGTCGCGTCCGGCCCGTTGGGCACGTGCCAGGTGGGCGCGCCACCCAGGCGTTGCAGCCGGTAATCGGTGGGGCCATCCAGCGTCACCACGTCCATGCGCTGGCCAATCAGATCGATGAAGGGCAGGAACAGGTGGCGGTTGAGGCCGTTGAGATACAGATCCTGCGGCGGCCGGTTGCTGGTGGTGACGATGGTGGTGCCCGCGGCCATCAGGGCGGTGAACAGGCGGGACAGGATCGCCGCATCGGCAATATCCTTCACCTGCATTTCGTCAAAACACAAAAGCCGCGCCTCGGCAGCGATGGCGGTGGCCACGCTGATCAACGGATCAGCCGCTCCGGCCGTGCGGGCAGCGTGGATGCGGCCATGCACTTCGGCCATGAATTCATGGAAATGGGCCCGGCGCTTGGGTGTGACGGCTGACGCGGCAAAGAACAGGTCCATCAGCATGGACTTGCCACGCCCCACCCCTCCCCAGACATACATGCCCTTCGGGCCTGGCGCTGCGGGCTTTCCCAACAGCCGGCTGAACAGGCCGGGCGCGCTCGCAGGGCTGCGCAGTTCGGCTTCCAGGGCTGCCAGGTGCTCGGCAACGCTGGCCTGGGCGCTATCGGGCATCAATTCGCCCGCTGCCAGCAATTGCCGATAACGGGCGATCAGATCAGTCAACCTGAGTTTCGCCCGGCCTTGTCGCGTGACCTTCGCCGGTGGGGCGGGCGGCGCGCGGAATCTTGCGCATCGTGCCGGTGAAGCTGGCCAGGTTCACGCCATCCTGAGTCACCAGCCCGCGCACGAACAGCATCTTGCCGGTTTCCTTCAATATCTCGCCGTGCGCTTCGATCGGCTTGCCGACGATCCCGGCCGACAGGAAATCGGTGGCGCACGACAGGGTAACGGCGGCGCTGTTTTCCAGCTGGCGGAAGATGAAGGCGAACATCGCCATGTCGATGAACGACATGATGAAGCCGCCGTGCAGATAACCCAGGCCGTTCGAATGCTTGCGCGCCGTTTCCATGCGGCATTCCACGCCGCGTGCGCCGGCACGGAAATAGAAATCGCCCAGCATGGAGGCAAAACGGCCATCCGGATCCCGGCGCCAGACGGTCCAGCCCGCGTTGGGGCCTTCGGTGATTGTTTCGCGTGACATGGCTGCCGGGTTAGCTGCACGCAGCAAACACGTCCAGCCTCAAGCGCAGCCGGTGGCCGGTCACGCCCGGCGGGGGGCCAGATCCGTTGATGGCACCCGGACCGCCGCCGCTTCGGCTGCCAGCCGCTGATCCTGAAGCCGCTTGGTGGCAATGACCATACCGGAGAACAGGAACGCCAGATAATTCACATCGGTGTTGCTGATCACGTAACAGGCGATGACATAGGAGATGAGACCGATGGCGGCCGCCCCTGCCTGTTCCTCCAGCACGGTGCCGGCCCGCAGGAACACCTGGAAGCCGCGGATACCCACCCACACGAACAGGCCAAAGAAACAGGCGAATCCAAGATAGCCAACATCGACCAGCACGTTGATGTACAGGCTGTCGACAATCAGATTGTCCTTGCCCGGCTTGGGCACGCCGACTGCATTCACCGAATTGCCGGCACCAATGCCGATCGGATTCTTGCGCAATTGCCGCCAGGCATTGGCCCACTGCTGATCGCGGGTTTCATCGCTGGCATTGTGCTGGCTGCCGCCGAATGTGTACATCTGCGCGCGGTGGCTGGTGGCGAGCAGCCCGCCCAGCATGCCCACCAGCAACAGCACGACCGCCATGGCAACGCCGGGTTTCAGCATGTCCCGCTGGCGGTTGTCGCGCAACTGCTTGACAAGGGCCAGTGCCCCAAAGCTGAACAACGGGATCAGCAGGGCCAGAACCGCGGTGCGGGCGTTGCAATACCAGACGGTGTGCAGGATCAGCGGCACCAGTGCCACGCCGGCAAGCACCTGCCGGCCCTTGGTGCGCCAGATTGCGTGCAGCAGCATCGGCAGCACCAGGCAGAGATATTGGGTGTAATAGAGCACGACCGGGAAGGTGGTGCGGATGCGATAGCGATTGTCGCCAATGCGCGATTGCGGTGACAGGAACGAGGTGAGGAACGCCTCGTCGATCTGCATGAAGCTGGGGATATAATTGGCCCAGGGCGGGCTTTGCATGTAGTTTTCAAGCAGGCCGACCAGCATGGTGAAGATCATGCCCAACAGGATGGTGCGATAGATGCGCCCCATCAGATCGGGATTGGTCATCATCACCGCCGCCATCAACACGGTGGACAGCGCCATGACCTGCTGCAGGAACAGATAGGAGATGGTGTCGCCAATGCCCGGGGCCAGAGGCAGCACCATGAAGTTCAGCGCCTCATACATGCCGAACAGCGTGAGCGCGACCCGGTCGTAACCCAGCACCTCGATCAGCGTGCCACGGCTGTTGCGATGCTGCGAATAATGCACCAGCATCAAGGCCAGCATGACCGCCAGGATCATGCGCGGCGGGGTGAGCCACGGCAGACCGGGCAGAACGATGGCGATATAGCTGGGCCACACCACCATGCCGGCAAGGAAGGTGAGCAGCACCGGTACAAATCCCGCTGGCACCTTTGTTTCGGCGCGATGGCGATCCGCATCAGGCAGCATCCACATCACGGTGAGCAGGATCGCGCCGATTGGCAGCACCGCCACCTTGAGCAGCCGCGTGCCGGCCATGGAGGTGAGCAGCGTTGCAAAAATCACCGTGGCGGCCATCAGCACCATCAGGCCGGCGCGCAACCAGGGAAACCACGGCCTGTACTCAAGGCGATGATAGGGCGCGACGATGCGGCTTGATCGCCGCACCAAGGCCGTTCGGCTTGCCAACGCCACGCTCACCCGGTCACCCCATCCTGTTGCGGTGCCACCCGTTGCAGATGGCACCTCTCCCGCTCTTCATACGGCTGCAAGCTGCACAAGTTGCCCGATACCATCCCCCATGCTGCACCGCAAGGTGGGCAGCCGCCCCCCTCAGCCGGCGCGTTCCAGCATCATCAGCTTGATTTCGGCGATGGCCTTGGCCGGATTCAGGCCCTTGGGGCAGACATTGGCACAGTTCATGATGGTGTGGCAGCGATAGACGCGGAACGGATCTTCCAGCGCATCCAGCCGTTCACCGGTCATCTCGTCGCGGCTGTCGGCCAGCCAGCGATAGGCTTGCAGCAATATGGCCGGGCCAAGGAACTTGTCGCTGTTCCACCAATAGGACGGGCAGGCGGTGGAGCAGCAGGCGCACAATATGCACTCATAGAGGCCGTCAAGCTCTTCGCGCTGTTCCGGGGACTGCAAGCGCTCCTCACCCGACGGGGCGGCGGTGACGGTCTGCAGCCAGGGCTTGATGCTGGCATATTGCGCATAGAAATGCTTGAAATCAGGGACAAGGTCCTTGATCACCTCCATGTGCGGCAGCGGCGTGATCACCACCTCGCCCTTCACCTCGTCGATCGGCTTGGTGCAGGCCAGCGTGTTGCTGCCATCGATGTTCATCGAGCACGACCCGCAAATCCCTTCCCGGCACGACCGGCGGAAGGTGAGCGTGGGATCGACCTCGTTCTTGATCTTGATCAGCGCATCCAGCACCATCGGCCCGGTGGCATCGAGATCGAGCGCATAGGTGTCATAGCGCGGGTTCTGCCTGTCGTCCGGGTTCCAGCGATAAATCTTGAAATTCTTGGTGCGCGAGGAACCGGCCGGCGCCGGGTAGGATTTGCCCGTCGCCTTGATGACGCTGTTGGGGGGGAGAGAAAATTCAGCCATTGTCCATAACCGCCTGATCAATAGGTCCGCGCCTTGGGCTTGATATACTCGATATCGTCGGTCAGCGTGTAGGTGTGCACCGGGCGCTTGGCGAGGTCCACGCTGCCATCACGGAACCAGCCGAGGCTGTGCACCATCCACTGATCATCGTCGCGGGCCGGGAAATCCTCGTGCATGTGGGCGCCGCGGCTTTCGTGGCGGGACTGGGCCATGTGCATGGTCAAAACCGCCTGGCCGATCATGTTGTCCAGCTCCAGCGTCTCGATCAGATCGGTGTTGAACACCATCGAACGGTCGGTGGTGCCGATATCGGCCATGCGCTGATAGACGGCGTCGATCTTGCGCACGCCTTCATCCAGGATTTCGCTGGTGCGAAACACGCCGGCATTGGCCTGCATCGTCTTCTGCATGGCCAGACGCACTTCGGCGGTGGTGGAACCGCCCTTGGCATGGCGGAAGCCGTCCAATCGGCCCAGCGCGAAATCGGCGCTGTCCTTCGGCAGGGCGGCGTGGCCGGCGTTGGCCTTCTGGATGGCGGCAACCCGGTGGGCGGTGGCGCGGCCGAACACCACCAGATCGATCAGGCTGTTGGAGCCCAGGCGATTGGCCCCGTGCACGGACACGCAGGCGGCTTCACCCACCGCAAACAGGCCGGGCACCACGCTGTCCGGATTGCCATCCTTCAGCGTCACGACTTCGCCGTGATAATTGGTCGGGATGCCGCCCATGTTGTAGTGGACGGTCGGCACCACCGGGATCGGCGCCTTGGTGACGTCCACCCCGGCGAACACCTTGGCGGTTTCGGAAATCCCCGGCAGGCGCTGGGCCAGCACGGCGGAATCGATGTGGTTCAAGTGCAGGTGGATATGATCACCTTCGGCGCCCACGCCGCGGCCTTCGCGGATTTCCATGGCCATCGAACGGCTGACAACGTCGCGGCTGGCCAGATCCTTGGCCGACGGGGCGTAACGCTCCATGAAGCGTTCGCCCTTCGAATTGGTGAGATAGCCGCCCTCCCCGCGTGCGCCCTCGGTGATCAGCACGCCGGCGCCATAGATGCCGGTGGGGTGGAACTGCACGAATTCCATGTCCTGCATGGCAACGCCGGCGCGGATCGCCATGCCGCCGCCATCACCCGTCGATGTGTGCGCAGACGTGGCCGAGAAATAGCAGCGGCCATAGCCGCCGGTGGCCAGCACGGTTTGGTGCGAACGGAAACGGTGGATGCTGCCATCTTCCATGTTGAGCGCGATCACGCCGCGGCATTCGCCGTTCACCATGATCAGATCGATGGCGAAATATTCGATGTAGAAATCGGTGCTGTATTTCAGGCTCTGCTGATACAGCGCGTGCAGCATGGCATGGCCGGTGCGATCGGCCGCCGCGCAGGTGCGCTGGGCCGGCGGGCCGGCGCCCATGTTCTGCATCATGCCGCCGAACGGCCGCTGATAGATGCGCCCGGCTTCGGTGCGGCTGAACGGCACGCCGAAATGTTCCAGCTCGTAAACGGCGGCCGGGGCTTCCTTGCACAGATATTCGATCGCGTCCTGATCGCCCAGCCAGTCCGAACCCTTCACCGTGTCATACATGTGCCAGGTCCAGTGATCCGGGCCCATGTTGCCCAGCGCCGCGGCAATGCCGCCCTGGGCGGCCACGGTGTGGCTGCGGGTGGGGAACACCTTGGTGATGCAGGCGGTTTTCAGCCCGGCTTCGGCAATGCCCATCGCCGCGCGCAGGCCGGAGCCGCCGGCCCCCACCACGACGGCATCATAGACATGATCGATGATCTGATAGGCTTCGGGCACGGGGCAATCCTCAGGCGGCAACCAGCGCCACCTTCAGCACCGAAAACAGTGCGAAGGCGGCCATGGCACAGGTGTAGAAATTCAGGGCCAGCATGGCGATGACGCGCTTTGCCCCATGCAGATAATCTTCCAGCATAACCTGCACACCCAGGCGGAAGTGCCAGAAAACGCCGACGATCAGTAGGCACATCGGCACGGCCACGATCGGTTGGGCCAGCCACAGGCGCGTGCTGGCATAATCCAGGCTGGGCAGGCGCGCCAGACTGAAGACGAACCACAGCACCAGGAACAGGCTGGCCACCGCCGTCACCCGTTGCAGCCACCAGTGATGCACCACGCCGCCGCCGCCGGCACCCAGCCCGCGCACCCGGCCCAATTGGGTTCCATTGCCCATGGTCAGATCCCCTTGCCCAGCAGGATGAAGGCCCAGAAGGCCAGGGTGGCCAGCACCGAAAACAGCATCGTCGCCTGCGCCAGCCGGCGCGAGGTGACCAGATCATAGCCTTCGCCAGTATCCATGATGAAATGGCGCAGGCCGCTGCCCATGTGCTGGAACATCGCCCAGGTGAGGCCGATGCCAACGATCACGCCCACCGGCGAGAAGACAATATCCTGGAAGAAGCGATAATAATCCGGCCCGCTGGCCAGCGCCGCCAGCCACCAGGCAAAGATCACCACCGCGCCAAGGGCCAGGGCATGGCCCGTCACACGGTGCAGGATCGAAACCGCCATGTGCACCCGCCATTTCCAGATGGTGAGGTGTGGGCTGAGCGGCCTGGGAGCCGGCGCAGTTGGACGAGAAGCCATTGATCCCCCTTTGGCGTTCGTGCCGGCATGGCGCCGGCGCGGACGCGATCATCTTGTCACCCGCATATTCATAACGCGGTGGCGCTGCGGTGCAACAGCGAACCGCCCGGCACCATCAGCCGCACTGGATCAGCAGCGTGCGTTCCAGCCCGGCATAGCGGTGCACCAACGCGTCACGATAGCCGTCATCGGCCATCATGGCGAGGAAATGCCGCCGGCTGGGATAGCGCACGAGCAGCAGTTTGTCCCAGTCGCTCGCATCGGTGCCGGGCTGACCGATGAAGACCTGTTCACACGGCCCGTCATAAATCACCTCGGCCTGGGAAATCGCGCCCACCGCCACGGTGAAGGCGTGCTGATAGCGATCATAAGCTGCCTTGCCGGAACAGGGTTCCATGCCAGCTTCGGGGGGATAGGCGGCAGCCGTGCGGAACTTGAGCAGGTTCATCATCACCACCGGCCCGTCGCGGCCATGATCCCTGAGCCTGCGCACCTGATCGCGCGTGGGATCGATGCTGGCATCCAGATTGATATGAGAGGGCACGGCCATTGCACAGGGACTCGCGGTTGCTGACATTAAGGGATAACATCGCACCGCAGACCGCCAGAACGCGGCGCACAAAATGGGGAGGATTTCATGGCCACGCTTGCACCAGCCGCCGACACGAATGTCCCGCTTGAAGCAATCGATGTTTCCGACGCCCTGTTTTACGCCACCGACAGCTGGCGGCCGGTGTTTGCCCGGCTGCGCCAAGAAGCCCCGGTGCATTTTCAGCCCAACAGCCCGTTCGGCCCCTTCTGGTCGGTGACACGCCATGCCGATATCCAGGCGGTGGAGGCCCGGCCCGACATTTTTTCATCCGACATGAAATATGGCGGCATCACCGTGCTCGACCAGGTGGGGGAGATCAACCGACCGCAATTCATCGCCGCCGACCGGCCCTATCATGGCGAGCAGCGCCGGGTGATTGCACCGGCCTTTGGGCCCGGCGAAATGGCGAAAATGGCGCAATCCATCCGGCTGCGCACCGCCGAACTGCTGGATGGCCTGCCCTTTGGCGAGGAATTCAATTGGGTGCAGCGTGTGTCCATCCCGCTCACCACCGACATGCTGGCGATCCTGTTCGATTTTCCCTGGGCGGATCGCCACCTGCTGACCTTCTGGTCCGATATTGCCGGCGACATCGAAATGGCGCTCAATCCGGAAACTGCCGCCAAATCCGTGCAGCACGGCCGCGAAATGCTGGCCTATTTCGATCGGCTGTTTGCGCAGCGCAAGGCGTTGCCGCCAACCAACGATCTGATTTCCATGATGGTCCATTCGGAATCGATGGGCAACATGCCCGATCAGGAACGGATCGGAAATCTGATCCTGTTGATCGTGGGCGGCAATGACACCACCCGCAACAGCATGTCGGGCATGGTGGCGGCCTTTGATCGTTACCCCGAACAATGGCGCAAGCTGATTACCGAACCGGCCAAGATCGCCGGCGCGGTGCCCGAAATCATCCGCTGGCAAACCCCGCTGGCCCATATGCGCCGCACCTGCGTGGCCGACAGCGAAATCGCCGGGGTGCCGGTGAAGGCCGGGGACAAGATCGTCATGTGGTATATTTCCGGCAACCGCGATGAGAGCGTGTTTCCCGATGCCGAACGGTTCGACATCGAACGCGCCAACGCCCGGCGCCATCTGTCGTTCGGTTTTGGCGTACATCGCTGCGTGGGGGCCCGCCTTGCCGAACTGCAGATCCAGATCCTGCTGGAACAGATGCTGGAACGCCGCATGACGGTGCGGGTGACCGGCCAGCCCGAACATGTCGTGCAATGTTTCGTGCATGGCTATACCAACCTGCCGGTCACCATCGAACGCCACTGATCGCCACCCGTGCCCAGGATTGATCCCGCCACCCTGCCCGTCATCGCCCGATCCGGCTATCTTACGCCCTATCAGCGGGACGTGGCGGGGCGCAGCTGGCAGGCGGTGGCGGCGGCCGGCGGATTGACCCAGTTTGGCGCCAATCTCGTCACGCTGGCACCGGGTGCCTGGTCCAGCCAGCGCCATTGGCACAGCCATGAAGACGAAATGCTGGTGATGCTGGATGGCGAGGCCGTGCTGGTGGAGGATGGCGGCGAAACCCGGCTGCAGCGCGGCGACATCGCCTGCTTCCCGGCCGGCGCGGCCAACGGCCATCATCTGCAGAACCGCAGCGCCCGGCCCTGCCGCTTCCTGGCCATCGGCACCGACCGGCCCGATGTGGATGAATGCCATTATCCGGATATCGACATGCACCTTGATCCCACCGGCTTCCGTCGCAAATCATGATGGCGCGGCGCACCCTTCTGGCCGCGGGCCTGGCCAGCCTGCTGCCGGCCCGGCTGGCGGCCCGGCCATTGCGGCAGGGCGCGACCGCGCCCGGCATCCGCATCGCACCGGATCGCGAAGCCATGGTGGCGGTGCCAGGCGGCCGTATCTATGTGCGCATCAATGGCGCGCTGAACGGCAAGCCGCCAATCCTGTTCATCCATGGCGGGCCGGGCGGATCACATTGGGGCTGGCTCAACGCCACGTCCATGGCCGATGAACGGGCGGTGATCCTGTATGACCAGCTGGATTGCGGCCGGTCCGACCGGCCGGGCGATCCGGCCAACTGGACGGTGCCACGCTTTCTGGCCGAGATCGAGGCGATCCGGGCCCATTTCGCAATCCCGCGCTGGCATGTGCTGGGTGGCAGCTGGGGCGGCACGCTGGCGCTGGAATATGGCGCACGCCGGCCTGCGGCACTGGCCAGCCTGGTGCTGCAATCACCGCTGGTCGCCACATCGGTCTGGCTGCAGGATGCGGCGCTGCTGAAGGCCGGGATGCCGGCTGATGTGCGCAGCCTGCTGGATACCTGCGACACGCCGGGGGCCGCGCCGGCAGCCGCCTGCCAGGCCGCCACCGACGAATTCTATGCCGCACATGTGCGGCAGGTGCAGCCGCCGCCGGCGATTGCCGCCTATCGCGATGCCTTGCCCGCACCGTTCGCGCCGGCGCTCTATAACCACATGTGGGGCCGCGCCGAATTCACCTGCACCGGCACGCTGAAACCCTATGATGGCCGACCTTTGCTGGCCCGTCTGGACGGCGGGCGCAGCCTGTTCGTGGCCGGCCATGATGACGAGGCGCGGCCGGCAACGGTCGCCGGCTTTGCCGAGCGGGCAAGCGCGCCCTTTGCCGAAATTCCCGGCGCTGCCCACAGCATCATGCTGGACAATCCAGCGGCTTATCTGGCGCTGCTGCGGCCGTGGCTGGACCGGATGGATGGGTGATCCGGGTGGGCGGCGGGTTCAGCCCGCCAGCCGCTTGAAGGTGGAATAGCGCGGGTTGTCCACGCCGCATTTGGCCAGCGCAACGCCAAGCAGCGCATCGATCAGGCCGGGTGCTGCCTCGCCCATCGTGCCGACGCGCAGTTGGTGGCACAGATCGGCGCGCAGATCGTCAAGCGGCGCTGCATGGCCGATCACGCCAGCCAGCAGCGTCTGTTCGGTCGCCTGCGGGTTTTGTGCCAGTTCGCGCGCCACGATGGCCAGGGCGTTTTGCGCCACCTTGGCATGAAAGGCGCGGCGGCCTTTCAATTCGGGCTCCAGTTCGGCAAGGAACAGCTGCACCGCTTCGATCAGCGTGGTGGCTTCGATCTGTTCGGCCATCACAGGCTCCCGAATTTCAGCAGGTGCATCAGGTCCAGTTCCACTTCGGACACCCGCCGGCCAATGGCAGCGCGTTCCACGGTTCGCAACCGCCCCGACACATGGTCATCGCCCAGTTGCAGACAGGCGATTCCCCATTTCAGCGTGCCGAACATCTCCCACCAGGCGGCCCGGTCACGGTTCACCGGGGCGCCGCCGGCAGCTTCATAGGCAGCATAAAGCTCTTCACGCTGGCCAAAGCCGCCCACCGGTCGATCCCACAGCCCAAAGCGCCAGGCGTTGCAGCACAGCCAGCCCAGATCCTCGTGGCCATCACCCAGGTGCGCCAGTTCCCAGTCCAGCACCGCCACCAGCCCGTCGGGGGCCACCAGGAAGTTGCCGGAACGGAAATCGCCATGCACGATCGTGGTTGCCGGCCGATTCTCCAGCCGCGCCTGCAGCCAGGCAAAGGCCAGATCGAACACCGGCGAATCCACGCCAAAGCGGCGATAATTGGCAAACATGCGTGCCAATGCTTCGGCCGTGCTGCCCCGCGGCAGTTTCAGCCCCGCAGCATCGGCCAACGGCAACCGGTGCAAGTGCGCCAGAACGGCGGCGCACTGGCTGGTGAGACCGGCCCGGGCGAGGGCATAGTCCGGCAGTTTCAGCCATTTGGGCGCCAACGCCTCGCCAGGCAGGCGGGCCATGATGAAGCCTTCACCAAGGCCATCTTCAGGGGTGAGCACGCGCACCACTTCGGCCACGGGCAGGCCAGCCTGAAAGGCGATCTGTTGCAGGCGGGCCTGATCGGCGCGCGGCAGACCGCCTTCGGGCACGCTGCCAGTGGCGGCGCATTGCAGGATCAGCGGCCATGGCGTGCCGTCGCCGCGCTGCGCATCCACGGCATAGGTGGCCGACGAGGCGCCGCCCGACAGCGGCTCGATGGCCGTGACCGGCGCCGCGATCAGCGCCTCAACCTGATCCCTTGTGGGAATGGCCATCAATCGCTCACCAACCGGGCATAGGACAGTTCATCGAACCAAAGATCACCTTCGCGCCAGCTTTCGACAAAGCGGCCTTCCAGGCGAAACCAGTTGCGTTCCAGCACACGCTGGGCGGCGCGGTTGCGCACGTCGGTGACCGCCATCAGCCGACGGCGGCCGCGATGGAACAGCAGCCGCACCATCGCGGCCACCGCCTCGCTGGCCAGGCCCTTGCCGCGTTCGGCGGCATCAATGGCAAAGCCGATTTCCGCCGTGGCATTGAACGGCGGCGAGAATCGTATGCCCAGATCGCCCAGCATGCGATCATCCTTGCCGAGGATGCTGAATTGCTGCGAGCCATCGGAATCGGGAGCCGCGCGCGCCTGCATGGCCGCAATCATCGCCACGCTTTCGTCCATGCTGCGGGTAACGGGATCATAGGGCGCACTGGCGCGGATCACATGCCATTCGCGCGCATCGGCCACCCGCATCGGGCGGATGAACAGGCGATCGGTGCTGAGTTCCCAATCCGACATGACGTGCGTGCGCTCCTTGTGGCTGCGTCTGGCGGGCCTATTTTGCAGTTTCGTTGCATGGCGGCAACAGTGGACCGGCCTTGTGCCCCCCCGGCTTGCAAAATGCTTTCCGCCCTGTAATCCGGGACGCGTCGCCCGGCCAACGGGCACGAACGGGGCCGCCCCCTGCATGGGCCCCGCTTTTTGGGAAGGATTGACATGCGACTGAACGAATTCTCGCGCCACGCCGCCTTGCGTGCGCTGGTCCTGCTGGGCGCAACTGCGTTGACCGCTCCGGCCCTGGCCCAGACCGCCGCGCCCGCCACGGCCGCTGCCGAAGAAGCGGAAGACGACATCATCATCGTCACCGCATCCAAGCAGGCCAAGACCCTGCAGGACACCGCGATCGCCGTTTCGGTGGCCAGCAAGGCGACGCTGGAAGTGGCGCAGATCCGCGACGCGCTTGATCTGCAGACGCTGGTGCCCAGCTTGCGCGTGTCGCAGCTGCAGTCGTCGGCCAACACCAACTTCATCATCCGCGGTTTCGGCAACGGTGCCAACAACGCCGGCATCGAACCCAGCGTGGGCGTGTTCATCGACGGCGTCTATCGCAGCCGTTCGGCCGCCGCCATCGGCGATCTGCCCAGCCTGGAGCGGGTGGAAGTGCTGCGCGGCCCGCAATCGACGCTTTTCGGCAAGAACGCGTCGGCCGGCATCATCTCGGTCGTCACCGCCGAGCCCAAGTTCGAATTCGGCGGCGCTGCCGAACTGTCCTATGGCAATTACAATGCGGTGGTTGCCCGCGCCGAAATCACCGGCCCGATCAGCGACACCGTCGCCTTCAGCCTGGCCGGCAACTTCAACCGCCGCGACGGCTATGTCCGCAACGTCACGCTGAACCGCAACGACAATGAACGCAACCGTGGCGGCGTGCGCGGCCAGCTGCTGTTCAAGCCGTCGGACGATTTCAAGCTGCGCCTGATCGCCGATTATGACACGATCGACGAAGTCTGCTGCTCAGTGGTCAACATCGTCGATGGCCCGACGGGCAACGCGGTGCGCGCCCTGGGTGGCCGGATCATTTCCAACCAGCCGCTGGCGCTGGAATCGGCAACCAACTTTGCTTCTGAAAACAAGATCGACAATTTCGGCGTGTCGGCTCAGGCCGATTACAATGTCGGCCAGTTTGATCTGACCTTCATCGGCGCCTATCGCGGCGTGCGGCTGAACACCAATGCCGACAGCGATTTCACCAGTGCCGACATCATCGGTGCCAACCGTGGTCGCAACGCCATCGACACCTACACGGCGGAATTCCGCATTGCCTCGAATTTCGATGGTCCGATCAACTTCCTGCTCGGCGCCTTCTATTTCCACGAAAACATCGATGCCCAGGCGGCGCTCACCTTCGGCCGCGATTTCCGGGGCTATGCCAGCGCCCTGTCGGGCGGGGCCTATACCAGTCTGGAACCGACGCTGCGCGCGCTGCTGCCGGGCACGCCCGCTGGCGCGTTTGGCGGCCAGGGCCAGGGCCGGTTCGAGGATTATGATTATCGCAACCGCGCCATCTCGATCTTCGGTACCGCTGATTGGGAAATCGTTGACGGCCTGATCTTCACCGCCGGCGGCAATTATACGAGTGACCGCAAGAACGTGACGACCAATGTGACCAGCACCGATGTCTTCTCCGGTCTCGATCTGGTGCGTGCCGGTGTGAACGCCGGGGTGCCGGCTTCGGTTGCTGCAACCAGCGCCAACCCCTTCCTGGGCCTGCGCGCGCTGCAGTTCCTGCCGCCGTTCCTGAACTTCCCCAACGCGGTGGAAGATGGTCGCACCTCTGATACCGATTTCGCCTACACGCTGCGGCTGTCGTACAAGCTGAGCGACAACATCAACATGTATGCCACCCATGCGACCGGCTTCAAGGCCAGCTCGTTCAACCTGTCAGCTGATTCGCGTCCGTTCGCTTCCCAGTTCATTCCGGGTTCGACGGCGCAGTCCCCGGCCCCGGCCGCATCGCCGATCCGCACGGCGCTGGGCGCCAACCTGCCGGTGAACCTCACCACCGGTTCGCGCTTTGCCAATCCGGAACATGCATCCGTCTACGAAATCGGCGTGAAGGGCCAGTGGGAAGGCTTTGCCGTCAACGTCGCCCTGTTCGAGCAAACGCTGCGCGGCTTCCAGAGCAACGTGTTCTCCGGCACCGGCTTCATCCTGGCCAACGCCGATCAGCAATCGGTGCGCGGTCTGGAAATCGACAGCTCGCTGTCGCCCACCCGCGATCTGCGCTTCACCGCCAGCATGACCTTCCTGGATGCGAAGTTCGATCGCTTCCCGGGCGGCGCTGCGCTGGTGGCCGGCAGCTTTTCCACCGTGCCGGTTGATCTGACCGGCCAGCGCGTGGCCGGCACGCCGGAATTCGCGGTGTCGCTGGGCGCGGATTACACCGCCCGCCTGAACGACAAGGCCAAGCTGCTGTTCCACGTTGATTATCAGCACGAAGCCCCGACGCAGATCGCCCAGGGCACGGTGAGCCTGGTGCGCGAGGTGAACAACCTCAACACCTCGGCGACTCTGGTGCTGAACGACAAGCTGGACCTGTCGATCTGGGCCCGGAACCTCACCGATGAAGCCTGGATCACCACCATCTTCCCCGGTGTTGCCCAGGCCGGCACGCTGTCGGGCTATCGCAACCAGCCGCGCACCTTCGGTGGTCTGGTGCGCTATCGCTTCTGATCGCGGCGGAACATCGCTGAAAATGGGGGCGCGCCAGCAACGGTGCGCCCCCTTTTTCTTGCAAAATGCCGTGCTGCCGGGCTTAAGGCGCGGCGTGAACCCGTGGGAAATTCTGGCGGCAGGCTTTGGGCTGGCCAACATGCTGCTGCTGGCGCGGCGGTCGGTGTGGAATTTCCCGGCTGGCATGGCGATGGTGCTGATATTGGCCGGCGTGTTCTGGCAAGGCCGGCTCTATGCCGTGGCCGGCTTGCAGATCTTTTTCCTGGTGGCGCAGGCACAGGGGCTGTGGGCTTGGATCAAGGCCCCGGCCAGCAATGGCGCGGTGGCGGTGCGGCACATGCCGCGCCGGGGTTGGCCGGCGGTGATCGGTGCCGGGGTAGCTGCTTCGGGCCTGCTGGCGCTGCTGCTGCGCGAAACCGATGCAGCAGCCCCGCTGGCCGATGGCGCGGTGGCGGGCTGGTCGCTGGTGGCGCAACTGCTCACCAACGGCCGTTATCTGCAAGGCTGGCCGCTGTGGGTGGGGGTGAATATCCTGTCGATCGGGCTTTATGCCAGCCAGGCATTGTGGATCACCGCCGGGCTGTATGTCGCCTTTCTGGCCATCGCGCTCTACAGCTGGCGGCGCTGGCAGGCGGCGGCGTGATGGCCATGCGGCACATCTGTTTCACCGGGGTGGAATCCACCGGCAAATCCACCCTGGCACAGCAGTTGTGCGCCACGCCTGGTGCCAGGCTGATGCCCGAATATGGACGCGAGTTTGCCGAAACCATCAGCACCGATTTCACCCCCGATGCCCTGCGTGCCATCGCCCGCGAACATGCCCGCCGCTGCCGGGCGCTGATCGCAGCCGGCCCGGCCCTGCTGATCGAGGATACCGACATTGTCACCACCGCTGCCTGGTTCCGCATGCTGCACGGGCACCGCGATGCTGAATTGTCAGCCACGCCGTCGCTGGCCCATCGTCACCTGCTGTTCGCGCCCGACACGCCGTGGGTGGCCGATGGCACCCGCCAGTTCCTGGGCAGCGAACGCCTGCGGTTCCACCAGGTGATCAACGATGAACTGGCACAGCGCGGCATTGCACCCGTGCCGATTTCCGGCAACTGGGTTCAGCGGCGGGCCCAGGCCGAAGCCGCCATCCGCAGCACCCATGCCCCAGGAGAGGCCCTGACATGACCAGCATCCTGATCACCGGCGCATCACGCGGCATCGGTGCGGCCGCGCACACCGCGTTGAAGGCCGCCGGCTGCACCGTGATCGGCCAGTCCACCACCGGCGGCGACGGCCTGATCGCGGCTGATCTTGCCGCGCAGCGTGCGGCCGACGCGCTGTGGGAACAGGCGCTGGCGCGGGCCAATGGCCGCATCGACGTGGTGGTGAACAACGCCGGCGTGTTCGAAGCGGCCAGCATCGATGATGCAGACGGCTTTGCGACCGCCTGGGCACGCAGCCTGGCGATCAACCTGCAATCGGCCGCCGATCTGTGCCGCCACGCCGTTCTGCATTTCCAGCAACATGGTGGCGGCCGCATCATCAATGTCGCCAGCCGCGCCGGCCATCGCGGCGATTCGCCCAATCACTGGCATTATGCGGCGGCCAAGGGCGGCATGCTGGCGATGACGAAAAGCATCGCCCGCGCCTATGCCGCGCAAGGGATTTTGGCCTTTGCCATCACGCCGGGATTTACCATGACCGGCATGGCCGAAGAATATCTGGCCAGCCGCGGCGGCGACAAGTTGCTGGCCGACATCCCGCTGGGCCGGGTTGCCAGTC
The DNA here is from genome assembly GCA_018970445.1 of Alphaproteobacteria bacterium. GTDB lineage: Bacteria > Pseudomonadota > Alphaproteobacteria > Sphingomonadales > Sphingomonadaceae > Sandarakinorhabdus. The sequence continues at coordinate 46,135 of JAGWWF010000020.1, read as the reverse complement.
CGCAGGAAGTGGCCGAAACCATCCGCTGGCTGGCCACCACCGCCCCGGCCTCGCTCACCGGGGCCACCATCGATATCAACGGCGCTTCCTATGTGCGCTGACAAGAAGGACTGACATGCCGAACGTCACGGTTGTGGGCGCCCAGTGGGGCGATGAGGGCAAGGGCAAGATTGTCGACTGGCTGTCGGCCCGGGCCGATGTGGTGGTGCGCTTCCAGGGCGGCCACAATGCCGGCCACACGCTGGTGGTGGGCAACCACACCTACAAATTGTCGCTGCTGCCATCGGGCATCGTGCGCGGCACGTTGAGCGTGATCGGCAATGGCGTGGTGTTCGATCCCTGGCATTTTCGCGACGAGGTGGCGCGCATTTCGGCGATGGGGGTGACCATCACGCCCGACAACCTGGCCGTTTCGGAAACCGCGCCGCTGATCCTGCCGCTGCATCGCGATCTGGATGCGCTGCGCGAAGATGCGATGGGTGCCGGCAAGATCGGCACCACCCGCCGCGGCATTGGCCCGGCCTATGAAGACAAGGTGGGCCGCCGCGCGCTGCGGGTGATCGATCTGGCACATCTGGATGCGATCGCGCCGCAGCTGGAGCGGCTGCTGGCGCATCACAATGCCCTGCGCGCCGGCTTTGGCGTGGCCCCGGTCGATGCGGATGAGCTGAAGACCCAGCTGGCCGATGTCGCACCGGCGGTGCTGCCCTATATCCAGCCGGTGTGGAAACGGCTGCAGGATGCGCGGGCACGGCGCGATCGCATCCTGTTCGAAGGCGCGCAGGGCGTGCTGCTCGATGTCGATCATGGCACTTGGCCCTTTGTCACCTCGTCCAACGTGGTGGCCGGCCAGGCGGCGGCCGGTTCGGGCATGGGGCCGGGCGCCACCGGCTATGTGCTGGGCATCGTGAAGGCCTACACCACCCGCGTGGGCAGCGGGCCCTTCCCCACCGAGCAGGACAACGCCACCGGCGAGGCGCTGGGCACGCGCGGCCGCGAATTCGGCACCGTGACGGGGCGCAAGCGCCGCTGCGGCTGGTTCGATGCGGTGCTGGTGCGCCAGTCTGCCGCCATTTCGGGCATCAGCGGCATGGCGCTGACCAAGCTGGATGTGCTGGATGGGTTTGACGCGCTGATGATCTGCACCGGCTATCGGCTGGATGGCGCGCTGCTGGATCACCTGCCCGCTCACCCCGCCGACCAGGCCCGGGTGGAGCCGGTGTACGAACGGTTCGAAGGCTGGAGCCAATCAACCGCCGGCGCGCGCAGCTGGGCCGATCTGCCGGCCCAGGCGATCAAATATATCCGCCGCATCGAGGAACTGACCGAATGCCCGGTGGCGCTGGTCAGCACCTCCCCGGAACGCGAGGACACGATCCTAGTGCGCGACCCCTTCCGCGACTGAGGGGCTTGCGAAAAGCCGAAAAATCTGTGCTGCTTGTGGCGTGACGCTTTCCGAAACCGCCGCCCCCTGGCCGCAGCGCGCCGGCCTGCTCGCCGTGCTGGGCCTGGTTCTCGGCTGGCTGGTGGCCGATATTTCGGACGGGGCAGTCACCCCAGCCGATAGCGCGATCATCACCGGCCTGATCGTGTTTGGCGTGGCCTTCGGGCTGCTCTGGGATCGCGGGCGGCTGGTGCCGGCGGCCGGCTTTGCTGTGCTGGCCGCATTGGTGGCGGCAGCGGCCGGCTGGTGGTCTGGCATCAGCGCCAACGGCAGCGGCCCGGATCTGCTGCGCCTGCCGAGCGCGGTGATCGCCATCGCGGTGGCGGTGCCGCTGTTCCAGGCCTGGCATGATGCCCGCAGCGCTGGCGGGGCTGGCCTGCCCTATGCCCGCGCGCATGACCGGGCGTGGACCGATCTCGTCACGGTGGCCGCTGCGCTCGGCTTCACGCTGGTCAGCTGGCTGCTGGCCTGGATGCTGGCCAGCCTGTTCAAGCTGATCGGCTTTGGCGAGCTGGAACGGATGCTGGGCGAGAGCCGGGTGGCATGCGCGCTACTGGGCGCGGCCTTTGGCGGCGGCGGCGCGCTGGCCCGCGATTCGGCCGGCATCCTCTCCACCCTGCAGCGCGTGCTGCGCTTTGTGCTCTCGGCGCTCACCCCGGTGCTGGCGGTGGGCCTGGCGCTGTTTCTGCTGGCGCTGCCGTTCACCGGCCTGGCGCCATTGTGGGAGGCGACCAAGAGCACCACGCCGATCCTGCTGTTCTGCATCGCCTCTGGCCTGGTGCTGGCCAATGCGGTGATTGCCGATGCGCCCGAGGATGAAAGCCGGCGCCGGCTGCTGCGCCTGAGCGCCGGGGTGCTGGTGGGCGCGCTGCTGCCCCTGGCGGTGCTGGCTTCGGTGTCGCTTGGCCAGCGCATCGGGCAGCATGGCTGGACGCCGGACCGGCTGTGGGCAAGCGTGGTGGTGGCGGTGGCGCTGGCCTATGGCATCGCGGGCCTGTGGGCGCTGCTGCGGCGATCGGCATGGATGGCGCGGGTGCGGCGCGGCAATCTGGTGATGGCCTTCCTGCTGTGCGGCGTGGCGCTGCTGCTGGCGACGCCACTGATGGATTTTGGCGCCATTTCCACCCGCAGCCAGCTGGCCAGGCTGGAAAGCGGCCAGGTGCGGCCGGACAAATTCGATTGGGCGGCGCTGCGCTTTGATTTCGGGCCGAGCGGTGAAGCCGCCGTGCGCCGGCTGGCCGCGGCACCGGGCGCAACCGGCCAGCAGGCCAAGGCCGCGCTGAAAGCCCAGACGCTCTGGCAACTGGCGGAAAAGATCGAGGAAGCCGCCGCTGTCGAGGCGATCCTGGTGATCCCGCGCGATCCGGCCGGCGGGCCGCGCACGGTGCCGCCCGGCATCGCGGATGTGCTGAAGCCGCTGCGGCTGTGCGATGATGACTGGTCGCTGTGCGTGCTGCACCTGCCGCCGGGGGCTGACACGGCCACGCTTTATGTCAATATCGATACGGTGATGACGGCGGCCAGCGTGGTGCGCTTCCGCCGCATTGGGAACAGCTGGATGGCCAGCAACCCGGACGATCAGGCCGCCCTTGGCGCGCGGGCCATCGGTGGCGACAAGATCAAGGCGCTGCGGGCGGCGATCCTGGCCGGCCGCGCCACCATCCGCACGGTGGAGGCCGAGCAGCTGGTGATCGATGGCGAGCCGGTGGCCATGGCACCGCCGGAACGCTGAGATGAGCACTGCAATGCTGGCCCTTGCCGCGGCCGCCAGCTTCACCTGCCTCAATCCCACCCACCATGATGGGGACAATCTGCGCTGTTCCAACGTGGATGGTGCGATGCGGTTGAACGGCATCGATGCGCCGGAAATGCCCGGCGCCTGCCGGCCGGGGCGGCGCTGCACGCCCGGCGATCCCTTTGCCGCGCGCGACCAGCTGCGCAGCATCACTGCCGGCAAGGCGCTGCAGTGCGTGCTGGAAGATACCGACAGCTACGGCCGCCGCATCGTCAACTGCACGGCCGATGGCGTGAACATCAGCTGCGCGATGATCGCCAGCGGCCATGCCGTGCCGCGCTATGCGCCGCTAGATTGCAGCGGCAGTGCAGCGCCGCCAGTGATGGCCGAAGCCGCGCCGCGCGCCGCGCCTGTGGACCCGCCGCGTGCGCGCCCCGCCGAGCCGCCGCCGGTGATCGCCAGCCCCGCGATCATGGCCACCGCACACAGCGACCCGCAGCCCTTTCCCTCGCGCTGGCTGCTGATCGTGCTGGCAGCATTGGCCGCGATCAACGCGGCCTGCTTTGCCGCCTTTGCCATCGACAAGCGCCGCGCGCGCAACTTCAACACACGCAACCGCATTCCGGAACGCACGTTGCTCAACCTGGCGCTGATCGGCGGCAGCCCGGCGGCCTGGTATGCGATCAATCGCTTGCGCCACAAGAGCGCCAAGGACAGCTTCAAGCAGCGCCTGCTGCTGATCACCGGCTTGCAGATCGGGCTGCTGATCGGCGGGCTCTACTGGTGGCTCACCGGCTGAGCCCATCATCGATTTTGCCTTTCAGGCTGAACAGGCGAAATAATTGGCGCCTGGCCAGCCCAGCGATTATCCCGCACGCCAAAGCTGCAGGATGCCCAGATGACCAAATATGATTTCGATCTGTTCGTGATCGGTGCCGGTTCCGGCGGGGTGCGCGCCAGCCGGATCGCGGCTGGCCACGGTGCCCGCGTGGCGGTGGCGGAAGAATATCGCGTGGGCGGCACCTGCGTGATCCGCGGCTGCGTGCCCAAGAAGCTGTTGGTTTACGGCGCGCATTTTGCCGAGGATCTGGACGACGCCCGCCGCTTTGGCTGGACGCTGGAAGGCCGCCGCTTTGATTGGGCCACCCTGCGCGACAATGTGCTGGCCGAGGTGGACCGGCTGAACGGCCTCTACCAGACCACGCTCGACAACAACAAGGTGACGACCCTGCTGGGCCACGCAAGGCTGCTGGATGCGCACCATGTGGAGGTGGACGGCACGCGCTACAGCGCGCGCACCATATTGATCGCTACCGGCGCCCGCCCGTTCGTGCCCGATGTGCCCGGCGCCGAACATGGCATCACCTCGAACGAGGTGTTCCATCTGCCCGAACTGCCGCGCCGCATGGTGATCGCCGGCGCCGGCTATATTGCCACCGAATTTGCCGGTGTGTTCCACGAACTGGGCACGGATGTGACACTGATCAACCGCAGCGACACCATCCTGCGCGGCTGGGAACCGGCGCTGGCCGACCGGCTGCTCACCATCTCCACCGCCAAGGGCATCAGCTTCAAGCTGAACTGCAAGCTGGAACGGGTGGAACAGACGGATGCGGGCCTGGTGCTGCATTTCGTGGATGGCAAGACCATCGAAACCGATGTGCTGATGTGGGCGCTGGGCCGCGTGCCCAACATCGAGGGCCTGGGGCTGGATGCGGCCGGCGTGGCGCTCAATGAGAAGGGCGCCATCGCGGTGGACGGCGAGAACCGTACCAATGTGCCCAGCATCTTCGCCGTGGGCGACGTGACCGACCGCGTGCAACTTACGCCGGTAGCGATCCGCGAGGGCCATGCCTTTGCCGACACGCAGTTTGGCAACAAGCCGTGGACGGTGGACTACCGCGCCATCCCGTCGGCGGTGTTCAGCAACCCGCCGCTGGGCAGCGTGGGGATGACGGAAGCCGAAGCGCGCAACGCCTATGGCCAGGTGCGCGTGTTCACCTCCGATTTCCGGCCGATGAAGAATGTGCTGGCCGGGCGCAATGAACGCGCGCTGTACAAGCTGGTGGTCGATGCCAGCACCGATCGGGTGGTTGGTGCCCACATGATCGGGCCGGATGCGCCGGAAATATTGCAGGCAGTGGCCATCGCCGTGAAGGCAGGCCTGACCAAGGCGCACTTTGACGACACCATGGCCTTGCACCCGACGATGAGCGAGGAACTGGTGCTGATGCGCTGATCGTCGGCGCTCCCGCTTGCCGTGGGCGCAGCAACCTTGCAGCCTCCCTTGAAATGCCGCAAAGCAACTTGGTCATGACGAAAAACTGGACACCCGACAGCTGGCGCGCTTGCGAAGCCCGGCAATTGCCCGCCTATCCCGATGCGTCAGCGCTGGCGGCGGTGGAATCCCAACTGCGTTCCTATCCGCCGCTGGTGTTTGCCGGCGAAGCGCGCGACCTGACCGAACGGCTGGCTAGCGTAGCCGCCGGAAATGCCTTTTTGTTGCAGGGCGGCGATTGCGCGGAAAGCTTTGCCGAATTTCATCCCAACACCATCCGCGACACCTTCCGCGTGCTGTTGCAGATGGCGGTCACCCTCACCTTTGCCAGCAAGATGCCGGTGGTGAAGGTGGGCCGCATGGCCGGGCAGTTCGCCAAGCCGCGCTCCGGCGATTTCGAAGAGATCGATGGCGTGTCGCTGCCCAGCTATCGTGGCGACAATGTGAACGATATCGAATTCACCGCCACGGCGCGCACACCAGATCCGCAGCGCATGGTGCGCGGCTATCTGCAGATGGCCGCAACCCTGAACCTGCTGCGCGCCTTTGCCAGCGGTGGCTATGCCAATCTGCACCAGGTGCACAAATGGAACCTGGATTTCGCCGCGCGCAGCCCCTGGGCCGATCAATATGCCCTGCTGGCCGATCGCATCGGGGAAGCCCTTGATTTCATGGCCGCCATTGGCCTGTCGCCCGATACGGTGCCGCAGTTGAAGGCCACCAGCTTCTTCACCAGCCACGAGGCGCTGCTGCTGGGCTTTGAAGAGGCGATGACCCGGCAGGACAGCCTGACCGGTGACTGGTATGACACTTCGGCCCATATGCTTTGGATCGGCGATCGCACCCGCTTTGCCGGCAGCGCCCATGTCGAATTCCTGCGCGGCGTTGGCAATCCGCTGGGCCTGAAGTGCGGGCCCAGCCTGGAGGCCGACGATCTGTTGCGCCTGATCGACACGCTCAATCCCGGCAATGTGCCCGGCCGGCTCACGCTGATCACCCGTTTTGGCCACGACAAGGTCGATCAGCATCTGCCCCGCCTGATCCGCGCCGTGCAGCGCGAAGGCCGGTATGTGGTGTGGAGCTGTGACCCGATGCACGGCAACACGATCAAGGCGGCTGGCGGCCTGAAGACCCGGCCATTCGACCGTATCCTTTCGGAAGTAAAGGGCTTTTTCGCCATCCACCGGGCCGAGGGCAGCCATGCCGGCGGCATCCATCTGGAAATGACCGGACAGGACGTGACCGAATGCACCGGCGGCGCCGTTGCCATTTCCGATGAAGGCCTGGCCAGCCGCTATCAGACGCAGTGCGACCCGCGGCTGAACGCCAGCCAGAGCCTGGAAATGGCCTTTCTGATCGCCGAGGCCCTGAAGGCCGAACGCGATGCCATCGCCAGCGCCTGCGCCGCCTGAACCGGCTGGCCTTGGCCGCGAAAGGATATTGCGCATGACCTATCCCCTGCCCAACGCTGGCCATGATCTGTCGGGCCAGATTGCCATCGTCACCGGGGCTTCATCGGGACTGGGGGCCCGATTTGCCCGGGTGCTGGCCGCAGCGGGCGCCACCGTGGCGGTTTGCGCGCGCCGCGTGGACAAATTGGAGGCACTGGTGGCCGAAATCACCGCCGCAGGTGGCCAGTGCCGGGCCTTTGCGATCGATGTCGCCGATCAGGCGCAATGCCTGGCCCTGGCCGAACGGGTGGAGGCCGCGATCGGCCCGGTTTCGATCCTGATCAACAATGCCGGCATTCCCGATGCCGCCCGCGCCCACAAGGTCAGCCCCGACCTCTACAACCAGGTGATGGCGGTGAACGTCAATGCGCCCTGGCTGCTTTCCACCAGCCTGGCCGCCCGCCGCATTGCCGATGGCCGGCCCTTGCGCATCGTCAACATCGCATCCATGGCGGCGTTCGAATACAACGGCCATGGCGCAGCGCTGTACAGCATGACCAAGGCCGCCGTGGTGCGGATGACGGAGGTGCTGGCGGTGGAGTGGGCGCGCTTTGCGATCAACGTCAACGCCATCGCGCCGGGCGCCTTTGCCAGCGAGATGATGGACGGCATGATGAGCCGCATGGGCGACATCACGCAGCATTTCCGCCGCAAGCGGCTGGGCGATCCGGCGATGATGGATTCCACCCTGCTCTATCTGGTCAGCCCGGCGGCCGAAGCGGTGACCGGCACGATCATCAAGATCGACGACGGCCAGTCAAACCGCTGAGCCGACCAGCCTATTTGCCGCCGCCGGCTTCCAGCGCCTGCAATTTCCTCGCCTGCTGGCCAACATAGGCGCGCACGGCTTCCACCTGGGCCGGATTGTACCAGCGGCTGAAGGCGATCATGCCGTTGGCCTTCAGCGCGCCATCATGGACAATGGCCTTCCACGCCTCGGCATCGCTGAGCACGGCAGAGCGGCGCAGATCGGGCACGATGCCCGATGCATGAGCATCCGGGCCGTGGCAGAAGGCGCAGTTTGCGGCATAGATCGCCGCGCCTTCGCTCACCTGCGCCGGGGTGAACATGTCCTTGGGGGGATTGGCCGCGGCGAACACCGGTTCGGTTGCCTTGGGCAGGGCCGCCTTGCCGCCCAGTTTGAACACCAGCAGGCGGCCGTTGCGGGCTTCGCGCGGGTCTTCAAAGGCACTGGTCAGGGGATAGGCCCCGCCATAGCCGACCATGATCGCCACATATTGCCGGCCCTTCACGCTGTAGCTGACGGGCGGCGCAACAATGCCGGTCTGGGCCTTGAAGTTCCACAATTTGCTGCCGGTGCTGGCATTGAAGGCCTGGAAATCGCCCGCGCCATTGCCCTGGAACACCAGATTGCCGGCGGTGGCCAGCGTGCCGCCGTTCCACGGCCCATCATAGCCGATTTCCCAGGCCGGCTTTTGCGCCACCGGGTCCCAGGCGATCAGCCGGCCCTTGAGCGAGGCCTTGATCGCCTTGAACTGCGCCCGGTCATCCGGCACCGATCCGGGATCGATGTTGATGCCCAGGTTCCACGCGCCTTCGCGGCGTTCGAAGCCGGCCTGGGCCATGTACATCTGCGGGATTTCCTGCGCGGGCAGATAGACCAGGCCGGTGCGCGGGCTGTAGCTCATCGGGTGCCAGTTGTGCGCGCCCAGCGGTGAGGGGAACACCAGCGCGCCGGCCGTGCGATAGCGGGCTTCCGGCACTTCGATCGGGCGGCCGGTCTTCATGTCAACCCCGGTCGCCCAGGTCTGGGTGGCAAAGCCCTTGGCCGAGATCAGCTGGCCATTGGCCCTGTCGATCACATAGAAAAAGCCATTCTTCGGCGCCTGCATCAGCACCTTGCGTGGGCGCCCGTCGATCAGCAGCGTTGCAAGCATGATCGGCTGGGTCGCGGTATAGTCCCACGTCTCGCCGGGTGTGCCCTGATAATGCCAGAGATATTCGCCGGTATCGGGCTTGAGCGCCAGCACGGAGGACAGGAACAGATTGTCGCCCTTCCCGTCCGAACGGATCATGTGGTTCCAGGGGGATCCGTTGCCAACGCCGATATAGAGCTGATCCAGCTCGGAATCGTAAACGATGGCATCCCAGGCGGTGCCGCCGCCGCCGCCCTTCCAATATTCGCCAAACCAGGTGGGGGCGGCCTTGCCGGCCAGCACATTGTCCGACACTTCGCCATCCGGCCCATTGGCCGGGTTGCCCGGCACCGTGAAGAAGCGCCATTTCTTCTGGCCGGTCATCGCGTCATAGGCCGTCACATAACCGCGCACGCCCAGTTCGCCGCCGCCGTTGCCGATCACCACCAGCCCCTTCATCACCCGCGGCGCGCCGGTGATGGTGTAGGGCTTGGCCGTATCGGTGAAGGTCTGCGTTGACCATTTCACGCGGCCGGTGCCCGCATCCAGCGCGATCAGCCGGCCATCGAGCGCGGCCACGAACACCAGCCCGTTCCACACCGCCACGCCGCGATTGACGACATCGCAGCAGGCGCTGTGGCCGCGCGCCTTGTCCACGCGTGGGTCAAACCGCCACTTCACCTTGCCCGTTTCGGCATCCAGCGCCATTACCGTGGACCAGCTGGTGCTGGTGTAGATCGTGCCATCCACCACAATCGGCGTGGCTTCCTGGCCGCGATTGGTGGGCAGATCGGCAAACCAGGCCAGGCCCAGCTGCTTCACGTTATCGGCGTTGATCTGGGTGAGATCGGCAAAGCGCTGTTCGGCATAGGTGCCGCCGTGCGTCATCCAGTTGCCCGGTTCACCGCCGGCATTGGCCAGCCGCTGGGCATCCACGCCGCGCACGCCGCTGCCAGGCCCGCCCGACACCGCCAGCCCGGCGGCCAGCATCGATCCCATCAGCAGCGTCGCTGCCATCCCTGTCCGCATCATGCCATCCTCCCCAGAATGTGGGCGAAGATTATGGCAAGCCCCGGCGCGGCGATACCAGCGCTTGTCGCAGGTGCGACACTGGCCGGAATGGCGGTGCAGCGGTTCAGGCCGGCAGCGGCAGGCTGTTCACCCAGGCGTTGAACGCCACCACCAGCCCGGCCACCATCATCAGCACCGCCTTGGTGCGGTTTGCGCCGGGCTGGCCCAGCAGCCAGACGCCGCCCGCCAGCAGCGCCAGCGCCGCCACCAGCGCCAGGCCGGTGATCGGGGTGATCTGCGCCGGCATCAGGCCAGCACGCGGGCGACGGCGGCCTGCCACTGCGCCCGGCGCCCATCGCGGGCAGCGGCATCGATGGCGGGGTGGAAGCTACGATCGGCCGCGGCCATGGCGGCAGCGGCGCTTTCCAGATCGGCAAACAGGCCGGCGCCCACGCCGGCCAGCATGGCCGCGCCCATGGCGGTGGTTTCGATGACGCGCGGCCGTTCCACCACGATCCCCAAGCTGTCGGCCAGATCCTGGCACAGCCAGTTGTTGGCCACCATGCCGCCATCCACCCGCAGCCGGGCGGCGGCCACGCCATCGGCGGCCAGCGCATCAACCAGATCGGCGGTCTGCTGGCCTTGCGCTTCCAGCGCGGCGCGCACGATGTGGGCGCGGGTGGTGCCGCCCGACAGGCCACAGATCAGGCCGCGCGCATCCGGGTTCCAATAGGGCGCCCCCAGCCCGGCCAGCGCGGGCACGAATGTCACGCCGCCATTGTCGGGCACGCTTTGCGCCAGCGCTTCGGATTCGGCGCTGGTGGCAATGATTCCCAGCCCGTCGCGCAGCCATTGCACCGCCGAGCCGGCCACGAAAATCGCGCCCTCCAGCGCATAGGCAGCCTTGCCGCCCAGCCGCCACGCCACGGTGGACAGCAGGCGATTGGTCGACACCGGGGCCTTCGCACCGGCATGGGCCAACAGGAAACAGCCGGTGCCATAGGTGGCCTTCAGCGCGCCCGCCGTCAGGCAGCCCTGGCCGATGGCGGCAGCCTGTTGATCGCCGGCGGCCCCGGTGATCGCAATGGTGCGGCCCAACAGGCTGGCGTGCGCCAGCGGCCCGGCGCAATCGACAATGGCCGGCAGCGCGGCGCGCGGCACGCCCAGCAGGGCGATCAGATCATCATCCCATTCGCACGACGCCAGATCCATCAGCAGCGTGCGGCTGGCGTTGGTGGCGTCGGTGACATGCGTGGTGCCGCCGCTCAATTTCCAGATCAGCCAGCTTTCCACCGTGCCCACTGCCAGCCGGCCATCCTTGGCGGCGTCGGCCACCATCGGCCAATTGTCCAGCGCCCAGCGGAATTTGGTGCCCGAAAAATAGGGATCGAGCAGCAGGCCGGTCCTGGCCTGCACACGGGCTTCCAGGCCGGGATCGGCGGCTTTCAACTGGGCACAATGATCGGCGGTGCGGCGATCCTGCCAGACGATGGCGCGGGCCAGGGGTTCGCCGGTGCTGCGATCCCAGAAGCAGATGGTTTCGCGCTGGTTGGTGATGCCGATGGCAGCGATGCGATCAATGCCCACCGCTGCTGCCACCTCTTCCAGGCAGGCGATGGACAGCGCCCAGATTTCCGCCGCGTCATGTTCCACCCAGCCGCTGGCCGGATAATGTTGCGTCATCGGCCGGCCGGCGCTGGCGACGATGGCGCCGGTTGCCGTGAAGGCGATGGCGCGGGTGGAGGTGGTGCCCGCATCGAGCACGAGGATGAGCTGGTCTGGCATGGGCTGGTCGTTCATGTCGCCTTTTCTATGGTGGCAAACGCCGTTAGGGAAGGCGCGTGAGCGACATCAATTCACTTTTCGATCTGGCCATCATCGGCGCGGGCATCAACGGGGCCGGCATCGCCCGTGATGCGGCCGGCCGCGGCCTGTCGGTGGCCATCGTCGATTCCGGCGATGTGGGCGGTGCCACCTCGTCGGCCTCCACCAAATTGATCCATGGCGGCCTGCGTTATCTGGAATATTATGCCTTTGGCCTGGTCAGGAAGGCGCTGGCCGAGCGCGAGGTGCTGCTTGACATCGCGCCGCACATCACCTGGCCGCAGCCGTTCGTGCTGCCGCACGCGCCGGGCATGCGGCCGGAATGGCTGCTGCGGCTGGGCACCTTCCTGTATGACAATCTGGCCCGCCGCCAGGTGGTGCCGGGATCGGCCAGGATCGATCTGCGCAGCGAACGGGCCGGCCGGGCGCTGGCCAGCGATTATCGCAGCGCCATGCGTTATTGGGATGGCTGGGTGGATGATGCCCGGCTGGTGGTGGACAATCTGAAGGACGCGCGTGAGCGGGGCGCGCTGGTGCTGCCACGCACGCCGGTGGCCCGCGCCGCGCGCGTGGGCGATGTGTGGGAACTGGCGCTGGCCGACGGCCGCACCCTGCGCGCCCGCCGCCTGATCAACGCTGCCGGCCCCTGGGCCGAAGATGTGGCGCGGCGGGTGATGGGCCTGAACGATGCGCCGCCGCTGCGGCTGGTGCAGGGCAGCCATATCGTGACCCGGCGCGTGCATCTGGGGCGCGATGCCTTCATGCTGCAACAGCCCGATGGCCGCATCATCTTCATCATCCCCTATGAACGGGATTATTCGCTGATCGGCACCACCGAAGGCGATGTGCAGCGCCCGGAAGACGCGACCGTGAGCGATGCCGAGGTGAGCTATCTGCTGGCCGCCGCCAACCGCTATCTGGCGCGGCCGTTGACGCCCGATGATGTGGTGCACCGGTTCGTGGGCGTGCGGCCGCTGATCCTGGAAACCGGCAAAGCCGACAAGGAGACCACCCGCGATTATCGGCTGGTGGAGCATGCCGGGCAGGACGCGATGACCGTGGTGGGCGGCAAGATCACCACCTATCGCGTGCTGGCCGAGGATGTGATGGCCCGCATCGCGCCGCGCTGCAAGGGCTGGACCGGCAGCGCCCCCCTGCCCGGCGGCGCCATCGAACGGCGGCGCGGCGAACATGGCCAGGCCGCCTTCAAGCGCTGGCTGGAGGATCTGCAACGGCGCGAGGCCGATTATGATCCCAAGCTGATCAAGCGGCTGGCCATGACGATCGGCGCGCCCACGCAAACCTTGCTGGCCGGCGGCCTGGGCCGCAATCTGGGCGGCGTGTTCGAAGCCGAGCTGGACTATTTCCGGCGCGAGGAATGGGCAGTCAGCAGCGCCGACGTGCTGTGGCGGCGCACCAAGCTGGGCCTGCATCTGGACGCGGCGGCGCAAGGTGAAGTGGCGCGCTGGTTTGGCGAGGAACCGGCCGCGGCAGCCGAGATCCCCGCCGGTCACCGCTTTGCCCGGCCCGGCATCGCCTGATCGGGCCCGATCCGCATTCATCCCTATGGCCGTTGCCGGGCGCGGTTTGGCATCATGCGCGGCAACGACCGGTGCAGCGCCGGCATGGCGGGGGACACAGGCGATGGCGGTGGCCGAACAGACCGGACGCAAACCGCCGGGCGCCGTTGCGATCCATGTCAGCCGCAGCCTGGCCTGGGCCGATCTGAAGGCGGCGCTGGCCGCCGGCTGGGCCGATTATCGGGCCGCGCCACAATTCGGGCTGTTCTTTGCCGGCATCTATGTCGCCGCCGGGCTGGCGCTGGCCTGGGCGCTGGCGAACCAGTCTGCCGTGGCCTGGCTGGTGCCGGCCGCCGCGGGGTTTCCCCTGCTGGCCCCGTTCTGCGCGGTTGGCCTTTACGATGTCAGCCGCCGGCGGGAGGCCGGCCTGCCGCTGCGCTGGCTTGCGGTGCTGGCAGCGCTGAAGGGGCGCGGCGACGAACAGATCCTCTCCATGGGGGTGATCATCTTCGTCGCCTTCGGCTTCTGGCTGATGATCGCCCATGCCATCTTCACCATCTTCCAGTCCGGCAGCGGAACCGACAGCTTCGCCTTCCTGCTCTCCAGCACCGGCCTGATCATGCTGGCCGTGGGCAGCGCGGTGGGCGCGGCGATGGCACTGGCTTTCTATGCGGTCACCGTGGTCAGCCTGCCGATGCTGGTGGATCGCGACGTTGATTTCATGACGGCGATCATCACCAGCCTGTCGGCCATGCGCGCCAATGGCCACATGCTGCTGATCTGGGCGGTGCTGATCGCGGGCAGCCTGTTCATGGCCATGCTGCCGGCCTTTCTGGGCCTGCTGGTGGTGCTGCCCGTGCTGGGCCACGCCACCTGGCACCTGTATCGCCGCATCGTTTCCTAAAGCGCACCGGCCTCGCGCAGACAGTCCAGCAGCACGGCGGCATCGATATTGCCGCCCGACAGGGTGGCGATCACGCATCTGCCGGCCACGTCAACCCGGCCGGCCAGCAGCGCCGCCAACGTGACGGCGCCGCCGGGCTCCACCACCAGCTTCAATTCGCGAACGGCGAAGGCGACGGCGCGCGCCACCTCGGCCTCGCTCACTGCCACGCCGGTGGCGCCGTGGTGGCGCAGCGTGGCAAAGGTGATTTCGGCCATGCGCAATGTTTGCAGCGCGTCGCAGCGGGTGGGGCCGGGGTTTTCCACCGGCAGGATATGGCCGGCGGCCAGGCTGCGGCAGACATCGTCATAGCCTTCGGGTTCAACGATGACCGTGGGCAATTGGCTGCCGGCCGCAAACCCGCCGGCCAGGCCGCCGCCGCCGCAGCACACCAGCGCCAGATCGGCGGTTTCGCCCATCGCGGCCAGATCGGCCACTGCCTCCAGCCCGGCGGTGCCTTGGCCGGCGATGATCAGCGGATCGGCAAAGGGCGGCACGATCAGCGCGCCCCTGGCCTCGGCGATGCTGGCCGCAATCGTCTCGCGGCTTTCGGTGAGCCGGTCGTAGAACACCACCTCGGCCCCGTCGGCGCGGGTGCGTTCCACCTTCAGCTTCGGCGCATCGGCCGGCATCACGATGGTGGCCGCCATGCCGAGCAGCCGGGCGGCCCGCGCCACGCCTTGCGCATGGTTGCCCGATGAATAGGCGACCACGCCGCCACCGCGCGCTTCGGCCGGGATCGCCAGCAGCCGGTTCATCGCGCCGCGAAACTTGAAGCTGCCGGTGTGTTGCAGATTCTCCGGCTTCAGCCAGATGCGGCCGCCGCACAGAGCATCCAGCGCCGGCGAATTGAGCAGCGGGGTGCGCACCGGCCAGTGGCCAAGCCGGGCTGCGGCAATTGCGACGTCGTCATGCAGAACCGGCGAAGTCATTGAAAAAACGTCCTTTCACAAATTTGTCATAAGCAAGGCAAGCCCTTGAAAGCCCAACGCAAAAGCGGATTTTTTCCAGCAGTGCCATTGTAACAAAAAACCGCTTTACACCGGCGTCATGCTTCCATAACAAACCTGGCGCTGCCCCATGGGACTTCCACCGCAAGGCAGCTTTGGTGTCAATGCCGGCGATCGACCGGGCGGGGTTTTCGGGCTCCATCCGTTCAAGCGCGCAGCTGCGACATGCTTTGCCCACCCGGAGGTCCCTTGAGTTGCTCAAGCACCATAACGCGCTGGGGGTAGCGCTGTCTCTGCGTCCAACGCAGCCAGTTACCCTCGTTCGCCCGCACGCCGCTCGCCGCGCTGCCCGATTCTTCCTGTCGAAGTTTCCGGGTATCTCGATGTACGCCGTGAAGGCCAATCCGTCGCCGGATCTGATCCGCACCCTGTGGGATGCGGGGCTGACGCATTTTGACGTCGCCTCCATCGCCGAGGTGCGCCTGGTGCGGGACGTGGCACCCAACGCCACGCTCTGCTTCATGCATCCGGTCAAGGCCCCCGAAGCCATTGCCGAGGCCTATCACAGCCATGGCGTGCGCGTGTTCAGCCTCGATTCCATCGAGGAACTGGACAAGATCGTGGCCGCGACCGCCCGTGATGGCGTGCCGGCCAGCGATCTCACGCTGTGCGTGCGGCTGCGGGTGTCGTCGTCCCATTCCAAGCTGTCGCTGGCCTCCAAGTTCGGCGTGCCGGCCGATCAAGCCGCGCCCGTGCTGATGGCGGCCCGCCAGGTCGCCGATGCGCTGGGCATCTGCTTCCATGTCGGCAGCCAGGCGATGAGCCCGCAGGCCTATGGCGATGCCATGGCCCAGGTGCGCGCCGCCATCGTTTCGGCGGGCGTGACGGTTGACATTGTCGATGTCGGCGGCGGTTTCCCGTCCGTCTACCCCGGCATGGAACCCGGCCGGCTGGAAGCCTATTTCGAGGTGATCCACCGCGCCTTCGAAGCGCTGCCGATTTCCTATTCCGCCGAGCTGTGGTGCGAACCCGGCCGCGCGCTGAGTGCCGAATATGCATCGGTGCTGGTGCGGGTGGAAGCGCGAAAGGGCGATGTGCTCTACATCAACGATGGTGCCTATGGTGCCCTGTTCGATGCCGCGCATATCGACTGGCGCTTTCCGGTGGAGATGTTGCGGGCGCAATCCTCCCGCACCCGCACCGTCGAGTTCAGCTTCTGGGGCCCGACCTGCGATGACATGGACTATATGCGTGGCCCGTTCGCGCTGCCGGCCGACATAGAGGCTGGCGACTATGTCGAGATCGGCATGCTGGGTGCCTATGGTTCGGCCATGCGCACCGGCTTCAACGGCTTCACCGCCGGCGAGACGGTGATCGTTTCCGACGAGCCGATGGACACGCTTTATGCTGTCACGGAAGAGTCGCCGGAAAAGATTATCCAGCTGCGCAAGAACTAAGCTTGCCTGCCCCCGCCGCGTGCCGGCGGGGGCGGTTTCCCCCGCTCGGCGCCGGACTCCCCCGGCCGCGGGCGGCATTTTCCGTTGGGAAATGCCGGGCCACCCCCTGATACCCGGGAGCAATCCATGTCCGCTGAAACCCTGAATGCCGTTGTCACCGAGCTCACCCCCGCCCAGCGCCAGCGCAAGGCCGAGCTGCTGTCCACGCTCGTTGAACATATCGACATCACCAGCTTTGATGCCCGCCCGATCGTGGACGGCATGGCCAAGATGAGCTTCACCAGCCGCGATCTGGCCCGCGCCACCGCCATCTACAACCAGATGCTGGCCGATCCCGATTGCACCATCTTCCTGGTCATCGCCGGCTCCACCTCGGCCGGCGGCTGCATGGATCTTTATGCCGAACTGGTGAAGAGCAACATGGTCGATGGCATCGTTGCCACCGGTGCCAGCATTGTCGACATGGATTTCTTCGAGGGCCTGGGCCACAAACATTATCAGGCCCTGGAAGTGCCGGATGACGACACGCTGCGCTCGCTGCTGATCGACCGCATCTACGACACCTACATCGACGAGGAAGCGCTGCAGGATTGCGACCACACCATCTACGAGATCGCCAACACGCTGGAACCGCGCGGCTATTCCAGCCGGGCCTTCATCCGCGAGATGGGCAGGTATCTGGCCGAACATGGCAAGAAGGACAACAGCCTGGTCAAGCTTGCCTATGAGCATGATGTGCCGATCTTCTGCCCGGCGTTTGTCGATTCCTCGGCCGGCTTCGGCCTCGTCAAGCATCAGGTGGATCGCGCCAAGGCCGGCCAGCCCTACATGATGCTGGATGCCATCGCCGATTTCCGCGAGCTGACCGACATCAAGATCAAGGCCGGCACCACCGGCCTGTTGATGATCGGCGGCGGCGTGCCGAAGAACTTCATCCAGGACACGGTGGTCTGCGCCGAAATCCTGGGCCACCATGATGTGGAAGTGCACAAATATGCCGTGCAGATCACCGTGGCCGATGTGCGCGATGGTGCCTGCTCCTCCTCCACCCTTCAGGAAGCCGCCTCATGGGGCAAGGTCAACACCGGCATCGAACAGATGGTGTTTGCCGAAGCCGGCTCGGTCATGCCGCTGCTGGCCAGCGACGCCTGGCACCGCGGCTTCTGGAAAACCCGCGCCAAGCGCGCGTGGGGAAAGCTGTTCGCCTGACGGCGAACAGGGGGAAGCTATTCGCGTAACCCCCTCACCTCTCCCCGCCGGGGAGAGGTCGACTCGCGCGAAGCGCGGCGGGAGAGGGGCCTGGGACGCAGGTGCGAGAGCCCCTCTCCCGGGCCGCCCTGCCGGCGTCTCTCGACCTCTCCCCGGCGGGGAGAGGTGATTTGACTTCACACCAAAAAGATAGAACCCTGCCCGCCACAAACGGGGAGGTTTTTTTCATGGACAAGCCAATCTTGCTGCCGATGCTGGTGCTGGCCGGCTGGACGATGATCGTGTGGGCCTGGATGTATGCCACCCGCCTGCCGGCCATGGCCCGCGCCGGCATCGACGGCACCAAGATCATCGGTGGCACCGGCACATCCCTGCGCGACAAGCTCATGGCCAGTGGCGAGGAGCGCGCCAGCTGGGTCGCCGACAATTACAACCATCTGATGGAACAGCCGACGATCTTCTATGCCACCGCGCTGGCGCTGGCGCTGCTGGGCGAAGCTGGCAGCCTGGCGGTCATTCTGGCCTGGGCCTATGCCGGCCTGCGGGTGGTCCACAGCCTGGTGCAGATCCTTTCGAACCGGGTGCTGGTGCGCTTTGCCGTGTTTGCGCTGGCCTCGCTGTGCCTGGTGGGGCTGGTGATCATCGGCCTGCTGGCTGCCGCGGGCTGATCAGGGGCGTTCAAAGCGGGCCACCAGTTCGATGTGGCTGGACCAGCGGAATTGCGCCACCGGCCACAGCGTGGTGAGGCGATAGCCAGATTCGATCAGGATCTTCGCATCGCGGCCGAATGTGTTGGGATTGCAGGAAACGGCCACCACCACCGGCACGGCAGCGGCGGCCAGTGCCCGTGATTGCGCCTCGGCCCCGGCGCGGGGAGGATCGAACACCACGGCATCCAGCCCGGCCAGGTCACGGGCCACCAGCGGCCGGCGGAACAGATCGCGATGCTGCGCATCCACTGGAACATGGGCGCGGCGGGCGGCCGTGGCCAGCGCCAGCACCGCCGGGCCGGCGGCATCCACCGCCAGCACCCGCGCCCGCTGTGCCAGCGGCAGCGCGAATGTGCCCAGCCCGCAGAACAGATCGGCCACCGCCCTGGCATTGCCCACCGCGTCCAGCACGGCGGCGACCAGCGCCGCCTCCCCTTCCCGCGTTGCCTGCAGGAAGGGCGCGACCGGCAGCGCCACCGCCACCCCGCCCATGGCCAGCACTGGCGCGCGCCGTTCCACCAGCGTGTCGATGCCGCCGGGCCCTTCGACCGACAGGCGGGCCAGATCATGGGCCTCGGCAAAACCGGTCAGCGCCTCGATCGCGGCCAGCCCTTCGGCAGCGACATTGGCGAGCAGCAGATCAACCCCGCTGTCGGACAGGGTGAGCGCCACGCCCGCCCCCTGCCCGTCGCGCAGCTGCGCCTTCAGCAACAGCTTGAGCGGCGCCAGCAGCGCCATCAGTGCGGGTGCCAGCAGCGGGCAATCCTGAATGTCCACCAGCGCGTGCGTGCCTTCGCTGTGAAAGCCCAGGCTGAGCTTGCCGCTGCGCTTCAACGCCTTCAGGCTGGCCCGGCGGCGGCTGCGCGGCGGCGACAGGGCAACGGGGCGCACATCGCCGGGCAGCCCGCCCGGCAGCGAACGGGCCAGCCGATCCAGCACGAAATCGCGATAGCCGGCCTCGTTCACATGCTGGAGCTGGCACCCGCCGCACTGCGGATAATGGGCACAGGCGGGCGCTGCATGCAGCGGGCCGGGCTGGATCAAGGGCGGATCACTGGCAAAATCCACCAGATCGCCCACGGCCGCCAGCGGCACAAAGCGGCCATCGGCGGTGATGCCGTCGCCGCGCGCGGCAAGGCGCACGATGGGCACTGCCGTGGTCACAGCTTGGCCAGCACCTCGGGCAGGCTGGCGACCAGATCATCGGCAATCCGCCCCGGCCCCAGCCGCAGGCCGGCATCGCCGTGCACCCAGGCGGCGGCGCAGGCGGCTTCGAACAGCGGCTGGCCCTGCGCCAGCAGGGCGGCAATCATGCCGGCCAGCACATCGCCCGAACCGGCCGTGGCCAGCCAGGGCGCGTTGTGGGTGTTGATCACCACCCGGCCATCGGGCGCGGCGATGATGGTGGCCGGCCCCTTCAGCAGCACCACGGCATCGGTGATGCGCGCCGCCTTCTGCACGGCACCGATGCGATCATCGCCCGGCGGCCCGAACATCTGGGCAAATTCGCCTTCGTGCGGGGTGAGCACCGATGGCGCGCCCACCGGGCCTTCGGCCAGCAGGCGCAGAGCGCCGGCATCCAGCACCAGCGGCTTGCCCGCCCAGGTGAGCCGGCGCAGCCAGCCCCGCGCCCGCGCATCGGCGGCCATGCCCGGCCCGATGATCACGCTGCCCAGGCGCGGATCGTTGAGCAGATTGGCGGTTTCATCATCGTTGCGGCGCATCAACGCCAGTGCCGGCAGGGCCGCGCCTTCGCCGGCGATGGTGACCAGCCCGGCCCCGCAACGCAGCGCCGCCAGGGCCGCCAGACCGGCGGCACCGCCATGCCCCGCCTCGCCTTCCACCATCAGCACCCAGCCGCGATCATATTTGTGGGCCGTGCGCGGTGGCCCGATCAGGCGCGGCGGGGCCACCATGGCCAGGGCCGATTGCACCGGCACGCCGATATCCACCAGCGCCAGCCGCCCGCTCAGCACCGGGCCATCGGCCAGAACATGCCCCAGCTTGATCGCGCCAAAGGCGATGGTGAGGTCGGCGGCCAGCGGCCGCCCCAGCGCCGCGCCACTGTTTCCGTGCACGCCCGATGCAATGTCGATGGCCACCACCCGGCCCTGGCCGCGCAGCCGATCCAGCACGGCCTGGTGATCGGCTTCCAGCGGCCGATCCAGCCCGATGCCGAACAGGGCATCAACGATCAGCGGCGCTGCCGGCGCATCGGCCAGCGGCACCGCCGCTCCGTGCCAGCGGCTGGCCATTTCGGCCGCAGCCGGCGACCTGGGCGGGCCGGCGGCGGCCACCGTCACGGCCACGCCAGCGGCGGCCAGATGGCTGGCAATGCCATAACCATCGCCGCCATTGTTGCCGGTGCCGCACAGCACGGTGGCGCGGCGCGACGGCAGATGTGCCATGATGGCACGCGCTGCGCCTGCCGCCGCCCGCTCCATCAGGGCAAGCGCCGGCACGCCACTGGCGATCACCGCGGCTTCGGCCGCCCGCATGGCAGCGACGGTCACCAACGGCGGGCCGGGATCGATCTGGAACATGGCGCAAGTCCTCGCAAAGCGTCGCCGGCGAGGCAAGCCATTTCGCCGGCCGATGAGACAGGCTGGCTGCGATGGCATGCCTGTGGCAAGCCATGTTGCGCTCGAAATGGAAGGCCCGCCATGCCCCGATCTGATCTGATCATCCGCCCCGTGACCAGCAGCGATGCTGCCGAACTGGCCGGATTACTGAACGCCATCATCGCCGGCGGCGGCACCACGGCCCTTGAAACCGCCTTCACGCCCGCCGCGCTGGCCGATGCCTATCTCACCGGGCCAGGCGTGCACTGCTGTTTCGTGGCCGAAGCCGATGGCCGGCTGGCCGGTTTCCAGACGCTGGGGCGCCAGCCGGATCTGCCCGCCAGCATCGGTGACATCGCAACCTTCACCCGGATTGGCGGCACGCAGGCCGGCGTGGGCAGCGCGCTGTTTGCCGCCACCTGCGATTCCGCCCGGTTGCTGGGGCTGGCCGCGATCAACGCCACCATCCGGGCCGACAATGCGGGCGGCCTGACTTTTTACAGCCGCATGGGCTTTGTGGATCATGATGTGATCCCCAGCGTGCCGTTGCGCGACGGCACGCCGGTGGACCGGATCCGGAAACGATTTCAGCTCTAGATATCGGCAAACATGTGGGTTTCAGCCTTGGCGCCGGGGTGGGTGACAGCCCCCAGCCGCGCCGGGCCGACCGTTTGCGCGAATTTCCAGATTGCGCCTGATTGATAATCGGTGCTGCGCGGCTGCCAGGCGGCGCGGCGGGCGGCCAGCGTGGCATCATCCACATGCAGATCGATGGTGCCGGCTTCGGCATCGATGCTGATGATGTCACCATCCTCCACCAGCGCGATGGGGCCACCTTCGGCGGCTTCCGGCCCGACATGGCCGATGCAGAAGCCGCGGGTGGCCCCCGAAAAGCGGCCGTCGGTGATCAGCGCCACCTCGGCACCCAGCCCCTGCCCATAAAGCGCGGCGGTGGTGGACAGCATTTCACGCATGCCGGGGCCGCCCTTTGGCCCTTCATAGCGGATGACGATCACGCAGCCCGGTTCGATGCCGCGCTGTTCGACCACGGCAAAACAGGCCTCCTCGCTGTCGAACACGCGGGCCGGGCCGCTGAACTGCAGTTTCTGCATGCCGGCCACCTTGACGATGGCGCCATCGGGGGCAAGGCTGCCCTTCAGGCCGACCACGCCGCCGGTGGGCGTGATCGGGTTGGCCACCGGATAGATCACTTTCTGATCCGGGTTCCAGCTGATCTCCTCGATATTCTCGGCCAGGGTCTTGCCGCTCACCGTCAGGCAGTCACCATGGATGAAGCCGGCATCGAACAGTGTCTTGAGCACCATGTAGACGCCGCCGGCATCATACATGTCCTTTGCGACATATTTGCCGCCCGGTTTCAGATCGGCGATGTAGGGCGTGGTCTTGAAGATTTCGGCCATGTCGAACAGGTCGAACTTGACGCCGCATTCGTTGGCCATGGCCGGCAGATGCAGGGCAGCATTGGTGGAACCACCCGTGGCCGCCACGATGCGGGCTGCGTTTTCAAAGGCTTGCCGCGTGCATATGTCGCGCGGGCGCAGGTTGCGTTCGATCAGGGTCATGATCTGCCGGCCGGCGGCAATGGCGATGTCGCCGCGGCTGCCATAGGGGGCGGGCGCCATGTTGCTGTTGGGCAGCGACAGGCCGATGGCCTCGCCCACACAGGCCATGGTGTTGGCAGTATATTGCCCGCCGCAAGCGCCATGGCCGGGGCAAGCCACCTTTTCCAGCGCGGTCAGCCGGGCCAGCGGGCAGTTGCCGGCGGCATGGCCGCCCACCGCCTCGAACACGTCCACCACCGTCACATCCTTGTCTTCAAAGCGGCCGGGCAGGATGGAGCCGCCATAGACGAAGATGCTGGGCACGTTCAGCCGCAGCATGGCCATCATCATGCCGGGCAGGCTCTTGTCGCAGCCGGCAAAACCGATCAGCGCATCATAACAATGGCCGCGCATGGACAGTTCCACGCTGTCGGCAATGCAGTCGCGACTGACCAGGCTGGCCTTCATGCCTTGGTGGCCCATGGCGATGCCGTCTGTCACGGTGATGGTGTTGAACCGGCGCGGCATGCCGCCGGCCTCGTTCACGCCGATCCGCGCGGCATCGGCCTGGGCATCGAGCGTGGTGTTGCACGGCGCGCTGTCGTTCCCGGCCGAGGCGATGCCGACGAACGGCCGGGCGATCTCCGCCTCCGAAAGCCCCATCGCATAATAGTAGCTGCGGTGCGGTGCCCGTTCCGGCCCGACCGAAACATGGCGGGATGGCAGGCGAGACTTGTCGAATCTTGTCATTGCAACCCTCTTTGAACAACAAAATTGCCCTGCACCAGCACTGTGGCCACGTCAAGGGAGGCGCCAGCCGGCCGGCATGCTGCCACTAGATGCGTTCCTTCACATAGCTGCCCGGCGCATCCTCGATCGCCGGAAATGGCCCCTGCCCCGGCACCCGCGCCGGCACCTGATCGCCCGAACGCGGGCCCAGCCAGGCCAGCCAGTCCGGCCACCAGCTGCCCTTGGTCTCGGCTGCGCCGGCGATGAAATCGTCCAGCGTGGCGGCCGGGCTGTCGTTGGTCCAATGCTGATATTTGCCCGATGATGGCGGGTTGACGACGCCGGCGATATGGCCGCTGCCAGCCAGCACGAAGCGGGTTTCGCCGCTAAAGGCCTGGGTGAGCTTGAAGGCGCTGCGGGCCGGCGCGATATGGTCTTCCTTGCCGCCCTGGACATAGCTGGGGGTGTGCACGAGCGACAGATCAACCGGCGTGCCGCACACGGTCATGCCGCCAGGCTGGATCAGCAGGTTGCGGCGATACATCTGATCCAGATACTGGAAATGCCAGCGCGCCGGCACATTGGTGGCATCGCTGTTCCAATACAGCAGGTCAAACGGGAAATAATCCTTGCCCAGCATATAGTTGTTGACGACATAGTTCCAGATCAGATCGTTCGACCGCAGCAGGTTGAAGCTGGTTGCCATGTAGCGGCCATCCAGCACCGGCTTGCCTTCGGTGAGCTTGGCGATGGTCTCCAGCCCGGCATCATCCACGAACAGTTTCAGTTCGCCGGAATCGCTGAAATCCACCTGGGCGGTGAAGAAGGTGGCGGTGGCGACCTGTGCCGCCTCCCCGCGCGCCGCCAGCACGGCCAGCGCCGCGGCCAATGTGGTGCCGGCCACGCAATAGCCGATCGTGTGCACCGACGGCGTGTCGCAGATCTCCCGCACCAGCGTGATGGCGGTGAACATGCCTTCCTCGACATAAGTGTCGATGGTGGCATCGGCCAGGCCGTCGTCGGCATTTTTCCAGCTGACGACAAACACGCTGAGCCCCTGCGCCACGCACCAGCGGATGAAGCTTTTTTCCGCCGTCAGGTCGAGAATATAATATTTGTTGATCCACGGCGGGAAGATCAGCAGGGGCGTGGCGAACACGGTTTCGGTGGCCGGCGCATAATGGATCAGCTGGAACAGCCGGTTCTGGAACACCACCTTGCCCGGGGTGACCGCAACATTGCGGCCCACGGCAAAGGCGTTTTCATCGGTCATCCGCATCCGGCCGGCCGACAGATCGTCGAGCAGATGTTCCAGGCCCTTCAACAGGTTGGCACCGCCGGTTTCCAGCGTCATGGTCAACACATCCGGGTTGGTGGCCATGAAGTTGGACGGGCTCATCGCATCGACATATTGCTTGATCAGAAACTGCGCCTTGGCCTTTTCGGCGTCGTCCAGCCCGTCGATGCCCTGGGCGGCCTGCATCACATGGCTGGCGGTGAGCAGATAGGATTGGCGCAGGAAATCAAAGGCGGGATTCTGCGCCCAGGCTGCGCCGGCAAAGCGCTTGTCCTTCACGGGCGCCGGTTCGGCATCCGGGGTGAGGAAGCGCTGCCACAGCGCCAGCGCATCGGTCATGTAGCGTTGCTGCTGTTCGAGCAGGCGGGTGGGATCGGACAGCATGGCCGACCAGGCGCGCGTCCAGGTGGACATCATGCCCAGCGGATCGGGCACGATGGGGGCGGCGCCATGTTCCTTGGTCCAGAATTCCAGCATCATCTGCTGCCCCCGGCCCATCAGATCGGTGAGCTGCTGGAAATTGTCCTGGGCCAGTGCGGCGGGGTCCTTGGGCTCGGTCATGGGGGTGCTCCTTGCCGGCCTGTTGTGCGCTGGAAGCCTCGCCTTTGCCAAGCCCGGCCTTTTGGTCTATGCGCCGAACTGCCGGGTTCGATCCGGCGGAGAAACATGGCATGCGCCATCAGGCGATCATCGCGGCCACCAGTGCCGGCGCAGCAACCGCTGCCGCCGCGGCTGCCGCCATGGCCGCTGCGCCGCCACCGACCTGAGGCTGACGCAACAATCACAGCCTCTCACCGGCGGCGGCGGAACAAACAGGTTCCTCCGCCGCTTTTCTTTTGTCCAATCGTTGCCTAAGGCAACCCCAACAGCCCAACGGAACTGGCCATGCAGGACGAATTCTACCGCATCAAACGCTTGCCGCCCTATGTGATTGCGGAAGTGAACGCCATGCGGGCCGCAGCGCGCGCGCGCGGAGACGACATCATCGATCTGGGCATGGGCAATCCCGATCTGCCGCCGCCGCCCCACGTGATCGCCAAGCTGGCCGAAGTGGCGGCCAAGCCGGATGCGCACGGCTACAGCGCGTCCAAGGGCATTCCCGGCCTGCGCAAGGCGCAGGCGGCCTATTACGAGCGGCGCTTTGGCGTGGATCTTGATCCCGACAGCGAAGTGGTGGTGACGCTGGGCAGCAAGGAAGGCCTGGCCAATCTGGCCCAGGCGATCACCGCGCCCGGTGATGTGGTGCTGGCGCCCAACCCGTCCTACCCCATCCACACCTTCGGCTTCATCATTGCCGGGGCGACGATCCGCAGCGTGCCGACCACGCCGGACGAACGCTATTTCGAGGCGCTGGAACGCGCCGTGCGCTTCACCGTGCCCCGCCCCAGCGTGCTGGTGATGGGATACCCCAGCAACCCCACCGCCGAAGTGGCCGATCTGGCCTTTTATGAACGGGTGGTGGCCTTTGCGAAAAAGCACAATATCTGGGTGCTGTCCGATCTGGCCTATTCGGAAATCTGGTTTGATGGCTGCCCCACGCCGTCGATCCTGCAGGTGCCGGGCGCCAGGGATGTGGCGATCGAATTCACCTCGATGAGCAAGACGTACTCCATGGCCGGCTGGCGCATCGGCTTTGCGGTGGGCAACAAGACGCTGATTTCGGCGCTGACCCGGGTGAAATCCTATCTGGATTATGGTGCGTTCACGCCGATCCAGGCGGCGGCGGTGGCGGCGCTGAACGGCCCGCAGGATATCGTGGCGCAGAATCGCGCGCTGTATCACCGCCGCCGCGACGTGCTGGTGGAAAGCTTTGGCCGGGCCGGCTGGGATATTCCGCCGCCGCGCGCCAGCATGTTCGCCTGGGCCCCGCTGCCGCCGGCGCTGGCGCATCTTGGGAGTCTCGAATTTTCCAAGCAGCTGCTCACGCAAGCCGGCGTCGCGGTGGCGCCGGGCGTTGGCTATGGCGAGGATGGCGAGGGTTTCGTGCGCATCGCCATGGTGGAAAATGAACAGCGCCTGCGCCAGGCCGCGCGCAACATCCGCAAATATCTGCAATCGATGGGGGTGAACACGCCGTCGGTGAAGGCTGGGGGCTGATCAGTGGAGGGCTGAGGCGGCGGCTTACAGGCCCAGCTTTGTCCGCAGCCAGGCATCGACCGCGATCAGCGTTGCCGGCGGCACTGCACCGATGCGCTGCGCCGCCGCGGCATTCAGCGTCGCGAGCTTGGCCGTGCGGATGATGGAGGCGATCGGCAGGCCGCAGGCGTGGTGATCGGCGATGGGCACATCCCCCGGCCAGGCCGCCTTGCCGGCACCGGTGATCATGGCAGCCCAACAGAGACCATCGCCAATATCGGCAAAATTGAGCACCAGCGCTGGCCGGGATTTCAACTGGCCCTGTTCCACAAACGGAAAGGCCACCCAGATCACATCACCCTTGGCCAAGCGTGTCATAGGCGCTGTCCTCGTCACTCGCCCATTCGCTGAACAGCATGACATTGTTCAGGAAACCATCGGCATCCACGCTGGCGGCGCGGGTGCACACCACCTTGTCACCATTGATTTCATAATTGATGGCATCGCCGGGTTTCAGGCCCAGCGCCCGGCGCACGGCCATCGGCACGGTGGTTTGCGCCTTTGCGGTCAAACGGCTCTGGATCATGCCGCAACAGTAAGGATTTTCCTTGTCACGTGCAAGCCGAAGGCGGCTTGCATGGTGGCAAGCGGCATCGCTACATGGGCAAAAGCTCTTGCCGCAACGGGAAAAACCGGATGAACACTCCTCTTCGTATCGGCCTTGCCGGCCTCGGCAATGTTGGCGTTGGCGTGGTGAAGATCCTCAGCGCGAACGCCGATCTGGTGGCGCGGCGGGCGGGGCGGCCGATCATGGTGACTGCCGTTTCGGCGCGCGATCGCAGCCGGGATCGCGGCATCAGCCTTGACGGCGTCGCCTGGGTGGATGATGCCACCGAACTTGCCGCCCGCGATGATGTGGATGTGGTGGTGGAACTGATCGGCGGGTCCGACGGCCCGGCGCTCACCCTGGCGCGGCGCACGCTGGCGCAGCGCAAGCCGCTGGTGACGGCCAACAAGGCCATGCTGGCCCATCATGGCCTGGAACTGGCGGCAGCGGCCGAAGCAGCCAGCCTGCCGCTGAAATATGAGGCCGCTGTGGCCGGCGGCATTCCGGTGATCAAGGGCCTGGCCGAAGGCGCGGCGGCCAACCGCATCACCCGCGTCTATGGCCTGATGAACGGCACCTGCAATTATATCCTGTCGCGCATGGAGGCCGAAGGCCTGGGCTTTGCCGAAGTGCTGGCCGATGCGCAGGCGCTGGGCTTTGCCGAGACCGACCCAAGTTTCGATATCGATGGCATTGATACCGCCCACAAATTGTCCATCCTGGCCGCGCTGGCCTTTGGGGCACGCATCGATTTTGCCGGCGTCGCGGCCCACGGCATCCGCAATGTGGCCGCCGCCGATATCGCCCAGGCCGCCGCGCTGGGTTTCCGCATCAAGCTGGTGGGCCTGGCCGAAGCGGAAGACGGCAAGCTGTTCCAGCGCGTGCACCCGGCGCTGGTTCCCGTCGATCACCCGATTGCCACGACCATGGGCAGTCTGAACGCCGTGGTGGTGGAAGGTGATTTCGTTGGCCGGCTGTTTTTCCAGGGGCGCGGCGCGGGTGAAGGGCCAACGGCCAGCGCCGTGGTCGCCGATCTGGTGGATATTGCCCGCGGCGATGTGCGGCCGCCGTTCGTGATGCCGGTGGCTGATCTGGCCGCCCTGCCCCGCGCACCGGCGGCAGACCGGCGCGGGCGTTATTATCTGCGGCTGAATGTGGCCGATCGGGCCGGGGTGCTGGCCGAACTGACGGCGGCGCTCAGGGATTGCGGCGTTTCGATCGAAAGCCTGGTGCAGCGCGGCACATCGAGCAGCAGCGATGCCATGGTGGTGATGGTGACGCACGAAGCCCGCGAGGCCGATGTGGTGGAGAGCCTTGCCCGCATGGCCGCCTCTCCGGCGGTGAGCGGGCAACCGGTGATGATGCACATCCTCGATTTTTGACGTCTTTCGCCTGCGCGCTGGCGGGCGTAAGGCAGCCGCCACTGATTCGATACAACAGGGGTAACATCAGATGACGGCAGCCAGCCAAGTGCTTGATCGCGTGCTCGTGCTCGAAATGGTGCGTGTCACCGAATATGCCGCCATCGGCGCATCCAGACTGATCGGGCGCGGCGATGAAAAGGCCGCCGATGCCGCCGCCGTGGAAGCGATGCGCAACGCGCTCAACCAGCTGGATTTTGATGGCACGGTGGTGATCGGCGAAGGCGAACGCGATGAAGCGCCGATGCTGTTCATCGGTGAAAAGGTGGGCAAGGCGATTGGCACTGGCCCGCGCATCGATATCGCGCTCGATCCGCTGGAAGGCACCACCATCACCGCCAAGGCCGGGCCCAACGCCCTGGCCGTGCTGGCCATTGCCGAAGAAGGCGGCCTGCTGAACGCGCCGGATGTCTATATGGACAAGATTGCCGTTGGCCCCGGCTATCCCGAAGGCATCATCAGCCTGGATCGCACGCCAACCGAGAATGTGACGGCCGTGGCGGCTGCCAAGGGCGTGGCCCCTGGCGACATCATCGTGTGCGTGCTCGACCGGCCGCGCCACGAGGCGCTGGTGGCCGAACTGCGCGCCCTGGGCTGCGGCATCATGCTGATCCCCGATGGCGATGTGGCCGGCGTGATCGCCACCACCAACCCCGATACCGGCATCGATCTGTACATGGGATCGGGCGGGGCGCCGGAAGGCGTGCTGGCTGCCGCTGCGCTGCGCTGCGTGGGCGGGCAGATGCAGGGCCGCCTCTTGTTCCGCAACGACGATGAACGCGGCCGCGCCCGCCGCTGGGGCATCACCGATCTGGATCGCATCTATGGCCTGACCGACATGGCCAAGGGCGATTGCATCTTTGCCGCCACCGGCGTGACCGATGGTTCGCTGCTGAAAGGGGTGAAGCGCCGCAAGGACGGCATGATCACCACCGAAACCGTGGTGATGCGCGCCTCCACCGGCACCGTGCGCCGGGTGAGCGGAGAGCATCGCGCCGCCCGCCACAGCTGACGCCGGCGCTTGCCCGAATCCCCGCACCTGCCCATGACAGGGCATGGACAATCTGCGCCCCGTTCTTGGCATCACCGCCTCGCTGTCTGGCCAGCGCTGGGCCTGGCGGGGTGGCTTGCCGCCCGGCGACGGGCTGGACGGGCGCGGTGATGATGAACTGCTGCACCATCTGTTCCGCAGCCGCGGCGCCGACAGCACGGATTTCCCCCGGCTGAAGGCGCCGACACTGCGGGCCTGGCTGCCCGATCCGTCGATCTTTGCCGATATGGATGTGGCCGCCGAACGGCTGGCCGCCGCACTGGCACGCGACGAACTGATCGTTGTGTACGGCGATTATGATGTGGATGGCGCGACATCGGCGGCCGTGCTGATCCGGCATCTGCGCAGCCTTGGCGGCAAGGTGGGCCATTATATCCCCGATCGGCTGCTGGAAGGCTATGGCCCGTCAGCGGATGCGCTGGTGGCGCTGAAACAGGCCGGGGCCGATCTGGTGGTCACGGTTGATTGCGGCACACAAGGCTTTGCCGCGCTGGAGGCTGCCCGGGCCGCCGGGCTGGACGTGATCGTGGTGGATCACCACAAGGCCGGCACCGCCCTGCCCCCGGCCATCGCACTGGTGAACCCCAACCGGCTGGATGAAGCGCCCGAAGCGGCGCGGTTCGGCCATCTTGCCGCGGTGGGCATGGCCTTTCTGCTCGCCGTTGCGCTCAATCGCCTGCTGCGCGGTCGGGGCTGGTTCGCCAACCGGGCCGAACCCGATCTGATGCGCCTGATCGATCTGGTGGCGCTGGGCACGGTGGCCGATGTCGCGGCGCTCACCGGGCTCAACCGCGCCTTTGTCACCCAGGGACTGAAGATGATGGCGCGGCGGGAAAACATCGGCATGGCCGCGCTGGCCGATGCCGCCCGGCTGAGCCGCGCGCCGCTGGCCCGCGATCTGGGCTTTGCGCTGGGGCCGCGGGTGAATGCCGGCGGGCGGGTGGGCCAGGCCGATCTGGGCGTGCGGCTGCTCACCACCCATGATGCGGCCGAAGCCGCCGACATCGCGGCGCGGCTGGATGCACTGAACCAGGAACGCCGCGCCATCGAACAGGCCGTGACAGACGCCGCGCTGGCCACGGCGATGGCGGCAGGCAGCGATGCGCCGGGCTGCACGCTGGTCGCCGGTGCCGGCTGGCACCCCGGCGTGATCGGCATTGTTGCCAGCCGGCTGAAGGAACGGCTGGGCCGGCCAGCGATCGTGATCGCCATCCAGGACGATGGCACGGCCAAGGGTTCGGGCCGCTCAATCGCTGGCGTCGATCTGGGCGCGGCGGTGCTGGCGGCGGCCGATCATGGCCTGCTGATTGCCGGCGGTGGCCACGCCATGGCAGCGGGCTTGACCGTGGCGGCCGACCGCATCGGCGCACTCGACGCCTTTCTGAACAGCCGGCTGGCCGCTGCCGTGGCGGCGGCCACCGCCGATCGCAGCCTGTCGATCGATGTGGCCGTGGCACCGCGCGGGCTGAACGCCGGGCTGGTGGATGTGCTGGAAACCGCCGGCCCCTATGGCCAGGGCTGGCCGGCACCGCGGGTGGCCGCCGGCCCCTTCACCATCGTCGATGCCCGCATCGTGGGCGACAATCATCTGCGGCTGCAACTGGCCGGGGCCGATGGCGGCCGCATCAAGGCGATGGCCTGGCGGCAGGGTGACAGCGAAATGGGCGCAGCGCTGCAAGGCGCCGGCCGTCGGCCGCTGCACATCGCCGGCCGGGTGAAGCGCGATGAATGGACGGGCGGCAACGCGGTGGAACTGGAACTGGATGATGCCGCCTTCGCCGATGGCCGTTGAGCCGGGACGGTTTTTTCCACAGCCTGGCGCAAAATCGCTGTTGACGGGCGGCCCCCGGCCCAATAACAGGCGGCCTCTCGCTGCTGGCCCCTTCGTCTAGCGGTCTAGGACGTCGCCCTTTCACGGCGAAAACACGGGTTCGAGTCCCGTAGGGGTCACCATCCTGAAAAGGCCGGCTTCACGCCGGCCTTTTTGCGTTGCAGCACATTACAGTCAGTTGGGTTGCGCCTGCGACGATGCGGGTGCAGGGTGGCAGCCTTGATCGCAGCCGAAAAGGCCCGCCCCGCATGTCGACCGCAACTGCAAATGCCTCGTTTTTCGAAGAAACGCCACGCCTGCGGGCGCCGTCGCTGCTGCTGACCCTTACCGAAGGGCGGGGCTTGTTCGAGCTGGCCGCTGCCGTTGCCACCCGGCCGGCGATGATGATGGCGCCGCGCGGTGATGGCCACCCCGTTCTGGTGCTGCCCGGTTTCATGGCAAGTGATCGCTCCACCGTGCCGTTGCGGCGCTATCTGGCCGATCTGGGCCATGATGCCCGCCCCTGGGGCAATGGCCGCAACCTGGGGCGGTTCTACAGGATACGCGATAATCTGCAGCAGCAGCTGGCCGATCTCCACGCCGAAACCGGCCGCAAGGTCTCGCTGGTCGGCTGGAGCCTGGGCGGGGTGTTTTCCCGCTATCTCGCGCTCACCAACCCCGATGCGGTGCGCAGCGTGATCACCCTGGGCAGCCCGTTTTCCGGCGACATCAATGCCACCAAGGCCAAGCGCCTGTATGAATATATGTCCAAGGAAGGCGATCCCGATCCGGCCGACCTGAGCCTGCTGGCCGGCGATCTGCCGGTGCCCAATTCGTCGATCTACACACGGCTGGATGGCGTGGTGAACTGGCGCACGTGCATTGCCCGCCCGGCCGCCAATGCCGAGAATATCGAGGTGCACCTGGCCAGCCATGTCGGCATCGGCGTCAACCCGGCGGCGCTGTGGGCGGTGGCCGATCGGCTGGCCCAGCCCGAAGGCCAGTTCAGCCCGTTCCGCCGGGGTGGCCCGTTCGGCTTTGCCTATGCCCGCTGACCGCGGCGATTGACATTTGGCTAACGCCGCCCCCAAGGTTTGTCTTTGGGATTGGGGGCCGCCACATGGCTGCTGCGGTGAAATTGTCCACGCTGGACGCCGGGTTTCTGTACATGGAAACCCCGGAAATGCCGATGCATGTCGGCTCGCTTTCGATGTTCCAGCTGCCCGACGGTTACGACGGCGATTTCTTCGAAGCCTTCAAGGCGCAGATTGCCGATCGCATTGCCGATGCGCCGATGCTGAAGCGCAAGCTGGCGCGCACCGCGCTGGATGTCGACCATCCCAGCTGGGTGGAGGACGAACAGTTCGACATCAACCGCCAGATCTTCCGCGCCAGCCTGGCCGCCCCCAGCGACATGGCGGCCTTGCGGCGCACCGTGGGCTGGATGCATGCCAAGCTGCTGAACCGTGCCCGGCCGTTGTGGGAATTCTATGTCTTTGAACATATGCCCGGCAACCAGGTTGGCCTGTATGTGAAGATCCACCATTCGCTGATCGACGGCGGCGCTGGTGTGGCGCTGACCAAGATCATTTACGATGTGGTGCCCGATGCCAGGCCGCGCCCCCGCCCGGCGGCCGCCGAAGCCCCGGCCGAGGACAAGCCCAGCCTGGCCGAGGCGACGAACAACGCCATGCAATCATATCTGCGCTTCTGGCAGGCGCCGTTTTCGCCCGAAGCGGTGAATTTCTCGATGCCGCGCACCGGCAAGACCGATCTGGGTTCGGTGCTGCTCGATCATGTTGCCGGCCAGGTGGAGCTGGGGGTGAAACTGGCCGCCGCGATGCCGGCCATGGCGGGCGCAGCGGCGCGCAGCATGGCCAGCTTCATCGATCCGGCCAGGCTGGCCGATCTGCAGAATCTGGTCGCGCCAAAGACGGTGCTGAACAAGTCGATCAGTTCCGAACGCGCCTTTGGCAGCATCACCCTGTCGCTGCCGCGGGTGAAGGCGGTGGGCAAGGCCGCCGGCGGATCGCTGAACGATGCGGTGATGGCGATTTCGGCCGGCATGTTGCGGCGCTATCTGGCGCAGCACGGCGAGGTGCCCGACAAGCCGCTGACCGCCGGGGTGCCGATTTCGCTGCGCGACGAAGGCAATGCCAACGCCAACAACCAGGTGTTTGCCATGATCTGCCCGCTGGCCACCAACATCGCCGATCCAAAACAGCGGCTGGCCACGATCATCGCCGAATCCGGCAAGGCCAAGGACATGGTGAACCCGTTCAAGGCGTTCGTGCCGTTGATGACCAATGCTTCGGCGCTGGGCCTGCCGGTGGCGGCGCAGTTGCTGGCGCTGCTCTATTCCCGGTCGGGCCTGGCCGATGTGCTGCCGCCGGCCACCAATGTGTGCATATCCAACGTGCCCGGCCCGCGCATGACGCTCTATGCCGCCGGCGCGGAACTGTTGCACCTGTATCCGGTCTCCATCGTCACCCACGGCATGGCGCTGAACATCACCGTGCAGGGCTATCGCGACCAGCTGGATTTCGGCCTGATCGCCGGGGCCAATATCCTGCCCGATGTGCAGGCCCTGACCGATCTGCTGGAAGAGGAACTGCTGGTGCTGGAACAGGCGTTCGGGCTGGCCGCCTGAACCGGCGCGGCAATCATCCGCACTGGCGCCGACAGAACGGGGAGCGCAAGGCAACCCCATGTTGCCAGCCCGTCCCCGCACTGTCCCCTCCTCCCGCCTGTCGCGCCTGGCCGGTTTTGGCCGGCTGGCCGGCGGCATTGCCGGCAATGTGATCGGCGGCGGCGCGCGTGAGATGCTGAAGGGCCAGCGCCCCGATCTGCCCAGCCTGTTGCTGAGCCCGGCCAATGCCCGGCGGCTGGCCGATGAACTGGCGCGGCTGCGCGGTGCTGCCATGAAGCTGGGCCAGCTGATCAGCATGGACGGCGGCGAGGTGCTGCCGCGCGAACTGGCCGACATCCTGGCCCGGCTGCGCGCCGAAGCCGATCCGATGCCGGAAAAACAGCTGAACGCCGCGCTGGAAGCCGG
This sequence comes from Alphaproteobacteria bacterium, assembly GCA_018970445.1. Classification (GTDB taxonomy): domain Bacteria; phylum Pseudomonadota; class Alphaproteobacteria; order Sphingomonadales; family Sphingomonadaceae; genus Sandarakinorhabdus. Next base: position 11,557 of record JAGWWF010000020.1, on the reverse strand, counting down.
CTGGGGCCCGGGCTGGCCAGCGATGTTCCAGCGCTTTGACCGCACGCCGATTGCCGCTGCCTCCATCGGCCAGGTGCACCGGGCGGTGGCGCTGGACGGGCGCGATCTGGCGATCAAGGTGCAATATCCCGGCGTGGCCGCCAGCATCGATGCCGATGTCGACAATGTCGCCACGCTGGTGAAGCTGTCGGGCCTGCTGCCGGCCGGCTTTGCGGTGGAACCGCTGCTGGCCGAGGCCAAGCGCCAGCTGCACGAGGAGGCCGATTATGCCCGCGAAGGCGCGATGCTGGCGCGCTTTGGCGAACTGGCCGCCAGCTGGCCCGACGTGGTGGTGCCGGCGCTGGCCGCCGATCTGTCCCGCCCGACAATCCTGGCCATGGGCCATGTGAAGGGCGTGGCCATCGACAAGGCCGCCGCCCTGCCCCAGGCCGAACGCGACCGGTTGATGACCCTGATGCTGCGCATCCTGATGGCCGAACTGTTCGATTGGCGGCTGATGCAGACCGATCCCAATTTCGCCAATTATCGTTATGATGTGAACAGCGGCCGGCTGGTGCTGCTGGATTTCGGGGCAGCGCGTGCGGTGCCGGCTGCAATCAGCGATGGCTATCGCGCGCTGCTGGCCGCCGGCCTGGCCGGCGATGATGCCGCCCTGCTGCGGGCGATGGCCGATATCGGCATCCTGCCGCCCGACGCGCCGGCCGCGATGACCGACACGATCCTGGCCATGGCGCGCGACGGCTTTGCCCCGCTGCGCCTGGCGGGCCCGTTCGACTTCGGCGCCGCCGGGCTGGCCGGCAATCTGAAGGAGCAATCCACCACGCTGATCGGCCAGCGCGACCATTTCATCGCGCCGCCGCCCGATATATTGTTCATCCAGCGCAAGATTGCCGGCATGTATCTGCTGGCCGCGCGGCTGAAGGCGCGGGTGGACGTGGCGGCGCTGGTGCGGCCCTATACCGATTGATCCGGCAGCCTGCAGGCATCCACCCAGCCCTTGGCCAGCAACGCGGCCAGCCGCTGCGGCGCGATTTCCACCGAGGTTTCGCGGCTGCCGGCAGCGGGAAACACGGTTTCAAACGCCAGCAGCGACACATCCAGCCACACCGGCAACGGGGTTTTCAGGCCGAACGGGCAGACGCCGCCCACCGCATGACCGGTGAGTGCCAGCGTTTCTTCGGCATCCAGCATGCGCGGCTTGCCACCCAGCGCGGCGCGGCATTTGGCATTGTCCAGCCGGGCGGTGCCGCTGGTGACCAGCAACAGCGCCTCGCCATTCACCCGCATCGCCAGGGATTTTGCGATGCGCGCCGGTGCAACGCCCAGCGCGGCGGCCGCTTCGGCCACGGTGGCGGTGGACTGGCCGGGAATGATCACCGGCACATCGGGCGCGTGCGCCGCCAGCCAATCCAGAACATCACTGTGTGCCATGCCCTTGTGCTTGCCGGCTTTTTCGTCGGCTTACAAGAGTGTTACCTTGACAATACAGTGATGCTGCGGCAGCCTTTCGCGATTGAACGACGTTCCTTGGGGGATATCATGCGAATCACAGCCGGCGCCCTGGGTGCGCTGTTTCTGGCCACCGCGGCCATGGCCCAGCCGGCCGCCCTGCCCAGTGCCGACGAGATCGTGCAGAAGAATCTGGCGGCGCGCGGCGGCCAGGCGGCATTGGCGGCGCTGACCAGCCTGACGCTGGATGGCAAGCTGGTGTTTCCCGGCGGCTTCGAGCTGACCTATCACGAGGTGCGCAGCGGCGGCGCGGTGCGGGTGGAAGCGACCCTGCAGGGCCTGACCCTGGTGCAGGCCTATGACGGCAAGGGCGGCGGCTGGCGCATCAACCCGTTCGAAGGCCGCAAGGATGCCGAAAAGATGGGCGACGACGAAGCGCGCAGCCTGGCCGATGCCGCCACCATCCCCGGCGTGCTGCTGAGCGCAAGGGCCGACGGGGCCAGCGTGAGCCTGCTGGGCCGCGAGGATTTCGATGGCACCGATTGTTACAAGCTGAAGGTGATCCAGAAGGACGGCGATGAATTCATCTATCTGATCGATCCCGATTCGATGCTGGAGGTGAAGATTGTCGAAACCCGCAAGCTGCGCGGCGCGGTGCAGGTGAGCGAGACCGAACTGGGCGATTATGAAGCGGTGGCCGGGGTGATGTTCCCGATGTCGGTGGAAAGCGGGCCGCAGGGCGCGAGCCAGCGCCAGCGCACCATCATCACGAAGGCAGCGGCCAATGCCGCCGCGCCGCCGGCGCTGTTTGCGCAGCCGGCCAAGTGAACAGGGGGAACGGGATCATGACAAGATTTGCGCTTCTGGCCGGCTCTGCGCTGGCATTGGCCATGGCTGCCCCGGCTGTGGCAGCCGATACGCCCGCGGCCGGCATTTCCGGCCTGGGCATCCGCAACATCGGCGCCGCCGAGATGTCGGGCCGCATCGCCGCGATCGCGGCGCGCGCCGAGGATGACGGCAAGGTGACGATCTTTGTTGGCGCGGCCAGCGGCGGGGTGTGGAAATCCGAAGACGGCGGCACCAGTTTCACCCCGAAATTCGATCGCCAGCCGGTGCAATCCATCGGCGCCATCGCGCTTGATCCATCCAACAAGCGCATCGTGTGGGTGGGCACCGGGGAGACCTGGACCCGCAACAGCGTGTCGGTGGGCAACGGCATCTACAAATCCACCGATGGCGGCGACAACTGGTCGTTCATGGGCCTGCCCAATTCCGAACGCATCGCCGATATCGTGGTGCACCCCACCAACAGCGACATCGTCTATGCCTGTGTGGCCGGCCCGTTGTGGAGCGACAGCGCCGAACGCGGCGTCTACAAGACGGTGGATGGCGGCAAGAGCTGGGTGCAAGTGCTCAAGGCCCCCAACCTGTCCACCGGCTGCGCGTCGATCAGCCTGAACCCGGCCAATCCCGATGAACTGATAGTGGGCCTGTGGGATTTCCGTCGCAAGGGCTGGACCTTCCGTTCCGGCGGCGACGGCCCGGATGCGCCATCGGGCAGCGCGCTGATGACCAGCGACAGCGGCGGCGCGCGCTGGCTGAAACTGGATGCCGCCAGCGCCAAGGGCCTGCCGGCCGGACCGTGGGGCCGGGTGGAGGTGGTGCACGCGCCATCCAACCCCAAGCGCGTCTACGCCTTCATCGAACATGCCAAATCGGCGCTGTATGTGTCGGACGATGGCGGCCTGACCTTTGCGGAGCGCGACCGCAGCCGCAACATGGTGTGGCGGCCCTTCTATTTCGCCAAGATGGTGGTTGATCCCACCAACGCCGATCGCGTGTTCAAGATGAACCTGCGCATGATCGTGTCGGACAATGCGGGCAAGAGCTTTTCCGATACCGCCGGCGGCAGCCATGCCGATTGGCATGATGTGTGGGTGAACCCGAAAAACCCCAGCCACCTGATCGGCGCCGATGATGGCGGCCTGTGGATCAGCTATGACGGCGGCAGCAAATGGTGGCACGGCATGAACCTGCCGATCAGCCAATTCTATCATGTCGCCATCGATGATCGTGATCCCTATCAGGTCTATGGCGGCCTGCAGGACAATTCATCCTGGGTGGGAGACAGCGAATATCCCGGCGGCATCAGCAACAGCCGCTGGGAAAATCTTTATGGCGGCGATGGATTCTGGGTGCTGCCCGATCCCACCAGCCCGGATCATGTCTATGCCGAATATCAGGGCGGCAACATCGCCTGGATCAACCGCAAGACGCTGGAACAGAAGGCGATCCAGCCCAAGCCGGGCTACAAGGAGAAGTTCCGCTTCAACTGGAACACGCCGATGGCGTTGAGCCCGCACGACAGATCGGTTCTGTATCTGGGCAGCCAGTATCTGCACAAGACGCGCGACCATGGCACGACATGGGAACGCATCTCGCCCGATCTGACCACCAACAACCCGTTGAAACAACAACAGGAAAAATCGGGCGGCATCACGGTGGACAACAGCTCCGCCGAAATGCACACCACCATCTATTCGATCAGCGAAAGCCCGAAGGCCGCCGGCACCATCTGGGTGGGCACCGATGATGGCAATGTGCAGGTGACGACCAATGGCGGCACCAGCTGGACCAATGTGACCAAGGCGCTGAAGCTGGGGCCGGACAACTGGATCAGCTGGGTGGAAGCCAGCCAGCATGATGCGGGCACCGCCTATGTGGCGGTGGATCGGCACATGTGGGGCGACATGGCCCCGCATCTGTTCGTCACCCGCGATGGCGGCAAGAGCTTCACGCGGCTGGCCGGGCCGGCCACCGCGGCGGTGCGCGGCTATGCCCATGTCATCAAGGAAGACCGGGTTTCCCCAAATATCCTGTATCTGGGCACCGAATTCGGCCTGTTCATCAGCCGCGATGCCGGCGCGAGCTGGGAAGAATTCCGCCCCGGCAATTTCCCGGCGGTGGCGGTGCGCGACATCGCCCAATCGAAAAAGGGCGATGATCTGGTGCTGGCCACCCATGGCCGCGGCATGTGGGTGATCGACGATGTGTCGCCGCTGCGCGCCCTGAAGCCTGAAACGCTGGCGGCCAACGCCACGCTGATCGCCAGCGGCCCGGTGGAACAGCGCATCCAGGGCAATGGCGGCTGGAGCGCCGGCGATGCCATTTATCTGGGCGAAAACCCGGCCGATGGCGCGGTGATCACCTATTATCAGAAGGCCCGGCACGTGATCGGCCGCATGAAGCTGGAAATCGTCGGGCCGGATGGCGCGGTGGTGGAGGAACTGCCGACCGCCAAGCGCAAGGGGCTGAACCGGGTGGTGTGGTCGATGCGCACCCGGCCGCCGGTGGTGCCGCCGGCCGCCAGCATCGCCGGCAACAGCGTGGTGGGCCAGCGCGTGCTGCCCGGCAGCTACAGCGTGCGGCTGACCAAGGCCGGCCAGGTGACGCAGACGCCGCTGATCATCACCAGCGATGCCCGCGCCGCGTTCAGCGCCGATGATCGCAAGGCGCAATATGATGCGGCCGAACGGGTGAAATTGCTGTTCCGCCGCATGACCGGCCTTACCTTCGGGCTGGTGGCGATGGGCCAGGGTGCCCAACAGGCCGCGGCGGATGCCAGAGCCACGCCGGCCGCGAAGAAGGCCGCGCTGGACCTGGCGGCCAAAGCCGATGCCCTGCGCAAACAGGTGGTGGCCACCACCGAAGGCGGCGCCATCACCGGCGAGGAGCGGCTGCGCGAGCATATGGACAGCGCCTATGGCCAGATCATCAGCACCGAAGGCCGGCCACCAGCCTATGCCATCGCCCGCGTGGATGCGCTGGAAAAGGAGCTGAAGGAGGTGGAAGACGCCTTTGCCGCCCTGAAGGCGGGCACGGCGACGGCGCTGAACACCGATCTGCGCGGTGCCAGTATCGCGCCGATCAGCCTGGCGGATGTGGCGGTGGATCTGGTGCCAACCGGCGGCCAGATGACGGCGCTGGGCCGCGGCCTGGTGGGCGGGCGTTACTTCGGTGACTTCCGCAGCCTTGCCTTCCCCCGCAAGAAGCGGTGAACGCACTGATCACGGCGCTGCTGCTGGCTGGGCCGGCGGCAGCGCCGGCCCGCGCCACGCCCGCCGCCGGGCCGGCCGAGGCGCTGATCACCGTGACGGCACCGGCCACACCGGGCCGGGTGTTCAGCCCCGGTGTGGGCCTTTCGGGCGAGGCGCTGCTGGATCGACAGCCGCGCAACATGGCCGATGCGCTGCGCGGCCTGCCCGGCGTATCGATCCGGCCCAATTCGCGCGGCGAAAGCGTGGTGCGCATTCGCGGCAGCGAGGAACGCCAGACCCAGGTGTTTCTGGATGGCGCACCGCTGGCCGTGCCCTGGGATGGCCGCATCGATCTGGGGCTGGTGCCAGCCGGGCTGATCGGCACGCTTTCGGTGCGCAAGGGCGCGGGTGCCATCGAATATGGTGCCAATGCCGTGGCCGGCGTGCTGGATCTGCGCACCCGTGATGAGGGCGCGGTGGGCCAGGCGCAGGCCGGCAGCCTGGGGCTGATCAATGCTTCGGCCGCCGGCGTGGTGCCATTGGGGCACACCCGGCTCACGCTGGCTGCCGCCCACCAGGCGCAAGCCGCAGTGCCGGTGGCGCGAAGCCGCGCCCTGCCCTTTTCGCAGGATGCCAGCGGCCGGCGCACCAACAGCGATCTGGGCGCCACCAGCCTGTTTGCCGGCATCGGCGGCAGTGCCGGTGCGATCGATTGGCGGGCCAGCCTGCTGCACATCGATGCGCGGCGCGGCGTTGCGCCCGAATCGGATCGCGATCCCGCCGTGGCCGCGCCGCGATACTGGCGCACCCCCGATTGGCGGCTGACCCAGGCGCAACTGGCGCTGGAACTGGCGCTGGGCGGTGACGCGACGGCGCGGGCAACGCTGTGGCGGCAATGGTTCGGCCAGCGCATCGATGCCCATCGCGATGCCAGCTACACCGCCCTGCGCGCCCGCGAGGCCAATGATGACGACACTGCGGGCGGGCGGCTCACCCTGGCACACGGCCTTGGCCCGGCCCGCCTGCGCTGGAGCCTGTCCGGTCAGGCGAGCGACCATCAGCAGACCGACACCGCCGTTCCGCCCGGCACGGTGCCGCCACCCCTGTTGTATCGCCAGACGCTGGTTTCGGGCGGGGTGGAGGCCGATGTGGCGCTGGGCGGCGGCAGCGCGCTCACCCTGGGGGCCGGTTATGACCAATCGGCCAATCCGCGCACGGGCGACAAGCCGGCGCAGCCGATCACCGGCGCGGCCACATTTTCGGCAGCGCTGCGCACCATGCCCGCCGCCGGCCTGTCGATCACCCTGTCGGGCGGGCGGCGCAACCGCTTCCCCTCGGCGCGCGAATTGTTCGGCGAGGCGCTGGGCCGGTTTCTGGCCAATCCGGCCCTGCGCCCCGAACGCGCCTGGCTGGCCGATGCCGAGGTGCAGTGGCAGACCGGCCCCCTCACCCTCACGCTCAATCCCTTCTGGCAGCGCGGGCTGGGCAGCATCGGCCAGCGTATCGTGCGGGTGGGCAGCGCCAGCCTGCGCCAGCGCTTCAACCAGGCCGCCACCACCAGTTACGGGGCGGATGCCGCGCTGCAATGGCAGATCGCCCGCCGGCTGACGCTGGAATTGACCGGCAGCGCCGTGGATGCCAGCAGCGCCGGCCAGCCGCTGCCGCAGCGGCCAGCCCACGAGGTGATGCTGGCCGTGGACTGGGCCCACCACGCCCAGGCGCCGGCCGGGTTCGATCTGCGCGCCGAACTGCGCCATGTGGGCCCGGCGCGCGATCTGGCCCCCGATGGCCGGCTGGCCCGCCTATCACCGGGCACCGAAATCAACCTGCGCGGGCGGGTGCCGGTGGCGCATATCGGCAAGGCCGCGCTGGCGCTCACGGCGGCGCTGGACAATGCGCTGAACGGCCTGATCACCCCGCAACTTGGCCTGCCGCTGCCCGGCCGCACCCTGCGCATCGGCGTGATGGTTGGGGGTTGAGGGGTGGGCATGAAGCCGCTATACCGCGCCACAAAGGCGGCTGCCCTGGGGGCCGCCTTTTTGCGTTGTTCCTGATTGCGTGTCCGGCGTCCGCATCCCGACGCCTTGCTGGGAAGAAACCGATGACGATCAGCCCGCTCATGCCCGTTTATGGCCGGTGCGAGGTGGCCCCGGTGCGAGGTGACGGCTGTTATCTTTATGATGCGCAGGGGCGCGAATGGCTGGACATGGCCAGCGGCATCGCCGTCAACTGCCTGGGCCATGGCCATCCGCATCTGGTGCAGGCCATCCAGAAACAGGCCGCCACGCTGATGCACACCAGCAACCTGTACAAGGTGCCGGCGCAGGAACATCTGGCGCAGCGGCTGGTCGATCTCACCTTTGCCGATACGGTATTCTTTACCAACAGCGGCGCCGAAGCCATTGAATGTTCAGTCAAAACCGCCTTTGCCCATCATTATGCCATGGGCAATCCGCACAAGCATCGCATCATCACCTTTTCCAACGCCTTCCACGGCCGCACCCTGGCGACGATTTCGGCCACCGATCAGGAAAAGCTGCGCAAGGGCTTTGAACCGCTGCCCGACTGGTTCAAGGTGGTGCCCTTCGACGATCTGGCCGCCGCCGAAGCCGCCATCGACGACACGGTGGGCGCCTTCATGGTGGAACCGATCCAGGGCGAGGGCGGCATCCGCCCGGCCAGCCCGGCATTCCTGCACGGCCTGCGCGCCCTGGCCGACAAGCACGGCCTGCTGCTGATCCTGGACGAGGTGCAGTGCGGGGTCGCCCGCACCGGCGCACTGTTCGCGCATGAGCTGTATGGCATCACGCCCGACATCATGGCGATCGCCAAGGGCATAGGCGGCGGCTTCCCGGTGGGGGCGTGCCTGGCGACCGAACGCGCCGCCGCCGGCATGGTGGTTGGCACCCACGGCAGCACCTATGGCGGCAATCCGCTGGCCATGGCAGCGTGCGAAGCGGTGCTGGACATCGTGGCCGAACCGGCCTTTCTGGCGCAGGTGCGCGAGATGGGCGCCCGGCTGACCCAGGCGCTGGAACAGATGATCCCCAATCACGACGATCTGTTCGAAAGCGTCCGCGGCCATGGCCTGATGCTGGGTCTGAAGCTGAAGAGCGACAGCCGCGCCTTTGTGGGCCACGCCCGCAGCCATGGTTTGTTGGCAGTGGCCGCTGGCGACAATGTCGTGCGTCTGCTGCCGCCGCTGACCATTGGCGAACAGCAGATCAGCCAATGTGTTGAACGCCTGTCGGCCGCTGCGCGCAGTTACCAGCCGGCGGTAGCTGCATAACAATTCTCCATCCCTTCAGAGGAGGGGCCGGGGGTGGGGCTGTGTTTTTCCCGAACTGCCCGTCCCCTTCCCCTCCCCAAGCCCCCATCCGCCAAGCGGGGGGGAAAAGAGCAAAAGATGCCGCATTTCCTTGATCTTGCCACGGCCACGCCCGCCGGTTTGCGGGCCATTCTTGATGAGGCCCACGCCCGCAAGGCGGCGCGTGCCGGCTGGCCCAGGGGCCGGGTGGATGCCGATGCACCGCTGGCCGGGCATGTGCTGGGCATGATCTTTGAAAAGCCCAGCACGCGCACCCGCTTTTCCTTCGACATGGCCGCCCGCCAGCTGGGGGCGACCACCATCGTTTCCAGCGCCGGCGAGATGCAGTTGGGGCGCGGTGAAACGATCGCCGATACGGCCCGCGTGCTGGCCCGCATGGTCGATGCGCTGATGCTGCGCACCGGCAATCATGAAAAGCTGGAACAGCTAGCCGAACAGGCCAGCATTCCGGTGATCAACGGCCTCACCGATCTGTCCCACCCCTGCCAGGTGATGGCCGACATCATGACGTTTGAAGAACGCAGCAAGCGGCCGGTGACGGGTTCCACGTGGGCCTATGTTGGCGACGGCAACAACATGACCAATTCGCTGATCGAAGCCAGCAGCCTGTTGAAATTCGATCTGAAGGTGGGCGTGCCGCGCGGGTTGGAGCCGGATTCGGGCGTGATGGCCACCGCCTGCGCGCGCGGTGGCTGCATCGATCTGGTGCACAGCGCCGAAGCAGCCGTGGACGGCGCCGAAGTGGTGGTGACCGACACCTGGGTTTCGATGGGCCAGGCCGAAGCCAGGGAGAAGATCGCCGCCTGCAAGCCGTTCCAGGTGAACGACGCGCTGATGGCCAGAGCCGCACCGGGCGCCATCTTCCTGCATTGCCTGCCCGCCCATCGCGGCGACGAAGTGACCGACAGCGTGATGGACGGCCCGGCCTCGGCGGTGTGGGACGAGGCGGAAAATCGCCTGCATGTGCAAAAGGCCATCCTGCTGTGGTGTCTGGGGCGCATCTGATGCTGGCCGAAGGCATTGCCCCGACCGCCGATCGCACGCTGGGTTTCATGGTGCCGGCCCGCAACGCCCGCGGCCAGCTGGTGCGGCTGGATGCGACGCTGAACGCGATTCTGGCCGCCCACCCTTATCCCGAACCGCTGATCCGGCTGCTGGCCGAAGCCCTCACCCTGACGGCGCTGGTGGGAGCGACGCTGCGGCAGGATGATGGCCAGGTGACAGTGCAGGCATCGGCCAAGGGCGGCGTGGTGGAATTGCTGGCCTGCGACTGGCGGGCCGGCGAATTGCGCGGCTATATCAAGTTTGACGATCAACTGCCTGTTTCAGATGGCATGTCGCTGCCTGAACTGTTCGGCAAGGGCTATCTGGCGATCACGGTGGATCAGGCCACATCGGATGAACGCTGGCAGGGCATCGTGCCGCTGGAAGGCCATGGCCTGGCCGGCGCGCTGGAAGGCTGGTTCGGCCAATCGGAACAATTGCCCACGCTGATGCGCATCGGCGTGGCCGGCAGTGCCGCGACCGGCTGGCTGGCCGGCGGCCTGATCGTGCAGCATCTGGCGCGGGCCGAAATCGGCGGCGAGCGGCTGGATGCCGGCGAACAGCACCCCGATTGGGCACATGTTGCCGCGCTGGCGGGGACAACCAGTGCCGATGAACTGGCCAGTGCCGATCTGCCAGCCGAACAACTGCTGTGGCGGCTGTTTCACGAAGAGCAGGTGCGGGTGCTGCCCGGCCCCACCCCGGTGAAGGGCTGCCGCTGTTCGGCCACGCATATCCGCGATGTGCTGATGCGCTTTCCCGAAGCCGAACGCGCCGGGATGCGCGACGACAAGGGGCTGATTTCGGTGGACTGCCAGTTTTGCAGCCGGGTGTTCGGGATCGCGGCATGAATGGCGCGCTTGCCGTTGTGCTGCTGTCGGGCGGGCTGGATTCCACCACGGTGGCGGCCATCGCGCGCGCGCAAGGCTGGCGCATCCTGGCGTTGACCATCGATTACAACCAGCGCCACCGCATCGAACTGGATCATGCCGCCCGCGTGGCAGCAGCCTTGGGGGCGGAACGGCACATCGTGCTGCCGCTTGATCTCACGGGTTTTGGCGGATCGGCGCTCACCGCCGATATCGATGTGCCCAAAGGCGGCGTGGAACCGGGCATCCCGGTCACCTATGTGCCGGCGCGCAACACGATCTTCCTGTCTGTCGCGCTGGGCTGGGCCGAAGCGGCGGGCGCGCGCGATCTGTTCATCGGGGTGAATGCGCTGGATTTTTCCGGCTATCCCGATTGCCGGCCGGAATTCATTACCGCCTTCGAAGCGATGGCCAACACCGCCACCAAGGCCGGGGTGGAGGGCGAGCGCTTCCGTGTCCACACCCCGTTGATGCACCTGGACAAGGCCGGCATCATTGCCGCTGCACAGGCCGTTGCGGCGCCATTGCACCTCACCTGGTCCTGCTATGACCCCACGCCGGCCGGCACGCCATGCGGCCTGTGCGACAGCTGCCGCCTGCGCGCCAAGGGCTTTGCCGAAGCCGGAATCGCAGACCCCGCCCAATGAGCTACGCGGTCAAGGAATTGTTCCTCACCCTGCAGGGTGAAGGCGCGCAAACCGGGCGGCGGGCGGTGTTCCTGCGCTTTGCCGGCTGCAATCTGTGGACCGGGCGCGAACAGGATCGCGCCACGGCGGTGTGCACATTCTGCGACACGGATTTTGTTGGCACCGACGGGCCGGGCGGCGGCA
>JAGWWF010000003.1 GCA_018970445.1 Alphaproteobacteria bacterium | reverse complement strand
TTTCGTGGCGGCGGTGGCGGCGGCCCGCCGCGCGGCTTCCTGGATGGGCGCCTGCAGCTGGCCCTGTTCCACACCTGGACATTCCAGAACGAGATCGGCATCCGCCCGGGCGTGCCCGTGCTCGATCTGCTCAATGGTTCGGCAATCGGCAATCAGGGCGGTGCACCGCGTCACCAGCTTGAATTGCGCGCCGGGGCTGGCCGCCGCGGCTTTGGCGGGCGGCTCAGCGTGAACTGGCAATCGGCCACCAACGTGCTGGTCGATCCATCAGGTGCAACGCAATCGCCCAACGATCTGTTCTTCTCGCCGCGCACCACGGCCAATCTGCGCCTGTTCGTCGATCTGGGCCAGCGGCAGGAGGTGTTGACCCGCATCCCCTGGCTGCGCGGCAGCCGCATCAGCCTGAATGTGGACAATATCCTGAACGACCGCATCAACGTGCGCAACCGCACCGGGGCCGAACCGCTAGGCTATCTGCGCGATCAGCTTGATCCGCTGGGGCGCACCGTGTCGCTGTCGTTGCGGAAATTGTTCTTCTGAAGCCGGGGTGACGGGGCGCGCGCTAAATCCCCAGCCGCTCCCCGATCCGCGCGTGCCAGGCCTTGAGCGTCGCCGCCTCATCCGGCATCGCCAGCCCGATCCAGCCAGCAAAATCGACGATGGAAAGCAGCGCGATATCGGCCAGGGTGAAGCGGCTGCCGGCCAGCCAGTCGCGCCCTGTGAGCTGGCCATCGAACCAGCCCAGCATGGCCAGCGCCTGCGCGCGGGCTGCTTCACCCATCGCCGGTATCTGCTGCACGATCCTGGCAGTCAAGGGGTTGCCATGCTGCCAGAACAGGCCAACCGGCGTGCCCAGCCCGGTTTCCACCCGGCGGACCCACATGTCGGTTTCGGCCCGTTCGAACGCATCGCTGCCGATCAGCGGCGGGTTGGGGTTGAGATCATCGAGGTAGCGGCAGATGCTGATCGTTTCGGCGATCACCCGGCCATCATCCAGTTCCAGAAACGGCACCTGGCCGCGCGGGTTCAGGGCCACCACCGTGTCGGACTTGTGCTCCCGCGCCATCAGCGAGACCATGCGTTCTTCGATGTGGAGCCCCTTGGCCTTCAGGAACAGCCGCACGCGGCGCGGATTGGGGGCGGGATCGGGGGCAGACCAGAGCAGCATCCAACATTCTCCTGATGTGCCACGTTGCACGCCCGCGCGTTTGGCGGCAAGGGCGCGGGATGCTGCCCCCCACACCGGAAACCATCGCCCATCTTGAAACCCTGGATGCCAGGCTGCGCTGGCTGGCAAGCTGGACCATCCACAACGCCAATCACCTGCGGTACAGTCGCGACGGGCTGAAGGTGGGCGGCCACCAGGCCAGCTGCGCCAGCATGTCCAGCATCATGGCCAGCCTGTATTTCGCGGCGCTTGGCCCCAACGACCGCGTGGCGGTGAAACCGCACGCCGGGCCGCTGCTGCACGCCATCCATTATCTGCTGGGCAACCAGAGCGTGGAACGGCTCAAGGCGTTCCGGGCCTTTGGCGGGGCGCAATCCTATCCCAGCCGCACCAAGGATGCGATTCCGGTGGATTTTTCCACCGGCAGCGTGGGCCTGGGCGTGGCGGTGACGGCCTTTGCCAGCCTGTTCCAGGATTATCTGGTGGCGCATGGCCAGCTGGCGCCCGAACAGATGGGCCGGATGATCGCGCTGATGGGCGATGCCGAGCTGGACGAAGGCAATATCTATGAGGCGCTGATCGAAGGCTACAAGCACGATGTGCGCAATCTGTGGTGGATCGTCGATTACAACCGCCAGAGCCTGGATCACACCACCGCCGATCGCATGTTCCGCCGGTTCGACGACATGTTCGAAACCTGTGGCTGGCGGGTCATCACCCTGAAACATGGCCGGCGGCTGGCAGCCGCCGTGGCCGGGCCGGGCGGGGCGGCGCTGGATGGCTGGTTCGATGCCTGCCCCAATGCCGATTATGCCGCGCTCACCTATCAGGGCGGGGCGGCCTGGCGGGCGCGGCTGCTGGCCGATCTGGGCGATGCGGTGGCACCGATATTGGCGGCGCATGATGACGAGGCGCTGGCGCTGCTGATGACCGATCTGGGCGGGCACTGCATGGCCAGCCTGCTGGATGCCTATGCGCAGGCGGCCAGCGATGATCGGCCCTGCCTGATCATCGCCTATACGGTCAAGGGCCGCGGCCTGCCCTTTGCCGGCCACAAGGACAATCACGCCGGCCTGATGACCCCCACCCAGATCGAGGGGCTGCGTGCGCAGCTGGGCATTGCGGCCGGGGCCGAGTGGGAGCCCTGGGCCGGGCTGGGCGACAACCAGGCCGCCGCGCTGAAGGCCTTTGTCGCGGCCAGCCCGGCAGCCAGGCTGCCGCACGACCGGGCGTTTGATGCCGTGCCGGTGCCAGCCATCCCGGTGCCGGGCGGGGCGGAACAATCCACGCAAGCCGCCTTCGGCCGCATCCTGTTCGATCTGGCCAAGACGGCGGCGCCGCTGGCGGCCCGCATTGTCACCACCTCACCGGATGTGACGGTGTCCACCGGGCTGGGGCCGTGGGTGAACGCCCGCGGCCTGTTCCGGCGGCAGCAGATGCCCGACGTGTTCCGTGCCGCAAAAATCCCCAGCCCGCAGAAATGGCAGGGCGGCAGCGCCGGCCAGCATGTCGAACTGGGCATTGCCGAACATAATCTGTTTCTGGTGCTGGCCGCCGCAGGGCTGGCGGCGCCGCTGTTCGGCACGCGGCTGATCCCGATCGGCACGGTCTATGATCCGTTCATCGCCCGTGGCCTCGATGCGCTGAACTATGGCTGTTATCAGGATGCCCGCTTCATCCTGGTGGCAACGCCTTCGGGCCTGGCGCTGGGGCCGGAAGGCGGGGCGCACCAATCGATCAACCCGCCGCTGATCGCCATGGGCCAGCCCGGCCTCACCCATTATGAACCGGCCTTTGCCGATGAACTGGCGCTGCTGCTGCACCATGGCTTTGGCCATGTGCAGGATCCTGACGGCGAAAGCGTCTATTTCCGCCTGTCCACCCGCAGCATTGCCCAGGAAGCCCGCCGCGATGCCGGCTGGCAGGCCGGGGCAGTGGCCGGCGCATACTGGCTGCGCCCGCCCGCACCGGGGGCAGAGGCCGCCATCGTGGCGATGGGCGCGGTGATGCCCGAAGCCCTGGCGGCGTGGGACGCGCTGCACGACGAGGTGCCGGGCCTGGGGCTGCTGGCCGTCACCAGCCCCGATCTGCTGCATCGCGGCTGGCGCGCCGATGCGGACAACAGCCATGTCGCCAGGCTGCTGGCCCTGTTGCGGCCCGGCGCGCGGCTGGTGACCTTGTGCGATGCCGCCCCCGCCAGCCTGTCGTGGCTGGGCGGCGTGCTGGGCCAGCGCGTGGTGCCGCTGGGCGTTGACCGGTTTGGCCAGACCGGCGATTTGGTTGATCTGTTCGACACCTATGGCCTGGACGAAGCAGCGGTGGTGGCGGCAATGGCGCAGGCCTTGCTGGCCGGCGCAAGGGCGCATTGATGGGCAGGACCATCATTCGGCCCGAACAGCCTGTGGCCGAAACGGCCGCGGCCGCCGCCCCGCGCCGCCGGCCAGGCACCGGCAAGGCCCCCAAATCGCTGGAACAGCTGTTGGCCGACATCAAGGCGCAATGCGAAGACAGCATCCGCTTTGCCGCGTTCGAACCCAATGATCCGGCCCTGTGGGCGCGGGTGGCCGCCGCCGTGCAGGCCGTGCTGATGCCGCACTGGCAGGCCGGCATCCTGCTGGGCAGCACGCCGGAGCACGGCTTTTTCGTGCGCTGCGACCGCACCAGCCATCAAGAGGCTGATCTGGCCGTCGGCCGGATGCGCGCCCTTGTTGGCGTGGCGCCCGTGAAGCCGGCGGAGTTCATCATCTTCGCCCTCGAAAGCGCCACCGCCGACAGCCCGGTGGCCTGAACCGCTCTTGCCAAGACCGGCGATTGCCGCCATGCCGGCAGATGTGAAGGGTGCCCCGCAAGGGGCCTAACAGGGAACCCGGAAATCTGGCGCCAAGCCAGCAGGCCGGGGCTGTGCCCGCAACTGTGACCGGAGAGCGGTCGTCCGATGATGCCACTGGCCATGCGGCTGGGAAGGCGGGGCGACCGTGTTGACCCGGAAGCCAGGAGACCTGCCCTTCACGGTCGATCCTTCGTGCGGACGGGACCATCCGCGTGATCGGGGCATTGCCTCCGCGTGACGACACGAAGGGAGGTGTGCGCATGCCGGATCGGCCCTGGCCCATCATGCCCCGCATTGGCGGGCGCGGCCTCCTGTCTCAACCTCAGGAGGTCACATGATCATCGCAACGCTGATGCTGGCCGGGGCTGCCGCCCTGCCGGCCGAAACCATCGTCGTCACCGCCAACCGCACGCCGCAGCCGCTGAACCGGGTGGGCCAGTCGATCAGTGTGGTCGATCGGCCCGAACTGGATCGCCGCCAGAACCAGACGGTCGTCGATGTGCTGCGCACGCTGCCCGGCGTCACCATCGTGCGCAACGGCGGCCTGGGCGCGGTGGCCACCGTGTCCATTCGCGGCGCGGAAAGCGATCAGACCGTGGCGCTGATCGATGGGGTGAAGCTGAACGATCCCTCCACCGTGGGCGGCGGCTTCAATTTCGGCAATCTGCTGGTGGGCAATATCGAACGCATCGAGGTGCTGCGCGGCGCGCAATCGGTGCTGTGGGGCAGCCAGGCCATTGGCGGGGTGGTCAACATGGTGACGCGCCAGCCCGGCGAGGATCTGCGCGCCAATGCCCGCGCCGAAGTGGGCTGGCGCAACACCGCCAATCTGGTGGCCAATGTTTCCGGCAAATTCGGCCCGCTTGCGGCCAGTGTCGGCGGCGGCTGGCTGCGCAGCGACGGCATTTCCAATTTTTCGGAACGCCGCGGCGGGCGGGAGCGCGATGGCTATGAGAATATCGGGGCCAACGCCAATTTCAATCTGGCCGTGACCGACGACATCTCGATCGATGCCCGCGGTTTCTATTCGCGCGGCCGGTTCAATGCCGATGGCTTTGCTCCGCCCAACTTCAGCTTCGGCGACGTGAACGAGGAGAATATCACCCGCGAGATCGTCGCCTACACCGGCCTGAACGCCGCCCTGCTTGATGGCCGCTGGCGCAACCGGCTGGGCCTTGCCTATACCGATACCGATCGCCGCAACACCGCGCTGGATGGGGCACCGTTCGTCAGCTTCGATGGCCAGGGCCGCAACGAGCGACTGGAATATCAGGGCGTGATCGATCTGGCCGATGGCTGGCAGGCCACATTCGGGGCCGAACGGGAGGTGTCGCGCTACACCACGGCCAGCTTTGGCGGCGCGCCCACCAGGGCACGGGCGCGCATCCACAGCCTGTATGCGCAAGCCGTGGCCAGCCCGATCGGCGGCCTCACCCTCACCGCCGGGCTGCGCCATGATGATCATGACCGGTTCGGCGGCGCGACGACGTTCGGGGCCAGCGGCGTCTATATGATCGAACGCACCGGCACCACGCTGCGCGCCAGCCATGCCGAAGGCTTCCGGGCGCCATCGCTGTTCCAGCTGCTGAGCAATTTCGGCAACCAGCAGTTGCGACCCGAACGCTCGGCCGGCTGGGATGCCGGGGTGACGCAGCGGCTGGCCGACGGCCGGCTGGAGATCGGCGCCACCTGGTTCCACCGCCTGTCCAGCGATCTGATCATCTTCATCGGCTGCCCGGGCCAGACCGGCATCTGCACCGGCCGGCCTTTTGGCACCTATGACAATGTCGCCCGCGCCCGCGCGCAGGGGCTGGAACTGGCGCTGACCATGCGGCCGACCACCGCGCTGACCCTGCAATTCACCCACGGCCTGGTGGACAGCCGCAACACGAGCCCCGGCAACGCCAACCAGAACCGCCGCCTGGCCCGCCGGCCGGAGATGAGCAGCAGCCTGCTGGTGGATTACCGCTGGGGCTTTGGCCTGGGCACCGGGTTCAGCGTCACCAATGTGGGCCGCAGCTTTGAGAATGCTGCCAACACGGCTGTGTTGCCCGGCTACACGCTGGTGGATGTGCGGGCGGCCCTGCCGATCGGCCGGCATCTGGAGCTGACGGCACGGATCGATAATCTGTTCGATGCGGCCTATGAGACCGCGCTCAACTTTGGCCAGCCCGGCCGCGCTGCCTATGCCGGGTTGCGCGTGGCCTTGTGATGACGGCGCTGCGCCTTTGCTTGCTGCTGCTGGCTGTGCCGGCAGCAGCGCAACCAATGCGCATTGTTTCCACCAACCCGTGTGTTGACGCGGTGCTGGTGGCGGTGGCCGATGCCCGGCAGATTGCCGCCATCAGCCATTATTCCAAGGATGCCGCCGCCACCTCCATTCCGCTGGGCGTGGCGGCGCGCTTTGCCGCCACATCGGGCACGGCGGAGGAGATTGTCGCGCTGCGCCCCGATCTGGTGCTGGCCGGTGCCCACGAGGCGCCTGCCACCATTGCCGCGCTGAGGCGGATGGGGGTGAAGGTGCAGATGTTTGGCGTCGCCGACACGCTGGCTGCCAGCCGCGCCCAGGTGCTGGCCATTGCTGCTGCCGCCGGCCAACGGCAGCGCGGGGCGGCGCTGGTGGCACGCATCGATGCGGCTGTGGCCGCCGCACGTCGGCCGGGCCTGGCCGTGCCGGCGCTGATCTGGCAGGGCGATGGCCTGGTGCCGGGGGCGGGCACGCTGGCCGATGAACTGCTGCGCGTGGCCGGTTTTCGCAATGCCAGCGCCGATTACGGCCTGAAGATGTGGGATGTGCTGCCGCTGGAATATCTGGCCGCCCGCCCGCCGCGCGTGCTGTTTGCCGATGCCCGCAACGATGATCGGATGAGCCGCCATCCCATCTTGCGCCGGCTGGCCGGCCGGGTGGTGATGGCCCGCTTCCACGAACGGCTGATCAGCTGCGCCGGGCCCAGCATCGTGCCGGCGCTGGCCCGGCTTTCCGCGGCCAGAAAGCGGATTGGGGCGCAGGTGTGAAGCGGCTGGTGCCTTTCCTGCTGGCGGCGCTGCTGCTGGCCAGCCTGATGTCGCTGCTGGCGGGCAAGGTGTGGATTTCGCCCGCCGCCATGCTGGCCGGCGATGAACGCTGGGCCATCATTGCCGAACTGCGGCTGCCACGCACCATCCTGGCGCTGGTTGTCGGGGCAGGGCTGGGACTGGCGGGGGCGGCCATGCAGGGCTATCTGCGCAATCCGCTGGCCGATCCCGGCCTGTTCGGCGTGTCGGCCGGGGCGGCGTTGGGTGCGGTGCTGGCGATCTTCTTCGGCCTGTCCGCCACGCCTTATGTGCTGTCGGCCTGTGCGCTGGCCGGGGCGGGCGCGGCGATGGCGCTGCTGTCGGCCCTGGCCGGGCACAGCGGCAGCATCATCGTCTTCACCCTGGGCGGCGTTGTGATTTCCAGCCTGGCCGGGGCGTTGACCGCGCTGGTGATCAGCCTGGCGCCCACGCCCTTTGCCACCGGCCAGATCGTCAACTGGCTGATGGGGGCGCTCACCGATCGCAGCTGGAATGATGTGCTGCTGGCGGCCCCGCTGATTGCCGCTGGTGCGCTGGTGCTGGCCGGCACCGCCCGCGCGCTGGACGCGCTGACCCTGGGGGAGGCGGCGGCACGGTCCCTTGGGGTCAATCCGGCGCGGCTGCAATGGCAGATCATCATCGGCGTTGGCCTGATCGTCGGGGCCAGCGTGGCGGCGGCCGGCGTCATCGGCTTCATCGGCCTGATCGTGCCCCATCTCGTCCGCCCCTTTACCCGGCGCAGCCCCAGCGCGGTGCTGCTGCCCGCCGCGCTGGGCGGGGCGCTGCTGCTGATCATCGCCGATGCCGCCGTGCGCGCCGCACCCACGGTGAGCGAATTGCGCGTTGGCATCGCCATGTCGCTGCTGGGCGGGCCGTTCTTCCTGGCGCTGCTGCTGCGCCTGCGCCGGAAACTGGGCTGATGCTGGCGGCGCGCGATCTGTCGCTGATGCTGGGTGGCACGCCGGTGCTGGCCGGCGTATCGGCGGCGATTGTGCCGGGCCGCATCATGGCCATCATCGGCCCCAATGGTGCGGGCAAATCCAGCCTGATCGCGGCGCTGGCCGGCTTGCACCGCCCGACCGCCGGGGTGGTGACGCTGGACGATGTCGCCCTGGCCAGCCTTGATCCGCGCGCCCGCGCCCGCCGCATCGGCTTTCTGCCGCAGGTGGCAGAGGTGAACTGGGATATTGATGTGGAAACCCTGGTGGCGCTGGGCCGGCTGCCGCATCGGGGCCGTGGTGGGGCCAGTGCCGCTGATGCCGCCGCGATTGGCGCGGCCATGGCCGCCACCGATTGCACCGCGCTGGCCGGCCGGGTGGTGGGCAGCCTGTCGGGCGGCGAACGCGCCCGTGTGCTGCTGGCCCGCGTGCTGGCCGGGCAGCCGGATTATCTGCTGGCCGATGAACCGCTGGCCAATCTTGATCCCGGCCACCAGATCGACACGCTGGCCTGCCTGCGCGCCGCTGCCTCGGCCGGCGCCGGGGTGGCCATCGTGCTGCACGATCTGGCCCATGCCGCCGCCATTGCCGATGATCTGCTGCTGCTGGATCGCGGCCGGGTGGCGGCGGCCGGTGCGGCCGCGACCGTGCTTGCTCCGGCAATAATGGCCCGTGTCTATGGCATCAGCGCCCAGACGGCGGTGCTGCCCGATGGCCAGACCCGGCTGGTCGTCACCGGCCGCACCGGCTTGTCGCCACGATCGGCCTGACCTAGTTTCGCGGCCATGGACATGACCGGACAACTGGAGGCGTTCAGCGCCAGCGCCGCGCAGGCATCGCGCCTGCTCAAAGCGCTGTCGAACGAGCGGCGGCTGCTGATCCTGTGCCAGCTGGGCGATGGCGAACGGGCGGCGGGATCGCTGGATGTCGGCCTGTCGCAATCGGCGCTGTCGCAGCATCTGGCCCTGCTGCGTGCCGAAGGGCTGGTGGCCACCCGCCGCGATGCCCAGTCCATCCTGTATCGCATCGCCGATCCGGCCGTGCTGAAGATCATCACCACCTTGTGCGACATCTATCGCCCGACCCCTGCCGCTTTACACGAATAATACAGCTGCTATGAGAGCGCGGTTCCAACGGGAGAATTTCGCGCCATGCTGCAACTGTCTGGGGTGAGCCATGTCTATGCCAACGGCACCCGCGCGCTGGATGATGTGACGCTGGCCATTCCCACCGGCATGTTCGGCCTGCTGGGGCCCAACGGCGCCGGCAAATCCACCCTGATGCGCACGGTGGCCACCTTGCAGACGCCTACCGCGGGCCGCATCAGCTTTGGCGATATCGACATCATCGCCCAGCCGGAAGCCTTGCGCGAAACGCTGGGCTATCTGCCGCAGGATTTCGGCGTCTACCCCCGGGTTTCGGCCTACGACATGCTGGATCACATGTGCGTGCTCAAGGGCATTGCCGGTGCGGCGGATCGCAAGGCCACGGTGGAAACCCTGCTGAACCAGACCAACCTGTGGGCGGTGCGCGGCAAGGCGATTGCCGGTTTTTCGGGCGGGATGCGCCAGCGGTTCGGCATTGCCCAGGCGCTGATCGGCAATCCGCGGCTGATCATCGTGGATGAACCCACCGCCGGGCTTGATCCCGAAGAGCGCAACCGCTTCCTCAATCTGCTGGCCGAAATCGGCGAGAATGTCGTGGTGATCCTTTCAACCCATATCGTCGAGGATGTGGCCGATCTGTGCCCGCGCATGGCGGTGCTGGCGGCCGGGCGCATCCAGCTGGAAGGCGCGCCGCTGGACCTGATTGAACGGGCGCGCGGCAGCGTGTGGGCCAAGACCATCGCGCGCGACGAACTGGAGGCCACGAAGGCGGCGCACGAGGTGATCTCCACCCGGCTGTTTGCCGGCCGCACCATCATCCACATCCTGTCGGACAGCGATCCGGGTGCCGGCTTCACCCCGGTCGAAGGCGGGCTTGAGGATGTGTATTTCGCCACCCTGGCCCGCAGCCGCCGCACGCCGGCGCTGGCGGCCTGATCCGATGTTTGGCGCCATCACGCGGTTCGAGCTGCGCTATCAGCTGAAAAACCCGGTGTTCTGGGTTGTCGCCATCCTGTTCTTCCTGCTCACCTTTGGCGCGATGACGGTGGACCAGATCCAGATCGGATCGGGCGGCAATGTGAAGAAGAACGCCCCGTTCGCCATTGCCCAGGTGCACCAGATCCTGTCGCTGTTCTTCATGTTCGTCACCACCGCGTTCGTGGCCAATGTGATCGTGCGCGATGATGAAAGCGGTTTCGGCCCGATGGTGCGGGCGACGCGCGTGACCAAGTTCGATTATCTGTTTGGCCGCTTCACCGGTGCGGCGCTGGCCGGCGCGCTGGCCTTTGCCGTGGTGCCGCTGGCCATCTTCATCGGATCGCTGATGCCCTGGGTTGATCCCGAAACCCTGGGGCCGAACCGGCTGGGCGACTATGCCTATGCCTATGGCGTGCTGGCGCTGCCCAATGTGCTGCTCACCGCTGCGATATTCTTTGCGGTGGCCACCGTCACCCGGTCGATGATGTATTCCTATGTTGGCGTGGTCGTGTTTCTGGTGCTGTATCTGGTGCTCAATGGCTTTTTGCGCAGCAAGCCGGAATTGCGCGAACTGGCCGCGCTGGTGGAACCCTTTGGCCTGGCCGCCGTGGGCAATGCCACGCGATACTGGACAGCGGCCGAACGCAACGGCCTGACGCCCCCCATCACCGGCGCGCTGCTGGCCAATCGGGCGATCTGGATGGGCGTGGCGCTGGCGGCGCTGGGCTTTGCCGGCTGGCGCTTCCGCTTTGCCGATGGCGGGCTGTCGCCCAAGGCGGCGGTGCGCGCCGCCAAGAAGGCCGCCAAGGCCGCCGCCCTGCTGCCCCGGCTGGTCGATCGGCTGCCGATGCCCGACCCGCGCGGCGCGGCCATCGCCCGGCTGCTGGCCCGTATCCGCTTTGAAATGGGCCTGGTGTTCAAAAGCCCGGCCTATGGCGTGCTGCTGCTGATCGGCCTGTTCAACGCATCGGGCGCGCTGATCTTTGCCAACGAGATTTATGGCACGCCGGCCCGGCCGCTCACCTTTGCCCTGATCGAGGTGCTGGCCGGCAGCTTCACCATCTTCCCGATCATCATCGCCATCTATTATGCCGGCGAAGTGGTGTGGCGCGATCGCGACCGGCGCTTTCACGAGATCGTGGACAGCACGTCACTGCCCAACTGGGCCTATCTGGTGCCCAAGGTGCTGGCCGTGGCCGGCGTGCTGTTCACCAGCCTGGTGGTATCGGTGGTGGCGGCCATGCTGGTGCAGCTGTGGCGCGGGGTGGATGCGCTGGAACCGCTGAACTATCTGGCCTGGTATATCCTGCCGTCGGGCATTTCGATGGTGCAGCTGGCGGCGCTGGCGGTGTTCGTGCAGGCGCTCTGCCCCAACAAATATGTCGGCTGGGCGGTGATGCTGGTCTATCTGGTGGCGTCCATCACCCTTGCCACCATCGGATTTGAACATCCGCTGTACAATTTCGGTGCCACGCCCCCGGCACGGTTTTCCGATCTCAACGGCAATCAGATCGGCGCGCTGGGCGGGTTCTGGCTCAATCTCTACTGGTCGCTGGTTGCGCTGGTGCTGGCGGTGCTGGCGCATCTTCTGTGGCGGCGCGGCACCGATGCGGCGCTGTGGCCGCGGCTGCGTGCCTTGCCCCGCCGGCTGCGCGGCACGCCACTGTTGCTGTTGCTGGCGGCGCTGGGCGGGGCCGGGGCCAGCGGTGCCTGGATCTGGCACAACACCAACGTGCTGAACGATTATCGCACCAGCGACGACAATGAAGCGCGCCAGGCGGCCTATGAGAAGAAATATGCCCGCTATATTCCATTGAAACAGCCATCGACCACCGATGTGCAGGTGCGGGTCGATCTGTTTCCCGAACAGCGGCGGATGCAGGCCGCCGGGCTGATGCGGCTGGTGAACGACACCGGCGCGCCGCTGGCGCAGCTGCATGTGCGCCTGGCCTCGCAGCGCAGCGAACTGGCGCGGCTGGTGGTGCCGGGCGCGCGGCTGGCGATGGACGATGCCGACAACAAATATCGCATCTATCGCTTTGATCGGCCGCTGGCGCCGGGCGCCACCCTGGCGCTGGATTTCGCCATCACCCGTGAACAGCGCGGATTTCCGGCGCGCGGCGAAGACATCAACCTGATCGGCAATGGCAGCTTCCTCAACAATCAGGAATTCCTGCCGCAGATCGGCATGAGCCAGGATGGGTTTCTGGCCGATCGCGCCAAGCGGCGCAAATACGGCCTGCCGCCCGAAGCGCGCCTGCCCAAGCTGGACGATCCCACGGCGGTGGACCGCAATTATCTGGGCAATGCCGATTGGGTGAGCAGCGACATAACGGTTTCAACCAGCGCCGGGCAGACGCCGATCGCACCGGGCCGCAAGGTGATGGACCGGGTGGCGGGCGGCCGGCGCATTGCGCGCTTCGTGTCGCCGCAGCCGATCCTGAGCTTCTTTTCGGTGCAGTCGGCAGCCTATGCCGAACGATCGGCCGATGCCGATGGCGTGCGGCTGACCGTGTATCACCATCCGCGCCACGCCTATAATGTCGATCGCATGCTGGCATCGATGCGCACCAGCCTGAATTATTATCGGCGCAATTTCGGGCCCTATCAGTTCGATCATGCCCGGATCATCGAATTCCCCGGCTATTCCAGCTTTGCGCAGGCCTTTGCCGGCACGATCCCGTTTTCGGAAACCATCGGCTTTCTGGCCGCCAATGATGATCCCGAAAAGATCGATTATGTCACCTATGTCACCGCCCACGAGGTTGCCCATCAATATTGGGGCCACCAGATCATTTCGGCCGAAATGCAGGGCGGCACATTGTTTGTGGAAACCATGGCGCAATATTCGGCGCTGATGGTGATGAAGCAGATCTATGGTGAGGAGAAGATCCGCCGCTTCCTGAAATATGAACTGGACAATTATCTGCGCAGCCGTGGCGGCGAGATCATCGAGGAGTTGCCGCTGAACCGGGTGGAGAACCAGCCCTATATCCATTACCGCAAGGGCAGTGTGGTGATGTATCTGCTGGCCGACCGGCTGGGCGAGGCCCGTGTGAATGCCATGCTGGCTGGCATCCTGGCCGCCCACAAGTTCAAGGGCCAGCCGTATCTGACGGCGACAACGCTGGTGAATGGCTACAAGGGCCTGGCGCGCACCGAGGAGGAGCGGCAGCTGGTGAGCGACCTGTTCGAACGCATCACCCTGTATGACCTGAAGGCCCGATCGGCCAGCGTGAAGCGGCTGGCCGATGGGCGCTGGGAAACCCGGCTGGTGGTGGATGCCGCCAAGCTTTATGCCGATGGCAAGGGCGTGGAGAAAGCCGCGCCGCTGGCGGCCAGCATCGATGTCGGCCTGTTCACCGCCAGGCCGGGGCAGGGCGAATTCAACCGCGCCAATGTGGTGCAGATGCAGCGCATGCCGATCCGTTCGGGCACGCAGACCCTGGTGCTGATCGGCAAGACCAGGCCGACCGTGGCCGGGATCGACCCCTACAACAAATATGTCGACCGCAATTCGGACGACAATCTGGTGGATATCAGCTGAGCCGCTGTTCCCACAGCGACGCCAGTGGCCCGGCGGCAAAGCCGGCGCGATCGATGGTGTAGAACAAGTGGGTGACCGGCCCGGTGGAGAGTTCGACCCATGATTGGCGCGGGTCGAGCTGCGCGCCGATGCGGGTGACGGCGGTGCGGCTGCGGATGTTGGTCTCACCGATCATGAGCATCACCCGGCCCACGGCTCCCAGCGCGTGGCCGATCATCAGTGCCTTCATGATGTGATTGGTCTGGCCGCCCCAGTGGCGGCGCACCAGGAAGGTCCAGCCCACCTCCACCTCGTCAGCGGCGGCGCGGCTGAAATCATAGCGTGATGATCCGATGATGGCGCCGCCGGGTTCATGGGCCACCAGCATGCCGCCACTGGCCAGGCCATCTTCGAAGAAGGCGCGGAAGACCGGTTCCTGCCAGCGATCATGTGCCGGATGCCCCGCCCAGATGCCCGGATCACTGGCAGCGGCAAACAGGCTGGGCCAGTCCGCTGCCGTGGCTGGGCGCAGCCTGAGCGCCGGGTGGGCAAGAATGGGCTGGCGATCAAGCATGGGCAAAGGCCTCAATGGGCGAAAACAGCGAAGGCGTGGATGCCAAGGCCGATGAGGCCGCCGATCAGCGTGCCGTTGATGCGGATGAACTGCAGGTCGCGGCCCACCGCCTCTTCCACCTTTTCGGTGACGGTCTGTGCGTTCCAGCCGCGCACCGTCTGCGATACCAGGCTGACAATGGCATCGCCATGATCATGGGCCAGGCCGACAACGGCGCGGCGCAGGGCAGCGTTGAGGCTGCGTTTCAACGCCTCGTCACCCTCGATGCGCTGGCCCACGGCCGCAAGCGCGCCCGAAAGCTGGTTGCCCGACGGATCGTTGAGGCCGCGCACCAGCGCAACGCGCGCGCTGGCCCACAGGCCATTCACCCAGCCGGCCATGGCCGGATTGGCGAGCAGATCGGCCTTGAAGCCCTCCACCCGCTCCTGTGCTTCGGGGAAGTGGCGCAGATCAAAGGCCCATTGCCGCAGCGCCTCCACAATGCGCAGGCGCACCGGGTGATATTGATCCTGCTTCATCTCCACCAGCAGGCGCTGCACGGCGCCGATCATGGTGTTGGACATGGATTCATCGGCGCCTGCCAGCCGCAGCAGCCAGTTGGTGCGTTCCGTCACCAGATCGCGGATGGTGGGGGCTTCGTCCGACAGGGTGGCCAGGCCCCAATCGATGCCGGTTTCGATCAGCGGATCGTGGCGGCCCTTGGCCACCATCGTGTCGATGGCATCGGCCACCAGCGGCGACAATCTCATCTCTTCCAGCCGGCCACGCGCCACATCTTCCACCAGCCGGGCGATGGCCGGTTCATCCAGCGATTCCACCAGCCGGGCCACCAGCGGCGCCAGGCCGTGCTTGCGGTTGGGGGCAGGGGTTTGCGGTGCAGGCTGGGCCAGCCAGCGGCCGAGCACGCCGGCCAGATCGGCATCGTCCAGCCGCCGCGCCACCACGGCGGGTTTCAGGAAATTTTCCTTCAGGAACTGGGCCAGCGTGTCGCCCAGCCGGTCCTTCTGTTCGGGGATGATCGCGGTGTGCGGAATGGGCAGGCCCAATGGCCGGCGGAACAGCGCGGTCACCGCAAACCAGTCAGCCAGGCCACCCACCATCGCCGCCTCGCTGAAGGCCATCAGCCAGGGCACGACCGGATGCGCCTTCGGCCAGATCAGGCAGGCAGTGAACAGGGCGGCCATCGCTGCCAGCAGCAGCGTGGCGATCAGGCGCATCCGGTGAAAGGGCGATTCCGGCAACAGGCTGGTCAGAACGGCTTCACTCCGCTGGGGTGACTGACCCCACCTTGGCAGCCCCTTCGTTGTTGGTAAACCAGCGCTTCATGCGCGGGGCCAGCCATTCTTCCACCGAAACCGCAATGGAAAAGCCGGCCGGCACGATGATCAGGGTAAGCGCGGTCGACACGATCAGCCCGCCGATCACTACAATGCCCATCGGGGCCCGCCACGAACCATCGCCGCCCAGCGCCAGCGCCACCGGCAACATGCCGGCCACCATCGCCACCGTGGTCATGATGATCGGCTGCACGCGCTTGTGCCCTGCTTCCAGGATGGCCTCGCGCTTCGGCACGCCCTTGGCCATTTCCTCGATCGCCATGTCGACCAGCAGGATGCTGTTCTTTGCCACGATGCCCAGCAGCATCAAGAGGCCGATGAACACCGGCATCGAGACGGCATTGCCGGTGATGGCGAGCGCAATCAGGCCACCCAGCGGCGCCAGCAGCAACGACATCATGTTGACGAAGGGCGGCAGCACCCGCTTGTACAGCAGCACCAGCACGGCAAACACCATCACCACACCGGCAATCACCGCCAGGATGAAGTTCTTCACCAGTTCGCCCAGCCACTTCTGCATGCCCAGCTGCACGGTTTCGACACCAGGCGGCAAATTCTTCAGGCTGGGCAGCTGGTTCACCTTCATCTGCACATCGCCCGACAGCAGGCCTGGGGCCAGATCGGCACCGATCTGGATGCGGCGCTGCTGGTTGAAGCGGCGAATTTCGGTGGGGCCGGCGCCAAAGCTGATTTCGGCCACCACCTTCAACGGCACGGTGCCGCCGCGCGACGTGGGCACCGGCAGATTTTCGATGGTCGACAGGTTGCGGCGCGACACTTCGGCCAGGGCGACACGGATGGGGATCTGGCGATCGGCAATGCTGAACTTGGCAACATTCTGATCGATGTCGCCCAGGGTGGCGATGCGGATGGTTTCCGACAGCGCCGCCGTGGTCACGCCCAGTTCGGCCGCCAGATCAAGCCGCGGCTTGATGGTGATTTCCGGCCGTTGCAGGCCGCCATCGATGCGGGCCTGGCGCAGTTCCGGCATCGCCCGCATTTCTTCAACCACCGTCTGGGCGGCGCGATCAAGCGTCTGCGGATCGGTGCCGGTCAGGGTGATGTTGATGTCGCGGCCGCCGCCGGGGCCACCGCCGCCCTGGCTGGCAAAGCCGATCCGGGCATCGGGAATGGCGGCCAGCTTGGGGGCCATCATGCGCTCCCAATCGATGCGGTGCATCGAACGGTCCTGCTTGAGCGTGAGATAGATGTTGCCGCCGCCCACATCGACATCGGCAAAGGCCAGGGCCAGATCGGGCGAGCTTTCCACCACCGCCACCGCCTTCTCGACAATGGCTTCGGTTTGCGCCAGCGTGACACCCGGCGGCAGGGCGATGGTCACCTGGCTGTCGTCATTGTCCACATCGGGCTGGAAGGTCATCGGCAGCAAGGCGAACAGGGCGATGGTGCTGCCCAGCGCCACGCCGCCAATGCCGAACACCGTCTTCATCCGGTTGGTCAGCGCCCAATCGAGGATGGACATGTAACTGTCCACCCACTTGCCGGTGCCGTGTTCGGCCTGGCCCTGGCTCTTGAGGAAGAAGGCGGCCAGCATCGGCGTGATCAGGCGGGCGACACCCAGGCTGATCAGCACCGACACCGCGACGGTGGCACCGAAATTCTTGAAGAACTGCCCCGAAATGCCCGGCATCAGCGCCACCGGCAGGAACACCGCGACGATCGACATGGTGGTGGCCACCACGGCCTGGCCGATTTCGTCTGCGGCGTCCATCGATGCCTGCCAGGCCGATTTGCCCATGCGCATGTGCCGAACGATATTCTCGATCTCCACGATGGCATCATCAACCAGCACGCCGGCCACCAGGCTGAGCGCCAGCAGCGACAACTGGTTCAGGGAAAAGCCCAGCCAGACATCGAGGAACCAGAAGGTCGGGATGGCCGAAAGCGGAATGGCCAGCGCCGAAATCAGCGTGGCGCGCCAATCGCGCAGGAACAGCCACACCACCAGCACCGCCAGGATCGCACCTTCGATCATGGCATCGATGGCGCCATGATATTGCTGCTTGGTATAGCCCACGGACGTGAAGATCAGCTTGAAGCCCACCTTGGGATATTGGGCCCTCAGCTTGTCGATCTCCTTGACCGCGGCATCATAGACGGTGACGTCTGACGCGCCCTTGGCCTTGGACATCGAGAAGCTGAGCACCTGACGGCCGTTCAGCTTTGAGATGCTGCGCTGTTCGGCATAGCCATCGCGCACCTGCGCGATGTCACCCAGACGAACGCTGCGGCCCAGCCCCAGATTGATCTGGGTTTCGGCCAGCGTGTTGGCGTTGCGGGCGTTGCCCATCACGCGCACGGATTGTTCGGCGCCGGCGATTTCGGCGCGGCCACCGGCGGCGTTGAGATTGACCTGCCGCAGTTGCTGGTTCACCTGCGCGGCGGTCACGCCATAGGCCTGCATGCGATCGGGATCGAGGATGACGCGGATTTCGCGGCTCACCCCGCCGGCGCGGCGCACCTGGGCCATGCCGGCGATGCCCAGCAGCCGCTTGGCCACCGTGTTGTCGACGAACCAGCTCAGCTCTTCCAGCGTCATCGCGGTGGATTCAACCGCGAAATAGGCGATGGGGCCGCCGGCAATATCCACCCGGTTCACCTGCGGCTGCAAGATGCCCTGCGGCAGATCGGAACGGATATTGGCCACGGCATCGCGCACATCATTGACGGCGCGATCGATCGGCGTGCCGATGGCAAACTGCACCATCGTGCGGCTGTTGCCTTCGGATACGAAACTGTTGACCTCGTCCACCCCGGTGATGTTGCGCACGGCGGCTTCCACCCGCTGCGTCACCTGGTTTTCCAGCTCCTCCGGTGCGGCACCGGGCTGGGCCACGATGATCTGCGCGCCAGGGAATTCGATATCGGGCTGGTTGTTGACGTCCATCGCCTGAAACGAAAGAATGCCCGCCAGCATCAGCAGCGCGAACAACACCAGTGGCGGCACCGGATTCCTGATCGACCAGGCGGAAATATTGCGCATTGGTTCAGCCCGATATCAATTGGTGGCAGGCGGCGCGGCCGCCGGGCGGGACACGACCGGCTTCACCTTGTCACCCGGCTTCAGGAACGCGCCGGCGCTGGCCACCACCCGTTCGCTGCCAGCCAGGCCGCTGGCAATGCCAACGCCGGCATCACTGATCGTGCCCACCTTGATGGCGCGGCGTTCCACCCGGTCATCCTTGCCCAGCACCAGGACGAAATTGCCTTCGGCATCGGCCAGCACCGCCGATTGCGGCAGCAGCGGCCGGCTGGTTTCGCCGGCTTCGATGCGGGCGCGGGCAAAGGCGCCGACGCGCAGACCCGGCGCATAATCCAGCTGGATGCGCACGATGCCCTGGCGGCTGGCGGGATCGATCAGCGGATCGATCAGCCACACCTTGCCCCTGTACACCTCGCTGGCACCCACCGGGGTGACGTCGGCAATCATGCCGGGCTTCAGCCGCGCCATGTCCTGTTCCGCCACCTGGGCGCGCATTTCCATGGTGCCGCCTTCGGCCAGCCGGAACAGCGCGCCGGTGCCGGGGCCGACCACCTGGCCGGTTTCGATATTGCGGGCCAGAATCAGGCCGGCGGCCGGCGCGCGCACATCCAGTCGCGCCGCCCGCTCACGGGCGGCGGCCAACTGGGCACGGGCAACGCCCACGCGGGCCAGGGCGCCATCACGCGCGGCCAGGCGCTGATCAATGTCGGCCCGGCTGATGAAACCCTTGGCTACCAGCCCTTCGGCGCGGGTCAGATTGGCCTCGGCCAGCCGGGCATCGGCTTCGGCCTGGCGCACGCCGGCGGCCAGCTGGGCGATTTCCTGGGTCTGCACGCGGGCGTCAATGCGGGCCAGCACCTGGCCCGCGGCCACACGCTGGCCAGGATCCACCAGCACCTGCACCACGCGGCCGCCTTCGCCCTGCACGCCAACGGCATCATCGCGGCGGGCGGCAATGCTGCCCGGGGCCACCACGGCATCGGCCATCATCGTGCTGCCCGGCACGATCACCGTCACTTCCGGCAGGCTGCTGGCCGGGGCAGCCGGCGGTGTGCCCGCCGGGCCAAACGCCTGCCAGCCCGCCACACCGGCCAGCGCGACGGCCAGCGCGATCAGGCCAGGCTTCAGCCACCGGCGGCGGACTGGCGATGCGGCCACCGGATCCGCACCCGGCGTAAAAGGAAACACCTCCGCACCGGCGGGGGACAGGGGGGCATTGTGGGCGTTCATGGTCATGGGTCCTCTGCGGGGTGTATTATCGGAATAAATCACCGCACGCAAGGCGTTCCCATAGACTAAATCACGGCCATCCGAAAGCCGAATTGAGCGCCACTCGGCATGGCCGCGCAGTGGCATGGTGCCGCTGAACCTCCGGGGGATGACGGCGGCGGCGAATCGCGCCACACTTGGCCAATGCCACCACCGGGAGAATGATGATGGCCAGCTATGCCAAGGGCTTGCACGAAATCGGGGACGGGCTGTTTGCCTGGCTGCAACCCGATGGTGGCTGGGGCTGGTCCAATGCCGGCCTGATCGTCGATGGCCGGCCCGGCGATGGCGCTGCCGCGCTGGTGGACACATTGTTCGACACCGCCCTGACGGCGGACATGCTGGCCGGGATGGAACGGGCCACCGGCTTCGGCGCCGACACCATCGGCCAGGTGGTGAACACCCATGCCAATGGCGACCACACCCATGGCAACCATCTGTTGACAGCGGCCGAGATCATCGCCTCCGAAGCTTCGGCCCGCGAAATGGAGGCGTTTTCGCCCGCCCTGCTGGCGCAGATGAAGGCGGCTGGCGCGGCCGGGCACATGGGCGTGGCCGGAACCTATTTTGCCGAGATCTTTGCGCCGTTCGATTTTGCCGGGGTGGAGGAACGCGCGCCCACCCGCACCTTCTGCGGGCATGATCATCTGATCGTGGGCAGCAAGGCGGCCGAACTGATCGAGGTGGGGCCGGCCCACACCGCCGGCGACGTGCTGGTGCACCTGCCGGCCGCCAGGGCCGTCTTCACCGGCGACATATTGTTCATCGAAGGCACGCCGATCATGTGGGCCGGGCCGGTTTCAAACTGGATCGCGGCGTGCGAACGGATCATCGCCATAGATGTGGATGTGATCGTGCCCGGCCACGGCCCATTGACCGACAAGGCCGGGGTGCGCGAGGTGGCCGAGTATCTGGCCTATATCCAGGGCGAGGCAAAGGCCCGCCACGCCGCCGGAATGAGCGCGCAAGACGCCGCACGCGACATCGGCCTGGGCCGATACGCGACCTGGAAAGACGCCGAGCGGATCGCGGTGAATGTCGACACGCTGTATCGCGAGTTCAACAACGACCCGACCCCGCCCGACGCCATCCGCCTGTTTGGCCTGATGGGGCAGATTTACTACGACCGGCGCTGAGCCTGGTCAGGCAATCGTCACGCCGCCATCGATCACGAAATTCTGCCCCGTGGTGAAGGCCCCGGCCTTGCCGGCCAGGAACACCGCCATGCCGGCGATCTCATCGGGCACACCGATGCGCTTCAACGGCGCGGTGGCGGTGGAGCGCTTCAGGGTTTCGGGATCGTCCCACAATGCCTTGGCAAAATCCGTCTTGATCAGGCCGGGTGCGATGCAGTTCACGCGCACATTGTCGGGTCCATATTCGCAGGCCAGATTGCGGGCGATCTGCATGTCGGCGGCCTTGGAAATGCAATAGGCACCAATGATGGTGCTGCCGCGCAGGCCGCCAATGCTGCTGATGATGGTGATGCTGCCATCCCTGCGCGCCCGCATGGCCGGCGCAACCATCGAGATCAGCCAGTGGTTCGACACGATATTGTTCTGCAATATCTTGGTGAAGGCTTCATCGGAAATGCCGGCCTGCGGGCCGTAATAGGGATTGCTGGCGGCATTGCACACCAGATGGTCGATCTGCCCCCATTTGGCGATGGTGGCATCCACAAGGGCCTGAAGGCTTTCCTTCGATGCGATGTTGGCCGGCAGGCTGATGGCGGCTTCGCGGCCCACGGCGGCGTTGATCTCGTCGCGGGCGGCCTCGCAGGCATCGGCCTTGCGGCTGGAAATTACCACATTGGCACCATGTTCGGCCATGCGATGGGCAATCGCCTTGCCGATGCCGCGGCTGGAACCGGTGATCAGGGCGGTCTGCCCGGTCAGATCGAAAAGGGCCGGAAGGGCCATGGTGTCTGCTCCCCAATTGCAATGTCTGGCCAATCCTAGGCCGGGATTGCGGCGGCTGTCACGCCACACAGATGACAGGTTCATTGCAGCCTGCCATCAAACCGCATGGCCGAATCATCCCCCGCAAAATTCTCCTCCGACGGCGTGCGGGCAACCTTGCTGTCGTGCCTGTTCTTTGCCGGGTTCGGCGCGCTGATCCCGCACCTGCCGACCTGGCTGGACTCCACCCAGCACTTCACCGGGGTGCAGATCAGCACGGTGCTCACCATCGGCGGCTTGTCGCGCATCATCGCCGGGCCGCTCACGGCGGCCTGGGCGGCGGGGCAAAGCGACAAGCGTGCGCCGCTCTTCCTGTTTTCCTTCCTGCTGTCGGCTGGTTTTGCGGCGCTGTGGTTCGTCACCGGTTTCTGGCCGGTGTTTTTCATCATCCTGATGATGGACGTGGGCTTCTGGGGCCTGCTGCCGGCGGTGGAGGCCGCGCTGATCCGGCTCACCAAGCGTGGGCTGCCGCCCTATGGCGTGGCGCGCGGCATGGCATCGGCGGCCTTCATCGTGGGATCGTCCAGCGTTGGCGCGCTGGTGGGCGGCTATGGCCCGTGGGCGATCTGGGCCTGGCTGCTGGGCGTTTCGATCGCGCTGATCGGGGCAGGGTTGATCATGCCCAGGGAGCCGGTGGCCGGCAACGAGGAGGCCGGTTTTGCCAGCCGCCTGATGGAAGGCGTGGGCCTGCTCAGGAACCGCCGCTTTGCCCTGCTGATCTTTGCCGCCGGCATCCTGCAGGCCACCCATGGCTATTTCTATGGCTTTGGCGTGCTGATCTGGACCAAGGATCAGGGCATCAGCCAGGCGGTGGCCGGCAATCTGTGGTCGGTCGGCGTGGCGGTGGAGGTGATCTTCCTGATGTTCCTGGGCAACTGGTCAGCCCGCTTTGCCAGCGAAACCCTGATCCTGGTGGGCGCGATTGCCTGCATCATCCGCTGGACGGCGATGGCCTTCCTGCCGCCCGAAATCCTGCTGTGGCCGTTGCAGGTGCTGCATGCCGGCACGTTCGCGGCGGTGTTCCTAGGCGCGATGCGGCTGGTCAACCAGATGATGGGTGATGAACAGACAGCAACGGCCCAGATGATCTACATGGCGCTGGCTTCGGCGCCTGCGCAGGCCTTCACCACCTTCATGTCCGGCTATTTCTATGATGCGCTGGCCGCCGATGGCCATGCCGCCTGGGGCTATCTGTCGATGACGGGCGTGAGCGTGGTCGGGCTGGTGCTGGCGATCCTGCTGTGGGTGACGCGCGAAAGGCCGGGTGGTCGGCTGGCGACGGCCTGACGATCAGCTGCGCAATTCCTGTTCGGGCTGGCTGGCATATTGCGGCAGCGGGATGGCGGCGGCAGCGGCACGCAGGGCGTTGCTCCAGCGGCTGTTCAGCTCGCCATAATAGTCATCATCCGCCTCGATGCGGTGGATCAGTTCCAGATCGGACACGCCGGTGCGGATGGTGGCCATGTCGATCGGCAGGCCAACGGCCAGATTGGATCGCATGGTGGCCGAAAAGCTGATCAGCGCGATCTTGGTCGCTTCGGCCATCGGGGTTTCATAGGTGAGCATGCGGTCGAGCACCGGCTTGCCATATTTGTGCTCGCCAATCTGCAGGAAGGGCGTATCGGCTTGGCATTCGATGAAATTGCCGGCGCCATAGATCAGGAACAGCCGGGGCCGCCGTCCGCCGATGCTGCCGGCCAGCAACAAGGTGGCATCGGTGTAGACATTGTCGTCCTTCACCACTCGATCAATCTCCACCTTGGCATCAGACAGGGCCTGTCCCACCAGCTGCGCGGCTCGGAACACCGTGGGCACATCGGCCAGGCTTTCCTTCTCGCCGGTATCGGGCATCACCACGCCCAGCGCCACCCGCGACAACGCGCTCTGCGTGACCGACAGCGAACCGGCCGACGCGCACATGATCACGCGATCCGGCCCATGTTCCATCACGCGCAGCTTGCGATAGCTGCTGATATTGTCCACGCCGGCGTTGGTGCGGGTATCGGCCATCAACACCAAGCCTTCGCGCACCAGGATGCCGATGCAATAGGTCATGAGTCAGTCCCCCCGGCTGCCGTGTTTTGTGGCAAGTCTGCGCCGGAAGTGGCGGCGGGGCAAGTGGGTCAGGCCTGGGTTTGCGCCCGGCCCTGTGTCTGGCTTTGGCCTTGCTGGGGGTTGGGCCCGGAAGCCGTGGTTGTCACTGCCACGGCCATGGTTTCGACACCGCCGCCGCGCCGGGCGCCGCGCACCGGGGCGGCATCGCGATAATCCAGCCCGATCGCCACCCGCAGATAGGCCTCGGTGGCACACATGCCATTGGAGGGATCAAAGGCCACCCAGCCCAGATCGGGGATCAGCGCTTCGGCCCAGGCATGGGCAGCCGGCTGGGTGATCAGGCCGTCGTTGCGCACCAGATGGCCGGACACATAGCGCGCCGGTATGCCCAGACAGCGCACGATGCTGAGGAAGACATGGGCATAATCCTGGCAGACCCCGGCCTTCAGCGCAAAGGCATGGGCGGCATCGCTGTGGCTGTGGGTGACATCGGGATCGAAATTGAACTGGTCATACAACAGGCGGGTCAGCCGGTGGCAGGTGGCCAGTGCGTCGCCCGTATCGATCTGCCGGGCCATGGCCCTCAGGGCATCGTCTGGCCGGGTCAGTTCGGTCTGGCGCAGATAGACCAGGGCCGGCAGCGGTTCATAGCCGCCGGACAGCACGCCATGGCTTTCCACCGTGTCCACTTCGCCGGCCACATGCAGCGACAGGCGCTTCACCGGCCCATCGGGATAGAACATGTGGGTGATGTTGCCGAACGCGTCTTCGGCGCGCTTGAGATGGCCATCCACATCGGTGTCGATCCGCCACGACACGATATGCTGGCCTTCGTGGCCGGCCGGCTGCACGCGCAGCAGTTGCAGCACGTCGTTGGCGGCGTGGGCATAATCATAGACCGTGCGGTAATCGACGCGGATGCGCATGAAAGGCCTTCAGAAAAGATATTGTTCGGCAATGGCTTCACCCAGCCGATTGTTGTCGGCAATGAACTGGGTGAGAAATTCGTGCAGGCCCTGGCCGAAGATGGCATCGATATTGCCGCCCGCCAGCCGGGCGTGGCCGGCGCTGGCCAGGCGATGGGCGGCCCCGCGCCGCCCGCTGTGGCTGGCCAGCAGATCAAGATGGCGCAGGATCTCGTCGTAACAGGCGGCCAGGCTGCGCGGAATCTGCCGGTTGAGGATGAGCAGATCGGCCACCAGCCAAGGCTTCACACTGTCGTTGTACACCCAGCGATAGGCGGTCATCGCCGATACGGTGCGCAGGATGGTCGTCCATTGGAAATAGTCCAGGCTGCCGCCCACCGGCTCGTCGCGCGGCAGCAGCAGATGATATTTCACGTCGAGCAGCCGTGCCGAATTGTCGGCCCGTTCGATGGCGGCACCCAGATTGGTGAACCAGAAGGCATCGCCGCGCAGCATGGTGCGGTGATTGGCGCCATCAAAGGCGGCGATGGCATGTTTCACATATTCGATCAGCTGGGCCAGCGTCTCGCGGCTGGAAAGATGGGTGCCATAACGGCTCACCTCCAGCCAGGCGGTGTTGATCGCTTCCCAGCCTTCCTCGGTCATCGCGGTACGAACGGCGCGGGCATTGCTGCGCGCCGCTTCCAGGCACGACCGGATGGAGCTGCTGTTGCCGGCGTTCAGGGTCAGATATTCGGTCACCTCATGTTCGTCGATCGCCAGCCCGGTGGCGGCAAAGCCATCGATCTGGCAGGCCGCCGCCAGCGCCGATTCCCAGGCGTTGGAGGCGCCGCCATAGGATGAGGGCAGGGCCGCCAGCCGCTGCGTCGCCTCGATCAGGCGGGCGGTGAAATCGGCCCGCTCCAGATAGCGGCCGATCCAGTAGAGATTTCCGGCGGTGCGGCTCAGCATGGCATCACCCGTCTATGATCCAGGTATCCTTGGTGCCGCCGCCCTGCGACGAGTTCACCACCAGCGATCCCGCCGTCATCGCCACGCGGGTCAGGCCGCCGGGCACGATGCGCACGCCATCGGCCCCGGTCAGCACGAAGGGCCGCAGATCGACATGGCGGGCGGCGATGCCGCCATCGGTGGCGGTGGGGCAGGTGGACAGCGCCAGGGTTGGCTGGGCGATGAACTTTTCCGGCCTGGCCTTCAGCTTGGCGGCAAAGGCCGCGATGGTCGCCTTGGGCGCGTGCGGGCCCACCAGCATGCCATAGCCGCCCGATCCATCCACTTCCTTCACCACCAGTTCGGGCAGATGATCGAGCACGTGCATCAACGCCTCGGGCTCGCGGCAGCGCCAAGTCGGCACATTGGCCAGGATCGGCTCCTCCCCGGTGTAAAAGCGCACGATGTCGGGCATGTAGCTGTAGATCGCCTTGTCGTCGGCAATGCCGGTGCCCACCGCATTGGCCAGGGTGACATTGCCGGCGGCGTAGGCGGACATCAGGCCG
The DNA here is from genome assembly GCA_018970445.1 of Alphaproteobacteria bacterium. Taxonomy (GTDB): domain Bacteria; phylum Pseudomonadota; class Alphaproteobacteria; order Sphingomonadales; family Sphingomonadaceae; genus Sandarakinorhabdus. The sequence continues at coordinate 146,764 of JAGWWF010000003.1, read as the reverse complement.
GGCACGCCCAGCATCGAACCGGGGTTGAACACCAGCGGATCGATGAAGTCGTCATCCAGCCGGCGATAGATCACGTCCACCCGCTGCGGGCCTTCGGTGGTGCGCATGAACACGATGTCGTCGCGCACGAACAGGTCATGGCCTTCCACCAGCTCGATGCCCAGCTTGTCGGCCAGGAAGCTGTGTTCGTAAAAGGCGCTGTTGTACTGGCCGGGGGTGAGCAGCACGCAGGTGGGGTGGCTGCCACGCTGTTTGCGCGGCGAAACGCTGGCCAGCGTTTCCAGCAGCTTTTCCGGATAGGTTTCCACCGGCGCCACCTTCACGGAATCAAACAGGTCGGGCACCAGTTTCAGCATCACCTCGCGATTTTCCAGCATGTACGATACGCCGGACGGGGTGCGGGCATTGTCTTCCAGCACGAAGAATTCATCGGGGCCGGTGCGCACCAGATCGATGCCGGCGATGTGCACCCACACGCCCCCCGGCGGCTGCCGTCCTATCATGTGGACGCAAAAGGCCGGGTTCATCAGCACCAGTTCTGCCGGCACGATGCCGGCCCGCAGAATTTCCTGCGCCCCATAGACATCGGCCAGGAACATGTTGAGCGCCGCCACCCGCTGTTTCAGCCCGCGTTCCAGCCGATCCCATTCGGTGCGGGTGATGATGCGCGGCACGATATCGAACGGGATCAGCCGTTCGGTGGCCTGGGCATCGCCATACACCGCAAAGGTGATGCCGATGCGGCGGAAGAACAATTCGGCCTGCGCCCGCCGCGCCGCCATCAGTTCCTGCGGGCTGTCGGCCAGCCATTGCCTGATGGCGCGATAGGCGGCGGTGACGCCTTCGGGCGAGCGGCAATCATAGCCATCCCCCAGACCGAACATCTCGTCAAAGGCTGGCAGTGCCTGCATTGTCCCTCCCGCCCCTGTCACCAACCGATTTGTGCGCAGTGGGGCCAGATAACGCAAGGTTATTATTGCGTATGGTTCATATCAGCCCGGCGCCGCGCATCGAAACATGGCCCGATGCGCCAATGATGACATGATCATGCACCGCAAGGCCCAGGTGCCGGCCGGCCTCGATGATGGCGCGGGTCATCTGGATGTCGTCCCGGCTGGGCTGGGGATCGCCCGATGGATGGTTGTGCACCAGCACCACGGCCGCGGCCCCCAGATCAAGCGCGCGCTTGACGATCTCGCGCGGATAGACCGGCGCCGTGTTCACCGTGCCATCGTTCATCACCTCGTCGCGGATCATGATGTTGCGATTGTTCAGGAAGATCACCCGGAACTGTTCGGTGGGCCGCTGCGCCAGGCTGGCGTGCAGATAATCCAGCAGCGCCTGCCAGCCGGCCAGTACCGGCCGGTCCAGCGCCCGTGTCCGCAGCGCCCGCAGCATCACCGCCTCGACAAACTTGATCGCGGCGGCCGCGCCATCGCCCAGCCCTTCCACCCGCTTCAGTTCCTCCGGCGTGGCGGCGATCAGCGCGGCCAGGCTGCCGAATTCGGCCAGCAGCCGCTTGGCCAGCGGCTTGGTGTCCTGCCGCGGGATGGCCAGTCCCAGCAGATATTCCAGCAGCTCATAATCATGAAAGGCCTCGCCGCCGCCTGAAAGCAGGCGCTGGCGCAGGCGTTCGCGATGGCCGGCAGAGGAGGGGGCGTCGCTGTTCATCAGCCCAGTCTATCGGTTGCCGCCGGTGTCGCCAAACGGCTTGTTGGCCGCCGCCGGCTGTGCCAGCATCCCGGCCGGATCAGGAGAAGCACCATGCACAAGGTGGACCGTGTCTTTGGGGAAAAGTTCCTCACCGCCATCGATGATTTCTATGCCTATGGCGTGCATCTGTTGTTCAACGAATGGTGGGAGCAGGCCCCGCAGGACGCCATCGAAAAATATGTGGCGGCCATTGTCGATCATCCCGAACAGGGCCCGCTGGCCGCGGCCGGCTGGATGGCGCCGGATTTTTCGCTGGCCCAGGTGGCCGATTGTGCGCCGGGCACGCTGGGCGCGGCCTGGCGCGAGCATATGGTGGTGAACGGCCTGGCCGAAAAGCTCGCCGCCGGTTATGCCGGGCTCACCGCCGATTTCGAAGCCAGCGGCAAGCTGAACCGGCTGCCGCCCGTGCTGAAATACAAGGTGCTGCGCGGCTATCAGACCCATGATCTCCACCATGTCCTCACCGGCTATACCACCCAGCCGTTCAATGAACTGGCCCTCCAGGCCTTTGGCCTGGCCCAATCCGATTATCCCTATGCCGCCATGACCCTGTCGGTGATCATGGGCCACGCCACGCTGGTCGATCCCTGGCTGATCCAGCCGGCGATGGATGCCATCACCGATGGCTGGGCCCTGGGCCGGCGGGCCCGCAGCATCCAGTTTGTCGATTTCGAAAACCAGATCCACCGCCCCCTGGCCGAAATCCGCGCCGAATATGGCCTCACCCGCGATGCGCCGTTCGTGCCGCTGATGCCCCGCGTTTCGGAACTGGTGGCGGGCGAGTTGAAGGTGCAGGAAAAGATGCGCGAAGCGGCACTTGCCTAAGTCAGCCGCCAGGCGCGCGGCGTGCCGTCATCGGGGCCAAGCGGCCGGGCGCGGCTGCCATCCACCCCGGTGATGCCGGCGGGAAAGGTCGCGCCGCCCTCCAGCACGATGGCATAAAGCCGCCTGCCCGCCCTGGTGAAGCGCAGCGTGCGGCCATCGGCAGCAGTGGCGGCCGGCGTGTGCCAGGGCCTGGTGGCGTAAATCGCAGAGCCGCTGTGGCCCAGCCATCGGCCCACGGCCAGCAGCCGTTCCACCTGCATCGGGCACAATGTGCCATCGCCGCGCGGGCCGGTGTTGAGCAGCAGATTGCCGCCCTTGGCCACGCAATCGGCCAGCAGGCGGATGATGGCGGCGGCGCTCATCAACTGCGCATCGGTTTCGCGGGCGTTGTAGCCAAAGGAAAAGCCGATGCCGCGCGTGGCTTCCCATTTCTTTTCCAGTGGTTGCAGATCGGCGGCATATTCGGGGGTGATCATGTCATAATGTTCGGGCGGCGGCGGCCGGTGCTGCGCCAGCCAGCGCCCAAAGCCACGCAGCCGGCCAATCTGTTCCTCGGGCGTGCCGGCAAATGTCTCCCGCGCCGGAATCCAGCGATCGTTGATCAGCCCCTGCGAATTGCCGGCATAAAATTCGGCCGCCAGCGCCAGCGCCGATGCGCGGGTGGGATAGCCGATGTCGTTCCACAAGATGTCGGGCTGCACCCGCCCGATCAGCTCGCGATACTGGGCCAGCACATAGGCATCATAGACATCATCGCGCGGCATCGATCGCAGCATCGCCGCGCCATTGTCCACCCGGCCTGCATTGAACGTCCAATCCAGCCCGCCGGAATAATAGGTGCCAAAGCGCATGCGTTGCGCCCGCACCGCGGCGGCCAGCCGGCCCACCACATCGGTGCGGCTGTGCCAGCCGGGGCGATGGGGATTGGCGACCTGGCTGGGCCACAGCGCAAAGCCGTCATGATGCTTGGTCACCAGCGTGACATAGCGGGCGCCCGACGCGGCAAACACCCTGGCCCACTGGCCATAATCCGCCCGCGCCGCTGCCGCCTCGAATGGCGCGGCGAACTGCGTGTAGGGTGCATCGCCATGGGTGGCGCGGTGGAAGGCGGCGGTTTCCGATTCCGGAAACTGCATCGTGTTGGCATACCATTCGGCATAGGGATTGTAACGATTGCTGTCGGGTGCCTGCGGATGGCTGTTGGGGCCAAAGGGCGCAAAGGCCGGCACCGAATACAGGCCCCAGTGGATGAAGATGCCGAATTTGGCATCATCAAACCAGCGCGGCAGCGGATGCGCGTTCAGGCTGGCGGGATCGGCGCTGTATCCTGTGCCGGCCCGGCCCGGAACCGCCGCCGCCACCGTCGCGCAGCCCGCAAGGGCCATCAGTTCACGCCGGGTTTGCATGGGTGCGCTTGCCTCGCTGCAGTTTTGACGAAAATTGCCGATTCTGGACAGTCCAAAGATATATCGTGAACGCCCGGCGGGATGGATCATCGTGTGTGCCGTTCGTGCGCCAACATGGCTATGGATGATATCGCGAACCCTGCCCGTAGGACAGGGGCGGGCGGCGTGCAGGCGCAATACCGGCGAAGGCCGAGCCACGAGTGAAGCTGCCGGGCAAAGACGGCGAAGAGCTTGCCGACGCCCGCGCCACGCTGGCCCGGATCGACGCCGGTGAAGGCATGATGCCGGCCGAAGTGCTGGGCACCATCCTTGTTGAAGGCCTCCACCCCATCGCCGCCTGGCGCCGCTTGTCCGGCCTCTGCCAGGCCGAACGCGCCCGCCGCATCGGCCTCAGCCAGCTGTGGCTGAGCCGGATCGAGAATGGCGGCGGCACGGGTTCGGCGACGACGCGGCGCAAGCTGGCAGCGGCGCTGGAGGCGCCGGCGTGGGCGTTGGAGTGTGGGGATTGAACTGCGATCCAAAAAATCAAGACGTGGAAAAATCAGGTAAAGCATCGCGATATGGTCTGAGGGTCAAACCTTTTGGCCGCTGGCGGCCCGGAGGATGCTGGCCTGCGCCAGCATGATGATGGCTTGGCATGCACCGGCAAATGAAAACGAAAGTGGGTGCAGGGGGGCGGCCCCTGCCCACCGGAGGCCTGCTTGCTTCTCTTCTGGCGCCGCCGGGCTACCCCCCTCTCCCGGGCCGCGCTGCGCGCGTCTCTCGACCTCTCCCCGGCGGGGAGAGGTGATTGGGGTTACTCCGCCGCCGGCAGGTAAATCTCCCCGCCCTTGGCGCGGAATTCGGCGCTTTTTTCGGCCATGCCGGCTTCCAGCATCGCGTCCGTGTTCTGCTTGGCCGCATAGTCGCGCACGTCCTGCGTGATCTTCATCGAACAGAACTTGGGCCCGCACATGGAGCAGAAGTGGGCGACCTTGGCCCCTTCGGCCGGCAGCGTCTCGTCGTGGTAGGCCAGCGCGGTTTCGGGGTCGAGGCTCAGGTTGAACTGGTCGCGCCAGCGGAATTCGAAGCGGGCGCGGGAGAGGGCGTCGTCGCGCAGCTGGGCGGCGGGGTGGCCCTTGGCCAGATCGGCGGCGTGGGCGGCGAGCTTGTAGGTGATGACGCCCACCTTCACATCGTCACGGTCGGGCAGGCCCAGATGCTCCTTGGGCGTGACATAGCAGAGCATGGCGGTGCCGAACCAGCCGATCATGGCGGCGCCGATGCCGCTGGTGATGTGATCGTAACCGGGCGCGATGTCGGTGGTGAGCGGGCCGAGGGTGTAGAAGGGGGCTTCGCCGCATTCGGCGAGCTGCTTTTCCATGTTCACCTTGATCTTGTGCATCGGCACGTGGCCGGGGCCTTCGATCATCACCTGGCAATCATGCTTCCAGGCGATCTGGGTGAGTTCGCCCAGGGTTTCCAGCTCGGCGAATTGCGCGCGATCATTGGCGTCGGCGATGCTGCCGGGGCGCAGGCCGTCACCCAGGGAGAAGCTCACGTCATAGGCGCGCATGATCTCGCAGATTTCGGCAAAATGCGTGTAGAGGAAATTCTCCTTGTGGTGGGACAGGCACCATTTCGCCATGATCGAGCCACCGCGGCTGACGATGCCGGTGACGCGCTTGGCGGTGAGCGGCACATAGGCGAGGCGCACGCCGGCATGGATGGTGAAATAATCCACCCCCTGTTCGGCCTGTTCGATCAGCGTGTCGCGATACACCTCCCACGTCAGGTCTTCGGCGACGCCGCCCACCTTTTCCAGCGCCTGATAGATCGGCACGGTGCCGATCGGCACGGGGCTGTTGCGCAAGATCCATTCGCGGGTGTTGTGGATGTTGCGGCCCGTGGAAAGATCCATGATGTTGTCCGCCCCCCAGCGGGCGGCCCACACCATCTTTTCCACCTCTTCGGCCACCGATGAGGCGACGGCGCTGTTGCCGATGTTGGCGTTGATCTTCACCAGGAAATTGCGGCCGATGATCATCGGTTCGGCTTCGGGGTGGTTGATGTTGGCCGGGATGATGGCACGGCCCCGCGCGATTTCGCTGCGCACGAATTCAGGCGTGACATAATCGGGGATTTCGGCGCCAAAGCTTTCGCCGTCGCGGATCAGGCCATCGGCCCGCGCCCGGCCGATATTTTCGCGGATGGCGACATATTCCATTTCCGGCGTGATGATGCCGCGGCGGGCATAGGCGATCTGGGTGACGGCCGCGCCCGCCTTGGCGCGCAGCGGATTCTTCACCACGTTGGGGAATTCGGCCACATCCGCTTTCCCGCCCGGCACGTTGGCGACGCCGTTATCCTCGGGCTTCGCTTCGCGGCCGGGGTAACGCTCCACATCGCCGCGCGCCTCGATCCAGGGGGTGCGCAACGGGGGCAGGCCGGCGGCGATATCGATATGGGCACTGGCATCGGTGTAGGGGCCGGATGCATCATAGATGCGCACCGGCGGTTCATTGGCCGATGGATCCAGCGCGACCTCGCGCATGGCGACGCGGATATCGGGGTGGATGGTGCCGGCCACATGGATCTTGCGGCTGCCCGGCAGCGGGCCGGTGGTGACGGGCATTTCCAGCTTGGCATTGATATCGGCCATGGCGTGCATCCTTGTTCCAAAGATCGGAATGGCTGGCGCGCATCTGCCCGGCGCTCCCTCCCTCCGCCGGGGTCAACCGGATCAGGTTCAGCGGGTTGCGCCTTGGCGCTCTCAGCCGCACGTGCGGCACCCCGGGGAATGGCCCCGGATTACGCCCGCTCGCCCCACTTGGCAAGGCCGCGATCGGTGCCGCAGGCCTTGTCCCAGAAGCGGAAATACAGGCCATAGTTGCAGTTGTAGTGGCGGTGGTGGGCTTCGTGGTGGCTGGCGGAGATGAAATGGCGGCCGAACCAGCCATTGATCCAGCGGGCCGGGAACATTTCCCAGCCCATGTGGTTGGTGACGCCCATGATCGTGGCAATCAGCATCACCACGCCCAGCGCGCCGACATGGATGGGGATGATGAACAGCAGCGCCGGGATGAAGATGGCGCCCGAAATCGCCTCCCACGGGTGGAAGCTCATCGCGGCCCAGGCGGTGGGTGGCCGGCTGGCGTGGTGGACGGCGTGGGCGGCCTTGAACAGGGCCGGGCGGTGCATCCAGCGGTGCGTCCAGTAAAACCATGTGTCGTGGGCGAACAGATAGGCCAGGATGGACAGCGGCCACCAGACGATCTGCGCCGGGGTTGCCACCGTCCACATCAGCTGCGTCCAGCCCCACAGGCGGAAGGCTTCGATGGCCAGCGCGGCGGGGATGCCATAGATGGCGGCCGAAATCAGGCTCCAGCGGATTTCGGCGCGGATCTGGGCGCGGCGACGGGCCGGATCGGCCGGGCCGGCAACCAGGCCGCGCCGCGCCGTGAGCCAGGCAAAGCCGCCGGACACGGCGAGGTAGCGCAGGGCGATGATCAGCGTCATCGATGCGGCGGCGAGGGTCAGGCTGAGGCTGGTGGACACGGCAGCGGGTGTAGCGTGGCCGGTGGCCAAGGCCAAGCCGGCCGATGGGCCAAGCGGTCGCGGGCGCGGCAATCGGCTGCAACCCCATGGTTCATCGCCGGTTCAGGCCGGCCTTGCCACGCCGGTGCCCCACAGCCAAGGGATGCCGCCATGCCGATTGTCACCTGCGCCGCGCTGGCCCTGGCGCTGGCCAATCCGGCCAGCAGCGGCAGCTTCACCCTGGGGGAGGATTGCGGGCCGGGCCAGGCACCCACCCAGCCGGCCGCGCTGCTGGTGCCGGTGCGGTTCGAACAGCCGGTAACGGTGAAGGCTGGCAGCCACCAGGTGGCGGGCCTGGCCATCATCGGCGGCGGCAATCTGCTGTGGCGCGGCGGCCGGATCGTGGCCCCCGGCGGCTCGCCTGACCGCACCAGCAGCGGGCCGCGATTTTATGGCGTGCTGATCAGCCGGGCGACCAACGTCGTGCTCGACACGGTGGATCTTTCGGCGGCGCGCAAGGCGGTGGTGGTGGACCGTTCGGATGGCGTCACCCTGCAGGCATCGCGCTGTTCGGGGCTGGTGGAAGACTGCATGATCGTTTCGGCCAGCCGCAGCATCCGTTTCATCAACAATGATGTGCGCGACCTGCGCCCGGTTCCCACCCTGTGCCAGCGTGGGGACAGCAGCAGCCAGGGCGAATCGCGCCGGCAGTGCACGGCCAGTGGCGGGCAGTGGCAGGATGGCTGGCACAGCGATGTGTTGCAGATGCGCGACGGCGTGGCGGATGTGGTGGCCAGCGGCAACCGCATCGTCACCACCAGCCATGGCCTGACCCAGATGGACGGGGTGGGCGATCGGCCACTGGCCGATGTGCGGCTGGAAAACAACCGCATCGCCAGCGGCCGCAACGGCATCACGCTGACCAGTTGCGCCGGCTGCCGGATCAGCGGCAACCGCCTCACCACGGCGGTGGCGGGCTGGCGATCGGTGATCCGCCCCGGCCAGGCGATCTCGTGCGGCAATGATGTGCCCGACGGTGGCCCCGGCCGGGAAAAATGCCAATGATGGCGATGGTTTGATCTGCATCAATTGCAATCGGCGTGCCCCGCGCCCGCATCGGCGCATCAATCAAGGAGACGGATGATGCGCAACGAGGGCATGATCGATCGCACGCTGCGGATGGTTGTGGGCCTGATCCTGTTGTCCATGGTGTTTGTCGGCCCGCAAACGGTGCTGGGCTGGGTCGGGCTGGTGCCGCTGCTCACCGGGCTGGTGGGTTATTGCCCACTGTACCGGCTGCTGGGCTTCAACACCTGCGGGGTCTAGCCGCCGTCTGCGGTGCGTGTAGCATCAGGGCATGATTCGCCGCCACCTGCTTGCCGCCGCCCTGATGCTTGCCTGGCCTGCCGCCGCGCAGGAGGTGCCGCCGGCACCGCCCGCACCGCCGGCCCCGGCCACGGTGGCCATCGTGCTGACCACCGAACTGGGGCCGATCACCATCGCGCTGGAAACCGAGCGCGCGCCGATCACCGCCAATTATATCCTGCGCCATGTCGACGAGGCACGGCTGGATGGGGCGGCCTTCTATCGCGCCATGAAACTGGTGCCCGATGGCAGCATCGGGCTGGTGCAGGGCGGCATCCAGGATGGTCGCAAGCTGTTGCCGCCGGTGGCGCATGAACCCACCACCACAACCGGGCTCACCCATGATGAAGGCGCGGTGAGCCTGGCACGCGGCGCGCCCGGCACGGCGCAGGCGCAATTCTTCATCATCCTGGGCAATCTGAACGGGCTTGATGCCAAGCCGGCCGGTGCGGGTGACAATCAGGGCTATGCCGTGTTCGGCCGGGTGACGGCGGGCATGGAGGTGGTGAAGCAGATCCAGAATGCTGCGGTTTCGGCCACCAAGGGCGAAGGCGCGATGCGCGGCCAGATGATCGAGGCGCCGGTGAAGATCATCAGCGCCAAAAGGCTGATCCCGTTGCCGCCCAAGCCAAAGCCTGTGGTGAAGCCCGCCGCGAAACGACCAGCGGCAAGACGCCGCTGATCAGGCGTAGGGCGGCGACAGCCAGCCCCTGGGCGATGCGGTGAAGATTTCGCAGCCGGTTTCGGTGATCCCGATGCTGTGTTCGAACTGGGCCGACAGGCTGCGATCGCGCGTCACCGCTGTCCAGCCATCATCCAGCACCTTCACCGCCGGGCCGCCGGCGTTGATCATCGGTTCGATGGTGAAGAACATGCCCGGCCGCAGCACCACGCCGCGCCCCGGCTTGCCCACGTGCACGACATTGGGGGCGGTGTGGAAATCCTGGCCCAGGCCATGCCCGCAGAAATCGCGCACCACGCTCATGCGGTTCCTTTCGGCATGGGTCTGGATGGCATGGCCCACATCGCCCAGCGTGTTGCCCGGCCGCGCCTGTTCGATGCCCAGCATCAGGCATTCATAGGTCACATCCACCAGGCGGCGCGCCTTGATCGCCACATCGCCCACGAAGAACATGCGGCTGGTATCGCCATACCAGCCATCCACCACCACGGTCACATCGATGTTTACGATGTCGCCGGCCTTCAGCTTCCTGGGGCCGGGGATGCCGTGGCACACGACATGATTGACGCTGATGCACAGCGAATGGGAAAAGCCGCGATAGAAGACGGTGGCCGAGGCCGCCCCGGCCGCGCGCACATAGTCCCACGCCATGGTGTCCAGATCGATGGTCGCCACCTCGGGCTGCACGAAGGGGGTGAGATGATCCAGCACCTCGGCGGCCAGCCGGCCGGCCTGCCGCATGCCGGCAAAGGCCGCCGGCCCGTGCAGGCGCAACTGCCCTTCGGACGGGTCCATCACGGTGGTATACAGCGCTTGCGTCATCATCGCCCCCATAGGCGTTTGGCGGGCCCAAGTCCATGCGGGCCGCATTCACCCCATGGCCAGCGCGCGGCGGCTGGAGTAAGACGCCGGCCATGACCACCGAGCGCATCTACACCGCCGCCCTGATCATCATCGGCGACGAGATATTGTCGGGCCGCACCCAGGATGCCAACCTGGCCTATCTGGCGAAATGGCTGGGCGTGCAGGGTATCCGCCTGAAAGAAGTGCGCGTGGTGTGCGACGACATGGCTGCCATCGCCGATGCGGTGAACGCCCTGCGCGTCGCCCATGATTATCTGTTCACCACCGGCGGCATCGGCCCCACCCATGATGACATCACCGTGGATGCGATCGCCGCGGCACTGGGGCGCGAGGTGATCGTGCACCCGCAGGCCCGCGCCATCCTGGCCGCCCATTATGGCGATCAGCTCACCGATGCCCGGCTGCGCATGGCACGCACGCCGGCCGGTGCCAGCCTGATCGAAAATCCGCGCACCAAGGCACCGGGCATCCGGGTTGAGAATATCTTCATCATGGCCGGCGTGCCGATGATCACGCAGGGCATGCTGGCGGCGCTGGATGGCCAATTGCCGGGCGGCGCACCGGTGTTGAGCCGCACGGTGGCGGCCTGGACGCAGGAAAGCCGCGCGGCCGATGTGCTGAAACAGACGGAGCGGGCCAATCCCGGCGTGCAGATCGGGTCCTATCCCTTCTGGCGCGAAGGCAGGACGGGGGCCAATTTCGTCATCCGGTCCACCAGCCCGGCGCAATTGGCCGCAGTGGCCGAACAGCTGATGACCGGCCTGGCCGATCTTGGTATCACGCCTGTCGACGGTGAGCTGTGAGGGTCGACATGGCAATCATCCGCTGGGCGCTGCTGGCGCTGATGGGGTTTGCATTCTTGTTGCTGGCGGTTTCGAACTGGACCTTCGTGCCGTTCATCCTGCCCGATGGCGGGGTGGCGCGCGCGCCGCTGCCGCTGCTGCTGGCCGGGGCGTTTCTGGCCGGCATGATCCCCACCTGGGGGTGGATGGCCTTTGTCCGCCCGCTGCTGGAAGGCCGGCGGCTGCGCCCGCCTGCCCGCAGCGACCGCGCCGAGGTGGCCGAAGTGGCCCCACCGCTCACGCCGGGTTGAGATGGCGCGCAACCGCATCTTTGTCGCCATCGATATCGCCGATGTGGCCGCCGCCCGCGCGCTGGTGGCGGCCGTGGCGCCGCATGTGGGCGGCATCAAGCTGGGGCTGGAATTCTTCTGCGCCCATGGCGCCGCCGGCATCGCCGCCGTGATGGCCGGGCAGGCGCTGCCGCTGTTCCTTGATCTTAAACTGCACGACATCCCCAACACTGTGGCCGGCGCGGTGCACAGCCTGGCCCCGCTGGCCCCGGCGATCCTGACGGTGCATGCCGCCGGTGGCCACGCCATGCTGGCCGCCGCCCGCGCCGCCGCGCCGCCGGCCACCCGCGTGGTGGCGGTGACGGTGCTGACCAGCCTGGACGATGGCGATCTGCTGGCCGCCGGCGTGGCCGATGGCACGGGCGTGCAGGCGCAGCGGCTGGCCGGGGTGGCGCGCGCCGCCGGCCTGGATGGCATCGTGTGTTCGCCGCACGAAGTGGCAGCGGTGGCATCGGCCTGGCCCGATGGCCTGTTCGTGGTGCCCGGCCTGCGCCCGGCCGGCAGCGACACGGGCGATCAGAAACGGGTGATGACCCCGGCACAGGCGCAGGGCCTGGGCGCCGGCGTGCTGGTGATCGGCCGGCCGATCACGGCGGTGGCCGATCCGGCTGCAGCGGCAGCGGCGATTGCGGCCACGCTGGCCTGATGCCGGTGCCGTTCAAGATCTGCGGGGTCAAGACGCCCGCAACGCTCAGCGCCGCCATCGCCAGCGGGGCGGCGCATATCGGGTTCAATTTCTTCCCGCCCAGCCCGCGCTTTCTGTCTCCGGCCAGCGCTGCGCCATTGATCGCGCAGGTGCCGCCGGGCGTGGGCCGGGTGGCGGTGCTGGTGGCGCCAGACGATGATCTGATCACCGCCGTGCTGGCCGCCGGCATCGACATCTTGCAGTTTCACAATGCCGCGCCCGACCGGCTGGCCGCCATCCGCCAGCGCCACGGCCGGGCGGTGTGGCTGGCCGCCGGCGTGAAGACCAGCGCCGACATAGCGGCGGCCGAAATGGCCGCAGGCCCGGCTGATCTGTTGCTCCTGGATGCCAAAGCGCCTAACGACGCGCCGTTGCCGGGCGGCAACGGCCTGGCCTTTGACTGGCGGCTGCTGGTGAACAACCGGCCGCAGCGCCGCTTTGGCCTGGCTGGCGGCCTGACTGTCGCCACGGTGGCCGATGCGATCCGGCGGGTCGCACCGGCGCTGGTGGATGTGGCATCGGGGGTTGAGGATGGGGCAGGGGTGAAATCGGTGGAGAAGATCATGGCCTTTGCAGCCCAGGTGAGGGACGCATGAACGCTGAAACCGGGTCGCTGCGCGCCGGGCCGGATGCCAACGGCCATTTCGGCCCGTTCGGCGGGCGCTATGTTGCCGAAACGCTGATGCCGTTGATCCTGGAGCTGGAACAGGCCTATGCGGCGGCCAAGGCCGATCCGGCCTTCCGGGCCGAACTGGATGATCTGCTCAAACATTATGTCGGCCGGCCCAGCCCGCTGTATTTCGCGCCGCGCTTGACCGAGGAGATTCGTCGTGTGGCGGCCGCCCAAGGTCGGCCTGAGTGCGGCGCGAAAATCTATCTCAAGCGCGACGAGCTGAACCACACCGGCGCGCACAAGATCAACAATTGCATCGGCCAGATATTGCTGGCCCGCCGCATGGGCAAGACGCGGATCATCGCCGAAACCGGCGCCGGCCAGCATGGCGTGGCCACCGCCACCGTGGCTGCGCGCTTTGGTCTGCCCTGCACCATCTACATGGGCGCCCGCGATATCGAGCGTCAGGCCCCCAATGTGTTCCGCATGAAGCTGCTGGGTGCCGAGGTGAAGGCAGTCGAATCCGGCAGCCGCACGCTGAAGGATGCGATGAACGAGGCCCTGCGTGACTGGGTGACCAATGTGCACGACACCTTCTACATCATCGGCACGGCGGCCGGCCCGCACCCCTATCCGGAACTCGTGCGCGATTTCCAGACGGTGATCGGGCGGGAAGCCCGGGCGCAAATCCTTGAACATGAAGGCCGGCTGCCCGATCTGCTGGTCGCCTCCATCGGCGGCGGTTCCAACGCCATCGGCCTGTTCCACCCGTTCCTGGATGATCGCGATGTGCGCATCGTGGGCATCGAGGCTTCGGGCAAGGGGCTGGACACGCACGAACATGCAGCCAGCCTGGCCGGCGGCCGCGCCGGCGTGCTGCACGGCAACAAGACGATGCTGTTGCAGGATGAGGACGGCCAGATCACCGAAGCGCACAGCATTTCGGCCGGGCTGGATTATCCCGGCATCGGCCCCGAACACGCCTGGCTGCACGCCATTGGCCGGGTGGAGTATCAGAGCGCCACCGACAGCGAGGCGCTGGAGGGCTTTCAATTGCTGTGCCGCACCGAAGGCATCATCCCGGCGCTGGAACCCAGCCATGCCATAGCGGCGGTGGCGCGGATTGCGCCGACGATGGGCAAGGACCAGATCATCATCGCCAATCTGTGTGGGCGCGGCGACAAGGACATCTTCACCGTGGCGGCGGCGCTGGGCGTGTCGATATGAGCGCAATTTCCCCTCTCCCGGGCCGCCTGCGGCGTCTCTCGACCTCTCCCCGCCGGGGAGAGGTGAGCGCTTTCTTCACCTCTCCCCGGCGGGGAGAGGTCGACTCGCGCGCAGCGCGGCGGGAGAGGGGCGCATGAGCACTGACCGCCTCTCCACCCGCTTTGCCGCCTGTGCCGCACAAGGCCGCGCCGCCCTGGTGACGTTTGTCACCGCCGGCGATCCCGATCTGGCGACCAGCGCCGGCATCCTGGCCGCGCTGCCCGGCGCAGGCGCGGACATCATCGAACTGGGCATGCCCTTCACCGATCCGATGGCCGATGGCCCGGCCATCCAGCGCGGCAATCTGCGCAGCCTGGGGGCTGGCACCACGTTGAAGGCGCTGCTGGCGATGGTGGCGGAATTTCGCCAGACGGACGCTGCCACCCCGATCGTGCTGATGGGCTATTTCAACCCGATCCTCGCCTTTGGCCCCGAACGCTTTGCGCAGGCCGCCAGGGCCGCCGGCATCGATGGCTGCATCGTGGTCGATCTGCCGCCCGAAGAGGCGGGTGAACTGGTGCCGGCCCTCAGCGCCCATGGCCTGCATCTGGTGCGGCTGGCGACGCCCACCACCGATGCGGCGCGGCTGCCCGCCGTGCTGGATGGCGCATCGGGCTTTCTTTATTATGTCGCCGTCGCCGGCATCACCGGGGCCAACAGCGCGGCGGCGGCCGATATTGCCGCCGCCGTGACCCGGTTGAAGGCCGCAACGCCGCTGCCGATCGCGGTGGGCTTTGGCGTGCGCACGCCCGAACAGGCCGCCGCCATTGCCGCCCATGCCGATGCCGTGGTGGTGGGCAGTGCCATTGTCGATGCCATCGGTGCGGCCGCCGAGCAGCGCGCCAATGATATTCCCGCCCGCGTTGCCGTCCAGGTGGGCGCGCTGGCCGCCGCCGTCCGTGATGCCCGAAAGGACCATGCCGCATGAGCTGGATCACCCGCACCCGCCAGCAGTTGACCGGCTTTCTGGCCCGCCGCGACACGCCCGACAATCTGTGGACCAAGTGCCGCAATTGCGGCGCCATGGTCTATACCAAGGAGTGGGAGGACAATGCCTCGGTCTGCCCGCGCTGTGACCATCATGATCGCATTGGCCCCAAGGCGCGGTTCGGCCAGTTGTTCGATGGCGATTACCGGGTGCTGCCCACCGCTCGCGTGGCCGAGGATCCGTTGAAGTTCAAGGATCAGAAGAAATACACCGATCGCCTGAAGGCCGCCCGCGCCGCCACCGGCGAGCCCGAAGCCATGATGGTGGCCGATGGCCAGATCATGGGCCGCAGAGCCATCGTGGGCGTTCAGGATTTCGCCTTCATGGGCGGTTCCATGGGCATGGGCGTGGGGGAGGCATTTCTGGCCGGCGTGGATGCGGCGCTGGCCGCGAGTGCCCCCTATGTCGTGTTCACCGCCGCCGGCGGCGCGCGCATGCAGGAAGGCATATTGTCGTTGATGCAGATGCCGCGCACCACCGTGGGCATCCAGCAGCTGCACGATGCCGGCCTGCCCTATATCGTCGTGCTCACCGATCCCACCACCGGCGGCGTGACCGCCAGCTATGCCATGCTGGGCGATGTGCAGATTGCCGAACCGGGGGCCCTGATCGGCTTTGCCGGCCAGCGCGTGATCGAACAGACCATCCGCGAAAAGCTGCCCGAAGGCTTTCAGCGCGCCGAATATCTGCTGGAACATGGCATGCTGGACATGGTGGTGCACCGCCGCGACCTGAAGGACACGCTGGGCCGGCTGATCGGCCTGTTGATGGCGCGCCGGCAGGCCGCATGACACCGGGCGGGGGGCCTTCTTCTGGCGCGAAGATGCCGCCGGCCCGATCGGACAATCCGGTGCTGGATGCGCTGCTGCGCGACGCCTATGCCCTCCACCCGACCGAGATCGACCTGTCGCTGGGCCGGCTGGAACGGCTGCTGGCCGCGCTGGGCAATCCGCACCACCGGCTGCCGCCGGTGTTCCATGTGGCCGGCACCAACGGCAAGGGCAGCACGTGCGCCTTGCTGCGCGCCTGTCTGGAGGCGCAGGGCCACCGAGTCCATGTCTATACCAGCCCGCATCTGGTGCGCTTCAACGAACGCATCAGGCTGGCCGGCCAGCTGATCGATGATGAGGCGCTGATCGCGCTGCTGCGCGATGTCATCCGCCTGAACGGCGATGCGCCGATCACCTTTTTCGAGCTCACCACGGCCGCCGCCTTCCTGGCCTTTGCCACGGTGCCGGCCGATGCCTGCGTGATCGAAGTGGGGCTGGGCGGGCGCATGGATGCGACCAATCTGATTCCCTCCGCGCTGGTATCGGGAATTGCGCAACTGGGGCTGGATCACACCCAGTGGCTGGGGCCGACCATCCTGGACATTGCCCGCGAAAAGGCCGGCATCGCCCGGCGCGGCGTGCCGCTGGTGACCGGCCGTCATCCGGCGGCCGTCACGGCGCGCGTCGCCGAAATCGCCGGTCTGGCCGGCGCCCGGCTGCTGATCCGCGGCCAGGATTGGGATGCGGCGCTGTATGAAGGCCAGCTGCATTACCGCGATGCGCAGGGCAAGCTGGCGCTGCCGCTGCCGCGCCTGGCCGGCGCCCACCAGCATGACAATGCCGCGCTGGCGGTGGCGATGCTGCGCGCGCAGGATCAATTGCCCATCAGGGAGGCGGCGTTTCGTGCCGGCATGGGGTGGGCCGAATGGCCGGCGCGGCTGCAACGGCTGGAGGCGGGGCCGCTGCCCGACCTGTTGCCGGCCGGCAGCAGCCTGTGGGTGGATGGCGGCCATAATCCGGCCGCCGGCAAGGCGCTGGCCGATGCGGTGCGGCCGCTGCTGGCCCCCGGCCAGCGCCTGCTGCTGGTGGCCGGCATGCTGGCCAACAAGGATGCCGAAGGTTTCTTCAAGCCCTTTGCCGGCATGGCCAGCGCCATCTACAGCGTGCCGGTGCCGGGCCATGCCGGCCATGATCCGCAAGGCCTCGCCGCCACCGCATCGGCCATGGGCCTGGCCACCGCCACTGCCCCCAATATCCGCCAGGCGCTCAAGGCGATTGCCCGCACCGGCGACGCGCCGCCGCTGGTGCTGATCACCGGCAGCCTGCACCTGGCCGGCGCGGCGCTGGAACTGAACGGGCTGGTGCCGGCATAAAATCCTCGCCCAGAGGGGGAGGATTCACACCCGCCGGATCAGGCTGGTCACCATCGCGATCCACGGCACATCGGCCAGCACCTGCTGGCGCGCGCCGGCGGTGGTGGGCAACAGGTGGATGCGGGCGCCATCCACCGCGATCAGCCGGCCAAAGGCAAAGCGGCCGGCCGGGCGCGGCGCCAGCACATCGCGGTTGATGGCGCGGCCAAAGTGCGGCGGTTGCAGGCGTTGCGCCCACAATTCGTCGCCGTGGCGATAATCGCCCTGCGCCGCCTCCACCACCAGGCCGATCATGTCGCCATGCGGGCTGGGCGGCACCAGGCTGCGCGGCCGTTCCGGGGCATCGGCACCGTTCAGCCCGATCAACGCCGCCACCGGCACATCGGCGCGATCCGGCATGGCCACCAGCGCGGATGCCGGCACCGCCATGGCCGCGGCAATGCGTTCCAGCCAGTCGATCGAAACCGTGCGCATGCCGGTTTCCAGCCGGCCGATGGTCTGCGCCGTGGTGGGCGGCACACAGGCGGCCGCCACATCGGCCAGGGTGAGGCCACGGCTTTTGCGCACATCACGGATGCGGGTGATCATTTCGCCTCGCTTGAATAACCTGTTTGGTTAATCCTGTCCTACAACCATCGGCTTGTGCAAGCATGAAATCGCCATTTCGTGCCAAAAGGGAGAATCAGATGCGCAAGACCGCTGCCGCCGCCACCGTGTCCGACGTGCCGCCGCTGCCGGCCAACCGCCTGCTGGCCAGCCGCACCCTGCCGCCGGGCGATCGGATCGATCGGGCGCAGGTGACGGTGAATCTGGCCGAAACGCCGCTGGCCTGGCTGGCGCGGCGCGGCCATATCGGCGCGGCACAGTTGCGGGCCGGTGCCCGGCTGCGCGATGATTTCCATGCCGCCAGCCTGGGCCCGCGGGTGACGATGCGCTGGGATCCGCTGCCCGGCACGCGCAGCCATGGCGGCGCGCCCGAACCGGGAGGCAGCCAGATCGCCGCCCGCCGCCGGTTCGATGAAGCGGTGGCCGCCTGCGGGCCGGGGCTGGCCGATGTGCTGTGGCGGGTGGTGTGCATGGGCGAAGGGCTGGAAGCCGCCGAACGCGGCCTGGGCTGGCCGGCGCGGGCCGGCAAGCTGGTGCTTTCACTGGCGCTGGATCGTCTCGTCAGCCATTATGGCCTGGATCAGAAGGAGTGACCGATGCGCCGCCTGTTGCTGCTGCTTCCCGTGCTGCTGGCCGCCTGCGGGCCAAAAGCCGAATCCCTGGGCCGGGTCGGCGGCGCGCCGCCGTCGCTGATGCTGTCGGCCAAACTGCTCAGCGCGGATGGCAATGCCCTGGGCGATGCCGAACTGCTGCAACGCGAACAGGGCACGCAGGTGATCGTGGCGGTGAAGGGCCTGCCGCCCGGCGAATATGGCCTGCACATCCATGCCGTGGGCCGCTGCCTTGGCCCGGATTTTGCCAGTGCGGGGCCGCATTTCAACCCGGCTGGCCGCCAGCATGGCCGCGACAACCCGATGGGCAGCCATGCTGGCGATCTGCCCAACATTGCGGTGGATGCCAAAGGCGTGGGAACGCTGAACCACATCGTGCCCGGCCTGCGCCTGGCCGATGGCGCGGCGCCGGTGCTGGATGGCGATGGCGCGGCCATCGTGCTGCACGGCAAGCCGGATGATTATCGCAGCGATCCGGCCGGCAACGCCGGGCCGCGCTTTGCCTGCGCGGAATTTCGCGCGCCGTGACGGGGAAAAGGGTGGGGCGACTGACGGGGCTTGAACCCGCGACCTCCGGTACCACAAACCGGCGCTCTAACCAACTGAGCTACAGTCGCCACAACAAGAGGCAGGTGGGATAAACGAGCCGGCGGCGGCTGGCAAGCGGCTTTGTGCGGCGGGCGCGGCCACCGGCAACATTGCTGGACGTTGGAATATTGTTGCGTTAAGGCGCAATCTTTCCCTGATGGAGCCCCGATCATGTCTGCCGCTGCCCGCCTGGAACCCCTGACGCTGGCCAGCCTGCCGGCCGAAACGGCCGCCGATTTCGACGGCCATGAACAGGTGGCCCTGGTGCGCGATGCGGCCAGCGGCCTGCATGCCATCATCGCCATCCATTCCACCCATCTGGGCCCGGCGGCCGGCGGCGTGCGGCGCTGGGCCTATGCCAGCGAGGCGGACGCCCTCACCGATGCGCTGCGCCTGTCGCGGGGCATGAGCTACAAGAACGCCATGGCCGGTCTGAAGGCCGGTGGCGGCAAGGCGGTGGTGCTGGCCGATGCGCCGAAGACCGAAGCACTGCTGGATGCCTTTGCGGCGGCGGTGGCCGCCCTGGGCGGCCGCTATGTCACGGCCGAGGATGTGGGCATGACCGAACATGACATGGTGGTGCTGGCCCGCACCACCCGCCATGTCGCCGGCCTGCCGGTGGCGGCGGGCCGCGTGGGCGGCAACCCCGGCCCGTTCACGGCACGCGGCACGCTGGCCGGGCTGCGCGCCGCCGTGCGGCACAAATTCGGCCGCGCTGATGTGCGCGGCCTGCATGTGGCGGTGCAGGGCGTAGGCAGTGTGGGCGGCGCGCTGGCTCGCGCACTGGCCGCAGCAGGCGCGCGGCTGACCCTGGCCGATGCCGATGCCGCCCGCGCCGCGGCGCTGGCCGCCGAACTGGGCGCGGCGCATGTGCCGGTGGGCGAGATCATGGCCGTTCCGGCCGACGTGTTCAGCCCCAACGCGCTGGGCGCGATCCTGGATGAAGCCAGCATCGCTGCGCTGGATGTGGCCATCGTGGCGGGCGCCGCCAACAACCAGCTGGCCACCCCGCACGATGGTGCCCGGCTGGCGGCGCGCGGCATAGTTTATGCCCCCGATTATGTGATCAATGCCGGCGGCATCATCAGCGTGGTGGCCGAATATCTGGGCGAGACCAGCCTTGATTCGGTCAACGCCCAGGTGGACGCCATCGGCCCGCGGCTGGCGGCGCTGTTTGCCGATGCCGATGCCAGCGGCCTGGCCACCGATGTGGTGGCCGATGCGATGGCGCGGGCCTTGATCGGCCGTCAATAATCCCTTGTCCACCGCAGGCCGGCGGCGGTGCCGCCCAGGGTGGCGACGCTGCTGAGCAGCGACAGCGAGCGGGTCAGCCCGATTTCGATGCTGGTGGCGGTATAGCCCTGGGCGTCGGTGGCCAGTTCGACATAGACATTGCGGCCCAGATATTGCCCGGCGGCCACCGATGTCTTGCGGCCCATGGTGGCATCGGCCGGCAGGATGCGCAGCCGGTCGATGCCCAGGCCCTTTGACACCGCGCCGATGGGGTTGAAGCCGCCACCGCGCAGCGACGTGAGCGCGCCGGCCAGCTGGATGGCTTCAGGGGCGGAAAGATCGGTGACGCGCGCGCCGAACAGCACGCGCGACAACACCTCGTCTTCGGGCAGGGCCGGCACCGAGCTGAACCGGATCTGCGGCCGCTGCGCCGTGCCGTCGATGGCCAGCTGCGCGGTGAAGCCGTTGCCGGTGTTTTCGGCCGCCACGGTGATGATCGGATCGGGTGGATAGCCGCCCTGGAAGCGGATGTCGCCGCGGGTGAGCTGGAACCGCTTGCCGGCAAAATCATAATCGCCGCGCACCAGCTGCACCCGGCCGAACAGTTCGGGCGCGGTGGCGGCACCGCGCAGCCGCACATTGGCCTGCCATTCCGATTTGATGCCCATGCCCGTCACCATCAGCTGGCGATCGGCGGTGATGGCCAGATTGTACAGCCAGCGCGTGGGCGGCACATATTGGCTGGCGCGGCGGCCCGCCAGGCGAAGATTTTTTTCGGTCACGGCCAGCACCGGCACATCGGCCACGGCGGTGCGGCCGACGCGATAATCGGCGCGCGCCAGTTTCAGCGTGCCGGACACCACGCCGCCATATTCGTCGGTCGCCACCCTGATGTCGCCGCTGCCCACCGCCGCCAGATCATCGCGGCCCAGGATGGCGGCATCGCTGGCCACCAGCCGGATGTTCATCGGAAAGCCACGTTCCAGCGACAGATCGATGCTGCCCGAACCAGTGATGCGGCCGGCGCCCGATGTGCCGGCAAAGCGGATCAGTTCCAGCCGCGAGGCGTTGAAGCGGGCATCGAGGCTGGCCCCGGTGGCCACCGCGCCCAGCAGCGGCGCTTCCACCCTGGCATCGCGCGCGATCAGCCGGCCGGCGATCACCGGATCGCCCAGCGTGCCCGACAGATCGGCCGCCACCTGCACCTGGCCGCGAATGTCGAGCGCGGTGAGCCCCGACAGGCCCCACAGATCCTGCGCCGGCCCGGCATAGCGCAGCTGGCCGGTGATGGGCGCGGCGGCATAGGCGGCGACAAGGCTGGGCGCGCCCGTGGCCGCCGGGCCCAGCCGGGCCTGCGCCCGGCCTTCCACCTTGCCGGCGCGCAGGATCAGCGCCCGCACCAGCGTGCCATCGGCCCCCAGCACGGCGTTGAGGCCCAGATCAATGGGGGTGGAGGTGCTGGTGATGGCGCTGCGCGACAGGCCGTTCAGGCGCAGATTGGCGCGGCCGGATGGCACGCGCCCGCGCGGCAGATCCAGATCGACATCGCCCGAAACCCGCCCGGCCAGGTTGATCGACGGATAGGCCAGGCCCACGGCGGCCAGCGTCACCCGATCCAGCCGGGCGCGCAGCCGGCGCTGGTCCGGCCCCCAATCGCCCGCCACGGCGGCATTGCCCAGTTCGCTGCTGATCTCCAATCCGGCCAGATGCCAGCCATCGGCATCGCGGCTGAGCGTGGCCGGCCCGGCCAGCCGGGCGGCGCGGCCATCATAACGGCCATCGCCCGACAGGCGGATGCGATCGGGCGCGATGGCGGCGGCCAGCGTGATGGCAAAGGGCGCGCCGCTGTCGCCCGACAGGGCCAGGCGGGCGGTGCCGCTGCCATCCACCAGATCGGCGCTGGCAGTTGCCGTATCGACAATCAGATTGCCGCGTTCCAGCCCCTTCAGGCTGGCGCTGCCGCGCAGCAGCGGCCCGGATGGCGGCAGCAGCAGCTTGGCCGCCAATCGCAGTTGATCAAGGGCGATCGGCACCTCTTGTGCGATGCGGATGCCATCGCCGGCCAGATCCAGATCGGCCTGCTGCACGGCCCCGGCGGCGGCCAGCACGGCCTTGCCGCCCAGGCCATTGCCGCGCACCGCCAGCGTGCCGGCCAATGGCCCCGCCGCCGTCTGCACCGCGCTGCCGCTGGCCACAAAGCCGGCCAGCGCCAGCCGGGCAATGCCCAGCCGCAAATCCGGGGCCAGACTGATGCCAGCGGCCAGTTCGGCCGGGCCGGCGGCGGTGGCGGCGGTGGCGTCCAGCTGCCAATCGCCGCTGCCGTTGCGGCTGGCGCGCGCCACCAGATCAGACAGGCCATAGCCCGGCCGAGGCAGCCGCACCGCCAGCGCCAGCGCCGCCAGCGGCCCGCCGCCATCAACGCGGAAGGCGCCCAGATCAGTGCTGCGCCCGTTCACCGCCACGGCCAGCGCGCCGGCCTGCCAGCCGATGCTGCCGCCCGCCGCCAGCCGCGGGCTGGCCAGCGCCAGACCGCTGGCGCTGATCGCCAGCCCCGGTTGCAGGGTGAAGCGGCCGGCCAGGGTGAGATTGCTGCCGGCAAGCCGGGTCAGGGCGCTGGCCGGCGGCCGGGCGGCGATCAGGCGGAAATCGCCATCGCCGCTGGTGCCGGGTTTCAGATTGGCGGTGAAGCCGATGTCGCTGCTGCCCAGCAACGGCAATTCCCAGCCGCGCACATCGCCCACCAGGCGCAGCCCCCAGGCCCCGCTGGCCGGCGCCCAGCTGAAACCGGCCTTGCCGGTGAAAGGCCCCGACGCCACGGCCAGATTGCTGCCGCGCAACTGCCCGCCCTGCCACAGCAGTGGCCCGCTGGCCTGCCAGCGCCCGGCCAGCGGGGCCAGGCCGGCCGGCAGGCCGCGCACCGCCGTCACCGCCACGCTGGCGGGCATGGCGGCGCGCATGTCGCTGGCGTCCACGATGGCGCTGGCGGTCACGCCGTCCAGCCAGCGGCCACCTGGCAGGGCCAGGCTGGTGGCGCTGGCCCTGGCCTGCGCCGCCGGGGCCAGCCACGGGCCCGACAGGCGGGCGGTGACCGCCAGGCCCTTGAAACCGATTCCGGCCGGCAGCGGGGCGGCATCGGCCAGCCGCAGCGCCAGATCGCCATCGCTGATGCGTTCGGCGGCGCGATCGACCCCGGCGGCGATGCGGCCGCTGAGCCAGCGACCGGTGGCGGTGGCCGTCACCTGCAGCGCCTCGTCGCGCGGTCGGGCGCGCAGGCTGATGGCCAGCCCGCCGCCCAGCAGCCGCGCCAGCGGGCCCGGCGCCATCAGCGCCGCCGGATCGATGCGGCCGGCCAGCCCGAATTCACCGCGATCAAGGCTGAGGGCGGCATCGGCGAGCCGGTTCGCGCCGCTGCGCGCCAGCAGGCGGCCGTTCCACGCCTGCCAGCGCCCGCGCCCGCGCGCCTGCACCATCAGATCGGTCTTCATCCCGGAAAGCCCGGCAACCAGGCCGCCGGCCGGCGCATCCAGCAGCGCGCTCAATGCAAAACGGTCACGGTCGGGCTGCGCATCCAGATCGATGATCAGCCGATCGGCGCTGCCGGCCGCCGCCGCGTTCACCCGCACCAGCGCCCGGCCGGCGGCAATGGCGATGCGGCCGTTCAGGCTGGCCTGGCGGGCCCTGGCACCGGCCACGCCGGCGGCCAGCATGATGCGCGGCGCGGCCAGCCGATCGATGCGGATATCGATTTCGGGCAGCAGGCGCGGATCACGGCTGGGGGCCAGGCGGGGGAACCGTTCGATGACGATGGTGCCGGCCGCCAGCGAACGGGCGGCAAAGCGGTTGGACAGCAGGTCCAGCGGTTGCCAATCGACATCCAGCGCATCGATGCGGGCAAAGCGGCCGGTGGCATCGCGCAGTTCCACCCCGCGCAGCCGGGCCATGCCCCACAGGCTGCCATCAATGCCGGCCACGGCAAGGTTCAGCCCGCTTTCCAGATGCAGCGCCGGCAGTTGCCGCGCCAACCAGGCCCGGCCCGGCCCGGTATCAAGCAGCAGCGGCAGGCTGGCCAGCAGGGCCAGAAGGGCCACCAGCCCGATGGCGAGCAGGCGCAGGCCCCGCCGCATCAGAACGCCTGCCCGATGGAGACATAGAAGACCAGCCGGGGATCGCCGCGTTGCGGGTTGATCGGCGTGGCGATATCGATGCGCACCGGGCCAAAGCCGGTATAGACCCGCGCGCCGATGCCGGCCCCCAGCGACAGCCGGTCAAAGGCCGGGGTGGTGCCGGTGGAAACCTCGCCGGCATCAAGAAAGGCGACCAGCCCCAGATCCTGGCCCAGCGCCTGAAAGCGATAGCGCGCCTCCACCGCCAGTTCGGTCAGGCTGTTGCCGCCGGTGGGCACATTGTCGGCATTGCGTGGGCCAACCCCCTGGAAGACATAGCCGCGCACCGAACCGCCGCCACCGGCATAAAAGCGGCGATCCGGCGCGATCACCCCGCGGCTGGCCCCGATGATGCTGCCGATGTGGAAGCGCCCGGCCAGCACCAGCGGCCCCATCGGTTGATAGGCAGTGGTTTCAAATTGCGCCTTCAGATAATTGAAATTGCTCTGGTTCCTCAACGTGAATTCCGGGCTGAGCCGGGTGGTGAGGCGAAAGCCGCGCGACGGGTTGAGCAGATCGTCGGACTGGTCCCAGGTCAGGCTGGCGGGCAGGGCGAACACTGTGAAGGTGCGGCGCGGATCGCCGGGGGCGGAGCGGTCGCGCTGGCTGGTCACCAGGGCCTGTGCGCCGATACTCCAGGTCCAGTCCTTCTGCCAGATGATGTTGCTTTCGCGGGCCAGCGCGGCCGTGACCCCGATGGTTTCGGCAGCAAAGGCGAATTGCTGGCTGGCCGAAAAGCCGCCGGAAGCCAGCAGCAGCTGATCGCGGCGGCGAAAATTGCGGCGGCGCAGTTCCACCTGCGCCAGCTGTTCGCGTTCGGCGGCAACGGCGCGGGCGGTGAAGGCGCCTTCGGGGGGAGCCAGGTTGCGGTGCGTCCAGCTGCCTTCCAGCCGCACGCCCTGGCCGGTGGAAAAGCCGCCGGCCAGCGCGATGGTGCGCTGCGGCGCGGGTTCGGTGCTCACCGTCAGATCCACCGTCTGCTGGCCATCGTCGGCAATGGCGCCGGCCACCGGGGTGACGGCGACGCCGCCGAACAGGCCGGTCTGCACCAGCGCCCGGCGCAGATCGTCGCGCCCGGCCTCGCTGTATCGGTCCCCCGGCCTGAAGCGGGCCAGCATCGTCACATGCGCGCTGTCAAACCCGCGCGCCGCCGGTTCCACCGTGATGCGGCCGAACAGCCCGCGCCGGCCCAGATCCACCTCTTGCCGCAGCACGGCATCGCGCCCGGCATGATCGACGATGATGCTGGGCGGCCCGATGCGCGGAAACGGATAGCCGGCATCGGCCAGCCTGACCGGCAGGCTGGCCTGGGCCGATTGCACCCGCGCCGCATCGAGCGGATCGCCCACCCGGATCGGCAGCAGCCGCGACACGATGCGGCCGGGATCGGGCGGCCCCACCGCGCCTTCGGGCGCGCTGATCACCAGATCGGTGATGCGATACAGCGGGCCCGGTTCCACCGCCACCGTCACCAGGCTGGTGCGGCGGTTGCCGGCGGGCGGCTGGGTGGTGATGCGCACCGTGCCGCCATAATGGCCGATGGAGCGCAGCAGGAGATCGACCAGATCGCGATCCTCGGCGATGCGGCGGCCCAGTTGCGCCAGGTTGGTGTCTTCGCCGCGGTGCAACCACAGCGACGACAGGCCGCGAAATTCATCATCCAGTCCCAGCGCGTCCAGCCCCTCCACCGCCACCTGATAACTTATGGCAGCGGCGCCCGGTTCGGGTTCGGCATCGGCCTGCGGCGTGATGTCGGGCCAGGGCAGGGCGGCACCGCCGGGCAGATCGGGCAAGGGCGCATCGGGGCCGGGCAGGGGTGGTTCCGCTGCATCGGCGGGCAAGGGCGGCGGCGCGGGCGGCACCGGCTGCGCCGGCAGCGGGGCCGCCGGGGCAACCAGGCCAGCGGCCAGCAGGGCAGGGATCAGTTGACGCACGCGCCCACGTTTACCGGATGCGCCGGCGCTGGCAACCGCCGGGGCCACTGGCCAACGGCCGGGCGCTGGTGCATGGGGCGCGATATGGAATCACCTGCGCCCCCACCCGTGTCCCGCCCGCCGCAGCGTGGGGGCGGCATCCTGATCGCCCTCGGCCTGATCCTGGGGGCCGGCATCGGTGCGGCGTTCGGCCAGCCATCGCAGGGGCTGATCATCGGCCTGGGCGTGGGGGTGGTGCTGGCCATCGCGCTGTGGCTGGCCGATCGGCGCTGAACCGCGGCTGAAGGCCATGTGGCCGCATTGCGCGGCGCGGCAAATTTTGCCAAGCCCGGCATCGCGTTGACATTCGGGGGACGATGATCATGGCAAGCGGCCTGTTCGCGCTGCTGGACGATGTGGCGGCCATTGCCAAGGTGGCGGCGGCTTCGCTGGACGATACCGCAGCGGCGGCGGCCAAGGCATCGGCCAAGGCGGCCGGCGTGGTGGTGGATGATGCCGCTGTCACCCCGCGCTATGTCGTCGGCTTTGCCGCCGATCGCGAAATCCCCATCGTGGCCAAGATTGCCCAGGGCAGCCTGAAGAACAAGCTGGTGATCCTGCTGCCCGGCGCGCTGGCGCTGTCTTATCTCCTGCCGGCGGCGATCACGCCGCTGCTGATGGCCGGCGGCGCCTTCCTTTGTTTCGAAGGGGCGGAAAAACTGTGGGAAAAGCTGACACCGCAGGACGAGGCGGCCGATGATGCCGCCGATCTGGATCCGGTGAGCCGCGAAAACACCATGGTGGCCGGCGCGGTGCGCACCGACATGATCCTTTCCGCCGAAATCATGGCCATCGCCCTGGGCACGGTGGAGGACAAGCCGATCGCCGAACAGGCCGCCGCGCTGGTGGCGGTGGCACTGGGCATCACCATCCTGGTGTATGGCGCGGTGGCGCTGATCGTGAAGGCCGATGATGCCGGCGTGGCGCTGGCGCGGCAGAAGAACGGCGCAGTGGCGGCGCTGGGCCGGGCGCTGGTCACCGGCATGCCGCCGTTTCTGGGCCTGCTGGCCTGGGTGGGGCTGGCGGCCATGCTGTGGGTGGGCGGCCATATCGTGATCGACGGGCTCAGCAAATTTGGCCTGCACCAGCCGCACGACCTGCTGCACAGCGCGATGCACGCGGTGGAAGCCGGCGGCGGCCTTGTCACCTGGGCAGCGGAAGCCGGCGGTTCCGGCCTGTTCGGGCTGGTGCTGGGCGGGGTGATTGCAGCGGTGATGCACCAGGTGCATGCCAGGGCACACTGATTGACCGGCAGCGGTGCCCGCGCGTATTGAAGCGGCAACACAGCGGAGCCCTGCCGATGAAGAACGCCCTGATTGCCATCCTGCTGTGCGGGTTTGCGGTGATCTGGTTCGCCCGCGACAACGAGGAACCCAAGCGCGTGGCCAGCGATTCGAGCTGGAACCTTGAACGCAGCGACAAGCGCCCGGCCCGGGCGGGTGACGAGGGCATGCGGTTTCGCGCCGATACCCAGTCGGGCGAGATGCAGTTGAAACTGCCCGGCGGCATCGAGGGCAAGATGCGCCTGCCCGAAGGACTGACCAGCGATGCCAAATTCGATCTGGATGGCGTGGGCCGCTATCCCGGCGCGCGCCTGCTCAGCGTGGATGTGGCGGGCAGCCCGTCAACCGAAGGCCGCGTTATGCTGGGCTTTTCGGCGCCGGGCAGCGCCGATGCCGTGGCCGACTGGTATGAAAAGGCGCTGATCGCCAAGGGCCGCAGCGTGGCGCGCACCGGCAACAGCATCACCGGCGCCACCCAGGATGGCGAACCGATGGTGATCGCGGTGGAAGACGGGCCGGGCGGCATCGCGCGTGGCCGCATCATCATCACCGATACCGACGGCTGAGCCGCTACAGCTGCCGTGCCGCGAATGTGTCGCAGGCCCGCACCTCGCCCGTGTCCAGCCCGCGCCGCAGCCAGCGCATGCGCTGGGCCGACGTGCCGTGGGTGAAGGCTTCGGGCTGCACGCTCTGGCCGGCATCGGCCTGCAGGCGATCATCGCCGATGGCCTGGGCAGCGCGCATGCCTTCTTCCACATCGCCGGGTTCCAGCAGGGCGCGATTGTGGTGCGCCCACACGCCGGCCAGGCAATCGGCCTGCAATTCCTGCCGCACCGACAGGGCGTTGGC
Source organism: Alphaproteobacteria bacterium (assembly GCA_018970445.1). Taxonomy (GTDB): domain Bacteria; phylum Pseudomonadota; class Alphaproteobacteria; order Sphingomonadales; family Sphingomonadaceae; genus Sandarakinorhabdus. The sequence continues at coordinate 118,260 of JAGWWF010000003.1, read as the reverse complement.
CCCGGCCTGGCCCAGGGAACGGCTGGCGCGGTTCACTTCATCGGAGATGCCCAGCACGGTCTGGACATGGTGGCCCACTTCGTGCGCGATCACATAGGCGGCGGCAAAATCGCCCGGCGCGCCAAAGCGGCGCGACAATTCGTCGAAAAAGCCGGTATCCAGATAGACTTGGCGATCGGCCGGGCAGTAAAATGGTCCCATGCCGCTGTTGGCCGGGCCGCAGCCCGATTGCACCCGGCCGGAAAACAGGTTGAGCTTGGGCGGCGGATAGGGCTGCCCCAGCTGGGCCGGAAACAGCTCGGCCCAGGTGCGTTCGGTGGTGCCCAGCACGCGGGCGACAAAGCGATCATGCGCGCTGGCCGGCGCGGTGCCGGTGGCCGCCGGTTGCGGCTGGCCGATCGATGGCCCGCCCACACCGCCGCCGCTGGCCCCGCCCAGCAGACTCAGCGGATTGATGCCGAACACCAGGCCAAGCACCATCAGGATGGCGATGGTGCCCAGGCCCATGCCGCCGCCGCCGATGGGCAGGCCAAAGCCGCCAGGGCCGCCGCCGCCTTCGCCGCGCCGATCGATGATGTTGCCGCTTTCCTCTTCATCATCCAGGTTCATGGCTGCGATCCTATCGCCGGGGGGCCGGGGTGGCCAGCGCCTGTTCGACCAGCAGTGCGATGCGGGTGCCGGCCTTGGCAACCTGTGCGCGCACCGCCGGCGTGGCCGCCGCGACATAGGCCGGGGTGACACTGCCGCGCGGCAGGGATCCGCGGCCGGCTGGCGGCAGCGGGCAACTGTCGGGATAATCCTTGAGTTCGGGGTAGACGGTGCTGCGCGCGATGTCCCACGCCTCGCGCGCCCAGCCGGCCACGCGCCCGGCGGTGTCGGCCGGGCCGGCGGTCCATTGCCGGCGCTGGGCCATGGTGATGCGGCCGGGGCTGATGGCCGGCGGTTCGGTGAGGGCGCGTTCGGCCAGATCACTGTCCCACACCCGGTGCAGGTTCATTTGATCGGGTGATTTGAAGCCGAAGGCGGCGCGCACATCATTGCCGCCGCGATCGGCCTTGTCGCCCATGTGCAGCGGCTGGTGCATGTCGCCCACGAAATGCACCAGGAACGCCAGCGCCTGCAGGCGCTGCGCCGCCGGGCGGCTGCGATCGGCCAGCACGGCCTGCTGGCGCGGGATCTGCGCCGTCACGCAATCACCGTCCGGGCATTTGGCCGCGATGTCGAACGCGGTGCACACGCTGATGTTCTGATAATGCCAGGGGACGGAAGCAGCGAAGCGATCGCGATAGCGGCCGCGCACGCAATCGGGCCAGACCGAGGCATCGGCGATGCTGGCCAGCGGGCATGATGGCGTGTCCAGCCCCGGCGCGGCGCGGATCAGGGCGGCCACCTGGGCACGGGCGGCGGGCGACAATTGCGCCCAGGCGATGCGGGCGGTGAGGCGATGGGCATAATCGCCCCAGGCCAGCGCTGGCGTGGGCAGCAGAAGCAGGAGGATGAGGAGCAGACGCATGCACAGAGCATAGGCCATCACGGCAATGCTGGCGAGATGGCGTTGCCGTCGCTATGGTCGCGGCCGCTTGATGGCTGGCACGCGGCCACCCATCTTTGTCTGGTTGTTTTCGATTTTGGAATGACGATGCGCGATCCATACACCGTTCTGGGCATCAGCCGAACCGCCAGCGATGCGGAAATCAAGAAGGCGTTTCGCACCCTGGCCAAGGAAAACCACCCCGACACCAATGCCAACAACCCCAAGGCGCTGGAACGCTTCAAGGAAGCCAATGCCGCCTATGAATTGTTGTCGGACACTGGCCGGCGCGGCCAGTATGATCGCGGCGAGATCGGCGCCGATGGCCAGCCGATCAACCCGTTTGCCGGCGGTTTTGGCCGCGGCGGTGCCGGCGGCGGCGGTTTTGGCGGGGCCGGTGGCGCGGGGGCCGGGCGCGGCGGCGGCTTTGATTTTGCCCAGGGCGCCGATGATCTGTTCGCCGAACTGTTTGGCGGCCGCAGCCCGTTCGGCACCGGGCGCGGCGGTTTCCGCCCCGATGTGCGCGGCCCCGATGTGGGCTATCGCCTCACCGTGCCCTTTGTCGAGGCGGTGCGGCTGACCCCGCAGCGGGTGACGCTGCGCAACGGCCAGACCATCGAGATCAAGCTGCCGGCCGGGCTGGAATCGGGCAAGCAGATGCGGCTTTCGGGCAAGGGCGAACCGGGGCCGGGCGGGCCGGGCGATGCCATCGTCACCATCGACATCGCGCCGCACCGCCTGTTCGAACGCGATGGCGATGATATCCGCATCACCATGCCGCTGCGGCTGGATGAAGCCGTGCTGGGGGCCAAGGTGCGGCTGCCGACGCCGGAAGGCGATGTGTCGTTCACGGTGCCGCCCGCCACCACGTCGGGCCGGATGTTCCGCCTGAAGGGCCGCGGCTTTCGCCGGCTGGATGCAACCCGCGGCGACATGCTGGTGACGGTGATGATCGACATTCCGTCCGATCATCCCCAGCTGGTGGCCTTTGCGCGCGATTTCATCGACGGGCGCGAAATTCGTGCCGGGTTCGAAGCCTGATCGCCGTGGTGGCCGCCCGGCGCCTGCGCCGCATCCTGGCCGATACGGCCAGCGGCACGTTTGAACATGGCTTCACCCACGCCGGCAATCTGGCCTATCTCAGCCTGGTCACCCTGTTTCCATTCGTGATCCTGCTGGCCTTTGTGGCCGGTCGCATGGGCCGCACCGCCGAAGGCATGGCGGCGGTGGCGGGGTTCCTGAAAGCGCTGCCCGACAATGTCGCCACGCTGATCGCCCCGGCGCTGGGTGATGTGATCGCGGCCGAAGCCAGCGGCGGGGTCGTCACCTTTTCGCTGTTCGTCGCGCTGTGGACCTCGTCTGGCGTGCTGGTCACGCTGCGCATGATCGTCACGCAGGCCTATGGCCGGCAATCGGAAATGCCCTATCTGCGCTGGCGGCTGCTGGGTATCATCGAGGTGCTGGGCCTGGTGCTGCTGCTGCTGATCGCCTTTGCCGCGCAGGTGGTGGTGACGGGGGCGGAAACCTTCGTGTTCCGGCTGATGCCGTTGATGGCCGATGTGTTTCCGGCGCTGGGCCTGCAACGGGTGGTGCCGGCGGTGCTGCTGTTTCTGGCGCTGTGGGCGCTGTTCACCCTATTGTGCCCGCGCCGGTTCCGCATTGCCGCGGTGTGGCCCGGCGCGCTGGCCACCACGGCGGCGTGGACGGCCACCACGCTGGCGCTGCCGCGCGCGCTCACCCTGTTTGGCGGCTATGCCCTCACCTATGGCGGCCTGGCCGGCGTGATCATCGCGCTGCTCTATTTCTACATCATCGGGCTGGGCCTGGTGGTGGGGGCGCAGCTGAATGCGGCGGTGGCGCGCAGCCGGCTGGAAATTGCCGCAATTGCCCGCTAAGGCCCCCGCCCAAGGAGAATGACATGGCAATCATGGCTGGCAAGCGTGGCCTCATCATGGGCCTGGCCAACGACAAGAGCCTGGCCTGGGGCATCGCCCGGGCGTTGGCGCAGCAGGGCGCCGAACTGGCCTTTTCCTATCAGGGCCCGATGATGGAAAAGCGCGTGCGCCCGCTGGCCGAACAATTGGGCGTGGCGCGCCTGTTCGAATGCGACGTGGCCAACACCGAAAGCCTGGACGCCTGCTTTGCCGCGCTCGCCGAGCAATGGCCGACGATCGATTTCCTCGTCCATGCCATCGGCTTTTCCGACAAGAATGAACTGCGCGGCCGCTATGTCGATACCAGCCTCGACAATTTCCTGCTCACCATGAATGTCTCGGTCTACAGCTTCACCGCCGTGGCCCAGCGCGCCGCCGCGATGATGCCCGATGGCGGATCGCTGCTCACCCTGTCCTACTATGGCGCCGAAAAGGTCATCCCGCATTACAATGTGATGGGCGTGGCCAAGGCCGGGCTGGAAGCCAGCGTGAAATATCTGGCGATGGATCTGGGGCCGCAAGGCGTGCGCGTGAACTGCATTTCCGCCGGCCCGATCAAGACGCTGGCCGCCAGCGGCATCGGGGATTTCCGCTACATCATGAAGTGGAACGAATATAACAGCCCGCTGCGCCGCAATGTCACCATCGAGGATGTGGGCGGGGCCGGGCTGTATTTGCTCTCTGATCTGGCCAGCGGTGTGACCGGCGAAATCCACCATGTCGATGCCGGTTACAATGTGATCGGCATGAAGGCCGAGGATGCACCGGATATCGGGCTGGCATGAGCCTCAACAGCTTCGGCCATCTGTTGCGCTTTTCCACCTGGGGCGAAAGCCACGGGCCGGCGATCGGCGCGGTGGTGGATGGCTGCCCGCCCGGCCTGGCGCTGGCCGAAGGGGATATCCAGCCTTTCCTCGACAAGCGCCGGCCGGGGCAGAACAAGTTCACCACCCAGCGGCAGGAACCCGACCAGGTGCGCATCCTGTCGGGCGTGCATGAAGGGCGAACCACCGGCACGCCGATTTCGCTGATGATCGAGAATGTCGACCAGCGATCCAAGGATTACAGCGATGTCGCGACCAAATATCGGCCCGGCCACGCCGATTATGCCTATGATGCCAAATATGGCCATCGCGATCCGCGCGGCGGCGGGCGATCATCGGCGCGGGAAACCGCTGCCCGCGTGGCGGCCGGCGCGGTGGCACGGCTGATCATCCCGCAGGTCAGCATCACCGCCTGTCTGGTCAACATCGGCGGGATCGCCATCGATCGCAGCCGTTTCGATTCCGATGAAATCGCCCGCAATCCCTTCTGGTGCCCGGATGCGGTGACGGCGGCGATCTGGGCCGAACATCTGGATGCCGCCCGCAAGTCCGGCTCTTCGCTGGGTGCCATTGTCGAATGTGTGGCCACCGGCGTGCCGGCCGGCTGGGGCAGCCCGCTCTATCACAAGCTGGATGCGCAGCTGGCCAGCGCCGCGATGAGCATCAACGCCGTGAAGGCGGTGGAAATCGGCGACGGTTTCGCGGTGGCCGCCCTGCGCGGCGAGGAGAATGCCGACCGGATGCGGCCGGGCGCGGATGGCAACCCCGAATTCCTGTCCAACCACGCTGGCGGCATCGCCGGCGGCATTGCCACCGGCCAGCCGATCGTGCTGCGCATGGCGTTGAAGCCCACCAGTTCGATCCTGACCCCGGTGGAAACCATCACCCGCGATGGCAAGGCCGCCGAGATTGTCACCAAGGGCCGGCACGATCCCTGCGTGGGCATCCGCGCCGCGCCGGTGCTGGAAGCGATGGTGGCGCTGGTGCTGGCCGATGCCTGCCTGCTGCACCGCGGGCAGACGGGGCGATAGGCCTTCCTCCACCCTCCCCCAAGCCCCCCCCTTTCAGGGAGGGGCTTGGGGGAGGGTGCGTGCACAGCGCGCCCAACCAAACGGGCTCAGCCCAGATCGCTGCGCGCCTTTTCCCAGTTCTTCCCGTCATAGGCGCGGATGCGCGGCTGCACATCATCAACACCGTCCAGCGCCCGCCAGTTCACGCTGAAACCATCGGGGTGGGACCGCGGCACATAGAAGCTCTTGATCCCGCAGGTGCGGCAGAACAGGTGCCGCGCGGTGCCGCTGCCCCAGCGATAATCGGTCAGCGCCTCGGCCCCCTGTTCCAGGGTGAAATCATCGGCACCCACGATCAGGTGGAGATAGCCGGTTCGGGCGCAGATCGAACAATTGCAATCCAGCAGTTCGGGCGGATCATCGAACCGCACCCGGAACCGCACCTGGCCGCAATGGCAGCCGCCGCTTGCCTCACGCTTGCTCATCGCCGCAGCCAAGCCCAGCGCGGCGGCAATTGCAAGCCGCCCCAGCGCATTACACTTTGTTTATAGGGGAATTTACGGGGATGACGCTGCGGCTTTGGCTCTGGCAGTCATGGGCCAGGGCGTGCGGGATCAGCCAATTGCGGGCAGCATCGGCATCCTTGCATCAGTCCGGGGCCAAGCGCATCCCGTCGGGGGGCGGCATGCCGGCCCCGGACGCCCATCCGACCATTGCCGCAATCAGGGGCCGCAATCAGGGGCTCAGCCCGGCACCTTCACATCGGCCAGCGCCGGATCGCGGGCGCCGGCCGGGGCGGCCAGCACTTCGGCGATGAAGCTGCCCTTGTTCACCACACTGGTGCGCGGATCGCCGGCCTGGCTGCGCACCGCCGGTTCCACCGTGTTGGCGCCGGCCCGATCCAGCAGCTGCTGTTCGGCCTGGCTGCGCGGCGGCGGCTTCACGCCGGGGCCGAACAGCGCTTCCATCGCGGCGGCCTGGGCATCCACCCCCACGGCGCGAGGTGCGCCGGGTTTGGGCGGGGCCAGGGCGAAATCCGGCGGCACCACCAGCGGCGCGCCGCGCGCGATCGACAGTTCATCGGGCGACCGCGCGTTCAGGCCATTGCGCTTGCTGCCGCACGACACCAGGGCCAGGGCCGCCACGGCCAGAATCAGAAAATTGCGCATGGTCATGATCCATCCTGTTTGGCGTTGGCAGCCGGTTGGGCCAGGATCGCCCGCCCCAGCAGCAGCACAACGCCCAGTGTAATCGCAGCATCGGCCAGGTTGAAGACCCAGAAGCTGTATTGCCCCCAGAAGAAATGCAGAAAATCGACGACATAGCCAAAGCGCGCCCGGTCGATGATGTTGCCCAGCGCGCCGCCCAGCACCAGGCCCAGCGCCGCCACCTCTGGCGCCTGCGTTTCCTTGCGCAGCCAAAGCGCCACCGCCACCGCAATGCCGGCGGTGGCAAAGGTGAGCAGCCAGCGCGCCAGATCGCTGTTCGCCTGCAACAGCCCCATCGACACGCCGATATTGCCCACAAAGGTCAGGCGGAAGAAGGGCCAGACATCGATGCCGCCAATCGCCGGCAGATGGATCACCTCCAGCACCCAGTATTTGCTGATCTGATCAAGGATCAGCACGATGGCAGCAAGGAGGAAGCCGCGGTTAGGCCCGGTCTTATCCATTCACCACCGCATCGCAGCGCGTGCACAGCTGTGTTTCTGCGGCCACATCGGGCAGATGCCGCCAGCAGCGCGCGCATTTGGGCAGATCGGCGCGGGCCACGGTCAGGCTTTCATGGTCGCCCGGCGTGATCGCCACGTCGGCCACCAGCAGCAGTTCGGCCAGATCCAGCCCGGCCAGCGCGGCGATGCGATCTTCATGGGCGGTGGTGATGGCCACACGCGCTTCCAGGAAGCTGCCAATCGCCTTGGCGCGGCGCAGTTCTTCCAGCTTCAGATAGGCCTCCTCGCGCAGCTTGCGGGCGTGGCTGAACTGCCGGTGCAGCGCATCATCGCGCCAGCCGGCATCGATTTCGGGCCATTCCAGCAGATGCACGGATGCGGCATCGGGGAAGCGCGTGCCCCACACTTCTTCCGCCGTGAACACCAGCACCGGGGCGAGCCAGCGGGTGAGGGCGTGGAAGACGATATCCAGCACCGACCGCCAGGCGCGGCGGGTGGGGGCAGTGGGCGCGTCGCAATAGAGGCTGTCCTTGCGCACATCCATGGCAAAGGCCGACAGATCATCGGCCACATATTCGGTGATCAGCGCCACATAGCGGTTGAAATCATAGGCGTTCACCGCCGTCTTGAGTTCGCCCGACAGCACCGCCAGCCGGTGCAGCACCCAGCGTTCCAGCGCCGGCATCTCGCTCACCGGCAGGCGTTCGGCCTCGGCAAAGCCATCGAGCGCGCCAAGCAGATAGCGGAAATTGTTGCGCAATTTGCGATACTGGTCGGCCACGCCCTTCAGGATCTCATCGCCGATGCGGTGATCCTCGGTGAAATCCACGCTCAGCGCCCACAGCCGCAATATATCCGCGCCGTTGGTCTTCATCACGTCGAGCGGGTTGATGACATTGCCTTCCGACTTCGACATCTTGCGGCCGCTCGCATCCATGGTGAAACCATGGGTGAGGATGGCGTTGTAGGGGGCCCGCCCGCGCGTGGCGCAGCTTTGCAGCAGGCTGGACTGGAACCAGCCGCGATGCTGGTCGCTGCCTTCCAGATAAAGATCGGCTGGCCATGAATATTCCGGCCATTTGCCCGATTCCAGCACATAGGCATGGGTGCAGCCGCTGTCGAACCACACGTCCAGGATGTCGGTGATCATCTCATACTGGTCGACCCGGTCGCCCAGCAGTTCGGCAGCGAATTCCGGCGTCCAGGCGTCCACGCCCTGTTCCTTGAAGCGCGCGATGATCCTGGCGTTGATGGCCTTGTCCAGCAGATATTCGCCGCTCTTGCGATCGACAAACAGGGTGATCGGCACCCCCCAGGCGCGCTGGCGGCTGAGCACCCAATCGGGGCGGCCTTCCACCATCGAACCGATGCGGTTGCGGCCCTTGTCGGGCGTGAAATGGGTGGCGGCGATGGCGGCGAGCGCCTTCTGGCGCAATGTCATCACCTCTCCCCGTTGGGGAGAGGTCGACTCGCGCGCCAGCGCGGCGGGAGAGGGGCTGCTGCTCGTGGCCACCGATGCCAACCCCTCTCCCGGGCCGGCTTCGCCGTCTCTCGACCTCTCCCCGGCGGGGAGAGGTGATGGCAGTGGCTTGTCCATCGGCACGAACCATTGCGGCGTGCAGCGGAAGATCACCTTCTTCTTGGAACGCCACGAGTGGGGATAGCTGTGCTGGAACGGCCCAGCGCTCAGCAGCGCGCCCGCCGCCTTGAGATCATTGCAGATCGGGCCATCGGGGGCGTTGAGATTGGGGTTGATGACGTTCTTTGCCTCGCCGCCCAGCCACAGCCAGTCGGCGCGGTAGCGGCCATCGGCCTCCACCGCGAACACCGGGTTGATGCCATGCGCCTTGCACAGCGCGAAATCATCCTCGCCATGATCGGGCGCCATGTGGACGAGGCCGGTGCCGGCATCGGTGGTGACGAAATCGCCGGGCAGGAACGGGCGGGGGCGGGTGAAGAAATTCTCCTCCGTCACGCTGTCATGCTGGCGCAGGCCAGCATCCACTGTGCCAACATGTTCGCTGTGGCCCGAAGCTGGATGCTGGCCTTCGCCAGCATGACGATAGTGATTGGCCATCGGGTGCAGGGCTTTGGCCCCGGCGAGGGCGGTGCCTTTTCCCTGCCAAACAATAACGTCTTCACCTAATCCGGCGCGAAAAAGAAAATCCATCAACAATCTTTCGGCGACAAGATATCGCTTGTTGCATTCCAAAGCAGAAGACACGGACAATGTTTTGAACTCTACAAGAAGATATTCCATCTCCGGCCCATACGCTAAAGCCTGGTTCACCGGGATGGTCCACGGCGTCGTCGTCCAGATGACGGCATACGCCCCCACCAGTTCCGGCGCATTCGGCGCTTCGACAATCTCGAACGCCACATCGATCTGCGTCGAGGTGATGTCGTGATATTCCACCTCGGCATCGGCCAGCGCGGTCTTTTCCACGGGCGACCACATCACCGGCTTGGCACCGCGATAGAGCTGGCCGCTCTCCGCAAACTTCAGCAGTTCCGCAACGATGGTGGCTTCCGATGCGAAGTCCATGGTGAGATAGGGTTTTTTCCAATCGGCATTGATGCCCAGCCGCTGCAACTGCTGGCCCTGCACATCCACCCAATGCTGCGCGTAAGCCCGGCATTCGGCGCGGAACTCCACCGCCGGCACCGCATCCTTGTTCAGCTTCTTGGCGCGATAGGCTTCCTCGACCTTCCATTCGATCGGCAGGCCGTGGCAATCCCAGCCGGGCACATAGGGCACATCCTTGCCCAGCAGCGACTGGGTGCGCACCACCGCATCCTTCAGGATATGGTTGAGCGCGTGGCCGATGTGCATGTCCCCGTTCGCATAAGGCGGGCCGTCGTGATAGATGAACTTTTCCCGGCCCTTACGGGCGGCGCGCAATTGCGCATAAAGATCGGCGGCCTGCCATTTTGCCAAAATCTGCGGCTCGCGTTCCGGCAGGCCGGCCTTCATCGGAAAGCCGGTCTTGGGCAGGAAAACGGTGGGGCGATAATCGGGCGCGCTCATGATGGCCCGGCTTTAGGGGAAGCAGGCGGCGCTGTCACGCGCCACGAAAAATCCTCTCCCTCTGGGGGAGGTGCCCGCAGGGCGGAGGGGGCGGCAGGGACTGCACTCGCCGGCCCCCTCCGTCGCGCTTCGTGCGCCACCTCCCCCAGAGGGGGAGGATTTACCCCCGCAGCACCCGCTTCGCGTCATCCGCATCGCGGGCAATCTGCGCCTTCAGCGCGTCGAGCCCATCCAGCTTCAGTTCGGGGCGCAGATAGGCCACCAGTTCCACCCCGATGGTCTGGCCATAAAGATCGCCGCTCCAATCCATCAGCCAGGTTTCCAGCAGTTCCACTGGCGGTTCGATCATCGGGCGGATGCCGAGATTGGCGACACCGTCCACGCAGCTACCGTCGTTCAGCCACACGCGCACGGCATAAACGCCGTAAGCCGGACGCACATAATCACCCAGGGTGAGGTTGGCGGTGGGAAAGCCCAGGGTGCGGCCCAGCTTGGCGCCATGTTCAACCGTGCCGACGATGGTGAACGGCCTTGTGAGCATGTCGGCCGCCACGCCCGGCTGCCCGGCGCGCAGGGCGGCGCGGATGCGGGTGGAGCTGATGGTGCCGGCCTTGTTTGCCACCGGATCGACCACGCGGGCGGCAAAGCCCTTTTTCAGGCCCAGCCGCGCCAGTTCCGTCACATCGCCCGAACGGCCCTTGCCGAAGGTGAAATCGCCGCCGGTCACCACCCCGGCCACGCCCAGGCGCATGTCCAGCCATTCATCGACGAATTCCTCGGCCGACAGCGCGGCCAGATCGCGGGTGAAGGGGATCATCACCAGCCCATCCACGCCGAAATTGCCCAGCCAGCGTTCCCGCTGGGCAATGGAGGACAGCGCGAACGGCGGCACATCGGGCTGGAACAGCCGCGCCGGGTGCGGATCGAAACTGGCGACCAGCGCCGGCCGGCCCAATTTGTGCGCCCAGTCGCGCGCCGCGCCCACCACTTGCCTGTGGCCGGCGTGGAACCCATCGAAATTGCCCAGCGCCACGATGCCGCCGCGCAAGGCCTGGGGCAGGGCATCGCCCTTGGTGATCAGCATCATGACTTGCGCTTAACGGGGTGCCAGCCCGGCGGCAAGCAGGCGCGCCGCATTGCCGCCCATCACCCTGGCAATGTCGGCCTCCGACAGGCCGGCATCCAGCAGCGCCTGGGTGAGGGCATCGAGATGCGCGGTATCAAAGCCAACGGTGGTGCCGCCATCATAATCGCTGCCAAGGCCAACATGATCGATGCCGGCGATGCGGATCACGTGCAAGATCGCCCTGGCCGTGGCCTGCGGGGTGGGCTGGCACACCGCGGCATCCCAATAGCCAATGCCGATCATGCCGCCATTGGCCTTGAGCAGGCGCAGCTGATCGTCGGTCAGGTTGCGCGGCGTGTTGCAGCTGGCCTTCACGCCGCCATGGCTCACCACCACCGGGCGGGTGGCGATGCGCATCACATCGGCATAGGTGGCGGCGCTGCTGTGGGCCAGATCGATGATCATGCCGCGCTGTTCAGCCTGTTGCACCACCTGCGCCCCCAGCGGCGTCAGCCCGCCTTTCTTGAGGCCGTGCATCGATCCGCCCACATCATTGTCGAAGAAATGCACCAGCCCGATCATGCGGAACCCGGCAGCGTGCAGCCGGGCCAGATTGGCGATGTCGCCTTGCAGATTCTGCGCGCCTTCGGTTGACAGCAGCGCGCCCGTAACGGGCACCTTGGCGGCGCGATCGGCCAGCAGCTTTGCCAGATCATCCGGCGTGCGGATGATGCGCAACAGGCCCTGCGCCCGGTCTTCGGCGTCTTTCAGCTTCTGGGCATGGAACAAGGACCGTTCCGTCAGGCTGAACCAGGTGCGCGTGGGCTGCAACTGGCCGATCACCAGCGGGGTGATATTGTCGGTATCGCCGCCGTTTGCCTCATAATTCTGGCCACGCGGCGTCTTGGTCACGCTGGAAAACACCTGCAGCGCGACATTGCCGCCGATCAACCGCTTCAGATCGACATGGCCCTGGTCGCTCTCGCTCAACAGGTCGCGCTGCCACATCAGCGTATCGGCGTGCAGATCGATCACCGTCAGCCGGCCGTGCAGCGCCTTCGCCCGGTTCGAAACCGGCCACACCGCCCCCGTCCAGCGGTTCATGCCGCGTTCGACGATGCCGGGGGCCAGGCCGAAAAAGCCGATGGCCGCCACGCCCAGCAGCACGCTGGCCCCGATCAGAAATTTGCGCACCCGCATCCCCCCAAGTTTCGTCAGCGCCGTTCCAGCGTCACAAAGGCAAAGCCCGGCCGTTCGCCCTCGGCCGGATGCGCCACCCGCGCCACCTCGCGCCAGCGGGCGGCATCGAACGGCGGCAGCACGGTATCACCGTGCGGCGCGGCGTCCACCTCGGTCAATTCGATGCGGGTGGCGATGGGCAGGGCCAGGGCATAGATCTCGGCCCCGCCGATGATCATCACATCGCCGCGCACGCGCGGATCCAGGCCGGCGGCCGCCACTGCTTCGGCCAGATTGGGCACCACGGTCACGCCATCGGCGCGCCAGGTCGGATCACGGGTCAGCACGATATTCTGGCGGCCGGGCAGCGGCTTGCCGATGCTTTCAAACGTCTTGCGGCCCATCACCACCGGCTTGCCCACGGTGATCGCCTTGAAGCGTTTCAGATCGGCCGGCAGATGCCAGGGCAGGGCGCCGCCCATGCCGATCACGCCGTTGCGCGCGCGGGCAACAACGATGGTGATGTCGAGACTGGATTTCGGGCTCATACCGCCACCGGCGCTGCGATCGGCGGGTGGGGTTCGTATCCGCTGATGAGGAAATCCTCCAGCCTGTAGCTGAACAGGTCGGCCGGTTGGCGCGCGAAGTCCAGCCGGGGGAAGGGCCGCGGGCTGCGGCCCAGCTGCTGTGTCACCAGATGTTCGTGATTCTCATAGACATGGCAATCGGCCCCCATCCAGGTAAGCATGCCGGGTTCCAGCCCGCATTGCTGCGCCAGCATGCGGATCAGCACGGCGGCTTCGAAGATGTTGAACGGAAAGCCCAGACCAAGGTCGCAGCTGCGCTGATAAAGGATGCCCGACAATCGGCCATCGGCGACGAAATATTGATAGGTCATGTGGCAGGGCGGCAGCGCCATCTGATCCAGATAGGGCACGTTCCAGCCGGTGAAGATGTGCCGCCGGCTGTTGGGGTTGTGTTTCAGCCCATCCACCAGCGCCGCCAGCTGATCGAACGGCGTGTCGGCCCGATAACTGCCGTCTTCATTGGCGGCAAAGCGCGGCCAGCGCCGCCATTGCACGCCATAGACCGGGCCCAGTTCGCCCCAGCGGGCGGCAAAATCCGCATCGGCCACGATGCGCGCTTCGAAATCGTCGCGGCTCAACTGCTCGCCCGTGGTGCGGCGATAGGCATCCAGCGGCCAGTCCGTCCAGATATGCACGCCCTGCGCCACCAGCGGGCGGATGTTGGATTCGCCGTTCAGGAACCAGATCAGTTCGCGGATGGCCGATTTCCAATAGACGCGCTTGGTGGTCAGCAGCGGCACCGTGCCATCGGCAAGATCAAATTTCAGGGTTTCGCCAAACAGCGCCCGCGTGCCGGTGCCGGTGCGATCGCCGCGCGCCACGCCGGTGGTCCAAACGCGCTGCAAGAGATCCAGATACTGGGCTTCACCAAACAGGGTCATTGCCCCTTGTCAGGGATATGGCCAGCCGCCGTCAACCACTGCCAGCATGGGGCCACACAAAAGGATCATCCCCATGTTCGGCACCGCCCGCGCTGGCACCAGCCACGACATCACCGCCCTTGCCGGCCCCTGGCGCGACGCCGCCGGCGAGGCCCGCGCCCTGCGCAGCCGCGGCGCCGCGCCCGGCATCGCGGCGCTGCGATCGGCCATGCTGAAGGATCGCAAGACGGTGCTGATCGATCGGCTGGGCTGGGATCTGCAATCGCCCGACGGGCTGCACGAACTTGATGCCTATGATCAGGATGACACGCTCTATCTGATCGTCCACCAGGCCGAAACCGGCCGGCATCTGGGATCGGTGCGGCTGCTGCCCAGCACCGGCGCGCATCTGCTGGGCGATCATTTTGCCCATCTGTGCGCCGATGGCGTGCCGACCGGCCCCGATGTCTGCGAAATCACCCGGCTGGTCACGGCGCCAGGCCTGAACCGGGCCGAGGCGCTGCAGGTGCGGCGGCAATTGTCCATCGCGCTGTTCGAACATGCGCTGGATGCCGGCATCACCCGCTATACCATGGTCACCCACATGCCCTGGCTGCCCAGCCTGCTTTCGATCGGCTGGGATGCCGAACCGCTGGGCCTGCCGGCGGGCGAAGGGGCTGATGCCGTTGCCGCGCTGCAGATCTTCGTCAACGCCGAAACGCTGGACCGGCTGCGTGCTGCCTGGGAAATGCCGCCCCTGGTGCTGCCCGATGCCCGGCGGTGGCCCGAAATCGACCGGAAGGGCACCACGGCGTTCTGACCCTGCGCCCCGCTTCTTCCGTGTCGAGGGTGCCCCGGCCTGCCACAACGCCCTGCAAACGGCCCTCCCCGTCTGCAGTTACCGGGCAGGTTCGGGGCACCCACCCCAGTTGACGCCATGGCGGATCTGCTCGCCACCTGGCATGTGCTGCTGCACGAAGCGTTGCTGCTGCTGGCGTTCATCATCGCGGTCAATGGCCTGGATGATCTGGCGGTTGATCTGGCCTATATCTGCTTGCGCCTGCGCCGCCCAGCGGCACCAGTGCTGGTACCGGCCCTTGCCCCAGCCACACCGCCGGCGTTCGCCATCCTGATTCCGGCCTGGGACGAAGCCGCCGTGATCGGCCCGATGCTGCGCCGGCTGCTCGCCACCCAGGACTGGCCGGATTTCACCCTGTTTGTCGGCCTCTATCCCAATGATCCGGCCGGCCAGGCGGTGGTGGCGGCCATTGCCGATCCGCGCCTGCGCGTGGCGGTCAATCCGCGCCCCGGCCCCACCACCAAGGCCGATTGCCTGAACCGGCTGTGGGCCGCCATGCTGGCGCACGAAGCGCAGCAGGGCCGGCGCTTTGCCGCCGTGGTGCTGCACGATGCCGAAGATGTGGTGCACCGCCTCGAACTGGCGCTGATGGCGGCGCATCTGGCCGGCCCCGATCCGCCCGCCATGGTGCAATTGCCGGTGCGCCCGCTGATCGATCCCGCCAGCCCGCTGGTGGCTGGCCATTATATCGACGAATTTGCCCAAAGCCACGGCAAGGATCTGCTGGTGCGGCAATGGCTGGGGGCGGCATTGCCGGCGGCCGGCGTGGGCGTCGCCTTTGATCGCGCCCTGATGGGCCGCATCGCTGCCGCGCAGGGCGGCCGCCCCTTTGCCGACGACAGCCTGACCGAGGATTATGAACTGGGCATCAAGCTGCACGCGCTGGGCGGGCGCGGCGTGCTGGTGCGCCACCATGTCGATGGGCAACTGGTGGCGACGGCCGAACATTTTCCGGCCACGCTGGCCGCTGCCGTGCGCCAGAAGGCGCGCTGGGCCCAGGGCATTTCGCTGGCCGGCTGGGATCGCATCGGCTGGCGCGGCGGGCTGGCCAATCGCTGGATGCTGTGGCGCGATCGCAAGGGGCCGGGCATGGCGCTGGTGTCGCTGGCCGCCTATGGCCTGGCCGGGCTGATCGCGCTTGATGGGCTGATGCGGCAATGGTGGCCGCCGGCCGCCGCACTGCCACCGCTCAGCCAGGGCCTGGTGGCCCTGTTGTGGTGGAATTTTGCGCTGTTGTGCTGGCGGCTGCTGCTGCGAGCGCTGTTCACCGCGCGGGTGGAAGGGCCGGTGGAAGCTCTGCTCGCCACCCCGCGCGCGGCGGTGGGCAACATCATCAACGCGCTGGCCACGCTGCGCGCGCTGGCGCGCTATGTCGCCGGGCTGGGCCGCCATGGCCCGCCGGCGTGGGACAAGACGGTGCACCGCTTTCCCGGCGGCGATGGCCGCGCCCCGGCGGGATGAGGCGCGGCCGGCCGCTGGCGGTGTGGGGCACGGCCGTGCTGCTGCTGGCCCTGTGGCTGGCGGTGCGCTGGCCGATGCTGGCCTGGCAGGAACGCCGGCTGGCCGCCGAACTGGCCGCGCGCTGGGCCGGGCCGGTGGCGGGGCGGCTGCGCCCGGTCGTGGTGCGGGCCGCCGTGCCGGGGCCGGCCCCAGGCCGGCTGCTGCCGCCGCCCGGCCCCATCGCGCGGGTGCAGCCCAACCGGGTGCCCGTGATGGCGCTGGCCATGCCGATGCCGCCGATGCCGCCGGTGCCGCCACCGCCGCTGCCAGCCGCGCTTGCCGCCGCCGGTGCCATGCCGCCGCCGCCGGTTCCAGCACTGCCGCTGCCTGCGCCCGTGCCCGCTGCGGCCAGCGGCTTTGCCCTGGCCGATGCCGCCTATGCCCGGCTGCGTGCCGGGCAGCGCCGGCAGGCAGCGGCGCTGTTCGATGCGGCGCTGGCGCTGGAACCGGAAAACCGGCCATGGCGGGCGCAGCGCGACGCACTGGGCCGGCGCTGGCAGCCGGGCGGCTTTGCCCTGCTGCGCGATGCGGGCGGCGGCGCGGCCGGGCCGGCGGCCAGCCCGGTGCTGGGCGGCGGCCAGATCGGGGCCAGCATCGCCTTTGTGCCCGATCCGCTGGCCCGCCGGCCGCTGGCGCTGGTGGCGCGGGCGCTGGCGGCGGCCGGGCCGGCCGGCGTGCGGGGCGATACGGCGCAGGCCGCGGTGGGCATCAGGCAGGCGCTGTTGCCCGGTGTGTCGGTATCGGCCGAACGGCTGATCGCGCTGGGCAGCGCGACGCGTGGCGACTGGACGCTGCGCCTGGCGGCCGGCGGCCAGCGCGGCCGGCTGGATGGCTATGGCGAAGCCGGCGTGCTGGGCAATGGCCAGGTCTATGCCGGGGCGCAAGGCGCGGTGCGGGTGCTGCGCATCGGCCCGGCCACGCTGGCCGCCGGCAGCTGGGCCAGCGTGCAAACCGGTGCGCCCGCTGTGTGGCGGGTGGATGTGGGGCCAGCGGTGGCTGCCACCATCAGGGGCGTGCGGGTGCAGGCCGATTGGCGGCAGCGGGTGGGCGGCAATGCCGCGCCGGGCAGCGGGCCGGTGATCACCGTGTCGGCCGGATTCTGAAAGCGCCTCAGCCGCCCGGCGTGCCCAGCCGATCGAACAGCGCCTGGATTTCGGCCGGGCTGCGGCGCTGTTGCAGGGCCAGCAGCAGAAGGATGCGCGCCTTGGCCGGGGGGAGCCAGCGGCCGGCAATCACGCCGGTGGTGGCATCATTTTCGGCCCCGCTGGCGCTGTCGTTGCGCCAGATGTCGCCCGTGCCCTGGCGGGCGGTGCGCACCACCGTCATGCCATCGGCCACCAGCGCGCGCGCGGCATTGCGCACCGATGATGGCATCGAACCGGCGCCCGGCCCGGCGATCACCAGCCCATCGGCGCCTTGCGCGATGCGGCGCAGATCATCGCCGGTCATCCCGGTGTGGGCATAGGCGATGGCCACGCGCGGCAGCGGCGCATCGGCCAGGGCAAAGGCCGGCGCGGTGGCCACGGGCGGCGCGGTGAAAAACACCGGCTGCACCTGCTGCACATGGCCGATGGGGCCGGTGGCCGGCGCCGCAAAGGCGTTCAGCTGGCGCATGTCCATCTTGGTGACAAAGCGCGGATCGAACAGTTGATCGTTCATCATCACCATCACGCCGCGCGCCGCCGCGGCGGGCGCGGCCGCCACCCGGATCGCATCCATCAGATTGTGCGGCCCGTCGGCGGAAACCGCGGTGGCCGGCCGCATCGATCCCACCAGCACCACCGGCTTGGTGGCCGGCAGCAGCAGATGCAGGAAGAAGGCGGTTTCCTCCAGCGTGTCGGTGCCGTGGGTGATCACCACACCGGCCACGCCCGGATCGGCGATGGCGGCCAGGATGCGGCCGTGCAGGCGGCGCCACACCGCCTCGTCGATGTCGGCGCTGCCGATATTGGCGATCTGTTCGGCCGAAAGCGTGGCGATGCCGGCCACCCCCGGTACCGCGGCGATCAGATCGGCCACGCCCAGCTGGCCGGGGCGATAACCGGCGCTGTCGGCCCGGCCGGCGCCGGCGATGGTGCCGCCGGTGGCCAGCACGCGCACGCCCGGCAGGGCCTGGGCCGCCACCAGGGCCGGCCAGAGAACCAGGGCCAGCAGCAGCAACAATCTACCCATTGTCGTTGGCAATCCTTCGCCGTTCCGCCAGCTTGCGCAGCAGCGCGCGGGTGCGCAGCTGGCCCAGCAGCTCGTTGATCAGGGCAATGCCCTGTTCGGCCATGTCCAGGGCCTTGGCTTCCCCCACCTGGCCGGCGGTATGTTCCAGGAAATGCCGGATTTCCTGGCCGGTCAGCCAGTCGATCAGCACATGATACAGGCGCATCTGGCCATCGTTGAAGCCCAGTTCGGGGGTGAAGCCAATCTCGTCCAGCCGCTGCACCGTGCGCAGGATGGCGGCATCGCGCGCCGAAATCGTGCCATCATCGGCCACGCTGATCATCAGATCATCTAGATGGTCGCGCTGATGCTGTGGCAGGTTCAGATCGGCCAGCGCCACCCGCGCCGGGCCGGCCTCCTCCAGCCGCTGCGCCAGCAGCGCATCCAGCATCGGAAAGGCATCGGGCATCAGCCAGCGATTGCCGTCCTCTGCCTCCAGCAGGGTGCGGATCACTGCCAGCGGCAGAAAGCGTTCTTCCTGCAGGCGCTTGATCGCCTTCAGCCGGGCGACATGGATTTCGGAATAGCGCGCGCTGTTGGGGCTGGTCTTGTCCGGTTCCGGCAACAGGCCCTCGCGGATGTAATAACGGATGGTCTCCCGCCCGACTCCGCTGGCCTTTTCCAGATCACGCATGCGCATCGCCAGCCCCTTAGCGCAAATCGCGCCATATGCTAACCCGACCGGGATGGATGAATTTGCCCGCCTGCTCGATGCGCTGCTCTATACCGGCAGCCGCACCGCCAAGCTGGCGCTGATCGCGGCCTATCTGCGCGCCACGCCGCCGCCCGATGCCGGCTGGGCGCTGGCGGCGCTCACCGGCCGGCTTGATCTGAAGGCGGTGCAGCCCAGCCTGCTCAAGGCGCTGATCGGTGAACGGGTCGATCCCACCCTGTTTGCCCTTTCCCACGATTTCGTGGGCGATCTGGCCGAAACCATCGCGTTGCTGTGGCCCGAACCGGCCGGCCCGCGCCCGCCCGCGCCGGGCCTGGATGATGTGGTGCAGCGCCTGTCCGGCCTCAATCGCGGCCAGGCATCTGCCGTGGTGGCGGCGCTGCTGGATGGCCTGGATGCGCCCGGCCGTTATGCCCTGATCAAGCTGGCCACCGGGGCGCTGCGGGTTGGCGTTTCGGCCCGGCTGGCCAAGACCGGCCTTGCGCAGGGGTTCGGCCTGGATGTGGAGGAGGTTGAGGAGCTGTGGCACGGCCTGGCCCCGCCGTTTGCGCCGCTGTTCGCCTGGGCGCGCGGCGATGGCCCTCGCCCCACGCCGGGCGATGTGCCGATCTTCCGCCCGTTCATGCTGGCCAGCCCGCTGGAGGCCCCGGTCGATCTGGCCGATCATGTGGCGGAATGGAAATGGGATGGCATCCGCGTCCAGATCGTCCACGCCGGCGGCCAAACCCGGCTGTTCAGCCGCAGCGGCGACGATATTTCGGCCAGCTTCCCCGAACTTGCCCTGGATCAGCCGCTGGCGCTGGATGGCGAACTGCTGGTGCGTGGGGCAGGCCAGGGCGATGGCAATCTTTGCGCCGGCAGCTTCAACGCCCTGCAACAGCGGCTGGGCCGCAAGGCCCCCACGGCAAAGCAGATGGCCGCAGCGCCGGCCTTCATCCGCGCCTATGATCTCTTGTCCCACGCTGGCGATGATCTGCGGCCGCTGCCCTGGCACGAACGCCGCGCCCGGCTGGAAGCGGTGATACCCGGCCTTGATCCGGCCCGGTTCGATCTGTCCCCGCTGGTCGCCGCCGCCGATTGGGATGCACTGGCCGGCATCCGCGCCGCTGCCCGCGATGCCGCCATCGAAGGGCTGATGCTGAAGCGCCGCGATGCGCCCTATGTGGCGGGCCGCCGCGCCGGCCTGTGGTTCAAGTGGAAGCGCGACGCACTCACCGCCGATTGCGTGATCATGTATGCCCAGGCCGGCCATGGCAAACGCTCCGGCCGCTACAGCGATTTCACCTTCGGTTGCTGGACAGACGATGGCCAGCTGCTGCCGGTCGGCAAGGCCTACAGCGGCTTCACCGATGCCGAACTGGCCGTGCTCGACAAGTTCGTGCGCACCCACACTACCGCCCGTTTCGGCCCGGTGCGCGAAGTGGAGAAAATCTTCGTCGTCGAAGTCGCCTTCGATGCGATCCACGCTTCAACCCGGCACAAATCCGGCCTGGCCATGCGATTCCCGCGCATCGCCCGCCTGCGCCCCGACAAGCCGGCGGCCGAGGCCGATCGCATCGCCACCCTGCTGGCGCTGGCCGGTTGACCGGCCGCCCACCCGGGCCGATGCTGCCGCAATGAGCCTTGCCCTGCTGCTTGCTGCCGTGTCGTTCGCCGGCCCGACCCTGCCGCCGCCATCGCCGCTGGCCGGCCTGGTGGGCTGCTGGCGCGTGCGCGGCACGGTGGAGGGCAAGGCGATCACCGCCACCGCGCGTGGCAGCTGGCGGCTGGGTGGGCGGTATCTGTTGTTCGAACTGCACGGGCTGAACACGAAACAGCCGCAGGATATCGCCATCATCATGGCCGATGCCGGCCCCGGCCAGTTGACGGCCTGGTGGATGGACCGGTTCGGCGGCCCCGGCAGCGCGGCCGGCCGCGGCGGCGTGATCGGCACGGGTCTTTCGATCCGCCTGGATTATGGCAGCGCCGTCCTCATCAACCGCTTCACGCCTTACGGTGCGGGCTGGCGCTGGCAGATCGATGCCAAACCAACCGGCCGGCCAGCCAGCCCCGTTGCCAGCCACAGCCTGGCCCCGGCGCGCTGCACGCCAGGCTTTTCCGTCTTCTGAATCCGGCCTAAGGCTTGGCCCATGCGCATCGCCACTTTCAACATCAACGGCACCAATGCCCGCCTGCCGCGCCTTTTGGAATGGCTGGCAGCAGAACGGCCCGATGTCGCCTGCCTGCAGGAAATCAAGACGATATCGGAAAATTTCCCCGTCGATGTGCTGCGCGATGCCGGTTATCACTGCCTGGTGCACGGCCAGAAGGGCTTCAACGGCGTCGCCATCCTCAGCCGGGAGCCGGCCGTCGAGACGCAGCGCGGCCTGCCCGGTGACGAGAGTGACGAACAGTCCCGCTACCTCGAAGCCGATGTGATGGGCGTGCGGGTCGCCTCGCTCTATCTGCCCAACGGCAATCCGCTGCCGGGGCCGAAATTTGATTACAAGCTGGCGTGGATGGCGCGGCTGCGCGCCCATGCCGCCGGGCTGCTGGCCACCGGCCTGCCGGTTGTGCTGGCCGGGGATTACAATGTCATCCCCAACGATGATGATATCTGGGATGCATCGGCCATGCTGGGCGATGCCCTGCGCCAGCCCGAATCGCGCGCCGAATATCGCCGCCTGCTGTGGCAGGGCTGGACCGATGCGGTGCGCTCGCTGCACCCGAACGGCGGGGTGTGGAGCTTCTGGGATTATCAGGCCGGTGCCTGGCCGCGCGACCATGGCTTTCGCATCGATCATCTGCTGCTGTCGCCCGCGGCGGCCGATCGGCTGGTGGATGCCGGCGTGATGAAGCATGTGCGCGGGGCGGAAAAGGCCAGCGATCACGCCCCGGCCTGGGTGCAGCTGCGGTAGGGGCTGGCAGCGCCGGTTCCCTCCGGCCCCTTCCGCCTCCCTCCGGTCGGCACCTCCCCCAGAGGGGGAGGATCTTGCGGGACCTCTCCCTCTGGGGGAGGTGCCGACCGGAGGCGACGGAGGGGGCAGGGCGTCAGCCGCCCACCCCTCAGCGCGGCGCCGGCTGCGCCTTTTCCGCCGGCTCTTCCAACGTCTTGTCCAGCCAGTTCTGATCCAGCCGGGGGCCATCTTCGACCGGCGGCGCTTCGCCGTCCACCGGCGGCGGTTCGGCCATGTCGATGCCATAGGATTCGGCGTCCGGCTCCAGCATCGCGCCGTCTTCCACCACATCGGTCACCAGCGGTTCGGGCGGGGTGCCGCCCACGGCGCGCGCCATGAACTGGGCAAAGGCGCGGGCCGGCGCCCGGCCGCCGGCCAGGCCGCGCACGGCGGCATTGTCATCGCGGCCCATCCACACGCCGGTGGTGATGCCGCTGGAAAATCCGATGAACCAGCCATCCTTGTTGCTGCTGGTGGTGCCGGTCTTGCCGGCCAGCGGCCGGCCGATCTGCGCGGCGCGCGCGGTGCCTTCTTCCACCGCGGCCTGCATCAGCTGCGTCATCTGCGCCGCCACCACCGGGGCCACCACCTGCCGGGTTTCGCCGGCAGCGCGGTTGAACAGCACGCGGCCCGAACCGGTGGAGATGCGGGCGATGGCATAGGGCGCATGTTCCTGGCCGCCATTGGCCACGGTGGCATAGGCGTTGGTCATTTCAAACAGGGTGGCCACCGATGATCCCAGCGCCATCGCCGGCTGGCGATCCACCGGCGTGGTGATGCCAAAGCGGCGGGCCATTTCGGCCACCGTGTCAAACCCCACCTGTTGCGCGATTTCCACCGCCACGGTGTTGATCGACTGGGCAAAGGCCTGCCGCACCGTCACCGGCCCGGCAAAGCTGTTGTTACTGTTCTTCGGGCTCCATTTGCCGATGCTGATCGGCTTGTCCTCATAGATGTCGTCCAGCTTGACGCCCTGTTCCAGGGCGGCGGCATAGACAAAGAACTTGAACGCCGATCCGGGCTGACGCCGCGCCACCATCGCCCGGTTGTAGTTTGACCGCACATAATCGGTGCCGCCCACCATCGCCTTCACCCCGCCATCGCGGGCCAGCGCCACCAGCGCGCCCTGTGCGCCGCGCGGGCTTTCGGTGCGGATGGCGGCTTCGGCAAGGCTTTGCGCCTGGGCGTTCAGCGTGGTTTCCACCAGTAGCGGCTCGGTGGCTTCGTCGGTCAGGTTCTCCAGCTCGGCCAGCACCCAATCGGTGAAATATCGCACTCCGGCCGGACGGGCCTGGGGGGCAAACCGCACCAGCCGCGGATCGGCGGCGGCGGCTTCCTGCGGCGTCAGGCTGCCGGCCTCCACCATCACGCCGATCACCGTGGCGGCGCGCCGCCGCGCCGCTTCGGCATCGGCCGACGGGGAAAAGCGCGATGGCGCCTTCACCAGCCCGGCGATGATCGCGGCTTCCTCCACCGCCAGGCGGCGGGCGCTGTGGCCATAGAATTTGCGCGCGGCGGCATCGATGCCATAGGCGCCACCACCGAAATAGACCCGGTTCAGATACAGCTCAAGAATGGCCTCCTTGCTGAATTTGCGCTCGATCGCCAGCGCCAGCACCACCTCGCGAAGCTTCCGGGTATAATCCTTGGATGAGGTCAGGAACAGGTTGCGCGCCAGCTGCTGGGTGATGGTGGATGCGCCTTGCGCCTTGTTGCCGCGCATGGCGTTGACGATGATCGATCGCACGATGCCGATGGGATCGATGCCGGGGTGATACCAGTATCGCCGGTCTTCCACCGCGATCATGGCATTTTTCATGGTGGCCGGAATCTGGGGATAGCTGAGCCATTCGCCAAAGCTGGGGCCAAAACTGGCCAGCACGGCGCCATCATCGCCCCTGATCTCCACCGGCTGGCCGTTGGGGCTGCGCTTCATCTCGTCAAAGCCGGGCAGCGACTGATAGGCAATCGCCACCGCCACCGCCAGCGCGATGAAACCCGCCAGCCCGATCACCACCCCGGCCTTCAGCAGGGTGACATACCAGGGCGATGCGGACCGGGGGGCAGGGCGTTTCTGGGGCACTTTGGTGTGTTATCCGGCAAATACGGCAGCTATTGGGCGGAACAGGCGGGGCAGGCCGGATCCCTGGGCAGGCCGATGCTGCGGAAGCGGCCCCCACACGCGTCATAGAGGGTCAGCCGGCCGGCGGAGGAGGGGGCGAAGGCCGACAGTTCGCGGATCGCCTCCATCGCCATCAGGTTGCCGACAATGGCGGTGAGCGCGCCCAGCACGCCGGTGGCCGCGCAATTGCGATCCGGCGCATCGCCGGGCGAACCGACAAGACAGCGATAGCAGGGCCGATCCGGCCGGTGCCCGGCAAACACCGCCACCTGGCCATCCCACGGCCCGACCGCGCCCGATACCAGCGGCACGCGCAACGACAGGGCCAGATCGGCCACGGCCAGCCGGGTGGCAAAACTGTCGCTGCCATCGATGATCAGATCGTGGCCGGCCAGCAGCGCATCGCCATTGCCGGCATCCAGCCGCAGCGGCACCGCCACGGTGGCGATATGGGGGTTGATCGCGTGCAGGCGGGTGCAGGCGATTTCGGCCTTCATCGCGCCGATATCGGCGGTGGTGAACAGGATCTGGCGTTGCAGGTTCGAAAGCGCCACCACATCATCATCGATGATGGTCAGCCGCCCCACCCCGGCGGCCGCCAGGGTGAGCAGGCAGGGGCTGCCCAGTCCGCCGGCGCCGATCACCGCCACGCGCGCCGCCTTCAGCGCGGCCTGGCCGCGTCCACCGAATTCGGGCAGCACGAGGTGACGGGCATAACGCTCCAGCTCGGCGTCGGAGAAGTTCATCAGATCCTCCCCCTCTGGGGGAGGTGCCCGCAGGGCGGCGGGGGCGGGCACGGACGGCGCTTGTGCACCCCTGCCGCTTCGCTGCGCTCAGCACCTCCCCCAACGGGGGAGGATCGGTCATGCCGCCCCCGCATCCTCAACCCACCCCGGTGGAACCAAAGCCGCCCGCGCCGCGCGCCGTGTCGTCCAGCCGTTCCACCACGGCCAGGCCGGCGCGCGTCACGGCGGCCGGCACCAGCTGGCAGATGCGCATGCCGCGTTCCACCACGAAGGGTTCGGTGCCCAGGTTGATCAGCAGCGCCTTCACCTCGCCGCGATAATCGCTGTCGATGGTGCCGGGGCTGTTGGGCACGGTGATGCCGTGCTTCAAGGCCAGGCCCGAACGCGGGCGCACCTGCACCTCATAACCGTCGGGAATGGCCATGCAGATGCCCAGCGGCACGGCAAGGCGTTCGCCGGGCTGGATGATCACCGGCTCGATCACGGCGGCCACCGCATCCATGCCGGCGGCGCCGGGCGTGGCATAGGCGGGCAGGGGCAGGCCCTCGCCATGGGGCAGGATGGTGATGGGGATGCTGATCATGGGGTTTCGCTGAAATGGGCGGCGATGCGCCGGGCCAGCCGCTCGGCCACCGCCTGTTTGGGGGTGGCCCCCCAGTCTTCGGCGCCGGCGGCGGTGATCAGCTGCACATGGGTGTGATCGCTGCCGAACACGCCGCCAGACACATCGTTGGCCACGATCCAGTCCGCGCCCTTCCTCACCCGCTTGGCCGTGGCATGGGCCACAGCATCGCCGGTTTCGGCGGCAAAGCCCACCACCAGCGCCGGGCGGCGTTGATGGTGGCCGATGCCGGCCAGGATGTCGGGATTTTCGATCAGGATCAGCGGCGGTGGGCCGCTGCCATCCTTCTTCAGCTTGGTATCGGCGGCCTCGGCCCGCCAATCCGCAACGGCGGCCACCATCACGGCGATATCGGCGGGCAGGGCGGCGGCACAGGCGGCCTGCATCTGGCGGGCGGTTTCCACATCCACGCGGCCCACGCCGGCCGGTGTGGGCAGCGCCACCGGCCCGGCCACCAGCGTGACGCGCGCGCCAGCGGCGGCCAGTGCCGCAGCAATGGTAAAGCCCTGCTTGCCCGAAGACCGGTTGCCGATGAACCGCACCGGATCAATGGGTTCGTGCGTGGGCCCGGCCGTGACCAGCGCATGGCGGCCAGCCAGCGGCCTGTCGCCGAACTGATCGGCAATGGCGGCCATGATCGCCGGCACCTGCGGCAGGCGACCGGGGCCATGTTCGCCGCAGGCCATCTCGCCATCGTCGGGCGGCATGATGCGCACGCCATCGCCGCGCAGGCGTTCGATGTTGCGCTGCGTGGCGGGGTGCAACCACATGCGCACATTCATGGCCGGCACCATCAGCACCGGCGTGTCGGTGGCCAGCAGCAGGGTGGACGCCAGATCACCCGCCTGGCCGGCCGCGGCGCGGGCCATCAGATCGGCGGTGGCCGGGCAAACCACAATCAGATCGGCCGCGCGGGACAGCTGGATATGGCCCATGCTGGCTTCATCCTCCAGATCCCACAGGCTGGTGCGCACCGTCTCGCCGGCCAGCGCCGCAAGCGACAGCGGCGTGACGAAGCGCGCGCCATTTTCGGTGAGCACCGGCAGCACGCGCGCCCCGGCCCGGCGCAGTTCGCGCACCAGTTCCAGCGCCTTGAAGGCCGCGATGCCGCCGCCGACGATCAACAGGATGGTCTTGCCCAACACGGCCGCCGGCATAGCGCAGCCGGCGGCCAGAGGCCAGTCACAGCCGCCGCGTATAATAGGTCGTCGGCGCCATCGCGCCATCGGGCATCAGGGCATAGGCCGGAATCTCGCCCACATGTTCCCAGCCGCCGCGCTCATACAGGCGGGCCGCGGCCGATCCGCTGATCGTGTCGAGCACCAATGTGGTGCGGCCCATGCCACGTGCCAGATCCTCCACCGCCGCCAGCAGCGCCGCGCCGACTCCACGCCGCTGCGCGTGCGGGGCGACCAGCATTTTCGCCACATCAGCGCGGTGCAACTGGTTGGGCATGGTCGCGGGCACCAGCGTCACGGTTCCGGCCACCGCATCGCCCTCTGCCGCCACCAGAATGAAGATTTCGGCCACGCGCGCGGCACGGAACCGCGCCTGCCACCAGGCTTCGGCCTCGCCCTGTGAAAACCCGGCCATGAAGCCGATGGAGGCACCGGCATCCACGGCCGCCACCATCATGGCTGCCAGCTGCGGGATCAACGGGGCATCGGCGGCGGGATCGATCAGGCGAATCATGCCCGCATCATGGCTGCCCGGTTGACGGCGCGCACCCCCAAAGCCACTGTGCCGGCCGGGGAGAACTTCATGCTGTCAGCACCGCTGCGCTGGGCGATCATCCTGATCGGTGCCGCCATCGCCTTGAACTATATCGATCGCGGCGCGGTTTCGGTGGCAGCGCCGCTGATCAAGGATGAATTCGGCCTCACCAACGAACGCTATGGCGTCATCGTCTCCAGCTTCTACTGGACCTATGTGCCCGCGCTGGCCCTGGCCGGCTGGCTGGCCGACCGGATGAGCGTGCGGCTGCTGATGGCGGCCGGAGTCGCCACCTGGGCGTTGGCCACCATCGGCATGGGCTTCATCGGCGGCGTGGCCGGTGGTGTGACGCTGCTGATAATCCTGCGGCTTTTCATGGGTTTGGGTGAAGGGGTCGCCTTTCCCTGCGGGTCAAAACTGATTGCGCGGGTGCCGGAAGGCGCGCGCGGGCTGGCCAATGTCTCGCTGTCGGGCGGGCTGGCGCTGGGGCCGCTGATCGGCACGCTGGGTGGCGGCTGGATCATGAATCTGTGGGGGTGGGAGGTGATGTTCATCGCCTTTGGCGCGCTCACGCTGGTCTGGCTGCTGCCGTGGTGGCTGGCCCGCAAGGGGATCGAGGAAGGTGAGGGAAAACATGATGTTGTGCCCGCTTCCTCAGCCTCGATGGCAGAGGTTCTGCGCCAGCCGGCCTTCTGGTCGATCACGCTGCTGCATCTGTCGGGCACGTTTGCGCTCTATTTCATCGTGGGCTGGCTGCCGCTGTGGCTGGTCAAGGCGCGCGGCTTCTCGATCCTCGACATGAGCCTGCTGACCTCGGCCTTCTATGTCGCTCAGATCATTGGGGGAACCCTGGGGGCCTGGGCGATTGACCGGGCAATCCGGCGCGGCGGCGATGGCTCGAAATGGCGGCGCCGGATGCTGTTCGGCGCGGTGGCCTGCTGTGCTGCCGGCCTGTTGCTGCTGCCCGGCATTCAGGGCTGGCTGCCGCTTGTCGCCCTGATCGCCATCACCGGTTTCGGCTATGGCCCGGTGCCCAACCTGTTGTTCGTGATCGGGCAGACCATGGCCGGCCCGGCCAGCGCCGGGCGCTGGGTGGGGGTGCAGACCAGCCTGGGCAATCTGTCGGGCGTGATCGGCCCGGTGATGACCGGCATCATCGTCGATGCCGCCGGCTATCGCCCGGCCTTCATCGTCACCGCCGCCATCGTGGCGGCGGGCACGCTGGTCTTTGGCCTGGTGGTGCGGCGGATCGAGCCGGTGCGCTGGTAGGGTTCAGGCGTCGGCGGGCTTGTCCTTGCCCAGGGTCTGAACCCTGGCCTTCCTGTGCTCCTCCAGGTCGAGCACGGCCGATTCATCCTCGGTCAACAGGCCAAGCCGGCGGGCAACTTCCTGATAGGCTTCAACTTCGCCGCCCAGATCGCGGCGGAACCGGTCCTTGTCCATCTTGTCGCCGGTCTTCATGTCCCACAACCGGCAGCCATCGGGGCTGATCTCGTCGGCCAGGATGACGCGGGCAAAATCGCCGTCGAACAGGCGGCCGAACTCCAGCTTGAAATCGATGAGGCGGATGCCGACCCCGGCAAACATGCCGGCCATGAAATCATTCACGCGGATCGCCATGTCGGCAATGTCGTGCATCTCGTCCTGGCTGGCCCAGCCGAAGGCGGCGATATGCTCGTCGGTCACCAGCGGATCGCCCAGCGCATCATCCTTGTAATAATATTCGATGATGGTGCGCGGCAACTGGGTGCCCTCCTCGATGCCGAACCGCTTGGCGATGCTGCCGGCGGCCACGTTGCGCACCACCACTTCGATCGGGATGATCTCAACCTGGCGAACCAGTTGCTCGCGCATGTTCAGGCGGCGGATGAAGTGGGTTGGGATGCCGATCAGGCCGAGCAGGGTGAACACATGCTCCGAAATCCGGTTGTTCAGCACGCCCTTGCCGCTGATCGTGCCCTTCTTCTGGGCGTTGAAGGCGGTGGCGTCATCCTTGAAATACTGGATGAGGGTGCCAGGCTCCGGGCCTTCATAGAGGATCTTGGCCTTGCCTTCATAAATCTGGCGACGGCGGGTCATGGCAAGTCTCCGGACGGGAAATGCGGGCGGGCCGGCAGGCTGGCATGCCCCCGGCGCGTGGGAGAGTGGCCATAGCGACAAAGGCCGGGCGAGACAATGATTGAACCAACCGCCCGGCTTCACTATCTGAAAGCCGACCCTAGCCAAGGACAAGCCAATGAGCAGCTTTGACGATCGCGAGAAGGCCTTTGAAAGCAAGTTCGCCCATGACGAGGAGCTGAAGTTCCGCATCCTGGCCCGGCGCGGCAAACTGATCGGCCTGTGGGCAGCCGAAAAGCTCGGCAAGTCGGGCGAAGCCGCCGAAGACTATGCCAAATCGGTGCTGCTGTCTGATCTGGAGGTGCCGGGCGATGCCGACATCATCGCCAAGCTGCTGGGTGATCTGGCCGCGCTGGGCGTGGGCGAGCACGACATCAAGGCGATGCTGGCTGAAAAACTGGCCCAGGCCGAACTGCAAGTGGCGGGAGCCGCCTGATGCCCATGGCGGCTGCCGATATCGAATCGGCCATCCTGGCGGCCCTGCCCGGCGCGCGGGTGGAGATCAGTGATCTGGCCGGCGACGGCGATCATTATGCCGCAGTCGTCACCGCGCCGCAGTTTGCCGGCCTGTCACGGGTTGCGCAGCAGCGGCTGGTGTATAATGCTCTGGGCGGGCGCATGGGGGGTGCGCTGCACGCCTTGAAACTCACCACGATTCCGGCCTGAACCGGCCCAGCAAAGGATCCCCCCGATGACCAATCCCGTGCATGCCCGCATCAGCGACATCGTGACCGGCAACGATGTCGTGCTGTTCATGAAGGGCACGCCCTTTTTCCCGCAGTGCGGCTTTTCCTCCACCGCGGTTGCCATCCTGGAACGGCTGAACGTCGCCTTTGAAAGCGTTGACGTGCTGGCCGATCAGGAAATTCGCCAGGGCATCAAGGAATACAGCGACTGGCCGACCATTCCCCAGCTGTATGTGAAGGGCGAATTCGTTGGCGGCAGCGACATCATGATGGAAATGTTCCAGGCCGGCGAACTGCACAATCTGATGGCGGAAACCGGCGTCAAGCCGGCCGCCTGATCGCGCCGGCAGCAGCGCGTGGCCCGCCTGACGGCTGTTTCCCTGTGGGATGACATGGGCGCGGCCATCATGGCCGATCTCAACCGCCTGTTCTTTCTGGTGGCGCCCTTCACCCTGCTGATCAACGTCGCCATCGGCCTGTTCGGCCCGCCACCCGCCGCCAGCCTGTCGGCCATGACCCCGGCGCAGCTGTTCTGGCAACTGGCGCTGCCCAGCCTGGTCGCCGCCGTTGGCCAGCTGGCCGTGGTGGCGCTGGTCCTGCGGCCAGACGCGCCGCCGCGCGCCGCGCTTGGCGTGGCGGTGGCGGTATGGCCGGGCTTCATGATCACCCAGCTGCTGGTGTCCCTGCCGGTGGGGCTGGGCTTTCTGCTGGTGGTGCCCGGCATCTGGCTGTTTGGCCGGCTGGCGTTCCTGCCCGCTGCCCTGCTGGTGGCCCGTCGCGGCAGCCCGATCGATGCCGTGCGCGACAGCTGGGCGATCAGCGAGGATGATGGCCTGCAACTGGCGCTGTTCATCCTGCTGGGCCTGTTTGCCATCATCGGCATCAGCCTGATTGCCGAAATTGCCGGTGCGGCGCTTGATTCGGTGCTGAAACTGGCCGGCCTGGCGCGTGTCGGCCGCTTCCTGCACCTGTTGCTGCCGGGCATCGGCAGCTGTTTCATCACCATCGGCTTTGGCGTGGCCTCGGCCATTGCCTATCGCCGGCTGGTCAGATGATCGGCACCTGCGGCGCCGGATTGTCGGCATAGATGCCGTCAACGCGGGGGTCGGGATACAGCTCCACCCAGCGTTCGAACGGGGTGAAGCCGGCCCGCTGATAAAAGGCAAGCGCTGCGGGATGATCCAGATCGCAGCTGTGCAGCCACACCCGCTGCACGCCGTCGCGCCAGGCCAGCCGCAGGGCATGGTCCATCAACCAGCGGCCATGGCCGCGCCCGGTCATGCCCGGTTCCAGCCCGAAATAGACGATCTCGCACGTCCCCGGTTCGGCAAAATCCAGCTCGATCAGCCCCATGGCGGTGCCGTCGCGGCGGGTGGCGGCACGCACTTCGCAGGTTTGGGCATTCAGCGCGGCCGACAGCGCCGCATCATCCTGCACCAGCCGGCCGCGCCACAGCCAGGGCGCGCCGATGCGGCGGAACAGGGCGCGATAGGCGGCCAGATCAACCGGGGCCGGCCAGCGCGCCAGCCGCAGCGCCGATCGGGCGGGCACCGCCGGCACCGGCCGTGCCCGCATCTCCAGACAGGTGACGATGGTGGCGAGCTGGCCCCTGGGCACCACCGTGATCGCCATCGCCTATTCCCAGATGGCCAGCGGCGGCAGGCTCATCAGAATCGCATCGGTGTTGCCGCCGGTCTTCAGGCCAAAGGTGGTGCCCCGGTCATAGACCAGGTTGAATTCGGCATAGAGGCCGCGATATTTCAGCTGGGCGGTGCGCTCCGCCGCGCTGAACGGCCGATGCATCTTTTCCCGCACCAGGCGCGGATAGGTTTCCAGGAAACAGCGGCCGACATCCTGGGTATAGGCAAAATCCGCCGCCCAGTCGCCGCTGTCGAGGTGATCATAGAAAATCCCGCCCACGCCGCGATGGCGATTGCGGTGGGGCACCCAGAAATACTCCTCCGCCCATTTGCTGTGGGCCGGATAATAGGCCGGATCATGCCGGTCGCAGGTGGCCTTCACGGCGGCATGGAAGGCCGCGGTTTCGGCATCGTCGGGCAGGGCGGGGTTCAGATCCACCCCGCCGCCGAACCAGCGTTTGGTGGTCACCAGCATCCGCGTGTTCATGTGCACGGCCGGCACCAGCGGGTTGGCTGGATGGATCACCAGGCTGATGCCGGTGGCAAAAAACCGCGGATCCTCGGCCGCGCCGTTGATCTGCCTGGCGAAATCCGGATTGAACTGGCCATGGACGGTGGAAATGTTCACCCCGGCCTTTTCGAACAGACGGCCGGTCATGATGCCCATTTCGCCGCCGCCGCCATCGCCGCCGCCATGATCGGTGCGCTGCCACACCCGCTTTTCAAAACGCCCGGCGGGGCCAGGCAGGGTGGATTCATCCTCCAGCTGCTCCAGCATCGCCCAGATATTGTCCCTGAGGGACCGGAACCAGGCCTGCGCGGCCTGCTGCTGTTCATCAAGTTCGATCATGCCGCCAGTGTCTAAACCGGCTTTGCCGGGCGCGAAACCCCCCTTTGGTCGGGGTGTGCTGCCGGCAATCATTACCGGCTTGTCATGTCCGCGCCAAAATGTCCGGGGGCATGGGCCGATTTGTCCGTTGCGTTGCGGCATGGGCTTGTCTATCCCGATGCGCGCTGCGGGCCGGCTTGGGCGTGCCCGCCTTGCACCCGTTTTCGGAAAGGGTCGGAATGGCTAGCGAAGTGCGGCAGGCGATTGCCGATGATCTCACCCCCGGTGGCGAGCGCCGCCGTGATTTTCTTTATGTGGCCACGGCGGCCTTTGCCGGTGCAGGCGTGGTGCCGGTGGCGTGGAGCCTGGTCAACCAGATGAACCCGTCGGCCGACGTGCTGGCGCTGGCATCGATCGATCTGGATCTGGCGGCGGTGCAGCCCGGCCAGTCGATCAAGGCCAGCTGGCGCGGCAAGCCGGTGTTTGCCCGCCACCTGACGCCGGAAGAAATTGCCGAGGCCAAGAAGGTTGACGTGTCCACCCTGCGCGATCCGCAGAAGCTGGAAGACCGCACCAAGCCCGGCAGCGAGCAGTGGCTGATCACGCTGGGCGTGTGCACCCACCTGGGCTGCGTGCCGCTGGGTGCCGCCGAAGGCGAGAGCCGCGGCGATTTCGGCGGCTATTTCTGCCCCTGCCACGGTTCGCATTACGACACCGCGGCCCGCATCCGCAAAGGCCCGGCACCCAAGAATCTGGAAGTGCCGCCCTACACCTTCAAGTCGCCCACTGCGGTGACGATCGGCTGAGGACGAGGACCATGAGCTTTCCCTGGGCCAAGCAATATCAGCCGACTTCGGCCGTCGGCAAATGGATGGACGAGCGGCTGCCGCTGCCCCGCTTCATCTTCGGTGCATTGGGGCCGGGCTATCCCACGCCCAAGAATCTCAATGCCTTCTACAACTTCGGCGTGCTCGCCGGCGTGGCGCTGGTGATCCAGATCATCACCGGCGTGGTGCTGGCCATGCACTTTGCCGCCGATACGCGCGTGGCGTTCGACAGCGTTGAACACATCATGCGCGATGTGAACGGCGGCTGGATGATCCGCTACATGCACGCCGTCGGCGCCAGCTTCTTCTTCGGCGTTGTCTACATCCACATCTTCCGCGGTCTCTATTACGGATCCTACAAGCCGCCGCGCGAGATGATCTGGATGCTGGGCCTGGTCATCTTCCTGCTGATGATGGCCACCGCCTTCATGGGCTATGTGCTGGTCTGGGGCCAGATGAGCTTCTGGGGCGCGCAGGTCATCACCGGCCTGTTCTCGGCCTTCCCGGTGGTCGGCAGCTATATCCAGACGCTGCTGCTCGGCGGCTTCTCGCCCGACAACGCCACGCTCAACCGCTTCTTCTCGCTGCACTATTTGCTGCCGTTCGTCATCTTTGGGGTGATCGTGCTGCATGTCTGGGCGCTGCACATTCCCGGTTCGAACAACCCGACTGGGATTGACGTGAAGACCGAGAGCGACACGGTGCCGTTCCACCCCTATTACACGGCAAAGGATTTCGTCGGCCTGGGGATCTATCTGATCATCTTCTCGGCCTTCGTGTTCTTCATGCCCAACAGCCTGGGCGAGCCGGACAATTATATCCCGGCCAACCCGCTCTCCACCCCGGCCCACATCGTGCCCGAATGGTATTTCTGGCCCTTCTACGCCATCCTGCGCGCCTTCACGACCGACTTCTTGGGCGTGCCGGCCAAGCTGTGGGGCGTGCTGGCGATGTTTGCCTCCATCCTGCTGCTGTTCCTGCTGCCCTGGCTGGACCAGTCGCCGGTGCGATCCAACAATTATCGCCCGGTCAGCCGCATCCTGTTCTGGGTGTTCGTGGTGGTGGGCCTGCTGCTGGGTGTGTGCGGCGGCAAGCCGGCGGAAGAACCCTGGGTGCGTCTCAGCCAGGTGCTGACTGCCTATTATTTCGCCCATTTCCTGATCATCCTGCCGATCGTCTCCAAGCTGGAGAAGACCAAGCCGCTGCCGGGTTCGATTTCCGAAGCAGTGCTGGCCAAATACGGCAAGGTTGGCGGGGCCCCCGTGGCCCAGCCGGCCGAATAAGGAGACTCAACGATGATCCGTCTCGGCGCCCTTGCCGTTGGCCTGCTGTTTGTCATCAATGTCCTGTGGGGGGCCATCGCCCCCCGCGAGGATGCCTCGCCGGACATGGCCAAGCAGCTGCACAAGCACCCCAAGCACATGGAATGGGCCCACAATGGGCCGGGCAATCTGGGGATTTTCGGCACCTTTGATCGCGGCCAGATGCAGCGCGGCTTCCAGGTCTACAAGGAAGTCTGCTCCGCCTGCCACAGCATCAACCGCGTCGCCTTCCGCGATCTGGCCAATCTTGGCTTCAGCGAAGCCCAGATCAAGGCGATTGCGGCCGAATATGAAGTGCCCGCGATCGATGCCAACGGCGAACCCACCACCCGCAAGGCCACCCCGGCCGACAAGTTCCCGCTGGTCTATGCCAATGAAGCGGCCGCCCGCGCGGCGCAGAATGGCGCCAACCCGCCGGACCTGTCGCTGATGACCAAGGCCCGCCCGGATGGCACCAACTATGTCTATTCGCTGCTCACCGGTTATTCCGATGACGTGCCGAAGGGTTGGACCAAGCCGGACACGCTCTATTACAATCCCTATTTCCACAGCATCAACATCGCCATGCCGCCGCCGCTCGCGGCTGATGGCCAGGTGACCTATGCCGACGGCACGGCGGCCACCACCGATCAATATGCCAAGGACGTGGCCGCCTTCCTGACCTGGACGGCCGAGCCCAAGCTGGAAAACCGCAAGGAAACCGGCGTGGCGGCGATCCTGTTCCTGATCATCCTGACCGGTCTGGGCTATCTGTCCTACCGCAAGGTGTGGGCCGATCTGAAGAAGCCGGCCTGATCATCCGATCTGCGTGAACGGCGGGCGGTCATCCCTTGGGGTGGCCGCCCGTTTTCGTGGGCGCTGCCAGCGGCCGTGCCGCACAAAAAAGCGGCGCCGGACACCGGCGCCGCGTCTGTTCCGGCCGTGGGGGCTGCGTGGGTTTATTTCACCCGCTGCTTGC
Source organism: Alphaproteobacteria bacterium (assembly GCA_018970445.1). Lineage (GTDB taxonomy): Bacteria > Pseudomonadota > Alphaproteobacteria > Sphingomonadales > Sphingomonadaceae > Sandarakinorhabdus. The sequence goes on along the minus strand of JAGWWF010000003.1, from coordinate 82,807 downwards.
GCGCGGCATAGCGGGCGTCGCGGGCGGCCTTCTGCGCGGCTTCACGGGCGATGGCTTCCAGCCGCTGCTGTTCGGCCTGCTTCTCGCGCTGGGCTTCCTTCAGCTTCTTTTCCTCGGCGGCCTGGCGGGCGCGTTCGGCGCGGGCGGCCTTGGCCTCGGCTTCCTTCTGGGCACGTTTTTCGGCGCGGGCCTTGGCGGCGGCCAGGGCCTCTTCGCTGGGCGGGGCGGCCTGCTTGAACTTTTCCAGCTTGGCCTGCTTCGCTTCGGCGGCCGTCTTGGCGCGATCGTTGAAATCGGGGAGTTTGAACATAGGCGGCTGCTTTAGCCTGTCGCCGCCGTGGCCGCAACCGCCAAGGCGGCCGATCGGGCGCTGCTGCCCCCCAATGGCGACAGGCTTTGCGGAACCGGCGGCTTGGGGTAGCAAGAATGGCGATGGACGACTGGCTGGAACCCAAGGCACGCGCGGTGGCGGCAGGCATTGCCATGCTGGCCGGCGGCGCGCTGTTTGGCCAGATCGCCGTGGACATGATTGAAAAGGACCGTGGGCCGTTCCAGGCATTTGGCGCGCTGTTCGGCTTTTTCACCATCTGGTCGAACGGCATTGTTGCGCTGGTGGCCGGCTGGTGCGGGTTGATCGGGCGGGCGCGCGGTCTGGCGCATCCAGCGCTGTTGGCGGCAGCAACGGTGTTCATCCTGGTGGTGGGCGGCGTCTACAACACGCTGCTGGCCGGTTTGAACCAGCCGCCGACGCTGCTGCGCGCGTTGATCGATCATGTCTTCCACATCGCCACGCCGATCCTGTGGCCGCTGTGGTGGCTCACCCTGCGGCCGCGCCGGCGGCTGGGCTGGCGGCAGTTGTGGGCGGTGCTGCCGGTGCCGCTGCTGTATTGCCTCTGGTCGCTGTGGCGCGGCGGCGTGACCGGCAAATATGTATATTTCTTCATTGATGTCAGCCTGTTGGGCTGGAGCCAGGTGATATTGAACATTGCCGGTTTTGCCGCGCTGTTTGCCCTGTTGATGGCGGCTGCCATCGGCTGGGATCGGCGCGGCCCGGCCCGCACCAGTTGAGGGGAAAACCAGATGCACCCGTTCCACCACGCCGCCGCCCAGCCGGACACGCCGGCGATCATCATGGCCGGCAGCGGCCAGCGCCTGAGCTATGCCGAACTGGAGGCCGGGTCAAACCGCATCGCCCATCTGATGCGCGGCCTGGGCCTGATGCGCGGGGACAGCATTGCGATCCTGATGCTGAACGAGATTGATTTCCTGCCCATCTGCTGGGCCGCGCAGCGTGCCGGGCTGATCTATGTCGCCATGTCGACCAAGCTGACGGCCGATGAAGCCGGCTATATCGTCGCCGATTCGGGCGCGAAGGCGATCTTCTGTTCGCCATCGCTGGCCGATGTGGCGGTGGCCGCCACGCCGGGTCTTTCGCCGGCTGCCCGGCTGTGCACCGGGGCCGCTGCCGGCTGCACATCTCTGGCCCAGGCGATTGCCGGCCTGCCCGCCAGCCGCATTGCCGATGAAAGCAGCGGCCGCGACATGCTGTACAGCAGCGGCACCACCGGGCGGCCCAAGGGGGTGCGCGGCGCGCTGCCGGAAGGGCCGATCGATCAGGTGGATGCGCTCACCGGCATGGTGGCCATGCTGTATCAGTTCGGGCCGGGCATGATGTATCTGTCGCCGGCGCCGCTCTATCACGCGGCACCACTGCGTTACTGCATGAGCGTGCACAAATTTGGCGGCACCGTGGTGGTGATGGAGAAATTCGATCCGGAAACCTATCTGCGGCTGGTCGAACAATTTCGCATCACGCACAGCCAGCTGGTGCCCACCATGTTCGTGCGCATGCTGAAACTGCCCGATACCGTGCGCGCGGCGCATGATCTGTCGTCGCTCAAGGTGGCCATCCACGCCGCCGCGCCCTGCCCGGTGGATGTGAAGCACGCCATGATCGCCTGGTGGGGGCCGGTGATCTTTGAATATTACAGCGCCACCGAAGGCGCGGGCTTCACCGCGATTTCCCCCCAGGAATGGCTGGCGCGGCCGGGCAGCGTGGGCAAATCCATCCTGGGCGAAATCCGCATCCTGGATGATGATGGCAACCGGCTGGGCCCCAACCAGGTGGGCCGCATCTTCTTCCACGGCGGCGGCAGCTTTGCCTATCACAATGACCCGGAAAAGACCGCCAGCGTGATGGGCGAGCATGGCGCTACCTTTGGCGATATCGGCCGGGTGGACGAGGAAGGCTATCTGTTCCTCACCGATCGCCAGGCGTTCATGATCATTTCTGGCGGGGTGAATGTCTATCCGCAAGAGGCGGAAAACACGCTGATTTCCCATCCAGAGGTGGCTGATGTCGCCGTGTTCGGCATTCCGGACGAGGTGATGGGCGAAGCCGTGCACGCGGTGGTGCAGCCGCGCGATTTCGCCCGCGCCGGGCCTGATCTGGAAGCCGAGCTGCTGGATTATGTGCGCAGCCGATTGTCCCACGTGAAGTGCCCGAAACGCATCGATTTTCGCGCTGAACTGCCGCGGCACGACACCGGCAAGCTCTACAAGCGGCTGCTGAAGGATGAATATTGGGCGCGGGCCTGATCCAAACCGCCATTGCCGCGGCCGGGCCGGCTGCTATGGATGGGGCATGATGCTGCTGCGCCGCCTGTTCCTGGCTGTTGCCCTGCTGCTGGCTGGGCCGGCGCTGGCGGTGCCGGCGATGTGGCAGGTGGGCAGCGGCGACCGCGTGATCACCATCTATGGCACCGTGCACGCGCTGCCGCCCAAGGTGCCGGGGGCAGTGGACTGGTTCACCCCGGCCGCCAGCGCCGCCTTTGCCGCCGCCGATGCGCTGGTGGTGGAGGTGGTCTTTCCGGAGGATCCGCAGACGATGGCGGCCGCGGTGATGCGGCTGGGCCTGTTGCCGGCGCCCAGCCCGATCCTGGACCGGGTGCCGGCCGATGTGCGGCCCAGGCTCGCCGCGCTGATCCGGCAATCCGGCCTGCCGCCCGTCGCCTTTGACCGGATGAAAAGCTGGTTTGCCGCCATCACGCTGGTGCAGATGGCGATGGCGCAATCAGGGCTTGATCCGGGTGCCGGGGTGGATGTGACGCTGCTGACCCGCGCCCGCGCTGCCGGACGCCGGCTTGTGGGGCTGGAAACGCCGGACGGCCAGCTCGGCCTGTTCGACGCCCTGCCGGAGGCCGAGCAGCGGCTGCTGCTCGCTTCGGCCGTGGCCGACGCCGGCGATGCCGCCGGCCAGTTGCAGGCGCTGGTGGCGGCATGGAACGCGGGCGATGTGGAGCGCATCCTGAAGGAATTCGACGATGCCAGCCTGTCGCCCGCCATGTATGAGGCGCTGTTCCGGCGGCGCAACGCCGCCTGGGCCGATTGGGTGCAGGCCGCGCTGCAACGGCCGGGCCGGCATTTCATGGCGGTGGGCGCCGCCCACATGGCGGGCCCCGACAGCCTGATTGCCATGCTGGCGGCTCGCGGCATCAAGGCGGAGCGGGTGGAATGAGGCGCTGGCTGGCCCCGGTGGCTGCGGCGGCGCTGATCAGCGCCTGTTCGGGCGTGGATGAAAAGGCCGCACATGCGGTGGTGGACCGGTTCCACGCCGCCCTGAACGCCGGGGACTGGCCGGCCATCGATGCGCTGTTGACGAAGGACGCGCGGGCCCTGCGCCCCGGCATCGGCACGGCGCGGGCCTTCGGCAATCTGATCGACCGCCATGGCCGCTATCAGGGCGGTGAACTGGCCGGCATTTCGGCCGAGGATGGTCGCACCACGCTGGCCTGGGCCGCGAAATATGAAAAGGGCCCGGTATCGGAACTGTTCGTGCTGCGCGAAGAGGGCGGCAGCTTGAAGATCGAGAGCTTCACCGACAATCCGCTGCCCTGAACCGCCGGCGCTTGCCAAAGCGGCGCTGATCGCCTATGCGCGCCGCTTCGCACGGCTGCCGCCATTTTCGCATCCCTGGAGGCGGGGGCGGCCGTGCGATCTTTCCAATCAGGAGCGAGCAATGAGCGAAACTTTCAAGCTCGCGGCTGAACTTCGCGCCAAGGCAGGCAAGGGAGCCTCCCGTGCGATCCGCCGCGAAGGCCGTGTCCCGGCCGTGATCTATGGTGCTGGCGAAGCTGCGACCACCATCCATGTCGAGGAAAAGATCCTCATGCGCCAGTTGCACACTGGCCATTTCATGAACGCCATCGTCGAACTGGAACTGGATGGCGCCACCATCCGCACCCTGCCGCGCGACGTGGCCTTCCACCCGGTTTCGGATCGTCCGATCCATGTCGATTTCCTGCGCCTGACCGGCAATGAAGTCGTCACCGTCACCGTGCCGGTGCATTTCGTCGATCAGGAACTTTCGGCGATCAAGCAGGGCGCGATGCTGAACATCGTGGCGCACGAACTGAAGCTGGATTGCGCCCCCGATGCCATCCCGGATGATGTCACCATCAGCCTGGCCGGCCTGCAGGTTGGCGCCTCGATCCACATCGCCGATGTGAAGCTGCCGGCTGGCGTGAAGCCGCACGGCCGCGAAACCGGCCTGACCATCGCCACGATCGTTGCCCCCAAGGGCATGATCAGCGACGCGGGCGACACCAACGCCTGATCCTTGCTGGCGAAGTCAATCTGGCGGGGCGGGGGAGCGATCCCTTGCCCCGCTTGCCGTTTCAGGGGTAGCGCAGCGCCATGCACATCCTGGTTGGTCTGGGCAATCCCGGCGCGCAATATGCGCTGCACCGGCACAATATCGGCTTCATGGCCGTGGATGCCATGGCGGCGCGCTGGAACATCGGCCCGTTCAAGCCCCGCTTTCAGGGGCTGGCCGCCGAAGGCCGCATCGGGCCGGCCAGGGTGCTGCTGCTGAAACCCGCCACGTTCATGAACGAAAGCGGCCGCAGCGTCGCCGAGGCGGTGCGCTTCTACAAGGCCGATCCGGCCACGGCGCTGAGCGTGTTTTATGACGAGCTGGATCTCGCGCCGTTCAAGGTGAAGATCAAGCACGGCGGCGGCGCGGCCGGGCACAACGGCATCCGTTCCATCGATGCGCATCTGGGCCCCGATTGGCGGCGCGTGCGCATCGGCATCGGGCATCCCGGCCACAAGGATCGGGTGACGGGCCATGTGCTGGGCAATTTCGCACGAGGAGAGATGGAGCCGCTGGCCGATCTGATCGGCATCATGGCCGATGAACTGCCCACGCTGCTGGCCGGGGACGAGCCGCGCTACCTGTCTGATCTTGCGCTGCGGTTGCAGGGTTGAAGCCGGCGCATTAGAAGCCGCGCCAACCATTTTCCATCGGAAAGACTGAAATGCCCATCCGCGTCGGTATCGTCGGCCTGCCCAATGTGGGCAAATCCACCCTGTTCAATGCGCTGACGCAGACGGCCGCGGCGCAGGCGGCCAATTATCCGTTCTGCACGATCGAACCGAACGTGGGCAATGTGGCGGTGCCGGACCCGCGCATCGACAGGCTGGCCGCCATCGCCAAATCCCAGAAGATCATCGAAACCCAGCTGGGCTTCACCGATATCGCCGGCCTGGTGAAGGGCGCCAGCAAGGGCGAAGGCCTGGGCAACCAGTTTCTGGCCAACATCCGCGAAACCGATGCCATCGCCCATGTGCTGCGCTGCTTCATCGATGATGATGTGACGCACGTGGCCGGCCGCGTCGATCCGGTGGAGGATGCCGAAACGGTGGAAACCGAATTGATGCTGGCCGATCTGGAAAGCCTGGAAAAGCGGTTGCCGGCGCTGGCCAAGAAGGCCGCACAGGGCGACAAGGAGGCCAAGGTGCAGGTCGCGGCGCTGACCCCGGCGCTGGAGCTGCTGAAGGCCGGCAAGCCGGCCCGGCTGGCCGAACCGCGCGACGAGGAAGAGGCCCGCGCCCTGAAGAACGCCCAGCTGCTCACCACCAAGCCGGTGCTCTATGTCTGCAATGTGGAGGAGGCCAGCGCCGCCACCGGCAACGCCCTGAGCGACGCGGTGGCCAGGATGGCGGCCGGCATCGGGGCCAAGGCGGTGGTGGTATCGGCCGCCATCGAGGCCGAGATTGCCACCATGGACGCCGCCGACCGGCAGGAATATCTGGAAAGCCTGGGGCTGGCCGAAACCGGCCTCGCCCGCGTGGTGCGGGCCGCCTATGAACTTCTGGGCCTGATCACCTTCTTCACCGTGGGCCCCAAGGAGGCGCGGGCCTGGACGGTGAAACTGGGCGCGCGCGCGCCGCAGGCCGCCGGCGAGATCCATGGCGATTTCGAAAAGAAGTTCATCCGCGCCGAAACCATCGCCTATGATGATTATGTCACGCTGGGCGGGGAGGCAGCGGCCAAGGAGGCCGGCCGGCTGCGCGCCGAAGGCAAGGAGTATGTGGTGCAGGATGGTGATGTGATGCACATCCTCCACGGGGCCTGAGATCAGCCGCCGGGCCGCACTGCGGCGATCAGGAATTCCACATTGCCCTCTGGCCCGGTGATCGGGCTGGGGGTGATGCCGGCCACCTGCCAGCCTTCAGCCCCCAGCCAGGCTGCCACATCGTCGCACACGCGGGCGTGCACGGCGGGATCGCGCACCACGCCGCCCTTGCCCACATCGGCACGGCCAGCCTCGAACTGCGGCTTGATCAGGGCCAGCAGCCGTGCGCCAGGCCTGGCAAGGCCCAACGGCACCGCCAGCACCTTGGCCAGGGCGATGAAGCTGGCATCGCAGACGATCAGATCAACCGGTTCCGGGACATGTTCGGCCGTGAGCAGCCGCGCCGACAATTGTTCCAGCACCACCACGCGTGCATCCTGCCGCAGTTTCCACGCCAGCTGGTTGGTGCCCGAATCCACCGCATAGACCCGCACCGCGCCGCGCGTGAGCAGCACATCGGTGAAGCCGCCGGTGGAACTGCCGACATCGATCGCCACGCAGCCGGCGACAGCCCAGCCAAAATGGGTGAGGCCATGATCCAGCTTGATGCCGCCGCGCGACACCCAGGGATGGTCCTTGCCGCGAACCTCCAGCGGCGCATCGTCAGCCAGCGTCTCGCCCGATTTGGCGATCTTGCGTTCACCGGCAAACACCAGGCCGGCCATGATCAGTGCCTGCGCCCGCGCCCGGCTTTCCACCAGGCCACGCGCCACCAGCAATTGATCCACCCGCGCCTTCAAAAGCGCGCGCCCCGGGGGATGGCCACCGGCTCGATGCGGCCGATGCGGCACTGGCCATAATTCATGCCGCCCACCGGATCGATCACGCCCAGCAGATCGTTGCGGCACAGCCGCCCTTGCGTGTTGGCCCGCGCCAGGATGCGGCCCTGGCCAAGGCCGGGGCAGCCGCCCGCCAGTTCTGCCCGGAACGCCTGCCGGCCCTGGCGCAGCAACAGCCAGTCGCGGCTGGCGGTCACCACCAGTTGCAGGCCGGTTTCTTCCAGACAGGCCACCACCGGCCCGCTGGGGTTCAAGCCGGCCAGATCGGCCCGGCCCGATTTCGCAGGCGGCCGGGCCAGCGGCTCGAACGGGCCAAAGCGGCACAGACCGAATTCATCGGGCCGGAAATTGTCGCGCACCTCGAACAGGTCATTGGCACAGGCGCGCGGGGATGCCTCACGCCGCACCACGATGCGGTTTGGCTGCAAGGCCGGGCAGCCATCGGGCAGGCGCGACCGGTGCCAGCGCCCGCCGGCCCGCACCAGCAGCACATCCGGGGCCGCAACGCGATAATCCAGCTGGCGCCCGACGATCAGGCAGGTGGCGGCCGGCCCGGCGGCCGGCAGGCTGGCCGGATCAGCGGCGCTGGCCGCCAGCAGGAGGAGAAACCCAAGCATGGTGGCGCAACCTTGCCACAGCGGCTATGCGCGGCCAATGACGCGATTTGCCTTTTCCATCCACGCCCGCTGCGGCCAGGCCCGCACCGGCACCATCGCCATGCGGCGCGGCGAGATCCGCACGCCGGCGTTCATGCCGGTGGGCACGGCGGCCACGGTGAAGGCGATGCGCAGCCACGAGGTGCGCGCTGCCGGGGCCGACATCATCCTGGGCAACACCTATCATCTGATGCTGCGCCCCACTGCCGAACGCATTGCCCGGCTGGGCGGGCTGCACCGCTTCATGGGCTGGAACCGCCCGATCCTGACCGACAGCGGCGGTTATCAGGTGATGAGCCTTTCGGCCCTGACCAGGAGCAGCGAGGACGGCGTGACCTTTGCCAGCCATCTGGATGGCAGCCGGCACCTGATGAGCCCGGAACGATCGATGGAAATCCAGCGCCTGCTGGGCAGCGACATCGTCATGGCCTTTGACGAACTGGTGGCGCTGCCCGCCCCGCGTGAGGCGGTGGACGCCGCCATGCAGCGATCCATGCGCTGGGCGGCGCGCAGCCGGGCGGCCTTCGATGCCGGCGGCGATCATGCGGCGGGTGCGGCGCTGTTCGGCATCCAGCAGGGCGGGCTGGATGAACGGCTGCGCGCCGAATCGGCGACAGCGCTGCGCGCCATCGGCTTTGATGGTTATGCCATTGGCGGGCTGGCGGTGGGCGAAGGCCAGACGGCGATGTTCGGCGTGCTGGATTATGCCTGCGATCAACTGCCCGATACCGCGCCGCGTTACCTGATGGGGGTTGGCAAGCCGGACGACATCGTGGGCGCCGTGTGCCGCGGGGTGGACATGTTCGATTGCGTGCTGCCCACGCGGTCGGGCCGCAACGGCCAGGGCTTCACCCATGATGGGCCATTGAACCTGCGCAACGCATCCCATGCCGAGGATCTGCGCCCGCTGGATGGCGATTGCCTGTGCCCGGTCTGCCACGGGCCAGAGGCCGTCAGCCGCGCCTATCTCCACCATCTGATCAAGGCCGGCGAGATGCTGGGCGCCATGCTGCTGACCCAGCACAACATCGGCTTTTATCAGCAACTGATGGCTGGCTTGCGCACCGCCATCGCTGCGGGCAGGCTGGGTGATTTCGCGGCCGGATTCCTCGCCCGTTACAATGCCCGCGTTGCCAGATAGGGCGCCGGATCAAGCGGCGGCGTGGTGCCCAGCAGCAGTGCCGCGCACAATTCACCGGCGGCCGGCGCCGTCTGGATGCCGAACCCGCCCTGGCCGGCGCACCAGAACAGGCCATCCACCCCGCCATCTGGGCCATAGACAGGGGCGCGATCGGGCGCAAAGCTTCTGAGGCCGGCCCAGCTTGATTCCAGCCGCAGCACCTTGACAGTGGTCGCCTGTTCGAACCGGTCGATCACCATGGCGAGGTCAAGCTCGTCCGGGCGCACATCGTGCGGCACATCGGGCACCTCGTCATGCGGGGACAGCCACAGCCGGCCGCCATCAGGCTTGAAATAGAAGCGGCCGGCGGCATCCATCACCACCATCAGATCGGCCGGCGGCGGCGGATCGAGCCGCAGCACCGCCATGGTGCGCCGCAAGGGCTGGATGCGACGCGGCGCGGCGCCGGCCAGCGCCGCCACCGGATCGGCCCAGGCCCCGGCGGCATTGACGATGGTGGCAGCGCTGAATTCGCCCGCCGCCGTGGTGATGCGCCAGCGGCCGGCCAGCCGATCCAGCCGCGTCACGGCCGCGTTGCAGATCAAGGTGGGGCGCGCGCCGCCACAGCCGCGCAGGAAGCCCTGATGCAGGCCGGCCACATCGATATCGTGGCAATCATCCTCCACCAGTCCGCGGCGGTTCCATTCGGGGCGCAGCATGGCGGCCGAGGACAGCGCCGCCATCTGGCCCGCATCCAGCCAGCGATAGGCAGCGCCGCTGTCGTCAAATTCGGCGGCCATGCGCTCCAGCCCGCCCGGATCATCCGGGGCCTCGATGGTCAGGGCCGGGCGGGGCTGGAGCAACGGGCCAAAGCCGGCGGGCGGTGCGCCAAAGAAATCGCGGCTGGCGCGCGACAGCGGCACGATGGCCGGCCCGCCATAGCTTTCCACCCAGAAGGCCGCCGATCGCCCGGTGGTGTGATAGCCGGGGCGATCCTCCATCTCGATCAGGGCAACGCGCAGGGCCGGCGCCGCTTTCAGCAGGGCCCAGGCGGCGCTGGCACCGGCAATGCCGGCCCCGATGATGGCAATGTCGAAATCGCTCATGGCAGGCTGATCGTGTCCAGAAAGGCCAGCGCCGCGGCCAGCACCTGGCCGCGCAGCGGATCGGCTTCGCGCAGCAGTTCATGCGCGCCGTCGGCATGTTCGATCAATTGCGCGCCGGGAATGCGCCGGGCCAGGCGGCGGGTGGCGGCGCTGTCCACCAGGCCATCGCGGGCCGGGATCTGGAATTGCAGCGGCGTGGTGATGGCTTCGGGCCGGCCGCGCGCGGCAAGGGCGGCGATGCTGGCAAACGCATCATCCAGCCAGCCCCAGGTGACGCTGCCCAGGGCGAGGGACGGCAGATTGCCGACCCACCAGCTTTCATCGCCAAAGCGTTCGATGTCGCTGGTCAACCATTGCTGGCGCTGTTCGCCGGCACGGCCGGGCTGCCACGGGCCACCGCCCCACACATAATCATCGCCATGGCCGCGCAGCACCTGCAGGCCCACCAGCAGCCGGCCCAGGCCCGGCCCCAGCGGGGCAAGGCGCAGTCCGGTCATCGGTGCCAGCAGCACGGCGCGGGCGATGCCGCCGCCGCCGCCGGCCAGATGGCGCAGCAAGAGATGCCCGCCCATCGAATGGGCCATGGCCATGATCGGCGTCTCGCTGCGATCCTGGGCCCAGGCAATCATGGCCGCCAGATCGCGCAGCCACAGGCCAAAGCCGGGTGATGCCCCATGCTGGGGCGTTTTGCCCACCCGGCGCGACAGGCCCTGTCCGCGCCAATCGAAGATCGTTGCGCCCCAGCCGGCATCGGCCAGATCGTGCAGCAATTCGGCATATTTTTCCACGAAATCGGCCCGGCCGGTGAGGATCAATACATGGCCCTTGCCCTGCGGCGGCAGATGCACAACCCGCACCGGCCAGCCATCGGCCATCGGCACGAAATTCTGCCAGGCGGCATCGGGCAGGCGGTGCCGGCGCAGCCAGGCATCGGGTTCGGGCGCGTGATCATTCATGGCGCATGGCATAGCCGCCCCACACCGCCCTTGCCAGCCCCCGCCGGCTTGCGTAGCGATCTGGCCCATGCACAATGGCCTGAAATTGCTGACCGGGCTGGCCGCCACCGTGCTGCTGGCACGCGGGGCCGCCCTTGTGGAGGGCCGCACCATCCTGGGCCGCATGGCAGGCTGGGCGCAGATGGCGCTGGCCGACGAAGAGGTGACGGACGGCAGCATCAGCTTCCGCGCCGGCAGCCCGCATCCGGGGCGCACCATCCTTGTATCGGGCACCGCCGATGCCGCCACTCGCGCCGCCATCATCGCCCGGCTGAAACGGCATCCGCTGGTGATCGACGCCCGGTGGGAGGAGCGTTGATGCCGCTGTTCGCCGAAATCTGGGCCTGGGTGCTGGCCGGCTTTGCCACAGGCCTGGCCACGGGCTGGTGGATCTGGCGGCGTTAGGCCCGCTTCAGCGCCGCCTGCGCCGCCGCCAGCCGGGCAATCGGCACGCGATAAGGCGAACAGGAGACATAATCCAGGCCCAGCCGCTCGCAGAAGGCGATGCTGGCCGGATCGCCGCCATGTTCACCACAGATGCCCAGCTTGAGGCCCGACTTCGCGCCGCGTCCCCGTTCGGCCGCCAGCGCCACCAGCTCGCCCACGCCGTCCTCGTCGATCGAAACAAACGGGTCCTTGGGATAGATGCCCTGTTCCACATAGGGGCCCAGGAAGCGGGCGGCATCATCGCGGCTGATGCCAAGCGTCGTCTGGGTCAGATCATTGGTGCCAAAGCTGAAGAACTGGGCATGGGCCGCGATCTCGCCGGCGCGCAGGGCCGCGCGCGGCAGCTCGATCATGGTGCCCACCAGATATTCCAGGGTGGTGCCGCTGCTGGCGAAAACCTTGGCCGCTTCGGCATCGATCACCGCCTTGGTGATTTCCAGTTCGCGCGGGGTGGCCACCAGCGGCACCATCACTTCGGGCACCACCGCCTCGCCGGTCTCCTGCGCCACCAGCACCGCCGCTTCAAAGATGGCGCGGGCCTGCATGGCATAGATTTCGGGGTAGGTGATGCCCAGCCGGCAACCGCGATGGCCCAGCATGGGATTGAATTCGTGCAGTTCGCCGATGCGGCGGCGCACCAGGCTTTCGGCCAGGCCAGTGGCGGCGGCCACTTCGGCAAAGCCCGCATCATCATGCGGCAGGAATTCGTGCAGCGGCGGATCGAGCAGGCGGATCGTCACCGGCAGGCCGGCCATCACCCGGAAAATCTCGGCAAAGTCCATGCGCTGTTCCGGCAGGAGTTCGGCGAGCGCTGCCGCCCGACCGGCCGTGTCCTCGGCCAGGATCATGCGGCGCACCGCGGTGATGCGGCCCGGTTCGAAGAACATATGTTCGGTTCGGCACAGGCCGATGCCTTCGGCGCCAAACTGGCGGGCCACGCGGCAATCCTCCGGCGTTTCGGCGTTGGTGCGCACCTTCAGGCGGCGATGCTTGTCGGCCCACACCATCAACGCGCCGAAATCGCCCGACAGATCGGGTTCCACCGTCGCCACTTCGCCCAGCATCACATCGCCGGTGGCGCCATCCAGGGTGATGCGATCGCCTTCGGCAATGCGCCGGCCGCCGCAATTCATCGTGCGAGTGGCCATGTCGATGCTGATGCTGCCCGCGCCCGACACGCAGGGGCGGCCCATGCCGCGCGCCACCACGGCGGCGTGGCTGGTCATGCCGCCGCGCGCCGTCAATATGCCGCGCGCGGCGTGCATGCCGTGAATATCTTCCGGGCTGGTTTCGGTGCGCACCAGGATCACCGCTTCACCGGCGCGGGCCTTCTGCTCGGCGGTGTCGCTGTCGAACACCACGGCGCCGCTGGCGGCACCGGGGCTGGCCGGCAGGCCGCGGGTGATGATGTCGCGCGGGGCCTTTGGATCAAGCGTGGGATGCAGCAGCTGGTCAAGCGCGGCGGCGTCCACCCGGGCCACGGCTTCGGCTTCGGAAATCAGCGCTTCGGCCACCATGTCCACCGCGATCTTCAGCGCGGCCCTGGCGGTGCGCTTGCCGGCGCGGGTCTGCAGCATCCACAGCCGGCCCTCTTCCACGGTGAATTCGATATCCTGCATGTCGCGATAATGGCCTTCCAGCAGATCGAAGGTGCGGCCCAGCTCGGCGAATACCACCGGCATCGCCTCTTCCATCGAAGCCGCCCTGGCCCCGGCCTTTTCGCGGGCAATCTGCGTGAGATATTGCGGCGTGCGGATGCCGGCCACCACGTCTTCGCCCTGGGCATTGATCAGATATTCGCCGTACCAGGCCTTTTCGCCGGTGCTGGGATCGCGGGTGAAGGCAACGCCGGTGGCCGATGTGTCACCCAGATTGCCGAACACCATGGCCTGCACGTTCACGGCCGTGCCCCAGCTTTCGGGAATATCGTTCAGCCGGCGATAGGTGCGCGCCCGGTCGCTGCGCCACGAACCGAACACCGCGCCGATGGCGCCCCACAATTGCTCGTGCGGATCCTGCGGGAAGGGCCGGCCCAGCGCGGCTTCGACAATGGCCATGTAGCGGCCCACCAGCGCCTGCAGATCTTCGGCATCCAGGCCGGTGTCCTGCGTCACGCCCTTGTCTTCCTTGGCGATTTCCAGCGCGTCTTCGAACAGATAATGATCGAGGCCCAGCACCACATCGCCATACATCTGGATGAAGCGGCGATAAGAATCCCACGCGAAGCGGGCGTTGCCGGATGCGGTGGCAAGGCCCTGCACGGTCACGTCATTCAGGCCCAGGTTCAGCACCGTGTCCATCATGCCCGGCATCGACACGCGCGCGCCCGACCGCACGGACACCAGCAGCGGATTGGCCGCATCGCCAAAACGCTTGGCCGTCACGCCTTCCACAAAGGCCAGCGCGTCCAGCACCTGCGCCTGCACATCATCGGGCAGGCGGCCGCCGGCGTCATAGTAAGCGGCGCAGACATGGGTGGCGATGGTGAGGCCGGGGGGCACCGGCAGGCCGATGCCGGCCATTTCGGCCAGATTGGCGCCCTTGCCACCCAGCAGTTCCTTCTGGCGGGCATCGCCCTCGGCCGTGCCGCCGCCGAACTTGAAGACTGACTTGGTCATCTGCCCCTCGATCCCGTTCACTCTGATGTTCGCCCGCGCGTTGGTCATAGCCTATGACGGCTGCGGTTCAGCCTTCGATACGTGAAAAATCCGCCACGCCATGCACGGCATCCCGGAACCGCGCCAGCAGGGCCAAACGCCGCGCCCGGATGGCCGGATCGGGATCGTTGACCATCACGCCTTCGAAAAATCCATCCACCGGCCCGCGCAGCGCGGCCAGCGCCGCCATGGCATCGGCGAAGCGTTCATCCGCCACGGCGGCCTTGGCCTGCGGCAAGGCGGCATCGAGGGCGGCGGCGAGGGCCAACTCGCTTCCCTCCCCTTCAGGGGAGGGGCTGGGGGTGGGGAAGTCACCCCCAGCGCCCACGGCCCCACCCCCGACCCCTCCCCTGAAGGGGAGGGGAGAATCCTTCTCCGCCGCCTTCAAGATATTCGCCGCGCGCTTGTAACCGGCCAGCAGATTGGTGCCGTCCTCGGTTTCCACAAACGCCTGCAACGCCTTCACACGGGCGAGCAGGCGGACAAGGTCGTCCTCTCCGCCAAGCGCGAACACCGCATCGATCAGGTCGTGCCGCACGCCGGCTTCGCGCTGCTGGACTTTCAGGCGATCGGCGAAGAAGTCCATCAGTTGGTCTGCCGTGGCCCCTTCGCCGAACAGCCGGCGCAGCGGCAGGCGGATATCGGCGGCTTGCAGGATCGACAACACGCCCAGCGCCTGACGGCGCAGCGCAAACGGGTCTTTTGAGCCAGTCGGCGGCATGTTTTCGCGGAAAAACCCAACCAGCGTATCCAGCTTGTCAGCCAAGGCCACCGCCACGCTCACCGGCGCTGTCGGCACGTCATCGCTCTGCCCCACCGGCTTGTAATGATCGCGCAATGCGTCGGCCACGGCCGCATCCTCTCCGATGACCAGCGCCAGATAGCGGCCGATGATGCCCTGCACTTCCGGGAACTCGCTCACCGTGGCCGACACCAGATCGGCCTTGGCCAGCCGCGCCGCCTTTTCAGCGAGCGCCGGGTCGGCCGGTACCGCACCGCTTTCGCACAGCCAGCGCGCGAGGTCCGCCACCCGCTCGACCTTGTCGGCCAGCGTGCCTAGTTTCTCGTGGAACACGATGTCAGACAATTTGGGCAGGAAGCCGTCCAGCCCGTTGGCCTTCACGGCGGTCAGATCCTGTTCCCAGAAGAAGCGCGCATCCGACAGCCGCGCCGACAGCACGCGCTGGTTGCCGTTCACGATGGCGGCGCCGCCGTCCGTCGCCTCCAGATTGGCGACACAGATGAAGGCCGGGGCGAGCGCGCCCGCCCCATCCGCCAGCGCGAAATATTTCTGGTTGGTGCGCATGGTCAGCACGATCACCTCACGCGGCACGCTCAGGAAATCCGGATCAAACCGCCCCAGCAGCGGCACCGGCCATTCGGTGAGCCCGGCATTTTCCGCCACCAGCCCGGCATCGGGAATCAGCGCCAGGCCGGCCCCGGCGGCCAGTTCAGCCGCGCGCGACGCAATGATCTGCTGGCGCTTCGCACTTGAAATCAGCACATGGGCGGCCCGCAACTGATCGGCATAGGTGGCGGCGCTGGTGATCGCCAATGGCGAAGGCGCGTGGATGCGGTGGCCGCGCGTGTCCCGGCCCGAAGCAATGCCATGAACGCTGCTCGGCACCACATCGCCATCCAGCAGGGCGACGATGCCGGTCAATGGCCGTACCCAGCGCGAGCTGGCGGTGGACTGGCTGGCCGCCCCCCAGCGCATGGATTTGGGCCAGGCGAAATCGCGGACGATCTGCGGGATGGCTTCCGCCAGGATCGCCGCCGCCGTCTGCCCTTCGCGGCGGATCACGGCAAACAGCACCACGCCCTTGGGCGTCTCACGCTCCTCCAGTTGCTCGCGGGAAAGGCCGGTCTTCTTCAGAAAGCCTTCGATGGCCTGCGCAGGCGCGGTCGCGGCCGGGCCCTTCACCTCCTCGGCGCTGCCTTGCGATGCGGTGGCCACATCGTCGGCAATCAACCACAGGCGGCGCGGCGTGGCGTCCGCCGTCACCGCACCATGCGCCAGGCCAGCGGCCTTCAGGGCATCGACAAGGCGCGTGCGCAGTTGATCTGCCGCAGCCGCCTGCATGCGGGCCGGAATCTCTTCCGATTGGAGTTCGAGGAGGAACTTCACTTGACCTGCTCCACCCACACATCGGCCACGGCCTTCACCAGATCGCGCACCCGGCCGATATAGGCCTGGCGTTCGGCCACGCTGATCACGCCGCGGGCGTTGAGCAGGTTGAAGATATGGCTGGCCTTGATCGCCTGATCATAGGCCGGCAGTGGCAGGCCACGGCTGGCAAGCGCCCGGCATTCCTCGCTCACATCCTTGAAATGCTGGAACAATCGTTCGGTGTTGGCCGCCTCGAAATTATAGGCGCTGAACTGCTGTTCGTTCTTCAGGAACACGTCGCCATAGGTAACGCCGGCATCGTTGTAGGCCAGGTCATAAATGCTCTCGACGCCCTGGATATACATGGCCAGCCGTTCCAGCCCATAGGTCAGCTCGCCGGCCACCGGCGCGCAATCATGGCCGGCCACCTGCTGGAAATAGGTGAACTGGCTCACCTCCATCCCGTCGCACCACACTTCCCAGCCCAGGCCCCAGGCGCCCAGCGTGGGGCTTTCCCAATCATCCTCGACAAAGCGGATGTCGTGCCGGGCGCGGTCGATGCCGATGGCATCCAGGCTGCCCAGATACAGGCCGATCAGATCGGGCGGGCTGGGTTTCAGGATCACCTGGAACTGGTAATAATGCTGCAGGCGATTGGGGTTTTCGCCATAGCGGCCATCCGAAGGCCGGCGGCTGGGCTGCACATAACAGGCGTTCCAGTGATCGGGGCCCAGGCTGCGCAGCGTGGTGGCGGGGTGGAAGGTGCCGGCGCCCACCTCCAGATCATGGGGTTGCAGGATCACGCAGCCATGGCTGCCCCAATAGCCCTGGAGCGCAAGGATCATCGACTGGAAGGAGAGGGGCTTGCTCACGGCTGCGGCTGTAGCGGGCGGGGGCCGCCAAGGTCAATCAGCGACAAGCCAATCCAGGATCGCCTTGTCGTCCGAAGGATCAATCGGCGCGCCATAGACATTGCGCATCTTGGCGATGGTTTCGCCCCATTGCACGCGGGAAAGCCGCGGCTGGGCGGTGATCATCGCGGCCGAATGGCAGGCCAGGCAATTGGCGTTGGCGGCATCGGCCGACACGCCATAGCGTTCGGGCAGCAGGCCTTCGGCATCGGACAGGGTGACGGCCAGTGGCCGGCTGGGCGGGGCGGCCGCGATCAGGGCGACCGCGGCCAGCGGCAGGATCAGGCGCATCACAATATCTCCATGCGCACCGGTTCGATGCCGGCGCGGTTGTAACCGCTGGGGTTCCAGTTCTGCACCAGCGGCTGTTCCACCCCGGCGGCATTGCGGGCGCGGGCCAGGATGGCATGGCGGCCCGGCGGCAACGCCAGCGCGCTGCGAAAGCGGCGAAAGCTGTAACGGCCATGATCGGGGCCAAGCTGCGCCGGCAGCCAGTGCCGGCCACCATCGGCCGAAAGTTCAACCGCCGTCACGCCATGATCGCCGCCCAGCGCCACGCCCTGCACCGGGGTGAAGGGTCGCGCCGGCAGTTTCGCGCCGCTGGTGATGTTGGTGATCAGCGCGCGCGGGCGCATGGTGGTGACGGGCACGCGCGGGCCGGGCGGCGCATCCGGCGCGATATCGGCCAGCGCATTGGCCGGCTGCAGATAGGCACGTGCCATCCAGTAACCATCGTCGGGCTTGGCCAGCACCTCGATATGATCGAGCATCTTCACCCAATAGGTTGAATACCAGCCGGGCACCACCAGCCGCAGCGGAAAGCCGTTCAGCAGCGGCAGCGGTTGCCCGTTCATCGCCCAGGCGATCATCACATCATCGGACAGCGCGTGATCGATGGGCAGGGATTTCTCGAAATCCGGGGCTGTTTGCGCGATGGGCGCATCCAGCCCGCCGCAGCGCACCGCCACCGCGCCGGCCTTCACCCCGGCCAAAGCCAGCACGTCTTTCAGGCGCACACCTTCCCACAGCGCATTGCCCATGGCGCCATTGCCCCATTGCGCGCCGGCCACACGCGGCGCGAACAGGCCGCGGCCATTGCCGGCGCACTGGTTCACCGCCGCAATCGCCACGCGCGGCAGCCGGGCCAGATCGGCCAGCGACAGCGACAGCGGCCTGCCGACATGGCCGCTGATGCACAGCCGGTGCTGGGCCGGATCGATGCGGGTCGGGAAGGGATAGTGCCAGCGCACGAAAAACCGGTCGTTCGGGGTGAAATCATCGGCGTCGAACACGCTCAACGGCGTTTCCAGCAGCGGCGGCGATGATCGTTGCAGGATCATTTCCGCCTTTTGCGGGAAGGCGCGTGTGATGGGGCGCAGGCCATTGTCGGCAAAGCCCAGATCAACCTGGGCGGCGGCGGGCGCGGCCAGGGCCGATGCGATCAGGGTGCGGCGCGTGAGCATGGCCAAGCTGTAGCGCTGCCGCCCGCCCCGCGCCACCCCTTGGGCTGCGGCATCCACGGCCGGGCCGGCGGGATGGCAGAGCGCCGCCAAAGCCGCTACACCAGCGACGATGTCCGTTGCCGATTCTGCCGATCTCGCGCCGCCGCCGTGGTTTTCCACCGGCAGCTTCGTGCGCGCCGCACTGGTGGCGGTGCCGGGCATCGTCGCGGCTGGCGGGTTGGCCGCGCGCCTTTCCGGATCCACCGATGCCAACCCCTGGTACCAGTCGCTCACCCTGCCCGTCTTCCAGCCGCCGGGGCCGCTGTTCGGCATCGCCTGGGCGATCCTGTACACGCTGATCGGCGTGGCCGTGGCGATGGTGTGGGGCACGCGCGATGCACGCGGCAAGCCGCTGGCCATCGGCCTGTTCGCCCTGGGCCTTGCCATCAACCTGTGCTGGAGTCCGCTGTTCTTCAAGCTGCACATGATCAGCGCGGCGCTGGGCATCATCATCGTCATGCTGCTGGTGGCGCTGGCCACCAGCTGGGCCTTTGCCCGCGTCAACCGGCTGGCGGCGTGGCTGTTGCTGCCCTATCTGGCGTGGTTGTGCTTTGCTACCGCGTTGAATATCGCCATCCTTGTGCTCAACCCCATGGCCGATGCCATGCCGATCGGACTTTGACCCATGCAGAATGACAACAAGCTGTTCGAAGACCTGTCAAAGGTCGCCACCGCCGCGATGGGCACGCTGGCAGGCGCCGGCAAGGAGCTTTCCGAGGCCGCGCGCGACCGCATGAAGGATTTCGTGGGCGCGGCCGACATCAGCCGCGACGAATTCGATGCGGTGAAGGCCACGGCCATGGCCGCGCGCGAAGCGGTGGAACAGCTGAAGGCCGAAGTCGCTGCACTCAAGGCCCAGATCGCTGCCAGCCGGGCGGATTGATATCCACAGCTTTGTGCACAGCGGCCCCTTGCCGAATCGGCAAGGCTTGCCCAGCCTGCCGGCACCACTGTAAGGGAGCGGCGCGATGAGCTTTCCCGACATGCAATACGCCGGCGCTGAACCGGCCCCGATCGATCTGCTCGAACAGCTGTTCGATGCCAATGGCTGGGCATCGGAACGGCTGGGCGATGAAGAGATCATCACCACCGTCAAGGGCGGCTGGACGACCTATCAGCTGCGCGCCCTGTGGCGGGGAGAGGACCGGGTGCTGCAGATCATTGCGCGCGGCGATCTGGCGGTGGCGCCGGCGCAGCGCGCTGCCGTCTATGAAGTGATCGGCCTGATCAACGAACAATTGTGGATGGGCCATTTCGAGCTGTGGTCGTCCGACGATTGCATCCTGTTCCGGCACGCCACGCTGCTGGCCGATGATGATGCCGCCGATGGCGGCGATCTGTCGGCGGCCCAGGCCGAAATCCTCACCGATGCCGCGGTGGAAGAGTTCGAGCGTTATTATCCGGTGTTCCAGCTGGTGCTGCTGGCCGGCCAGGCGCCGGCCGAAGCGCTGGCGTCGGCCCTGCTCGAAACCGCTGGCGAAGCCTGAGGCAATGACAGATGGGCACGCGCCGATCTGGCTGATCGGCTGTGGCAACATGGGCGGTGCGCTGCTGCGGCGCTGGCTGGATGAAGGGCTGGGGCCGGTGGCGGTGATCGATCCGGCCGCGCGCAGCCTGCCGCAAGGCGTGGAGGCGCTGCCGCGTCCGCCTGCCAGCGGCAAGCCCGATATCGTCGTGCTGGCCGTGAAACCGCAAGCCTGGGCGCAGGCGGTGCTGCCGCTGGCCGGCCGGCTGGGGCCGCTCACCCTCGTCATCTCGGTGATGGCCGGCGTGCGCACCGATGATCTGGCCCGGCTGTTCCCCGGCGCCGGCATCGTGCGCGCCATGCCCAACACACCGGCGGCGGTGGGGCAGGGGGCCACGGCCCTGTTCACCCGTGACGGCGATATCGTGCAGGGCGCGGCCGAAGCGCTGTTCCAGCCGGTGGGCCAGACCGTGTGGCTGGCCGAAGAAGGCCAGTTCGATGCCGTCACGGCCCTGTCAGGCTCTGGCCCGGCCTATGTCTTTCACTTCATCGAGGCGCTGGCTGCCGCCGGCGAAGCCGCCGGCCTGGCCCCGGCCATGGCGATGCGGCTGGCGCGGCAGACCTTGATCGGTGCAGCCGCGCTCGCCGCCCACGATGGCGCATCATCGGCCGCTGCCTTGCGCGAACGGGTGACATCGCCGGGCGGCACCACGGCGGCCGGCCTGTCGGTGCTGATGCCGGCGCTGGCACCGCTCATGGAACAGGTGGTTGCGGCGGCAGCGGCGCGGTCACGCCAACTGGGCTGATCAATCCTGCAGGGCCTCCACGCGGGCCCGGTCGTCGGGCGGCACCAGGCCCATCAGCACCGCCCAGAACCCGCTGACGGCCTGCTGACCTGCCTCGGCATAGCCACGCGCCATCGATCGTTCCAGCTCGGCAAACAGCCGGGCTTCCATGGCCGCGCCCGTGGTGGTCAGGCGCAGCAGGCGCTGGCGTCGATCGGCCGTTCCCACCATTTGCTCAACCAGGCCGCGGGCCTGCAATTCGCTCAGCACCCGGCCCAGCGACTGCTTGGTGATGCCCAGCAGGCCGATCAGTTCGCCCACGCTCAACCCCGACCGGCGGGCAATGAAATACAGCGCACGATGGTGGGCACGGCCCAGGCCTTGTGCGTCCAATATGGCATCGGCGCCGCGAATCATGGCGGTGTAACCGAAATAGAGCAATTCGATCCCGCGCCTGATCTCGTCCTCGCGCAGGAACAGCGGCGATGCCGGCGTGACGCGCAGTTGCGAAGCCGCCAAGCTGCCGTTTGGAATGACATTTGGGACAGTCATGTTGACATATCTGGCACAATGGCTATGCCATGGCAAGCGGGTGACGCAACAACCGGCCAGCCACGCGCCCCAAAGGGGCATGTTTGTTACGCCGTTGCGCCGTCCCTCGCCCGAAAATTGCAGATGAACAGGACAGGGCATCGTCATGGATACCGGCTTCGATGATCGCAACGGCCAGATCTGGATGGATGGCCAGCTGGTCGATTGGCGGGCGGCCAATGTGCATATTCTCACCCACGGCCTGCATTATGCCAGCGCCGTGTTCGAAGGCGCGCGCGCTTATGGCGGGCATATCTATGCGCTGTCGGCCCATTCGCAGCGGCTGATCGATTCGGCCGCGATCATGGGCTTCCCGCTGCCGTGGAGCGTGGCCGAGATTGATGCGGCCTGCCGCGCGACGCTGGCGGCCAATGGCCTCACCAATGCCTATGTGCGCCCGATCGCCTGGCGCGGCAGCGAACAGATGGGCGTTTCGGCGCAGAAAACCCGCCCGCATCTGGCCATCGCCTGCTGGGAATGGGGCGCCTATTTCGGCGCCGAGGCGCTCAAGCAGGGCCTGCGCCTGAACATCGCCCCGTGGCGGCGGCCGGCGCCCTATACCGCGCCGGTGCGCGCCAAGGCGGCCGGTCTGTACATGATCTGCACGCTGTCCAAGCACAAGGCGGAGAACGAGGGCTATAATGACGCGCTGATGCTGGACTGGCGCGGCCAGGTTGCCGAAGCCACCGGGGCCAACATCTTCTTCTGGAAGGATGGCCAGCTCCACACGCCCACGCCGGATTGCTTCCTGGATGGCATCACCCGGCGCAGCATCATCGCTCTGGCTCGCCGGCGCGGCATTCCCGTGGTGGAACGCGCCATCTGGCCCGAAGAACTGGGCAGCTTCAGCCAGGCGTTCCTGACCGGATCGGCCGCCGAAGTGACCCCGCTTGCCGAAATCGGCCCCTGGCATTTCCAGGTGGGCGCAGAAACGCTGCAACTGGCACAGGATTATCAGGATCTCGTCCACGGCCGCATCACCGGCGTGGAGCCGGCACCATCAACGCAGGGGTGACATCACAGGCCCGTCAGAAACGCATCCACCGCGGCGAAATGGCCTGGCCAGTCGGGGGCGTGAAAGCGGGCCATGCGGGCCAGTTGTGCGGCGCGGGCCGGGCTGGCGGGGGCGGCATAGGCCATGATGGCATCGGCCCAGCCGTCCACATCATCGGGCGGCAACAGATCGGGCACGCCCTGACCGATTTCGCGAAACACGGTCAGATCGCTGGCGATCACCGGCACGCCTGCGGCCAGCGCCTCCACCAGCGGCAAGCCATAGCCTTCGGCAAAACTGGGGAACAGCAGCGCGCGGGCGCCGGCCAGCCGGGCCGCGATGGCATCATCGCTGAGCGGCCCGGTTTCTTCCACCCGGCCGGCAAAGCCGCCGGCGGCCAGCCGGGCCAACACCGCATCGCAGGCCCAGCCGCGCCGGCCGATGATCACCAGCCGGGGCGCGGCCTGGCCCTGGGCGGCCACCAGCCGTTCCCACACATCCAGCAGCAGGAGATGATTCTTGCGGCCCTCGATGGTGCCCAGGATGATGAAATCGTCCGTGTCTGGTGCCGGCCCGCCGGCCGGCCGGCCCAGGTGCGGCGTGCCCGGCCACACCGCCAGTCGGTTGGCCGGCAAGCGCTGGCCGGTGGTGGCGGCATGGGCGGAGAGCGTGTCAAGCGTATCCTGGCTGTTGCCGATCACGGCATGGGCGATGCGCAGCATCATCGCCACCCGCTCGCCGTGCCGGGCCGCTTCGCCCTCGCGGCAATGCTGGGGATGGGTGATGGGGATGATGTCGTGCAGCATCAGCACCGGGCGCAGGCCCGCCGCTGCCACCCAATCGGCCAGCCCCGGCAGGTTCAGCCCGGTGTGGCCCACATTCAGCCACAGCCGTCCACCCCCCGGCAATGGCCGCAGCAGCGTGCCAGCATGGCGCAGCGCCCAGCCGATGAAGCGGCGGCGGAAGTGGCCGCGCGGGCTGTCTTCGGCCAGCAGGTGAAACAGGGATTGGGAAGCCGCCTGTGACAGGATGGTCTGCACGCGCTGGTGCACCAGCGTCGCCTGGCTCTGGGCACTGTAATGCAGCTGCCAGGCCAGGCAGATGCGATCGATGCCGGTGGGGCGCACGCCGGCCCAGCGCCGCCACACCATGCGGCTGACATCCAGCAGCAGGGGCGCGCAATTGCCGGGCGCAAGCGCTGGGACGGGGGCAGGGCGCGGGCTGGTCATGGCCGGGCAACGCCATGGCCGTGCCGGCAAGTCAACAGGCTGTTGCGGCGGCTGTCGGCATTGACCGGGCCTGCAAAAGCGCACAAATGTGATCAAAATATTGCGCACAGCGTGCAGCGGCGCATTTTCTGGGGAAGGGATAGCCTGTGGCAAAAAAGCCGGCCGGCAAGCAGGGCGTCGATCTGGGCGGCGCCGATGATCTGGGCGTGAAGGCCGGGGCCGGGCTGAACCCGATCGTTGGCATCGCGCGCGAGGACATATTGGGCGCCGTGACGATGATGCTGCGCGAAACCGCGGGCAATCCGGCCAACACGTTCAAGCACATGAAGGCGTTCACGGGCGACGTGGCGGATATCGTCACGATGAAATCCAGCCTTGCACCCGATCCCAAGGACCGGCGTTTCACCGATCCGGCCTGGGGGGCCAATCCGCTGTTCCGCATGAGCATGCAATATTATCTTGCCAGCCAGAAGGCGGTGAAGAACTGGGTGGCCGACATGCAGGTGGACGAGCTGGAACGCAGCCGCGCCAATTTCGTTTCGGCGATGATCATGGATTCGCTCGCCCCGTCCAACACGTTGGCCGGCAACCCGTCGGCGATCAAGAAGGCGATCGAAACCGGTGGCCAGTCGCTGATCAAGGGCCTGAAGAACGCCTATGACGATATCGTCAACAATGATGGCATCGTCTCCCAGGTTGACAAGAAGCCGTTCAAGATTGGCGAGAATATCGCCATCCAGCCCGGTGCCGTGGTTCACACCACCCCGATGATGGAGCTGATCCAGTATCAGCCAACCACCGATCAGGTGCACGAAATCCCGCTGCTGGTGATCCCGCCGCAGATCAACAAGGCCTATCTGAACGATCTGACGCCGGACAAGAGCATGATCCGGTTCCAGCTGTCGCAAGGGTTGCAGCCCTTCCTGATCAGCTGGCGCAACCCCACGATCGAGCACCGCGACTGGGGTCTGAACGATTATGTGAACGAGATCATCGCCGCCATCGACGTGGTGTGCGCCATCACCGGCAGCGACAAGGTCAATCTTTCGGGCGGCTGTTCGGGCGGCATCACGCTGGCCACACTGTTGTCGAAGCTGAAGGCGCGGGGTGACAATCGCGTGCATTCGGCCACGCTGATGGTGTGCGTGCTGCATCCCAAGCGCGACGACAGTGAAGTGGGCGCGCTGGTTTCCGATCATGGCATCAAGCTGGCGCGCGAGCGTTCGGCCAAGAAGGGCATATTGGAAGGCAGTTCGCTCAGCCGCATGTTCGCCTGGCTGCGCCCCAATGATCTGGTGTGGAATTATGTGGTGAACAATTATCTGCACGGCGAAGACCCGCCGGCGTTCGACATCCTGTTCTGGAACAACGACAGCACCAACCTGACTGCGGCGCTGCATTCGGATTATCTGCGGATTTACGAGGAACAGCCGTTCGTGAACCACGGCCAGTCCAATCTGGCCGATCACCCGGTGGATATCAGCCAGGTCGATTGCGACATATTCATGCTGGCTGGCGTGACCGATCATATCACCCCGTGGAAGGCCTGTTACCGTTCCACCCAGTTGTTCGGATCGAAGAACATCGATTTCGTGCTGTCGCATTCCGGCCATATCCAGGCCATCGTGAACCCGCCGGGCAACCCCAAGGCCAAATATTATCGCAGCCCCGGCAAGACGCCGCCGCCTGCCCCGGAACAATGGCTGAAACAGGCCGAGGAATTTGCCGGCAGCTGGTGGCCGATGTGGGCCGGCTGGCTGAAGGAACGGTCGGGCGCGGAAAAGCCCGCTCCGGCCGCACTGGGCAACCCGGCCCACCCGCCCGGGGCCAAGGCCCCCGGCACCTATGTATTTGATTGAAGGGTGACGATCATGGCCAGCCACCAGCCCGAATTCGAACTGAAACAGGTGGATGGCCGTACCCTGCGGGTGGCGCGCTGGCGGCCGAACGGGACGGCAACGCACCGGCCGCTGCTGTTCTTCAACGGCATCGGCGCCAATATCGAGATCATGGCGCCCATGCCGGAGCGGCTGGATGACCGCGAGGTCATCACCTTCGACATGCCGGGCGTGGGCCTGTCGCCCGATCCGCTGCTGCCCTACCGCCCCTGGATGATCGCGCGCATCGCCGAACGGATCATCAGCGATTATGGCCATGATCGCGTGGACGTGATGGGCGTGAGCTGGGGCGGCGGCATGGCCCAGCAATTTGCCCTGCAATATGGCAACCGAACCGGGCAATTGATCCTGGCCGCCACCTCGGCCGGGATGCTGATGGTGCCGGGCAAGCTGGCCGCGCTTTCGAAAATGGCCGATCCGCGCCGTTATGTTGATCCCGATTACATGCTGAAGAATTTCCAGACGCTCTATGGCGGCAGCGGCGGCGGCGCGGATGGCCATGCCAGCCGCATCAAGCCGCCCAGCATGCGCGGCTATTTCAACCAGCTGTTCGCCATGGCCGGCTGGACCAGCGCGCCCTTCCTGCCGTTTCTGGCGGCCCCCACGCTGATCATCATGGGCGATGATGATCAGATCGTGCCGCTGGCCAATGGCCATATCCTGAAAACCCTGATCCCCGATGCCCGGCTGGCGGTGATCAAGGGCGGTGGCCATCTGTTTCTGGTCAACCAGGCCGATGAGACGATGGCGCTGATCCGCGATTTCCTGGGCACCGCCAGGCCGCTGCGCGCCGTGGCCTGATCGGCTTGCTGTCCACACCATGGCTGCTAACCATGGCAAAAAGGGGAGCGAATCGATGCGTTTTTGTCTGTGGACGGCCAGCCTGATCGCGCTGGCGGCAAGCGGTGCCATGGCAGCCGAACCCGCCACGCCGGCCCCGGCCGGGCTGGAGGCGATGACCGCCGGCCTGAAATGGCGCAACATCGGCCCGGCGCGCGGCGGCCGCTCGATTTCGGCCGCAGGCAGCGTGGCGCGACCCAATGAATATTGGTTTGCCGCCACCGGTGGCGGCCTGTGGAAAACCACCGATGGCGGCACCAGCTGGCAGCCGATGACCGACGGCAAGGTTGACACGGCCGCCTTTGGCGGCGTTGCCGTGTGCGAGGCCAATCCCGATATCGTCTATGCCACCACTGGCGAGTCGCAGTTGCGCGGCAATGTGCTGCCCGGCAACGGCGTGTGGAAAACCAGCGACGGCGGCAAGAGCTGGGCGAAGATCGGCCTGGCCAATGTCCACAATTTCAGCCGGGTCCGCATCCATCCGAAGAATTGCGACACCGTTCTGGTGGGCGGTTTTGGCCATTATGGCGCGCCCAACGCCGATCGCGGCCTGTTCCGCACCACCGATGGCGGCAAGAACTGGACGAAGACGCTCTATCGCGACGACAAGAGCGGCGCAGTGGACATCAGCATCGATCCGGCCAACCCCGATATCGTCTATGCCGCCCTGTGGGAGGCGTGGCGCAAGCCTTGGGGCATGTCCAGCGGCGGGCCGGGATCGGGCCTGTTCAAGAGCGTGGATGGCGGCGTCACCTGGGCCGAGATCAGTCGCGCGCCCGGCCTGCCGCAGCAGGGCCTGATCGGCAAGATCGGTGTGAGCGTGTCCCCCGTCGATTCAAACCGCGTCTATGCCATCATCGAGCATGAGGCCGCGGGCGGTGTCTATGCCAGCAACGATGCCGGCAAGACCTGGGAAAAGCGCAACGACAGCCGTGATCTGCGCCAGCGCGCCTTTTATTACACCCGCATCGTGGCCGATCCCAGGGACAAGGACCGCGTCTATGTCCTCAACGTCAATTTCCACCGGTCAGACGATGGCGGCAAGACCTTCCCCAAGAAGATCCGCGTGCCGCACGGCGACAATCATGATCTGTGGATCGCGGCCGACAACAATGCCCGCATGGTGCAGGCCAATGATGGCGGTGCCAATGTCAGCGTGAATGGCGGCACCAGCTGGACAGCGCAGAATTTTTCCACCGCGCAAATCTATCGCCTGGCGCTGACCGCGCATCAGCCCTGGTTCGCCTGCGGCGGCCAGCAGGACAATTCAACCATCTGCGTGCCGTCGCGCGCCTGGGGCCACAAGAATGTGCTGGGCGGCGCCTATGGCATTGCCGTGGGCGGCGGCGAAAGTGGCTATGTCGCGCCCGATCCCCGCAATCCCGACATTTTCTATGCCGGCAGCTATGGCGGCCTGCTCACCCGTTATGATCATGCCAGCGGCAAATCGCGGGTGATCAATGTGCGGCCCGACAATCCCATGGGCTACAGCGCCGGCGACATTGCCGAACGCTTCCAGTGGACCTTCCCGGTGCTGTTCGATCCGCACGATCCGGCCACGCTCTATGTCACCTCCCAGCATGTCTGGAAAAGCCGCGACGAAGGCCAGAGCTGGACGAAGATCAGCCCTGACCTGACGCTGGCCGATCCCGCCACCCTGGGCCCGTCGGGCGGCCCGATCACGCTGGATCAGACCGGCGTTGAAACCTATGCCACGGTCTTCGCGCTCGCCCCGTCGCGGCTCGAAAAGGGCGTGATCTGGGCCGGCAGCGATGATGGCCTCGTGCACATCACCCGCGATGGCGGTGCCAGCTGGGCCAACATCACCCCGCCGGCCATGCCGAAATATGCCAAGATCACCACGATCGAGGATTCACCGCATACGCCCGGCACCGCCTATGTCGTGGCACACCGCTTCCTGCTCGATGATTTTGCCCCGATCGCCTTCAAGACCAGCGATTACGGCAAGAGCTGGACGGCAATCACCACCGGCCTTGCGGGAGACGAGATGGTGCGTTCCATCCGCGAGGATGTCAGCCGGCCCGGCCTGTTGTTCCTGGGCACCGAACGCGGCGTCAAGTTGAGCTTTGACGGCGGTGCCAGCTGGGCGGCGCTGCAGGCCAATTTGCCTTCGGTCGAGGTCGCCGATCTCGCGGTGAAGGGCCATGATCTGGTGATCGCCACCCATGGCCGCGGTTTCTGGGTGATGGAGAATATCAGCCTTCTGCGCCAGTTGCAGCCGGGCATGGCCAACGACACGCGCCTGTTCCAGCCGGCCGCCGCTGTGCGCGGTGTCGATGCCGGGGTGGCCATCGATTATCATCTTGCGGCAGCCCCCAAGTCGCTGGCGCTGGAAATCCTGGGCCCCGATGGCGGCCTGATCCAGCGTTTCGACGGCAAGGCGGAAGAAAAGGACAAGAAGCCCGAAGCCGGCGGCGGCGATGATGATGATGATTTCGACGGCCGCCCGCCCGCCGTCACCACGGCCGCGATGAAGCCCGGCATGAACCGTTTTGTCTGGAACATGCGGCACAAGGGCTATACCGGCTTCGACGGCATGGTGCTGTGGGCCGGCGCCAATCGCGGCATCATGGCGGTGCCCGGCGCCTATCGCGCCCGGCTGATCGTTGACGGCAAGGCGCAGGAACAGGGCTTTGCCATCACCGCCGATCCGCGCCTGGCTGTCTCGCAGGCCGATCTGCAGGCGCGCTTTGACCTGGCGTCACAGCTTTCGGCGAAGGTCTCGTCCGCCAACGAGGCGGTGCTGCTGATCCGCGGCATCCGCGCCCAGGCCGAAGCCCACGCCAAGGCCAAACCGCTGCCGGCAACCGTTACCGCCCTGCTGGGCAGGCTGGCGGCCGTGGAGGGCGAGATCTACCAGGTGAAGAACCGCAGCAGCCAGGACCCGCTGAATTACCCGATCAAGCTGAACAACAAGCTGGCCGCGCTGCTGAATGTGGTCGAAGGCGGGGAGGCTGCCCCGACCGAGGGTGCCCGGCTGGTCTTCGCCGATCTGTCGGCCAAACTCGCCACCCAGCTGGCCGCGCTGGACGCCGCACTGGCCGATCTGCCCGCCGCCAACGCCGCCCTGAAGGCGGCCGGCCTCAAGCCGCTGACGAAAACCCCGTTGCCATCCGCCGCTGCCAAACCGTCGGCAACCGGTGGCGAGGACGGTGACAAGGGTGAAGGGGAGGACGCCGAGAACCGCCGCTGGTGAGGGCCACGCTGATCAACCGCCAGACGATCGGTGAATATTGGCGTGGGAATGCCTGTTTCGCCTTCAGTCGCTGATCCGGCTCATCTTCAATTTGCCGTCGGCAACGGCAAAGCCCAGCCGGCCTTCGACCAGCGCCAGCGCATCGGCACCAAAGATGTCGCGGCGCCAGCCGTTCAGCATGCCCAGCCCGTCGCGCTGGCCGGCGGCCAGCGCGTCCAGATCGTCGGCGCGCACGATCAGGCGTGGCGCAACCCCGGCTTCCTTGGCGCGGATCTTCAGCAGCAGCTTCAGCAGATCGGCAATCAATGCGCCTTCCGATGACAGGCCGGGCCGTTGCGGTTCGCGCGCCGGCATGTCGTGGGGGCCCAGCGGCTCGGCCGCATCCAGGGCAGCGATCAGCCTGGCACCGATGGCATTGCCGGCCCAGGCCGCCGACAGGCCGCGCACCTTTGCCAGATCAGCTTGCGTGCGGGGCGGGGAAGAGGCCAGATCAGCCAGCGTTTCATCCTTCACGATGCGGCCGCGCGGCACATCCTTGTCCTGCGCTTCCAGTTCGCGCCAGCGCGCCAGCGCCTTCAGTCGCCCCAGCACATCGGCCTTGCGGCTGGGCAGGCGCAATCGTTCCCAGGCCTTTTCCGGATCATTGGCATAAGTGGCCGGGTCGCCGGCGCGGGCCATTTCATCGTCCAGCCATTCACCGCGGCCGGTGCGGCGCAGCTTTTCGACCATCTTGGGAAAGATGCGGGCCAGATGGGTGACATCGCCAATGGCATAATCCAACTGGCGATCATTCAGCGGCCGCCGCGCCCAATCGGTGAAGCGGGCGCCCTTGTCGATGTGGATATTGGCATAGGCGGCGACCAGATTGGTATAGCCGATCTGTTCGCCCAGCCCCAGCGCCATGGCGGCAATCTGGGTATCGAACAGGGGCTGCGGCGTCTTGCCGGTGAGGTTGTAGATGATTTCCAGATCCTGGCCGCCGGCGTGGAACACCTTGAGCACCGGTTCTTCCACCAGCAGGCGCAGCAGCGGGGCCAGATCGAGATCGGGGCTTTTGGGATCGATCGCCGCAGCCTCGTTCGGGCAGGCCACCTGCACCAGGCACAGATCGGGATAATAGGTGCTCTCGCGCATGAATTCGGTGTCCACCGCGATGAAATCGGCGGATGCCCAACGGGCGCAAAGAGCTTCGAGCGTCGCGGTGTCCGTCACCAGCGGATGGATGTGCATGGCGCCCGTTACTCCAATCTCGCCGCTTGACAAAGTGCTGAATGACGTGTGTCAGCCCCGGCTTTGAACAAAGCCTTTGGAAGCTCCGGAAATGCACGCCTATCGCACCCACAACTGCGCCGCGCTGCGCAGCGCCGATGCCGGCCGATCAGTGAAATTGTCGGGCTGGGTCCACCGCAAGCGCGACCATGGCGGCGTCCTGTTCATCGATCTGCGCGATCATTTCGGCATCACCCAGATTGTCGCCGGCCCGTCGTCGCCGGCCTTTCCGGTGCTCGACCGGGTGCGCGCCGAATCCGTGGTGACGATCGTGGGCGAGGTGGTGCTGCGCGAAGGCGGTGCGATCAACCCCCGCCTGCCCACCGGCGAGATCGAGGTGCGGGCGCAGGCGATCCAGGTGCAATCGGCCGCCGATGAACTGCCGATGCCGGTGGCGGGCGAGGCCGAATATCCGGAAGACATCCGCCTGAAATATCGCTTCCTCGATCTGCGGCGCGAACGCCTGCACCAGAATATCCTGTTGCGCTCTGGCGTGATCGCCTCGCTGCGCCGCCGCATGATCGATCAGGGCTTCACCGAATTCCAGACGCCGATCCTCACCGCCAGCAGTCCGGAAGGCGCGCGCGATTATCTGGTGCCCAGCCGCGTGCACCCCGGCAAATTCTATGCGCTGCCCCAGGCCCCGCAGATGTTCAAGCAGTTGCTGATGGTGGCGGGCTTTGACCGTTACTTCCAGATCGCGCCCTGCTTCCGGGACGAGGATGCCCGCGCCGACCGTTCACCCGGCGAATTCTACCAGCTCGATTTCGAGATGAGCTTTGTCACCCAGGACGATGTGTTTGCTGCCATCGAACCGGTGCTGGCCGGCGTGTTCGAGGAATTCGCCGGCTTTGGCGGCCGCACGCCGTGGAGCGTGACAAAGGGGGCGTTCCCGCGCATCCCCTATGCCGAATCGATGCTGAAATACGGCAACGACAAGCCTGATCTGCGCAACCCGCTGATCATCAGCGACGTGTCGGGCCAATTCGTCGGTTCGGGCTTTGGCATCTTCGCCCGCATGGTGGAGGCCGGCAGTGTCGTGCGCGCCATTCCCGCGCCGGCCACGGCGGACAAGAGCCGCAAGTTCTTCGACGACATGAACGACTGGGCCAAGGCCGAAGGCTTTGCCGGGCTGGGCTATGTGACGCGCAAGGGCGGCGAATTCGGCGGCCCCATCGCCAAGAACCATGGCGAAGCCGGCATGATCGCGCTCTATGACGCGCTGGGCCTTGGCCCGGACGATGGCTGCTTCTTTGCCGCCGGCAAGGAGAAGGACGCCGCGAAGCTGGCCGGCCTGGCGCGCACGCGGATCGGCACCGAACTGGGCCTGATCGAACAGAACGCCTATAAATTCTGCTGGATCGTCGATTTCCCGATGTTCGAATATGACGAGGACGCCAGGAAGATCGATTTCAGCCACAACCCGTTCAGCATGCCGCAGGGCGAACTGGAAGCGCTGGAAACCCAGGACCCGCTGACGATCAAGGCGTTCCAGTACGACATCGTCTGCAATGGCGTGGAGCTTTCGTCCGGCGCCATCCGCAACCACCGCCCCGACATCATGTACAAGGCGTTCGAAATCGCCGGCTACACGCGCGAGCAGGTGGATGCCAATTTCTCCGGCATGATCAACGCCTTCAAGTTTGGCGCACCGCCGCACGGCGGTTCGGCGCCGGGCGTCGATCGCATGGTGATGCTGATCGCGGATGAGCCGAACATCCGCGAAGTCATCGTCTTCCCGATGACGCAGAAGGCCGAGGACCTGATGATGAACGCACCGGCCCCGGTGACGATGAAGCAGCTGCGGGAACTGCATATCCGGATTGTGGATTGACGCGCAGCGGCGCGAGCGCGTGTGCTGCGCGCCGACAGGCGCAAGCGCGGCCGGGCGGACGACTGGCCCGCCCAGGCCAGTCGAACCGCTTCGACGTCACGACGCGGCCTTGCCGCGGCGCGCGAACCGCTTAGTGTGTCTCCCATGGCCGCGCTGAATCTCGCCGATTTCGAAACCGATCATGATCTGCCGCGCACCGAATATGAATCCCGGCTGGAGGCGTTGCAGCACCGGCTTGAGCTGATCCAGGCCGCCTATATCGCGCACGGGCTGAAGGGCATCGTTGCCATCGAGGGCTGGGATGCGGCGGGGAAGGGCGGGCTGGTCACCCGCATGAACGCCACCCTTGATCCGCGTTACTGCAAGGTGTGGCCAATCGCGGCGCCATCGAAGGAAGAGGCGGCGCGCCATTATCTGTGGCGTTTCTGGCAGCGGCTGCCCGGCGCCCGCGAAATCGCCGTGTTCGATCGCACCTGGTATGGCCGGGTGCTGGTGGAGCGGGTGGACGGCTTCACGCCCGAACCGCGCTGGCGGGCTGCCTATGCCGAAATCAACCAGTTCGAGGCGCAGTTGCAGGCCGATGGCCTGCGGCTGGTGAAGATCTTCCTGCACATCACGAGGCAAGAGCAGGACAAGCGGCTGGAAGAACGGCTGAAAACCCCCTGGAAACGCTGGAAGACCGGCCCGGATGATTATCACAACCGGTCACGCCGCGCCGATTACATGGCGGCCTATCACGACATGTTTGCCCACTGTTCACCTGCCACCGCGCCCTGGCATGTGGTGGCGGCGGACGACAAGAAATGGGCGCGGGTGCGCAGCCTGGAGCTGATCTGCGAGGCGCTGGGGGCCGGTGTTGACCTCAACTGGCCGGAGCCGGATGCCGGGCTGGTGGCGATTGCGGAACAGTCGCTGGGGAAGCGGCTGGTTTGATCGGCTCCCCTCCCGGCAATGGAGGGGGAATCACCCCGGCGTGGCCTTGCCCAGCCATTCGCTCAGCCGGTTGGGGCCCTTCGTCACCGCCCGCGCCGGATACAGGCTTTCATAGACCACGGCGTTCTCCAGCACCCGCTGCACATAATTGCGCGTCTCGGCAAAGGGGATGCTCTCGATCCAGTCGATGATGTCGCCGTCGTTCGGATGGCCGTTCAGGGCGATGAAACGCCGCACATTGCCCGGCCCGGCATTATAGGCCGCCACCGCCAACGGTGCCGATCCGCCAAAGGCATCGCGCAGGCGTTCGATATAGGCGCTGCCCAGGGTGACATTCCAGATCGGGTCTTCCGTCAAGCGGCTGGTCGGGCTGGCGGGCAGGCCGGCCTTTTGCGCCTGTTCAGCCGCAGTGGCCGGCACCAGCTGCATCAGGCCCAACGCATTGGCGCTGGACCGCGCGGTGCGATCAAACTGGCTTTCCTGCCGGGTGATGGCATGGATGATGGCAAAGCGGCCGTTCAGATCATCGGGCAGTGGCAACACCGGGAAGGCAGCGCTGATCATTGCCAGTTCGGCGGTGCCGCGCGCAGCCTTGCCGGCATGCACCCCGGCATCGGGCCGATTCAGCGGCCCGGCCAGGCCGGCCACCAGCCGCGCCCGCTCTGGCGTTTGCGCGGTATCGGCCAGCTGCTTCAGAAAGATCGTCTGCCGGCCGCGATCCACATCGGCCAGGGCAAAGATGGCGCGCACGCGGCCTTCAGCACGAAAATTGCCGGCCGCCGCGGTATCGGGCGCGGGCAGGGGCGCCGCGCGCAGGGCCAGCGGCTGGCCCAGCCGTTCGCTGGCCAGCTGGCCATAGAAATAATCGGGATGGCGGGCCGCTGCCGCATAGAACTGCCGGGCCAGATCGCGCAGGCCGGCGGCATCGGCAGCGCGCCCGGCCCAATAATCGCTGCGCGCCTGGCTGATCGGGGCCTGTGCCACGGCGCGGGCGGTGCGGAAATGCGCCAGTGCCACCCCGGGATGTTCCAGCCGGCGCAGGGCCAGCCAGCCGGCCAGCCATTCGCTGTCCAGATACAGGCCACGTTCGGCCAGTGGCTGGCGAAGCATGGTGGCCGCATCCAGGCCATGATTGGCCAGCACACGCCGGGCCAGATCGGGCTGGCCGGCGCGCCACAGGCTGCGCCCGATCTCCAATCGTGCCTTCAGCCAGCTTTCAATGCCCAGGCCGGGCTGGCCATCCACACGCGGCGTGGCACCGCCGCCGGCCAGCAGGGCCTGGCCTTCGGCCGCGCGGCCGCTGCGGATCAGCCACTGTGCCTCGTCCAGCATCAGGCCGAATTCGCGGCGCAGCCGGGCCGGCACCACGCCCAGCCGCGCCGCCACATCGGGGGCGCCGCGCTGCAGGGCGATGCGGGCCAGCGCCCACAGGCGGGTATCGGTATCAACCCGCGCCAGCATGCGCCCCGCCGGCGTGGTGCGACCGGCCCACAACAGCCGGTCCATGCGGGCGGCGTGATCGGCGGGCGTGAGGCGATCGCCAAAGCGCGCCAGCAGGCGGGATTCCGTCGCTTCGTCCAGCCCCGCGCTGTCCCACGCATCGCGTGCCCAGCTGGCGGCGGCGGCCTGGCCGGCGCTGGCCAGTGCCTCGGCATGGCGGGCCTTTCCTTCGGCGGTGATTGGCGGCAGCCGGCTGAAATGGCGGATGACGGCGTCGGCCGGCGTGTCATCGCCGATGCTGCGTTCCGCCAGCCGCCGGATGGTGCTGGCCGCCGGCCAGTCGGCATGATCGGCCAGGAAAGCGGCATAATCAGCAAACCGGCCATTGAATGTCTCGCGCCGCAGCCGATCCCACAACACCACATCATCCAGCACCGGCACGCGCTGCCCGCCCACCAGCGGTGCGGCTGGCAGCAGCGCAAACCGCCCGGCCTCATTGTCGGCCAGCTGGGCGCGATAGCGGGCGATGCTGGCCGGATCGGGCGCCTGCGCCACCGCCGGCAGCGCCAGCAGCAGGGCCGCGGCCACCCTCAGGCTGGACATCATCATGCTGGACAGGGCAACCCAGCGGCTTCTATCACGCGCAACACACATGGGCTTGTGATAGGCTGGCCCAAAGGAACGGGCAATGAACGAGATGATGTTCAGGGGATCGATGCCGGCGCTGGTCACGCCGTTCAAGCCGGCTGATCAAGGGCTTGCCGTCGATCTGGATGGCTTTGCCGCGCATGTGGAATGGCAGATCGGCGAAGGCAGCCATGGCCTGGTGCCGGTGGGCACCACGGGGGAATCGCCCACCTTGTCCCACGATGAACATTATGCCGTCATCACCGCCTGTGTGGAGGTGGCCAGGAAGCGTGTGCCGGTGATCGCCGGCTGTGGCAGCAACGACACGCGCACCGCCATCGCCCATCTTGCCCATGCGCAACGGGTTGGGGCCGATGCCGCGCTGATTGTCGTGCCTTATTACAACAAGCCCAGCCAAGCCGGGCTGATCGCGCATTTCACCGCCCTGCACGACGCCACCAGCCTGCCGATCATCATCTACAACATCCCCGGCCGCAGCGTGGCCGACATGAGCGTGGAGACGATGGCCGAACTGGCCCGGATGCCGCGCATCATCGGCGTGAAGGATGCCACCGGCAACATCGCGCGCGTGGCGCAGCAGCGCCTGGCCTGCGGGCCGGATTTCATCCAGCTTTCGGGCAATGACGACATGGCGCTGGGCTTCAACGCGCAAGGCGGGGTGGGCGCGATTTCGGTGACGGCCAATGTCGCGCCGCGCCTGTGCGCGCAGTTGCAGGAAGCGGCGCTGCGCGGCGATTGCACCACCGCGCTGGCCATCAATGATCGGCTGCAACCGCTGCACGCCGCCCTGTTCAGCGACAGCTCGCCCGGCCCCACCAAATATGCGCTGAACCGGCTGGGCCGCATGGGCCCCGATGTGCGCCTGCCGATCAGCCCGCCATCGGCGGCGGCGCGGGCGGCGGTGGATGCAGCCCTGGCCCATGCCGGCCTGGTCTGATGGCGCGTCCCAAGCCTGCGGTGGGCGTGAAGGTGAAGACGGTCGCCGAAAACCGCCGCGCGCGCTTTGAATATTTCATCGAGGATGTCGTGGAAGCCGGCATCATGCTCACCGGCACCGAGGTCAAATCCCTGCGCATCGGCCAGGCCAGCATCGCCGAAAGCTTTGCCGAGGTGAAGGATGGCCAGATGTGGCTGATCAACGCCACCATCAACGAGTTTTCGCACGGCAACCGCTTCAATCACGAGCCCAAGCGCCCGCGCAAGCTGCTGCTGCACGCGCGCGAGATCGAGAAGATGAACAGCGCCGTGACCCGCCAGGGCATGACGCTGGTGCCGCTCAACCTCTACTTCAACGCGTCCGGCCGGGCCAAGCTGGAACTGGCGCTGGGCAAGGGCAAGAAACTGCACGACAAGCGCGAGACCGCCAAGGAACGCGACTGGCAGCGCGACCGCCAGCGCCTGATGCGGGAACGCGGCTGATGGCCGGCGGCGGGTTCAGGGATCGGCTGGTGGCGATCAAGCAGGCCTGGGCGCAAAGCGGCCGTCTGCTCACCGGCACGGCCGATCCGGCCCATGCCAATCGCCTGCCGCCGGGGCAGCGGCTGGTGACCAACTGGCCGGTGCTCGATCTGGGCATCAAGCCCGATATCAGCCGGGACGAATGGCGGTTGACGGTGGATGGCGCGGTGGCCAACCCCGTGGTGTGGGATTGGGCCGCCTATCAGGCGCTGCCGCAGGTGGAGGATGTGTCGGACATCCATTGTGTCACCCAATGGTCGCGGTTCGACAATCGCTGGGGCGGGGTCGCCACCAGCCAGCTGCTCGGCCTGGTGCAGCCGATGCCGGGCGCCAATGTCGTCGTGCTGCACGGCGCCGATGGTTACACCACCAATGTCACGCTGGAACGCTTTGCCGGCGATGATTGCCTGATCGCCCATGCCCATGATGGCGTGCCGCTCAGCCGTGATCATGGCGGACCGGTGCGGGCGATCATCCCGCGCTGGTATTTCTGGAAATCGGCCAAATGGCTGGTGCGCATCGAGGTGCTGGCGGTTGACCGGCCGGGATTCTGGGAAGTGCGCGGCTATCACAATGATGGTGATCCCTGGACGGAGCAGCGCTATGGCTGACCAGCCCGACTCCAAAGCCGATGCCGCTGCGGTGACCGATTCTGATTGGGCGGCGTTCCAGCCGGTGCCGGCGGGCTGGCCGGCGCCCTATGCCCAAGGTTCAACCAGCCCCGGCTTTGCCGATCTCCTGTCGGGCATCCCGATGGCGCTGGCGCTGCTCGACAGTTCGGGCCGCATGTTTGCCGGCAACGAGGCGCTGGCCGCCACGGCCGGTGACGCCTGGCGG
Organism: Alphaproteobacteria bacterium; assembly: GCA_018970445.1. Lineage (GTDB taxonomy): Bacteria > Pseudomonadota > Alphaproteobacteria > Sphingomonadales > Sphingomonadaceae > Sandarakinorhabdus. The sequence continues at coordinate 44,667 of JAGWWF010000003.1, read as the reverse complement.
CCCGGCATGCTGCCGCAGGATCTGGTGGTCCCCGACAGCCAGCGCCCCTTGCGCCATGCCATTGCCAATGTGCTGACCGGCGGCAATGGCCGCACCTTGCGGGTGGCGCTGCTCAACCGGCCGGATGATGTGCAGGATGTGCGGGTGATCCCGTTCCCGCCCGGCCTGGGGGCCGCCGCCATGCTGGCGCTGCGCGATATCCGTGAACAGGTGCGGCTGGAACGGCAGGTGGCGGCGGCCACCCGCATGCAGGCCGTGGGGCAGCTGGCCGGCGGCATTGCCCATGATTTCAACAATCTGCTCACCGGCATCCTGGGCATGGTCGATCAGATGCTGGAAACCGATCGCACGGCACCGGTTGACCGGACCGGGCTGGAAGAAATCCGCCGCAACGCCCATCGCGGCGCCCGGCTGGTGGCGCAGTTGCTGGCATTTGCCCGCCAGCAGCCCCAGCGACGCCACCTGTTCTGCGCCCGCGATCTGGTGCACGATCTGCAACCGCTGCTGCACAAGCTGCTTGGCCCGGCCGTGGAGCTGGATGTCGATCGCCGGCCGGGGCGCTTCCTGCTCAAGGCCGATCCTGGCCAGCTGGAACAGGTGATCGTCAATCTGGCGATCAACGCCCGTGATGCCATGGCCGGCCAGGGCCGGCTGCGCATTGTCTATCACGATGTGCCGGCCCGCGATGTGCCGGCGCTGGGCCACGACATCATGCCGGCGATGGATTATGTCGGCATCGAGCTGACCGACACCGGCACCGGCATTCCGCCTGAAATCATCGGCAAGATCTTCGAACCCTTCTTCACCACCAAGCCGCAGGGCCAGGGCACCGGGCTCGGCCTGTCCACCGTCTATGGCATCGTCAAGCAATCCGATGGCTATATCTTTGCCGCGCCGGGGCCCGATGGCATTGGCACCCGCTTTTCGGTCTATCTGCCCGGCCATCCTGCCAGCGAGAAGACGGCGTCCACGGCATCGGTGCCGCCGCCCGCGCCCACCGCCACGCTCGATCAGCCACTGAACGTGCTACTGGTTGAAGACGAACCCTCGGTGCGGCTGGTGCTGGCGCGCGGGCTGGAGCGCAAGGGCTGCATCGTCACCACCGCCGAAGACGCGGCAGCGGCCCTGCGGGTGATCACCACCGATCATCCCATCGACGTGCTGCTGTCCGATGTGATGATGCCTGGCATGGATGGCGTGGAACTGGCGGTGCAGACAGTGAAATTGCGGCCCGGCATCGGGCTGGTGCTGATGTCGGGCTATGCCGAACTGCCCCGCCACCGCGAAGCCGACGCGCTGGGCGTGCGCTTCCTGTCCAAGCCGTTCACGATGAGCGATCTGCTGGCCGCCCTGTCCAAGGCAGGGGCAAGGACGGCCTGAAATTTCCATCCGTTCTTCTCTTGTTCTACCAGAACATTTGTTGTACATCGAAAGCCGTTGACGAACGCACCCCACCGCTTCACGAAAGGAACGGGTCATGGCATCGGCGCTCAAACTGGTGGAAACGGGAATGGATCGGCAAAAGGCACTTGAAGCAGCCCTGGCCCAGATTGATCGGGCCTTCGGCAAGGGCTCGGTGATGAAACTGGGCCAGCGCGACGCGATGGAGGTGGAGGCTGTCTCCACCGGTTCGCTCAGTCTGGATCTGGCGCTGGGCATCGGCGGCCTGCCGCGCGGCCGCATCATCGAAATCTATGGCCCCGAAAGTTCCGGCAAGACGACCCTGGCGCTGCACGCCATTGCCGAGGCGCAAAGGGGCGGCGGCACCGCGGCCTTCGTCGATGCCGAACATGCGCTTGACCCCGTCTATGCCAAGAAGCTGGGCGTCAACATCGACGAACTGATCGTGTCGCAGCCCGACACCGGCGAGCAGGCGCTGGAAATTGTCGACACGCTGGTGCGCTCCAACGCGATCGATGTTCTGGTGATCGATTCGGTGGCGGCCCTGGTGCCGCGTGCCGAAATCGAAGGCGAGATGGGTGACAGCCATGTCGGCCTGCAAGCCCGACTGATGAGCCAATCCTTGCGCAAGCTGACCGGTTCGATCAGCCGGTCGCGTTGCCTGGTGATCTTCATCAACCAGCTGCGCATGAAGATCGGCGTGATGTATGGCAATCCGGAAACCACCACCGGTGGCAATGCGCTGAAATTCTATGCCTCCGTCCGGCTGGACATCCGCCGCACCGGTCAGATCAAGGATCGCGACGATATCGTGGGCAACACCACACGCGTGAAGGTGGTGAAGAACAAGGTGGCACCGCCGTTCAAGCAGGTGGAATTCGACATCATGTATGGCGAAGGCATTTCCAAGATCGGCGAAATCCTCGATCTGGGCGTGAAGGCCGGGGTGGTGGAAAAGTCAGGCGCCTGGTTCAGTCACGACAGCGTGCGCATCGGCCAGGGCCGCGAAAACGCCAAGAAATATCTGCGCGAAAACCCTGAAACCGCTGCCCGCATCGAAAAGGTGATTCGCGACAATGCCGCTGGCATTTCCGATGCGCTGCTGGTCGGCCCGTCTGCCGAAGATGATGCGGGCGACATGTGATCTGGGCAATTGGAACGGTCTGATTGCCGGCAGGGATGGCGGCGGCCCGCAAGGTGGCCGCCGCCTTTTCATTTTGCGCGCGTGCTGGTGGCTTTCACGGCCTCATCGGCGATATAGCCGGCCATGGCGGCCCGCTGCTGCGCCCCGGTGAGATTGGCCCTGGTCCGGTACAGGCTTTCGATGAACAGCTCATCCTGCGGGGAAAAGCCGGCGATGGCCGCGCCGCCGGGATCAAACAATTGCAAAATGCTGGGGGTGGGCCGATTGGCCGGCTCCATGCGCACGCGGCTGAGGCCAACCAGGGCGATATAGTCTGAAAGCGCTGCCGGTGTGACCGCACCGACCAGGCCGATATCAACCACCACCACCGCGCCGGTGATCGCCACCCGCGATGGCTCGTCGATGCGGCTGGCACGGGCATAATTATTGTAGGTCACATCGCCCTGCACGCCGCCAATGCCAAAGCCGGCCGGCGCAAACTGGCGGCCGTCGCTGGCTTCCGGCGCCGTGTGATGCCACCAACGCACCGGCAGGCCAGGCCGCTTCAGCACGGCGCGGTCTGGTCCCGGCAGGCCGTCGAGGACGCGGCTGTTCCGCTTGCCGATCGTCTTGATCAGCTGCGCGGCATCACGGGTGAACACTAGCACCAGATTGGGCGCACAGCCCGGCTTGTCGATCGCCAGCCCGACATGGCGCGCCACCTCGGTCACGCGGGTGATGAAGATGCTCCCCACCTGCGCGGTCACGCCGATGCTTTCCACGCACAGGGGCTTCATGAAGCGTGCATTCTGGTTGTTTCTTGTATCGGCCACCGCCTTGCGGACAAAGCGCTCCGCCTCGGCCCGCAGCACGCTGCGGTTCAGCCGTTCGGCGGTCACGGCGATTTCCTCATCAGCCGGCGCGGCGATGGCCGGCCCGGCCAGCGTTGCAGCCAGCAGCAGGCCAAGGTGCGCGCGCCGGCCACCAAACTGAAGGAGACGAACATTGATCATGGACATTGCCTTTATGTCATGATTGACCTGCGCCGGGAAGCGCCGCAATCAAAAGGGCAAAGGGGGATGATGCCGTGTCGAACGCCGAACAGATTGAATATTGGAACGGCAAGGTGGGTGAAACCTGGGTGCTGATGCAGGAGCGCATGGATGCGGCGCTCACGCCCGTCACCAGCGCCCTGCTGGCTGCCGCTGCCCCACAGGCCGGGGAATATGTGCTGGATATCGGCTGCGGTGCGGGCGAGACCACGCTGGCCGTCGACACGGCTGTGGGCGAAGGCGGCCACGCCATCGGGATCGACATTTCCGAACCGCTGCTGGCCCGTGCCCGCAGCCGCGCCGAAGCCCTGTTGAGCGAGGCGGAGTTCATCGCCGCCGATGCCTCCAGCTGGGCGGAAGAACAGGGGTTTGATCTGATCCTGTCGCGCTTTGGCGTGATGTTCTTTGCCGATCCGCTGGCTGCCTTCGCCCATCTTCATGGTCTGGCCGCGCCGACCGGCCGGCTGGTGTTTGCCTGCTGGCAGCCGGCCGCACGCAACCTGTGGGCCACGCTGCCGCTGACCGTGCTCGCCGATCTGCTGCCCGCCCAGCCTCCGTCTGATCCGCACGCGCCCGGCCCCTTTGCCTTTGCCGATGCCGCACGGCTGGCGACCATCCTCGAATCGGCGGGCTGGCGGGATGTCGCCTGCCACAGCCTGCCCTTTGTCATGCGGGTGGGCGATGGCGATGATCCGGTCGCCAGCGCCGTGCAGTTTAATCTGCGCATCGGCCCGGCAGCCAGGGCCGTGCGCGATGCCGGCATCGGCGATGCCGCCAAGCCCGTGCTGGCCGCTGCATTGCAGACCCATCTGGCCGATGGGGTCGTCGCACTCCCGGGGGCGGTATGGCTGGTCACGGCCCGAGCCTGACGGCGGATCTGGCCGTTCGCCGGATGCAACCGGCGGACCTGCCGCTGGTGCTGGCGGCTGGCGATCTGTTCGATGATGCGCCGCGCCCCGACATGGCGGCGCGCTTTCTGGCCCATCCCGATCATCATCTGTTTGCCGCCATTGTCGATGGCCAGCTGATCGGCTTTGTCAGCGCCGTGGCCTATCTCCACCCCGACAAGCCGGTGGAGCTGTGGATCAACGAGGTGGGCGTGCGCGATGATTTCCAGCGCCGCGGCATCGGCCGCAGGTTGCTGCAGGCCATGCTGGCCCATGGCCGGGTGTTGGGCTGTGGCAGCGCCTGGGTGCTCACCAACAGCGGCAACCGTGCGGCACGCAGGCTTTATGCCGCTTGCGGAGGGGAGGCCACACCCGCTGCCCGTCATGGTGACGGCGTGATCATGTTCAGCTGGCGGCTGTGACGGCGCGCCCTTTACGCTGGCGCAGCACGGCGGTAAGCGCTGGGGCATGATCTCCTCCAACGACATCCGCCGCAGCTTCCTCGATCATTTCGGCAGGGCCGGGCACACGGTGGTGCCGTCGGCGCCGCTGGTGCCGCAGAATGATCCCACGCTGATGTTCACCAACGCCGGCATGGTGCCGTTCAAGAATGTGTTCACCGGCCTTGAAACCCGGCCCTACACCCAGGCCGCCAGCAGCCAGAAATGCGTGCGCGCCGGCGGCAAGCACAATGATCTGGACAATGTGGGTTACACCGCGCGCCACCACACCTTCTTTGAAATGCTGGGCAATTTCTCGTTCGGCGATTATTTCAAGGAACAGGCGATCACCCTGGCCTGGGATCTGCTTACCCGCGAATGGGGGCTGGCCAAGGATCGGCTTTGCGTCACCGTCTATCACACCGATGATGAAGCCGCCGGCCTTTGGAAGGCGATTGCCGGCCTGCCGGATGACCGGATCATCCGCATCGATACCAACGACAATTTCTGGTCGATGGGCGATACTGGCCCGTGCGGGCCGTGCAGCGAAATCTTCTATGATCATGGCGACCATATCTTCGGCGGCCCGCCCGGCAGCCCGGATCAGGATGGTGATCGTTTCGTCGAGATCTGGAACCTGGTGTTCATGCAATATGAGCAGGTTGATCGCGATACCCGGCTGAACCTGCCGCGCCCCAGCATCGATACCGGCATGGGGCTGGAGCGGATCGCCGCCGTGCTGCAGGGCGTGCACGACAATTATGACACCGACACGTTCAAGACGCTGATCGCCGCCAGCGAGGACAAGGTGGGCAAGGCCGCCACCGCCGAAGCCCGCGCTTCCCACCGGGTGATTGCCGATCATCTGCGCTCGGCGGGCTTCCTTGTTGCCGATGGCGTGCTGCCGGCGAACGAAGGCCGCGGCTATGTGCTGCGCCGCATCATGCGCCGCGCCATGCGCCATGCCCATCTGCTGGGCGCCAAGGAGCCGTTGATGCACCAACTGGTGCCGGCCCTGATGGCCACCATGGGCCAGGCCTTCCCGGAACTGGGTCGCGCCCAGGCCCTGATCGAGGAGACGCTGAAGCTGGAGGAAACCCGTTTCCGCCAGACGCTGGAGCGCGGCCTTGGCCTGCTGGACGAGGCCAGCGGCAGGCTTGTCGCCGGCGGCACGCTGCCCGGCGATGTGGCCTTCAAGCTGTATGACACGTTCGGTTTTCCCTATGACCTGACCGAGGATGCGCTGCGGGCGCGCGGCATCGCGGTGGATCGCGCCGGTTTCGATGCCGCCATGGCCGAACAGAAGCGCCAGGCCCGCGCTGCCTGGAGCGGTTCGGGCGAGGCCAAGGATGCAGCGGTGTGGTTCGACATCGCCGAAGCCCATGGCGCCACCGAATTCACCGGCTACACCGGGTTGACCGGCGAAGCCCAGGTGGTTGCCATCGTGAAGGACGGGGCGGCCGTGGCCAGCGCCGCGGCTGGCGAGACGGTGGTGGTGATCACCAACCAGACGCCCTTTTATGCCGAAAGCGGCGGCCAGGCCGGCGATGGCGGCCGCATCAGCTGGGGCGACGGCCTGTCTTCGCGCGTGACCGACACGCGCAAGGCGCTGGGCAAGCTGCACCTGCACGATGTGGCGTTGAGCGCCGGGCCGCTGAGCGTTGGCGATGTGGTGAAGCTGGATGTGGATGCGCCGCAGCGCGGTGCCCATCGCCGCGCCCACAGTGCCACCCATCTGCTGCACGCCGCGCTGCGCCGCCGCCTGGGCACGCATGTGACGCAGAAGGGCAGTTATGTTGGCCAGGATTATCTGCGCTTTGATTTCTCGCACCAGAAGGCGATGACCGCGGCCGAGCTGGCGCAGGTGGAAGCCGATGTGAACGCGCAGATCCTGGGCAACCGCCCGGTTTCGACCAAGCTGATGACCCCCGATGCCGCCATCGAAGCCGGCGCCATGGCGCTGTTCGGCGAGAAATATGGCGAGGAAGTGCGCGTGCTGTCGATGGGGGCAGACGATGGAGGTGACACTTATTCGGTGGAACTGTGCGGCGGCACCCATGCCGAGGCGCTGGGCGACATCGGCCTGTTGAAGATCACCGGCGAAAGCGCGGTGGCCAGCGGTGTGCGCCGTATCGAGGGCAAGACCGGCATCGCGGCGCGCGAATGGCTGAACGAGCGGGAGGCGCTGTTGCTGGACGCCGCCGGCGCGATGAAGGCCCGGCCCGAAGAGCTGCCGGCGCGCGTGGCCGCCCTGATGGATGATCGCAAGCGTCTGGAACGCGAATTGGCCGATGCGAAAAGGGCGCTGGCGCTGGCCGGCCCGGCCGGTGCCAAGGCTGGTCCGGAAATGGTGAACGGCATCGCCTTCCAGGGCCAGGTGCTCGATGGTCTGGAGGCCAAGGCGCTGCGCGGGCTGGTGGACGAAGCCAAGCAGGCGCTGGGCAGCGGCATTGCCGTGGCCGTGGCGGTGAACGAGGGCCGCGCCAGCGTGGCCGTTGGCGTGACGGATGATCTGATCGGCCGGGCTTCGGCGGTTGATCTGGTGCGGGTGGCGGCAGCGGCGCTGGGTGGGCAGGGCGGCGGCGGCCGGCCCGACATGGCCCAGGCCGGCGGGCCTGATGGCAGCAAGGCGGCCGAAGCGATTGCCGCAGTCAAGGCGGCGCTGGCCGGCTGATCAGTCGATGCGTGCCTTGAACACGTGCCAGCTTGAATCCGTGCACAGGGCGCAATCAGGGCCGGTGAACATGCGGCCGGCCTTGCCGTTGCCCTTGAGCTGCCAATCCAGCCAGGCCACCGCGATCTTGCCGTAAAAGCCGCCATTGGCCTGGCCATAGGTGCCAAGATGGGTCATGCCATCTTGCCAGGCCTGGAACACCGGCACCCTGGCCAGCGCGCGGGCATTGGCCTCGCTGGCATAGAAGGCCACATCATTGTTCCGGTCGCCATGGATGAAGGCCACCGGCGTGTGGATGCTGTCCAGCACGGCGGCGGGATTGGCCGGGTTGCCCGGGATCATGCCCACCCCGCTGTTCCACACCATGATGGTGGAAATGCGCGGATCGCCGGCCACGCGCAGCGTCTGCACGCCGCCGCAGCTTTGGCCCATCACCGCGATGCGGCCGGTGTCGATGCGGCCAAACAGCGGGCTGCCGGGCCGGGCATTTTCGGCGATGGCCCAATCGATCGATTCGATCAGCTGCTGCGGCGTGGTGGTGCCCGGCGCGCGCAGCTGGTTGGGGGTTGGCGGCGCGTTGGGATCGCGCGGCGGCGGCGGCGGTGGCGGCGGGCTGCCGGGCGGGCGCACCGGCGGGTTTTCCTGTGGCCCCACCTCCAGCGCCGGATTGCCCATCACGCCATTGGCCAGCACCAGATAGCCATGGCTGGCAATTTCGGTGAGGAAATAGCGGAAGCGGTTGCCGGCATTGATGCAGGCGCCATTGCCCCAGGCCACCACCGGCAGCTTGCCGGCGCGGGCCAGATTGGCCGGGTGATAGATGACATGGGCGGGCAGGGCATCGGCCGTGGCCATCACCGCCTTGAATCGGCCCGAACCGGCCGGGGTTTCGGCTGGCAGGCGCGGCTGGCGGCCAAAGGGCAGGGGGCGGCCATCCACATCCTTGTCGGGCCCGATCACCGGGGCCGGTGGCAACGGCACGGCGGCGGCACTGGCGGCCAGCAGGGTGACGGCCAGCGGCAACAGCATCTTCATCTTGTGATCCCCCAAAAGCGTGATTGTACCAATTGGTTCATACGCCGCCGCGCCCGTCAACCCCCCGGCTTGACCTGGGTGGCTGCACCCGCCATGTGCCCGGCATGAGTTGGGATGCATCTGCCCAGGCCTGGATCGACGTTCAGGGCGCCGACGGCGATTTTGGCCGCCGCCACGTGCTGGATGCACCGATGCTGGCGCTGGTTGATGGTCTGGCCCCCATCACCGTGCTGGATGTCGGCTGCGGCGAAGGGCGGTTCTGCCGCCTGCTCGGCCAGAGGGGCATTGCCACCACTGGCATCGATCCCACCGCCGCCTTGATCGAACGTGCCCGCGCCCTTCACCCGGCCGGCGATTATCGCGTCGCGTCGGCCGAGGCGATGACGGTGGGCCAGTTTGATCTGGTGGTCTGCTATCTTTCCCTGATCGACATGCCTGATCTGGATGCGGCGCTGGCCCGCATTGTTGCTGCCATCCGGCCCGGCGGCCATCTGCTGATCGCCAATCTCACATCGTTCAACACCGCGGCGGTGCATCTGGGCTGGGTGAAGCCGCTGCTGGGCGAGCCCAGTTTCCCCATCGATCATTATCTGGAAGAACGCGCCCGCCGCACCGTCTGGGCCGGGATCGACATCATCAATCATCACCGGCCGCTGAAACGCTACATGCAGGCGTTGCTGGGCACCGGCCTGGTGCTGACCCATTTCGACGAGCCGCCCGCCACCGGCGGCCCGGCCGACAAGCGGGAGCGGTACAACCGGGTGCCGAATTTCCACATCATGCTGTGGCAGCGGCCCTGAGTCCGCCAAGAATGGTCATGCTGAAACAAGCTCAGCATGACGAAGCTTCCGGCTTGGCTGCTGCCCCCTTCACTCTGGCTTGCTGCTGCGCAGCGTGCGCAGCGGCGGGCGTTTCAGCGGTGCCCCGCTGGCCTTGATGCGGCCGCGCAGTTCGTCGCGCTTCTCGTGGATCGATGCGATCACCGGCCCCATCGCCACCCCCAGATCGACCAGCACCGCTTCGGCCAGTTGCAGGCTGGATTCCACGGTTTCGGGCACGGCATCGGTGGCCCCGGCGGCATAGAGCGTGCCGGCATGATCGGCATCACGGGCGCGCACCACGATGCACAATTCGGGGTGGCTTGTCCGGATGCGCTTGGTGAGCAGATCCAGCATGCGCATGTCGTCGATGGTGAGCACCACGGCGCGGGCCTGGTCCAGCTTCAGCCGGTCGAGCAGTTCGGGCCGGCGGGCATCGCCATAGATCACCGGCTTGCCGGCGCGGCGCAGGCGCTGCACCTCGTCCGGGTCGCTGTCCACCGCCAGCCAGGGCTGGCCGTGCATGTCGAGCATCTGCGCCACCAGCCGGCCAACCCGGCCATAGCCGATGATCACCGTCTGCCCGCCGACATCGGGCATGGCATCGCCCTCCACCTCGTCGGTGGTCACCGCTTCCAGCCGGGCACCGGCCAGCCCCAGCAAGGGGGCCAGCGCCAGGGTGAGCGAGGCCACCGCCAGCGCCGCCTGCGCCGTGCCGCCGCTGATCAGGCCGGCCGCCACGCCCGCCCCGATCACGATCAGACTGGTTTCCGATGGTGCCGCCAGCAGCAGCGCGACATGCCCGGCCACGCCGCGCCGCAACCGCCGCAGCCGCAACAGGGCATAGACCGCGCCGGCCTTGATCCCCAGCACCAGCGCGGTGCCGGCCAGCACCGGCCAGGGATCGGCCGCCAGCGCCGCCAGATCAAGCCCGCTGCCCACCCAGATCAGGAACACGCCCAGCAACAGGCCTTCAAACGGCTGCACGGCGGCTTCGACCTGGCGGCGATAATCGCTGGTCGACAGCATCAACCCGGCCATCAGCGCCCCCACCGCCGGGGCCAGCCCGGCCGCCGCCGCCAGGGCCGCCGAACCGATCATCACCACCAGGGCGGCGGCCATGAACAATTCGCTGCGCCGGGTGCGCGCCGCCTGCAGGAACAGCGGCGGGGCAGCGGTGCGCATCAACAGCGCGATGATTGCCAGCGCTGCCACGCCCTTGGCCAGTGCCAGCCCGAACAGATTGCCGCTGCCGGCCCCGACCAGCAGCAGGATTGGCGCCAGGGCCAGATCCTGGAACAGCAGCACGCCAATGGCCATACGCCCGGTGCGGCTGTTGATCTGGCCGCTGGCCGAAAGCAGTTGCAGGCCCACCGCGGTGGACGACAGCGCCAGCGCCACCGCCAGCACCAGCGTGGGCACCGGCGGCAATCCGGCCAGCCACAACAGCCCGGCGATCAGTCCGGTGCACACGGCCAGTTGCGCGCCGCCCAGCCCCAGGATCAGGCTGCGCATGGTGCGGATGCGATCGATGCTCAGTTCCAGCCCCAGCGCGAACAGCAGCAGCGCCACGCCCAGTTCGGCCGGGGCCGCCAGCGCTTCGGGGTGGGACAATTGCAGCCAGCCCAGCCCCGCCACCTGGCCCAGCCCGAACGGCCCGGCGGCAACGCCGATCAGGATGAAGCCGATCACCGGCGATATGCGCAGCGCGGCAAAGGCCGGAATCACCAGGCCGGCGGCACCCAGCACCAGCGCCATGTCCTTGAAGGCAGAGGATTCGAAGGGCAGGGCCATGCGCCCACCTTGGCGGCAGCGGTGCGGCTTGTCACGTGGTCAGGCCGCTGATCGGCTGCCAGCTGGCCATGTCGATCACGCGCACCGTGCCATCGCCAGCGTTTGACACGACGGGACGGGCCTGACCGGGCATGCCCGGCGCAATTTTGCCCACCACCAGCAGCGATGCTGCCGCCATGCTGGCCGTGTGCAGCAGCGGGGCTGCGAAAACGGCTGCGTGTTTCGTGGAAAATCCCCGCTCCCTGCCTCAAGCCCGTCGCAGCGCCTCGCGTTCCAGCAGCACCAGCGGCATCGCCCCCAGCCGCAGGATTTCATGGAACTGGCGGATGTCGAACGCGGCCCCCTGCTTCTTCTTCACGGCATCGCGCACTGCCAGCCATTTGGTGTGGCCGATCTTGTAGCTCAGCGCCTGGCCCGGCGCTGCGCAATAACGCACGATCTCGCGCGTGGTGCGGCCCCTGGCAAAGCCGGTGGCGCCCACCATCCAGTCGATGGCCTGGTCCTTCGTCCAGCGCTTGTGGTGGATGCCGGTGTCCACCACCAGCCGGGTCGCGCGGAACAACAGGCTTTGCAGATAACCGATGCGCCCCAGCGGGTTGCCGTCGTAATAGCCGATCTCGTCGGCCAGCGTTTCGGCATAGAGCGCCCAACCTTCGGTATAGGCGCTGTAACCGGCGCGGCGGCGGATCGGCGGCACATCCGGGCTTTCCAGCGCCAGCATCACCTGGAAATGATGGCCCGGCACGCCTTCGTGGAAGGTCACGGTGGGCAGGCCGAACTTGGGCCGGTCGAAACTGTCGGTCAGGTTGATGAAGAAGGTGCCGTTGCGCGATCCGTCCACCGTGCCGGCGTTGTAATAGGCGCCCGCACCGCCCTCCTGGATGGCGGGCGGCACGCGGCGCACGTCCAGTTTCGATTTTGGCTGCGAAATGAACAGTTTATCCAGCCGCGGATACATGGCGGCGGCATGGCCGCGCAATTCGGTGAGCAGCTCTTCCTTGCCGGGATCGGTGTTTGGATAAACTTGGTTTGGCCGTTCGTTCAACGCCACCAGCCGCTGGCCCACCGTGCCCTGTGTGAAGCCCTGGCCCTTCAACAGCCCATCCAGCTGCGCCGAGATTTCCGCCACCTGCGCCAGGCCCAGCTGGTGCACCTCTTCGGCCGAATAATCGGTGGTGGTCGATGATTTCACCGCCGCATCATAATAGGCGGCACCTTCGGGAAGTTTCCACACCCCGGCATCCATGCTGGCGCGGGCGCGCAGGGCGGTGACGGCGGCAATCTGGCGATCAAGCGCTGGTTGCACAACGGTTTCCACCAGCGCAGCGGCGCGGGTGGCCCAGTCTCCCGCCACGCTGGCAGCGGCAGCCTTGGCGGCCAGCGCTGTCACCAGCACGCTCTGCCCGGCCGGCGCAGCGCGCAAGCGGCGCATCTGTGGCAGCGCCAAATCAAGCAGGAAGGCCGGCGGCATCACGCCCATCGCGGCTTCGGCCTGCAGGCGATCCGTGTTCTGATCCAGCGCAGTGGCAAAGCCGCCCACGCGTGAGAGCCAGGCTTCGGCTTCGTCGGCATTGCGGACCCGGTGCTGGTTTTCCAGGAAGCCCGGCACCTCGCGGTAGGCGCCTTCGCTGTGGGTCAGCACATAGGGCGCGAAATTGCCGCCGGCACTGCCAAAGCCAAAGCGGCGTTCGTTGGCGACCCGGCGCGACAGGTCATACTCGACGATGTCCTTGTCGAGTTGGCGCGGGGTGGACAGGCCACTGCCGATGGCGCGCAGCCGTTCCAGCTGGCTGGCGGCGCGCGCCATCGCCTTGCCGCGCCCGGCGCGGCTGTAATCGGAAAGCTGTGATTTCAGATCGGCGTTGGCGCCCACATCCAGCCCCAGGGCGGTGGCGCGTTCCGGCGATGCGGCGATATCCTCGGCAAACATCGTGTCGAACAGGCGCAGCAGGGCGGTATCGGCCGGGCTGGCAGCTTGCGCCCCGGCCCCGGTGGCGGCCAGTGCGGCGGTGGTGGCGGCACCGGCCAGAAGTTCGCGGCGGTTGATCATCGTCATCTGTCCCTTCAGGCCCGGCGCATCACTTCGCGTTCCAGCAGCACCAGCGGCATCGCCCCCAGCCGCAAGATCTCGTGGAAGGCGCGCGGATCAAACGCCTTGCCCTGCATGGCCTTCACCGCATCGCGCAGCCTCGCCCATTGCATGTGGCCGATCTTGTAGCTCAGCGCCTGGCCGGGGTTAACGCAATAACGCTCGATCTCGCGCTGGCTGCGCGGCACGGCATAGCCGGTGGTTTGCGCCAGATAGGCGGTGGCCTGTTCGCGGCTCCAGCGCTTGTGATGGATGCCGGTATCGGCGACCAGCCGGGCGGCGCGGAACAAAAAGCTTTGCAGATAGCCGATGCGGCCCAGCGGATCGCCTTCATACACGCCCAGTTCGTCGGCCACCTGTTCGGCATAGAGCGCCCAGCCTTCGCTGTAGGCGCTGTAGCCGCCGCGCCGGCGCAGCAACGGAATGTCCGGGCTTTCCTGCGCGATCGCCACCTGCATGTGATGGCCCGGCACCGCTTCGTGATAGGTGAGCGTGGCCTGGGTGAAGCGCGGCCAGTCGTGCGTGTCCTTCAGGTTGATGTAGAAGGCGCCGGGGCGCGAACCATCCGGAGCCGGGGCCTGATAATAGCCGTTGGCGGCGCCATCCTGGATGAATTCCGGCACGCGCCGCACCTCCACCGCCGCCTTTGGCAGGGTGATGAACTGGTTTTTCAGGCGCGGCATGGCATCGACGATCTGGGCATTGAGCCGGGCGATGATGGCCGCGCGGCCGGCGGGATCATTGCCGTCCAGCTGGTCGGGCCGATTGCCCAGCGCGGTCAGCCGCTCACCCACATTGCCCACGGTCAGCCCTTGCGCCTTCAACAGCAGATCCAGCTGCGCGCTGATATCGGCCACCTGCGCCAGGCCCAGCCGGTGCACCTCTTCCGGCGACAGGTTGGTGGTGGTGGATGATTTCACCCCGGCATCATAATAGGCGGCGCCATCGGGCAGTTTCCACACGCCGGCATCGCTGCTGGCCCTGGCGCGCAGCGCCTCCACCCCGGCGATATAGCGGTCATAGGCCGGATACACTTCCGCCTCGATGATCTGCACGGCGCGCGCGGCATGATCGCCGGCGATGTTGGCGGCCTTCACCTTGCGGGCGATGCTGGTGGCCAGCACGGTGTCGCCCGCCTTCTGGGTGCGGATGGCACGCAACTGCGCCAGCGCCAGATCCAGCGCGAAATCGGGCGCGATCACGCCCTTGCCGGCATCCTCGCGCGCCCAGGCCAGATTTTCATCCAGGGTGCGGGCATAGGCCGACAGCCGGGCCAGATAGGCCTGGGCATCATCGGCGGTGCTGATGCGGTGGTTGGTGTCCAGAAAATCCGGGGTGCGGGTGAAGGGGCCATGCTGCTGGCTGATCACATAGGGCTGGAAATTGCCCCGCGCCTCGCCAAACGGGAACTGGCGGGCGGCGCTTACCGCGCGGGTGAGATCATATTCCACCACATCATGATCAAGCTGGCGATTGGGGCTGAGCGCGGCGCGATCGATGGCGCGCAGCCGGGCCAGCCGATCCGCCGTGCGCGCCTGCCGCCGATCCCGCCCGGCGCGCGATGCATCCGACAATTGCGATTTCAGCGCGGCGCGCGCGCCCTTGTCCAGCCCCAGGCTGGTGGCCTGTTCCGGGCTTTCATCCACGCCTTCGTTGAAGAAGGCATCGAACAGCGCCAGCAACTTGCCGTCTTCGGTGGTCGCGGCGGCCCCTGTGGTGGTCTGGGCTGCGGCCGGCGCACCCGCCAGCGCGGCCACGGCACCGCCGGCCAGCAGGCTGCGACGGTCAATCCTGAAATCGGTCATGCATCTCTCCCTCGCCATCCTCTTGGAACGGCGGGGGAGGCGATGCAAGTGCCGCCCTCAAAGCCCTTTCGCGATGGCGGCATCCAGATTGGCGCGGATGGCCTCGAAGAATTTCTCGGTGGTCATCCAGGCCTGATCCGGGCCGATCAGCAGCGCCAGATCCTTGGTCATCGCGCCCGATTCCACGGTTTCGACGCAGATGCGCTCCAGCGCGGCGGCAAATTTCGTCACCTCCGGCGTGCCGTCCAGCTTGCCGCGGTGCTTCAGGCCACCCGTCCAGGCAAAGATGCTGGCAATCGGGTTGGTGCTGGTCGGCTTGCCTTCCTGGTGCATGCGATAATGGCGGGTCACGGTGCCGTGGGCGGCTTCGGCTTCCACCGTCTTGCCATCGGGCGTCATCAGGATGCTGGTCATCAGGCCCAGGCTGCCATAACCCTGGGCCACCATGTCCGACTGCACGTCGCCATCATAATTCTTGCAGGCCCAGACAAACTTGCCCGACCATTTCAGGGCAGAGGCCACCAGATCGTCGATCAGGCGATGTTCATACACGATGCCGGCCTTGCGGAACTGCGCCTTGAACTCGTCGGCATAAACCTCTTCGAACAGATCCTTGAAGCGGCCATCATAGGCCTTGAGGATGGTGTTCTTGGTCGAAAGATAGACCGGCCAGCCGCGATCCAGGCCATAATTCATGCAGGCACGGGCGAAATCACGGATGCTGTCATCCAGATTGTACATGCCCATGGCCACACCGGCCGACGGGAATTCGAACACCTCTTCCTCGATCACGCCGCTGCCATCATGGGCTTCCCAGCGCATGGTCAGCTTGCCGGGGCCGGGCACCTTGAAATCGGTGGCGCGATACTGGTCGCCAAAGGCATGGCGGCCGATCACGATCGGATCGGTCCAGCCCGGCACCAGCCGGGGGACAGACTTGATCACGATGGGCTCGCGGAACACCACGCCGCCCAGGATGTTGCGGATGGTGCCGTTGGGCGATTTCCACATCCGCTTCAGCCCGAATTCCTTCACGCGGGCTTCGTCGGGCGTGATGGTGGCGCACTTCACGCCCACGCCAAATTCGCGAATCGCGTTGGCGCTTTCCACCGTCACCTTGTCGTTGGTGTCGTCGCGGTTCTCGATGCCCAGATCATAATAGCGCAGATCGACATCCAGATAGGGCAGGATCAGCTGTTCGCGGATCCACTGCCAGATGATCCGGGTCATCTCGTCGCCGTCCAGCTCGACAACGGGGTTTGCGACCTTGATCTTCGGCATTGTGGGGTTCCTGATTTAACTGCGACGTAATGTAGCAGCCTCTTAGGGGCTGCAACCGGCGGCGGTCAATGGCCGTCGGCCGGGTTGCCCACCAGCTTTTCCGACAGGGCGGCCAGATTGTCCAGAGGCTCGGCCAGCCGGGCCAGATGCGGCGGGCCAAAGCCGGCGGCGCCGATATGGGCCAGCAGCGCCTCCAGCGGGGCCCAATAGCCGTTGCCGCCCAGCAGCCAGATCGGCTTGTCGTGAATGCCGAGCTCGCGCCAGGTCAGGCTTTCGAACAGTTCGTCCAGCGTGCCGATGCTGCCGGGCAGGGCGATGATCGCATCGGAAAGCCGGTGCATCAGCGCCTTGCGCTCGTGCAGGGTTTCCACCACGTGCAGTTCGTCCAGCCCGTCCTGCGCCACTTCGGTGGTCATCAACAGGCGCGGGATGATGCCGATCACCCGGCCGCCATCCGCCTTGGCCGCCCGCGCCGCCACCCCCATCAGGCCCACCCGGCCGCCGCCATAGACCAGGGTGACGCCGCGGGCCGCGCACAGCCGGCCCAGCCCTTCGGCCAGGGCGGCATGGGCAGGATCATGGCCGGCGCGCGACCCACAGAACAACAGCAGCGAACGGATCATCCGCGCCCTGTGGCCCAAAGTGGGCAGGGGCGCAATCAGCCGCGATTTGCCAAGCGGCGTATCGCCCGGCTAAAGCAGCCGCCATGACCGATCCCGAAACCCCGCCGCTGCCGCCCGCCGAGCCGGTTGTGGCCGAGCCTGATCTGGCTCCCGTCGCTGCCGAAGCGCCTGCCACTTTGCCGGAACCGCCGCCGCTGCCGGCCGGCCCTCTGCCGCTGGTGCCGGGCGAAACGGCGAAATACAACATCCCCGACATGCACCCCGAAGGCCGCAAGTTCCTGGGGATCGCGCTGCTGGCGGTGCTGGTTTCCGGCCTGTGGCTGCAATGGACGGCGCTGAGCTTCATCCTGCTGGGCGTGTCGATCTGGGTCGCGGCCTTTTTCCGCGATCCGGTGCGCGTTACCCCGCTGGGCGATGATCTGATCGTGTCTCCGGCCGATGGCCTGATCAGCCTGATCACCAATGTCGAGGTGCCGCGCCAGCTGGTGGGGGAAGGCGGGCTGAACGCCGGCCCTGTCACCCGCATCACCGTGTTCATGAACGTGTTCGATGTGCATGTGAACCGTGCACCGGTTGCCGGCCGGATCACCCGCATCGTCTATGTGCCGGGCAAGTTCCTCAATGCCGAGCTCGACAAGGCCAGCGAAGAGAATGAGCGGCAATATTTCGTGATGGAAAATGCCGCCGGCGAAAAGATCGCCTTCACCCAGATCGCCGGCCTGGTGGCAAGGCGCATCATGAAGTGGGTGGCCGTGGGCCAGGTGCTGAAGGTGGGTGAACGCTTTGGCCTGATCCGCTTTGGCAGCCGGGTCGATGTGTTCCTGCCGGCCGGTTATGTGCCGGCCGTCGCCGTGGGCCAGCGCAGCATTGCCGGTGAAACCATCCTTGCGGTCAAGGGCACGCCCCTGCTCAAGGGTGCCACCAGCCAATAAGGCCAGCCCCGTGCAACCTTGCCCCCGCCCGCTGCTGCCATGACAGGCGCCGAACCACCGCGCCGTCGCGGCATTCCGTTGCGTGCCGTGGTGCCCAATGCCGTCACCGTGCTGGCGCTGGGCTGCGGCCTGACCGGCGTGCGCTTTGCCATCGGCGGCGAATGGGAAAAGGCGGTGGCCTTCATCCTGCTGGCCGCCGTGCTGGATGGTATTGATGGCCGCATCGCCCGCCTGCTCAAGGCCAGCAGCCGCTTCGGGGCCGAACTGGACAGCCTGTCGGATGTGACCGCCTTTGGCGTCGCGCCCACGCTGCTGCTCTATCTGTGGGCGTTGCAGCATCTGCCCGGCCGGCTGGGCTGGGTGATTGCGCTGGCCCATGCCATTGCCTGCGCGCTGCGGCTGGCGCGGTTCAACGCCCAGATCGATGCCGCCGATCAACCGCACAAGCGTCTGGGCTATCTCACCGGCATTCCGGCCCCGGCCGCGGCCGGCCTCACGCTCACGCCCTTCTATCTGCATTTCTGGCTGGAGCCGGTGTGGCTGGCCGATCCGGTGGTGCGCGCGGGCATCGTGGCCGTCATCAGCCTGGCGGTTGCCTTCATGATGGTATCGAACCTGCCCACCTACAGCTGGGGTTCGGTGCGGCTGCGCGCATCGTGGCGGCTGCCGGCGCTGGGGGCGGTGGGCCTGGTGGCCGGCGCGCTGTTCACCAACCCCTGGGCCACCCTGACGATCTTCAGCATCGTCTATGCCGCAACCATCCCCTTCGCCTTCCGATCCTATGCCCGGATGAAGGTGCGGGATGAAGCCGCGCGCCGCACTGCCCCCGAAACCGGCACGCCCGAAACCGGAACCCCCGGCATCCAGCCCTGACGCGCATCGCCGCGCATGGCGGCCCGCAGCACGACACCGGCATCGCCCAGCATCAATGCCACCAGCGCCCAGCTTGCCAGGCACGCCACCAGCATCAACCCCATCATCATTGCGCATCTCCTGCGAATCGCGGCAATGTTCCGCTTTCGTTCGCACTGTTATGTTCCTTGTTCGTTCTGATTGTCAACGGCTCTTTTCGACGGCAGCGCACGTCGGTATGACGATATGGCAAGGCTGCCAGGTCACAGCGCCGGCGGCCAAGGGGAGGAACGGACTATGCACGGAACCATGCAGGACTGGCCGCTGTTGGTGCACAAGATCATCGACCATGCCGCCATCTATCACGCCAACCGTGAGGTGGTGAGCCTGGCCTGCGAGGGTGGCGTGCATCGTTCCACCTGGGCGCAGGTGCGCGGCCGCGCCCGCCGGGTGGTGGCGGCGTTGCAGGGGCTGGGCATCCAGCCCGGCGATCGGGTGGCAACGCTGGCCTGGAACACCTGGCGGCATGTCGAAAGCTGGTATGGCATTTCGGGCGCGGGCGCGGTGGCCCACACCATCAACCCGCGCCTGTTCGAGGAACAGATCGTCTACATCGCCAACCATGCCGAAGATCGGGTGCTGTTCCTCGATCTCACGTTCATCAAGCTGGTGGAGAGACTGGCACCACAAATGCCGACGATCCAGCATTATGTGCTGCTCACCGATCGCGCCCACATGCCGGCCGATACCAGCCTGAACCTGTTGTGTTACGAGGATCTGGTTGCCGCCCACGATGAAGCCGAATGGGTGGCGGTGCCCGAAACCGCGCCGGCCGGCCTGTGTTATACCAGCGGCACCACCGGCAATCCCAAGGGCGTGCAATACAGCCACCGGTCAAACGTGCTGCACGCCATGGCCGCCTGTGCCACCGACACGTTCGGCATGAGCGCCAGAACCGTGGTGCTGCCGATTGCGCCCATGTATCACGCCAATGCCTGGTCCATCCCCTATGTCGCAGCCCTTGCCGGCAGCAAGCTGGTGATGGGCGGGCCCAATTTCGATCCGCCCACCCTGCACCGGTTGATCATCGATGAAGACGTGGATCTGGCGCTGGCGGTGCCCACCATCTGGCTGGGCATGATGCAGTATCTGGAAAAGACCGGGCTGGGCCTGGGCAAGCTCGACCGCACGGCCATCGGCGGATCGGCGGTGCCGCGCGCCATGATCGAAGCCTATGACAAGCTGGGCGTGAAAGTGCTGCAGCTGTGGGGCATGACCGAAATGAGCCCGCTGGGCACGGTCGGGGCCGGCGTGCCGGAAACCGAAGCCATGGATTATCAGCAGCAGCTGGATGTGCGCATCAAGCAGGGTCGCGGCATCTTTGGTGTCGAGATGAAGATTGTGGACGATGACGGCCGCGAATTGCCGCGCGATGGCAAGGCCTTTGGCCGGCTGCTGGTGCGCGGGCCGTGGATTGTCGGCAGCTATTTCAAGGGCGACGGCGCGTCCGCCTTTGAAGATGGCTGGTTCGATACCGGCGATGTCGCGACGCTGGATCCGCTGGGCTATATGCAGATCGTCGATCGCGCCAAGGATGTGATCAAGTCGGGCGGCGAATGGGTGTCGTCCATCGATCTGGAAAATGTTGCGGTGGGCGCGCCGGGCGTGGCCGAAGCCTGCGTGATCGGCGTGCACCACCCCAAATGGGATGAACGGCCGCTGCTGCTGGTGGTGCCCAGGGAGGGTGCCGACGTGACCAAAGCCGGCGTGCTGGCCTATCTTGAGGGCCGGATCGCCAAATGGTGGACGCCCGATGATGTGCTGGTGGTGCCCAGCCTGCCGCACACCGCCACGGGAAAGCTGCTGAAAACCGCGCTGCGCGAACAATATAAGGATTACCGGTTGCCCACGGCCTGAGGTGCGCTGGCGGCCGCATCAGGCGCGGGCAGCCACCACGGCCGTGGCGTGGCAAATCTGGCCCCGCATCGGCCCCGCCAGTGCCGTCAACCTGTTGGGCTTGGTTTACAGTCAGTTACCCTAATAATAAATTAATAGTTTAATTTCATAGGCTTATACGGAGAAAATCACTTGGCACGGCTGTTGCATAGTTGATGGCGGAACACCCAAACTGGAGATACCGCAATGAAGTTCAAACTCGCTACCGCCGCCGCCGCCCTGGCTCTCGCCGCCACCCCGGCCAGCGCCGTCATCGTCAGCATCACCCTGTCGGGTGGCACCGCCTTCACCAACGGCGGCGTCGGCCAGATCATCGCCAGCCCGGCCAGCGTGGCCACTGTTGGTGGCAACAACGACGTGTTCGGTTTCAATGAGCGCACCAGCATTTCCCTGAGCGCCATTCGGGCCAACCAGCGCCCGACCGCGCTGGTCGCCCCGACCTTCCCGACCCCGGGTGTGCGCCTCACCGACAGCGTGACCGGCGGTCAGCGCGTGTCGTCGCACTTCTTCATCTTCGCTCCGGGCGCCAGCCGCACTGTCACCGGCACGATCGTGTTCAACCAGAACATCATCGGCCTGCAGCGCACCGCTGGCGTGATCGACGGCGCCCAGTCGACGGTGCTGCGTGCCGCTGGCACGGCCTATGCTCTGGCCGCTACCAATGGTCTTGAAGCTGCCGACACCTTCACGTTCGTGGACAACAAGACCCTGCAGTTCAGCCTGACCGGCACTGCGACCAACAAGGACATGTTCAGCATCATCACCGGCGTGCCGGAAGCCCCGACCTGGGCGATGCTGATCGCCGGCTTCGGTCTGGTTGGTCTGGGCGCCCGTCGTCGCCGCGCCGTGGCCGCCTGAATGGCCTGACCAGTCGGTCTTTCCGGCTGAGAGAATTGGGGCTGCCAGCATGTCTGGCAGCCCCTTTTCGTTTTTGAGTTCTGATCAGTGGTCGTTCCGTCTTACCCGCTGCGGGAAGCAGGTGGCTTGGGCGGGTCGGCCGCGTGGACGACGTCAGCCGCAAGTCGTTGTATTGCAATATATCATTATTGCAGCAGTTTCTGGCCTGCATTGAAGCAAAACTGTTGTTCAATGCTTACAGTCATTTCTACTAAAATTATTAATTATTGTTTTTGTAAGAGAAAAACAACCAAATTTGGTTGGCATAATATTTGCGCTGTGATGTACGCCCCCTTTTGGCCATTGGAGACCTTGACCATGAAACTCAATCTTCTTGCTGCGGCTGCTGCGATCGTCGTTGCCGCCACCCCGGCCCAGGCCGTCATCACCAGCATCGTCCTGACGGGCGGCACCGCGTTCACCAATGGCGGCACTGGCCTTATCGTGGCGCAGCAGGGAACGTTCGCTCCGACTGGCAACAATGTCCGGGGGTTCAACGAACTGCAGAATGTCGTCATCGGCACCGGCGGCCTGTCCCCCGCGGATCTGTGTTCGATTCGACCGGTCTGAACCTGACCGCGGCGCAGAATATCGTTTCGGCGCTGCCGGTCTCCAGCCACTTCATCGTCATGACGCGCGCAGCCGGTGGCCGCACCTATGAGGGTACGATCAGCTTCAACCAGAATGTGATCGCCATCCAGCGTAACAGTGGCCTGTTCGACGCGCCGCGCAGTGCCCAGTTGCAGAATGGCTCGACGGATTTCACAACCCTGGGTGGCAGCCCTGGTACCGAAGTCAGCGATGTCATCAGGCTGGTCAACGCCAAGACGATCAGCTTCTCCATGACCGTCGGCGCCAACAACACCGATGCCTTCCGCGTGCTGACCGCCGTGCCGGAACCGAAGAGCTGGGCCATGCTGCTGACCGGCTTCGGCCTCGTCGGCTTTGCCGCCCGTCGGCGCCGGGTGGCCGTGGCGGCCTGAGCCGCCGCAGCATCCGCCTGCACAGGCAGCGGGCCGTTGGCACAGCGCCAGCGGCCCGTTTGCCGTTTCAGAACAGGCGCAGCTGCGCGCCCGGCGGCCGGAACTGGCTGCAATCCAGGCCGATTGGCGTGCGCGCCAGGCCATGGGCGGCACAGGCCTTGATGAAGCGCTGGCGCATCAACGCGGCATATGCCCCCGCAGCCTGAAAACGGGCAAAGAAACGCGGGTCATTGTCCCGCCCGCCGCGCATGGCCTGGATGTGATGCATCACCCGCGCGGCGCGATCGGGAAAATGCGCTGCCAGCCAATCACGGAACAGCGGCGCCACCTCGTGCGGCAGCCGCACCGGAATGGAATAGGCCCCCACCGCCCCGGCCGCGGCGGCAGCCGCCACGATCGCCTCGATCTCGTGATCATTGATCGCCGGGATCATGGGAGACAGCGAGACGAACACCGGCACGCCGGCCGCTGACAGGCTGCGGATGGCCGCCAGCCGACGCGCCGGGGTGGCGGCGCGCGGCTCCATCAGCCGGGCCAGCCGGGCATCGAGGGTGGTGAGGCTGATCATCACCGCGGCCAGATTGCGGGCGGCCATGCCGCCCAGAAGATCAATATCGCGGCACACCCGATCGGATTTGCTGGTGATGGTGACAGGGTGGTGGCAGCCGGCCAGCACCGCCAGGATCTGCCGGGTGATCTGCCAGTCCCGCTCGATCGGCTGATAGGGATCGGTGTTGGTGCCCAGCGCAATCGGCTGACACTGGTATCCGCGCTTGCCCAGTTCGGCCGTCAGCAGCGCCGGTGCATCCGGCTTGGCAAACAGCCGGCTTTCGAAATCCAGCCCCGCTGACAGATCGTGAAAGGCGTGGGTGGGCCGGGCAAAACAATAGACGCAGCCATGTTCGCAGCCGCGATAGGCATTGATCGAGCGGTCGAACGGCACATCGGGGGATTGGTTGCGGGTGATGATCGTGCGCGGCCGTTCCACGCCGACCGTGGTGCGCAGGGGCGGTGGCTCATCATCCACCACGGCGGCGGCATCCAGCCAGTCGCCATCGGCCTCGCGCGCCGCCAGGCCAAAGCGCGTGGGCGTGGCATTCATCGCCGCGCCGCGCCCGCGCACCGTCTCAGGGCGCCGCGGGGAGGACATAGGACAGCGTATAGAAATGCTGCCGCTTCTCGATCCGGATCGCCATGCTGTCGCTGATCCCGGCCAGCGCGCCGGTGCCCGATCCGGGCACGATCATGATGGTCAGCTGCTGCCCGCCGGCATCCATCGTGCCATTGTGCTGCAGGGCAAAGCCGCCGCTGCGGCCTGCCAGCGTGGCGGCCACCAATTCCATGGCGACATAGCCGGCACTGCCCTTGCCCGGATCGCCCGCGCTGATCATCACGCCCTGGCTGGTGCCGGCCAGATCGCCGCTGAACTGCTTGTCCAGCCGGTATTGCGCCGTGCCGCCGGGGGCTGCAGGCAGGGCGGTCATCGTCACCACGAACTGGCCACTGGCTTCAGCGGCTGCAACCGGGCCGGCCACCATTATCATCGGCAAGATCCACAACCACAGCATTGTGTGAACGTATCAGGAACGCGTGGCGCTGGCCAGCCCAATAACTGTCAGGCCGCGACATGGCCCAGGGCGGCGGCTTCGCGGGCCAGCACTTCGGCGCGCAGGGCGCGGGCATCGGCCAGGGCATTGTGCGGCCGGGCGCTGGCGCTGGCGGTATCAAACCCCGGCAGGTTGATCAGATCAAAGCGCATCTGTGTCACCAGGCTGCGGCCGCGAAAGGCCAGCAGGCTGGCGGCATGGGCAATGTCTTCCGGCCAGTCCGCCACCAGCACCGGGGCCGGATCGGCCAGCAGATAGGCAGTGAGGCCAGCCACCACATCGCAGCGACACTGCGGGCTGGCGTCCAGATGCGGGATGACATGCGCCGCCACCCAGCGCTGCGGCCGGTGGCAGGGCAGCACGGCATAAAATTCGGCCAGCCCGTCCATTTCCGGCACCAGGGCGATGGCGATCAGCGGGCCATCAAAGCCGTTGAATTCGCAATCGAGGAAGTAGCGCATTGCCTCACGTCTCCCGCAGGCGGGGGATGAGATCGGCAAAGTTGCAGGGCCGGTGTCGGCTGTCGAGCTGGGCGGCCAATATGCTATCCCAGCCATCCTTCACCGCGCCGGTCGATCCGGGCAGGCAGAAGATATAGGTGCCGCGCGCCACCCCGGCACAGGCGCGGGACTGGATGGTGGAGGTGCCGATCGTCTGGAAGCTGAGCCAGCGGAACAACTCGCCAAAGCCGGGAATCGGCTTTTCGATCACCGTGTCCAGCGCTTCGGGCGTCACGTCTCGCCCCGTCACGCCGGTGCCGCCGGTGGTGATGATCACGTCCACGCCGGCATCATCGATCCAGGCGTTCAATTGCGCCACCAGCGCCGGCACCTCGTCACGCACGATGGTGCGGGCGGCCAGGTGGTGGCCGGCCGCGACCAGACGCGCCACCAGCGTGTCGCCCGATGTGTCGGTGGCGGCGGTGCGGCTGTCGCTCACCGTCGCCACGGCGACGTGCAGCGGCCGGAACAGAAGCGACTCATCAATCGGCATGGCGTGAGTTACACTCGGCATCGCCACCTTGTCATGGTGGCAGAACAGCGGGGGGCTACATGGCACGGATGATGGCGATGATCTGCGTGGCGGATCGGGAACGGGCGCGGGCGTTTTACGGCGATGTTCTGGCGCCGGTGTTCGGACTTGGCGCGCCAAGGATCGATCATTTTGGCGATCAGTTCCCCTGCGGTGAAGGCTGGATCCGCCTGACCGCCTTGCCCGATTGGCAGGCCGGCCAATACCCGGTGCTGGGCTGGCAGGTGCATGATGCCGCCGCCGCCGCGCAGGCGTTGGTGGCGGCCGGCGTGACGATGCTGCGCTATCCGGGCTTTGATCAGGACGATCTGGGCCTGTGGACCTCGCCGGATGGCGGCGCCCGCATCGGCTGGTTCAACGACAGTGAAGGCAATCTGCTCAGCCTGACGCAGCAAGGCTGATCTTCTATTTGCCGCCGGCCACGGCGCGTTCGTCGTCGCGCCACAATTCGGGCCGGAAACTGCCCGGCACCGGGCGCGGGCGGATGGCGGCCGGCTCCAGCCTCACCATCGTTGGCCCGCCAATGCCGGGCAGGCGCGGCCAAAGCCCTTGCGCCAGCGCATCCAGCGCGGCGGGCTGCTCGCCATCACGCAGGGCATAGATCCAGTAATTGCGCAGCACGATTTCGACATAGTGGCGGGTTTCGCGCCAGGGGATGGATTCGATGAACAACAAGGGATCGCCCTGATCGTCCAGCGTGCGGTTCCACGCCTGCACCGCGCCCGGCCCGGCGTTATAGGCCGCGATCACCTTGGGCAGCAGCCCGCCGGTCAGGCCCATGCGGCCCAGCACCTCAAGATAGGTCTGGCCCAGCTCGAAACTATAGGCCGGATCGGCCATGTCGCCGGCGCCCAGCGGGCCTTGCAGCAGTTCCGGATTTTCGCGCGCGATGCGTGCCGCCACCAGGGTGCGGGTATCGGGCATCAACTGCATCAGCCCGCGCGCGCCCACCCGGCTGGTGGCGGTGGTGGCAAAGGCCGATTCCTGCAGGGCGTGGGCAAAGGCCAGGGCGCGCGGCACCCGCCAGCCGCGAAACGGCACCCAATCGGGTGCGGGATAGCGGGCCGACAGCGGCGCTTCCAGCCCCAGCGGTGGTTTCACTGCCAGGCTGTATTGCGTGGCCGGCAGATCCAGCCGTGTCGCCAGCCGCAGGATCGCCGGAAAGGCATCGGCCGGCGCGGTGGCGGCCAGATGGCGCAATTCGCGATCGGCCAGGCCCAGCTGGCCGATTTCCACCAGCGCCGCCGCGCGGCGGGCCCCGGCCACGTCTTTCAGGTAATTCCAGTCGGCGGTGATGAAATCGGGTTCGCGCCAATCCAGCCCCTGATCCTGCCCCAGGGTGCGCCGCGCCAATATCCCGTAAAATGTGCCGGCCGCCGCCGCCGCCTTGCCCAGCCGGTCGCTGCGTCTGGCCGCGTCGCCCACCTTGCCCCAGGCCCGCGCTGCCCAGAAGGCAGCGGCGGCCAGCGTATCGGCGCGGCCATCCTTCACAGAATCAAAGGCCTGGGCGGCATCGGGCCAGCGGCCAAGCCGCCAGGCCGCCAGCCCGGCCGTCCATGCGCCATCGGCCGTGCCCTTGCCCAGGCCGGCGCTGGCTTCCAACCCCATGCGCCAGGCGGCCAGATCATCGCCCATGCGATAATGGTTCCAGGCGATGCGCGCGGCCCAATCGGCGCGGGCAAAGGGAGACAGGCGCGGCGCCGCGCCCAGCCACAGGCGTTCGGCCTCGTCGTTGCGATCGGCAGCCAGAAGCGGTTTCAGCTGGGCGGCAATATCGGCATCGGCCGGGCCCGGTTCCAGCATAAAGCCGGGCGCGCTGGCGGGGCGCAGCGGCCGCACATCGGGCAGCAGCGGCAGCGGTGGCCCATCGGCGGCCGGCAGCGCTTCGGCCAGTTTCGCCACCCTGGCCGCCAGCGGCAGATCGGCATTGGCCGCCAGCCAGGCCGCCAGTTCGGCCCGCGTGAGGCGGCCGCGGCCGCGCGCCACGATCAGCGCGGCGCGGGCGGTCTCGGTCAGCAGCCCGGCTGGCTGGGCGCTGATGGCGGCCTCTGCCCTGGTCAGCCGGCCGGCATCAAGATCAAGGAAGATCGGCCGCCAGGCCGTCCGCTCCGCCTCGGTCAATTGCGGCGGCACGCGGCGCTGGCGTTCGGTGATGCCGGTGGCGGCAATCACGGTGATGGTGGGCGAAGCCGGCGGCGGCAATGCCTCCTGCGCCTGGGCGGCCCCGGCCAGCAGCAGCAGCGCCAGCCGAATCATGTGATCGCCGCCCGGAACAGTTTCAGATGTTCGAACGCCTGTTTTTTCAGTTCCTTGTCACCGCGCATGGTGCGGGGGTGGAAACTGGGCAGCAATTGCGCGCCGGCCCAATCAAACCAGCGGCCGCGGCTGCTGGCCAGCCGGGCCGTGCTGCCTGCCACATCGGCCGCGCCCTGGCCCAGCGCCAGCACCAGCCGTGGCGGATGCAACGCCACCAGCCGATCCAGCACCGGGCCAAAGCGGGTGAAATGGCCGGGCGGCGGCTCGGCATCGCCGGGCGACGGGAAGGGCAGCCGGCTGACCAAGGCCGCGCGCGACCAATCCAGATCCACCGCGGCCAGCATCCGATCGATGGTTTCGCGGTGGGCCGGGTCTTCATCCGGCCGGTCGATCAGCAGCCAGACGCCGCGTTCGATCGCCCCGTGCAACAGCAACGGCGGGGTGGTGCGGGCCTGCGGGAATTTGCCCAGCAGGGCCACAAGGGCGGGCACGTCGGCGCAATCCAGCGCGGGGTGACGTTCGGGCGGAGCCCTGGGCGTTGCTGGGCGAGCGGCGGCTACCGGCGCAGCGACTGGGGCAGGGGCCAGCGGTGCCGCCTCCGGCGCAACCTCCAGCCAGCGGCGCGGGGCTGCGTCCACCGCCACATCGGCCCCGGCCGCGACCAGAAAGGCCAGCGCGGCGCGGGCCTGTTCGGCAGGAAGCAAGGCGGGTGGCTGCGACACGCTTGCCAAAAGCACCAGTGTCGCCCGACTGGTCAAGCCTTGGCCATGCCGCTATCTGATGAAGCATGGCAAAGCTGCGGCGTGCTGCCGTGGCCAGGATGGGGATGACGTACAGTGAGCGAACGCGAATCCATGCCCTATGATCTGGTGATCGTGGGCGGCGGGCCGGCCGGCCTGTCGGCCGCGATCCGGGCCAAACAGGAAGCGCAGCGACTGGGTGTCGAGCTCAGCGTGTGCATCCTGGAAAAGGGCAGCGAGATCGGCGCGCATATCCTGTCGGGCGCGGTGGTCGATCCGAAGGCGCTGGACGAGCTGCTGCCCGATTGGCGCACGATGGATTCGCCGTTGACGGTGCCGGTGACGGAAAATCACCACTGGGTGCTCACCGAAACGAAGAAATATGATTTCCCCCACGCCCTGTTGCCGCCGTTCATGCAGAACAAGGGTTGCTACACCGTGTCCCTGGGCAATCTCACCCGCTGGCTGGCCACCCAGGCGGAAGCGCATGGTGTGGAAATTTTCCCCGGTTTTGCCGCCGCCGAAGTGCTGTTCAACGATGATGGCAGCGTGAAGGGCGTCGCCACCGGCGACATGGGGATCGCCAGGGATGGCAGCAAGAAGGACAGCTGGACGCCCGGCCTGGAAATCCACGCCAAATACACCTTCTTCGCCGAAGGCGCGCGCGGGCATCTTTCAAAACAGATCATCAACCGCTTTGATCTGAGGAAGGACAGCCAGCCGCAGATCTATGGCATCGGCCTGAAGGAATTGTGGGACATTCCGGCCGAAAAGCATGTGCCCGGCCGGGTGATCCACAGCCAGGGCTGGCCGCTGAGCGACGCCAATGGCGGCGGCTTCCTCTATCACCAGGCCAATGGCCAGGTCGCGCTGGGCTTCTCGGTCTGGCTGAATTACGACAACCCGCACCTGTCGCCGTTCGAGGAATTCCAGCGCTGGAAAACCCATCCGGCGATCCGCGAGATTCTCGAAGGCGGCCGCCGCGTGAGCTATGGTGCCCGCGCCATCAACGATGGCGGCTGGCAGGCGGTGCCGAAACTGGCCTTCCCCGGCGGCGCGCTGATCGGCTGTTCCGCCGGCTTCCTGAACGTGCCGCGCATCAAGGGCAGCCACACCGCGATGAAGAGCGGCATGATGGCGGCCGAAGCCGCCGTGGCCGCCATCGCCGCCCAACGCAGCAATGACGAACTGGCCGATTATGAAGCCGCCTACAGGAAGAGCTGGGTGCACGACGAACTGAAGATGGTGCGCAACGTGCTGCCGGCGGTGGAAAAGTTCGGCACCACGGTTGGCACCGTCATGGGCGGCGTGATGATGTGGATGGAATATCTGGGCTATGAACTGCCCTTCACCTTCAAGCTGACGCCTGACAACACCCACATGCTCCGCAAGGATGAGGCGCCGAAGATCGTCTATCCCAAGCCCGACGGCGTCATCAGCTTTGACCGACTGTCGAGCGTGTTCCTGTCCAACACCAACCACGAGGAAGACCAGCCCTGCCACCTAACGCTGAAGGACGCTTCGGTGCCGGTGGAGGTGAACCTGGCGCTGTATGACGAGCCGGCGCAGCGTTATTGCCCGGCCGGGGTCTATGAGATCGTGGGCGTGGAGGAAAACGCCCCCCGCCTGCAGATCAACGCCCAGAATTGCGTTCATTGCAAGACCTGCGATATCAAGGACATGACCCAGAACATCAACTGGGTGGTGCCGGAAGGCGGCGGCGGGCCGAACTATCCGAACATGTAAACGGGCCGCCCGCGGCCTGCCCGTCATCTTGCTGTCACGCCGCGACGCCACACCCCTCTCGACAAGCCGCACCCGCCTCGCCACAGTCGATCGCACATGCGCACCCTTGCCGCCCTGTTCCTCGCTGTCACCTTGGCCGCCCCGGCGTTGGCCGCCCGCCCCGATGTGCCGCCGCGCCTGGCCTATGTGCTGGGCCGCTATGCCTATCTGGATCATGATGTGGAGCGGGCGGCGCAATTGCTGGAAAGCGCCCGGCTGGCCGATCCGGCATCGGCCAGCATCCGGCGCGAGGCGTGGGAGCTGGCAGTGGCGGCTGGCGATCAGAACCGGGCGTTCCGGCTGGCGCAGGCGCTGGGCTCGCCCGATGCCGAAGTGATGATCACCCGGCTCAGCGATGCGGTGCTGCGCCGGGATTGGGCGATGGTGCAGCAGCTGCGCGCCGGGCTGGGCAACCAGGGCTGGCCGCAGGTGGCCGGGCCGGTGATCGATGCCTGGGCGCGTTTTGCCATGGGCGACAGCGCCGGCGCGCTGGCCGTGCTGGAACCGGCGCGGGCGCAGGGTTTCATGCGCGCCTACCTGGCCGAACAGCGCGCGCACATGCTGGTGGCGCTGGGCCGCTGGGATGATGCGGCAGCGGCGTTCCGGCAGGTGCGCGGCGGCAGCGGCCCGGCCACCGCCCTGCTGCGCCAGGCCCATGCCGATGCGCTGGTGATGGCCGGCCGCAAGGATGAAGCGCTGGCCCTGCTGTTCCCATCGGATCGGCCCACGGCGGTGGCGCGGCAACGGCTGGCGGCGGGCAAGCGGCTGGGGCCACTGGCGCCCGATGCCCGCAGCGCCATCGGCTGGCTGTATCTGCGCCTGTCGGATGATCTGGCGCGCGAACGCGCCGAACCGCTGGCGCTGCTGTTTGCCCGGCTGGCCAGTTTCCTGATGCCGGAACAGCCGCTGCCCTGGCTGGCGGTGGGCGATCACCTGGGTCGCAGCGGCCAGAACCAGGCGGCGCTGGCCGCACTGGCGCGGGTGCCGGCCGGGCTGGGGCTGGATGAACTGGTGCGCAGCCGCCGGGCCGACATTCTGGAGGCGATGGGGGCCGGCAATGCCGCGGGTGACATGCTGCGCGCGGCCGCCGCCGCCCCCGGTGCCAGTGTGGAGGATCTGGTGGGCCTGGCCGCCTGGCACCAACGCGCCGGCCGCCACGCCGATGCCGCGCTGGCCTATGGCACCGCCATCGATCGATATGGCGCCAGCCTGGGGGCGACGGCGTGGAACCTCCACTATCTGCGCGCCATCATGCGTGATCGCGCCGGGGACTGGCCGGGGGCGCAGGCCGATCTGAAGGCGGCGCTGGCGCTGTTCCCCGATGAAGCCGGCGTGCTCAACTATCTGGGCTACACGTTGATGGAGCGCGGGGAGCAGATGGAGGAGGCGCAGCGACTGATCGAAACCGCGGCGCGGCTGCGGCCCGGCGATGGCGGCATCGTCGATTCGCTGGGCTGGCTGCAACTGAAACTGGGCCGGGTGGATGAAGCGGTGGCGACGCTGGAACGGGCGCTGGCGCTGGAACCCGAAGATCCGACGCTGATCGGCCATCTGGGTGATGCGCTGTGGCAACAGGGCCGCCGCATCGAAGCGCGCTTCCGCTGGCGCCAGGCGCTGGGCATTGCCGCCGAAGCCGATGAAAAGCGAAGGCTGCAGGCCAGGCTGGATTATGGCCTTGATGCAGCGCCCGCCATGCTGGCCCAGCGATAGGGCTTGGCAGCACCAGCCGTCTGCGCCAAGGCGACGGCGATGATCCACGAACCTGCTCCGGCCAAGATCAATCTGGCGCTGCACCTGCGGCGGCGGCGCGCCGATGGCTATCATGATCTGGAAAGCCTGTTTGCCTTCACCGAATTTGGTGACACGCTGTCCGCCGAGGCTGCCGATGGCCTGGCCCTGACGCTGACCGGCCCGATGGCGGCGGCAGCGGATGTGGGGGATGACAATCTGGTGCTGCGCGCCGCGCGTGCACTGGCGGCGGCGGCCTGCGTCCGGCCCAATGCGCGGCTGCATCTGGACAAGCGGATTCCGGTGGCGGCCGGGCTGGGCGGCGGTTCGGCCGATGCGGCCGCGGCGCTGCGCCTGCTCAACCGGCTGTGGGGGCTGGATTGGCCGCTGGATCGGTTGGCGGCGCTGGCCGAACCGCTGGGAGCCGATGTACCGGTGTGTGTGTTCAGCCGCACGATGCTG
This sequence comes from Alphaproteobacteria bacterium, assembly GCA_018970445.1. Taxonomy (GTDB): domain Bacteria; phylum Pseudomonadota; class Alphaproteobacteria; order Sphingomonadales; family Sphingomonadaceae; genus Sandarakinorhabdus. Next base: position 12,415 of record JAGWWF010000003.1, on the reverse strand, counting down.
GGGGCGGGCAAGGGGGAGATATTGTCGCCCTGGCCCGATGATTTTGCCGGCACGCCGCTGCTGCTGGTCAATCCGCGCGTGGCGGTGCCCACCGGGCCGGTGTTTGCCGGCTGGGACAGGCAAGATCATGGCGGCATCACGCCCGGCGTGCCCGTGTCCGCGCTGCGCAACGACATGACAGCCGCCGCCATCGCCATCCAGCCGGTGATTGCCGACGTGCTGGCGCGGCTGGCCGGGCAGGGGGCGACGCTGGTGCGGATGAGCGGTTCGGGGGCCACCTGCCTGGCGCTCTATCCCGATGCGACGGCGCGCGATGCGGCGGCAGCGGCCCTGGCGATGAGCGGCTGGTGGCTGTGCGCGACGGCGATTCGCTGAAGCCGAGTCGCGCTCAACAAAAATGGAGTGCGACTCGAAACAGGGCCTGAGTCGGGCTCGAAACAGGGCACACACGCCCCTGTGCACCGCCGTAATAACCCGTAAGTCATTTTTCCAAGTCATTGAAAAAATTATGCTGCGCTGCGGCAGATTGATTGACGCTCAAAATAGCGATTGACGCCGAATTGAGCGCTGCTTAAACCGACAACAGTTGATTTGAGCCCGGCTCAATGCCCGCTCAAACCTCCCCCCTCGGGCGGGCGGGCCGGGTTCAGATCAACCGGAATTTCACACGAACGCGGCCACTGCCTGCCGCCACTGGAGAATAACCATGCTGAACCGTCTGATCATCCTGCCGCTCGCTCTGGTTGCCTTCGCCGCTCCGGCGGCCGCTGTCGAAGTCAGCTGCAAGAACACCCCGGCCCAGATCCGCACCCTGGCGGCCACCAAGGGCGGCGAAGACGCCACCAAGGCTGTCAAGCTGGTCGCCACCGGCGAAAAGCTGTGCGCTGCCGATGCCCGCTTCGAAGCCGGCAAGAAGTTCGCCGCCGCTGCCAAGCTGCTCGGCACCGAACTGGCTGCGCTGCCCACCGCCACGGCCGGCCAGTAAGCCGGCCCCCGGCCTGGCCGGGCATTTTCTCCCCTCCATCCTCATCCAGGGATGAACTTCTGGCCCGGCGGCCCCCCGCCGGGCCATTTTCTTGCGTGCGCGGCTCGGCTAGGCTGCCACCATGCGCATGCCCGATCTCCTCCCCGGCACGGCTGATCTGCTGCTGGTCGCCGATCACGCCTCCGCCGAGGTGCCGCCCGGCATCGATCTGGGCGTGCCGCCCGGCCTGATGGACGATCATGTGGCGGTCGACATCGGCACCGATGCGCTCACCCGCCGGCTGGCGCGCACGCTGGCGGCGCCGGCGGTGATTGCCACCGTGTCGCGGCTGGTGATCGATCTCAACCGCGATCCGGCCGATCTGGGCGCGGTGCCGGCCAGCAGCGACGGCCACATGATCCCTGGCAACTGGCACCTGCCCGATGCGGAGCGGGAACTGCGGGTATCGGCCATCCACGCCCCCTATCATGATCTGATCGCGCGCCAGATTGCCGCCATCCGGCCGGCGCTGATCGTCTCCATCCACAGCTTTACCCCGCATCTGGCAACGCGGCCGGATGAACAGCGGCCGTGGCCGGTGGGCATATTGTACAACCGCGATGATCGGGCCGCCCGCGTCGGCCTGGTGGCGCTGGCGGCGCGCGGCCTGCATGTGGGTGACAACCAGCCCTATTCCGGCCGCGACCTGAATTACACCATGGATCGCCACGCCGAAGCCCAGGCCATTCCCTATCTGGGCATCGAGGTGCGCAACGATGGCCTGCAATCCCGCGAAGGCGTGGCACGCTGGACGCACATATTGGCCGATTGCATCACCAGCGTGCGCCGTAGGCTTTAGAGCGGCAGTTTCACGCCCGGCGTTGGGCCCATCAGGGGCGATATGGCCTGCGCGTCAAGGGCCATGGCGGCGCGCAGGAACGGCTGATCCAGCGTTGCAAGCACCAGCCCGTGCTGGCGCGCAATCGACAGATGCAGGGCGTCGCCAGCGCGAAGCCGGTCCGATCGATCGATCAGGCTGGCCGCGTCGGCAAAGCTGGTTCCAGTGATTGCCACCTGCACCAGATTGTTTCTCACCAGGCCGGTGAAACTGTCATGGGCAATGCGGCGTTCAGTCGGATCGATCTGGCCGGTGCGCTGTTTGAGCGCCAGGGCGGAATGAAGTTCGGTAACCGACCAGGCACTGATGGCAAGGCTGGCTGCGGCATGCATGCCAAGCCAGGCCTGTACGGCTGGTGTCGCCGTTTCGGTGGTGATGGCCGCAACCAGCACCGATGTGTCGAGATAGATTTTCAAAAGCGATCAGAATCGCGCATTGCGCGAACGAAATCGCCGGCGCCGCTGGGCTGCGGACGGATCTGCGCCGTCGCAGCGCGCAGCGCCTCTACATCGATGGGCTGGCGCTGTGGTTCGGCCGGGTTCAATGTGGCAACGGTCTTGCCGCGCCTGGTGATGGTAATGGTTTCACCGCGTTCGGCACGGGCAACAAGCGCGGATAGCTGGGATTTTGCTTCGGCAAGGCTGACATGCGCCATGAAACGATCCTGACCCGTTGAGTAGGCCATTCTCTAGCATGACTCCATGGCCCTTGGGGAGAGGGCGCAGCGATCGGCTGGACTGGCTGGGCCGCGTTGGGCACGCCTGTTGGATGTCGAAATCCCTGGGTTTCAGGCCGGCGGCTGCCACAGTTCGATCGGATTGCCTTCTGGATCGTGCAGGCGGGCAAAGCGGCCGGTTTCGGGTGCATCCCATTCGACGCGGGTTTCCACTTCAATCCCGGCGGCGCGCAGGGCGGCGATCAGCGCATCGATGCCCGATACGCGCAGGTTGATCATGAAGCCCTTGTCGGCGGCGAAATAGTCGCTGTCGGCCGGGAAGGGCGCGAACACCAGCGGGCCGCCCATCGTCATCCACGCCCATTCATCCACCGGGCCGGTGGCATCGGCATTGCAGCCGGCTCCGATGTTCAGCTGCGCCCTGTACCAGGCCGCCAGCGCCGCCGGATCGCGGGCCCGGAAAAACAGACCACCGATGCCTTCCACGCCCATGGCGACAAATCCCTATTTCTCGCGCACCGCACGGTTGAAGAACTCGATCTTTTCCACCACGTGGCCAGCGGCATCCCGGCGGAATTCCACTTCGTGCATCTCGCTGCCATCGGCGGCGATGCGGCGGAACCGGTCGGGCGCGATGGGTTTGAGATAGGAAAGATGCCCGGCCGGGGCGGGATCGGGCAGGGACAGCGTCACAAGGCCGCCGTTCCACGGCAGGATCACCGTTTCATTGTCCCAGGTGCCGGTGGTGTAGCGGCCAGCATAATCCTCCAGCGGCAGGGTGACAGGCGCGGGCGCCTTGAAGCTGTGGCTGCGCCGCGCGTCGAGCAGCTTGTGCACCTGCTCCGTGTCGCCCCACACCTCGTGATTGTCGGTGGTCATCACCGCCACGGCATGTTCGCTGTCGGGCCGGATCAGCAGCGTGGTGTGATAGCCGGGGCAACTGCCATCATGGCCGATATAATGGCCTTCTTCGGCCTCCTGGTTGAAAAAGCCCAGGCCCCAGCTGGCGCCGTTCGGCTTGTCGATGAACTGGATGCGCTGCATTTCGCGCAATGTGCTGGGTTTCAGCACATCGGGCGTGGCGGGCGCCGTCTTCTGCGCCAGCAGGCCGATCTGCCACAGGCCAAAACGCACCAGATCCTCGGCCGTGCTGGTGAAGCCGGCGGCCGGGGTGATGGCCTTTGCATCAAATCGGCCCAGCACTGTGCGGCTGCCATCGCGCTTCAGCGGGCTCCAGCCCACCGCCATCCGGGTGCCGATGAGAGAATATGGGTGAAACGGCCGCGTGTCGGACAGGCCAAGCGGCTGCAGGATGCCGCTGGTGACCAGGCTGGCATAATCGCGGCCGGCCACGGCAGCGGCGGCTTCGCCGGCCAGCGTCGCGCCGATATTGCTGTATTGATAGACACGGCCGGCTGGATAGAGCGCGAGATGCTGGCCCATTTCGGCCTGCAGATGCGCGCGGGTGGGAAAGGGAAACGCGGGCGGAGTCCAGTTGCCGGTGTCACTGTCGCGCTGCACCCCGGCGGAATGGGTGAGCAGGCCGCGCAGGGTGACGGGGATGGCATCGCGTCCATCGGGCTTGTGCGCCGCCCAGGGCAGATAGGTAGTGACGGGTTCATCCAGCCGCAGCTTGCCGGCCTCCCACTGCTGCATCACGGCAACCGCGGTGAACAGCTTGGAAATGGAGCAGATGGAATAGATGGTATCGCCGCGCGCCGGCACCGTTTTGGCGGCATCGACATGGCCATAGCCCTTTGACCAGACCAGCCGGTTCTTGTGGCCGATGGCGATGCTGTAGGCCGGCCAGCGGCCATAGACCTGGGCGGCATCGGCCCAGGCATCGATCAGACGGATGGCTTCTGAGGTCGCCGGATCGGGGGTTGGCTGGGCCTGTGCGGCAGTGGGCAGCAGCGCCAGCGCGAGGGCCAGCCGCTTCATTCAGCCGCCTCCAGCAACCGGGCCGGGCTGGCGGCGCGGCTCAGCACCAGCTCATTGGCCACCGGGCCATTCAGCAGCTCGGCCCGGTCATATTTGTAATTGGCCGTCACCATCCACGGCGCGCGATTGCCCGATCGCGGCAGGGCATCGGCGCCGCGCTGGACATAGCCGGAGGCCAGATCCATCGCCAGGCGTTCCGGCACCACATCGGCGGCCGGGGTGGGGGTGGCGATCGCCACGCCCTGCGCATCCATGTGGTTGATCAGGCGGCAGACATAATCGGCGATCAGATCCGATCGCAGGGTCCAGCTGGCGTTGATATAGCCAAAGCTCTGGAACAGGTTGGGAATGCCCGAATACATCATGCCCTTGTAGGCCAGGCTGTCGGCGGTGCGGCGGGCCACGCCATCCACACGCATCTGCATGCCGCCCAGCGCCTCCAGTTTCAGGCCGGTGGCGGTCACGATGATGTCGGCGGCGAGCAGTTCGCCGGATTTCAGGCGGATGCCGCCGGCTTCGAACCGTTCGATCTGATCGGTGACGATGCTGGCGCTGCCGGCCTTGATCGCGGTGAACAGATCGGCATCGGGCACCAGGCACAGGCGCTGATCCCAGGGGTTGTAACCGGGGGTGAAGTGGGTTTCGAGATCGTAATCGGCCGGCAGCAGCTTTGCCAGCCGCTTCAGCAGTGTTTCGCGCACCTTGCCGGGATTGTCGCGCGTCTGCCGATAGAACCACTGGCCAAAGGTGACATTCTTCCAGCGCACGATGTTGTAGGCCAGCTGCGCCGGCAGCACCGCTTTCAGCAGATTGGCAATCGCGTCGGAGGAGGGGCCGGAGACCATCCAGGTTGGCGTGCGTTGCAGCATCGTCACATGCGCGGCCTGCCGGGCCATTTCGGGCACCAGCGTCACGGCCGTGGCGCCCGATCCGATCACGACAATCCGCTTGCCGGCATAATCCAGCCCTTCCGGCCAGAATTGCGGGTGGATGATCTGCCCGGCAAAATCAGCCTCACCCTCCCAGCGCGGGCGGTGGCCTTCGCCATAGCTGTAATAGCCTGAACACATGTAGAGGAAGCGGGCGGTGCACGTCACCTGCCCGCCGGGTGTCGTGGCCGTCACCGTCCAGCAGGCGGCCGTGCTGTCCCACGCGGCGTCCGTCACCTTGTGGTGGAAGTGGATGTGCGGCGTGATGCCATGCTCGGCCGCGGTTTCGCGGATATAGGCGCGGATCGACGGGCCATCGGCAATCGCCTTGGCAGCGCGCCACGGCTTGAAGCGATAGCCCAGCGTGTACATGTCGGAATCGGAACGGATGCCGGGATAGCGGAACAGATCCCAGGTGCCGCCGATGGCGCCGCGCCCTTCCCAGATCGCCCAGCGCTTGCCCGGGCATTGCTGCTGAATCTGCACGGCGGCGCCAATGCCCGACAGGCCGGCCCCGACGATCAGCACATCAACATCGACTTCAAACATGACCCGCTCCCCATGTTTACGTGAACGTAAACCCCGGTTGGACCCGCGGCAATGGGACAAAACAGCAGGTGCTCAGCGGCGCGGCGCCCCCGGCATCAGCGGCAGCGGCCGCGGCCGGTCCTTGCGCGGCATCTGCGCCTGATAGGCGATCAGGCAATGTTCTCCGCAATAGGGAAAGCCCGGCTGCACCGCCTTGCCGCAGAAATGGAAATCCGCCTCGCCCGGATGGCCGATCGGCCATTTGCACACCTTGTCGTTCAGATCGAGCAGGGTGGTGCGCGCCTGCTTGCCGGGCTTGGCCGGCTTGGCCGCCGGCTTGGCAACGGCCGGGGCGGGCGGCGAGGCGGCGGCTTCGGCACGCGGCGGTGGCGGCGGGGCGGCCGGTTCGGCGGCACGAACCGGCGGCGGGGACGGCACGCTGCGCGGCGCGGCTTCCTCGGCGGCGGCCTTCACCGGCGATGGCCGGCTTTCCAGCCCCAGCCGGTGCGCCTTGCCGATCACCGCATTGCGGGTGACGCCTTCGCCCAGCATCTCGGCGATCTGGGTCGCGGTCATGCCGCTTTCCCAGCCCTGCTTCAGCTTGGCGATACGTTCGTCGGTCCAGGCCATGGATTATCTTTGCCTCACAAAAGCAGCCCGGCACTTGGCAGGGCGCACAATCAACCGTAAGCCCCTAGCGATGATGCACGCGGATAACAAGCTGCCTCCCTTCCGGGAACCGGGCGTGCCGGTGATTGCCGGCTTCAACGGCGAGGGGCTGAAGACCCTGTATCTGAAAGAGGTGCGCCGCTTTTTCAAGGTGCAGCTGCAAACGGTCTGGGCCCCGGCGATGACCACCCTGCTGTTCCTGGTCATCTTCGTGGTGGCGCTGGGGCGCAGCAACACGCTGGTGCTGGGCGTGCCCTATGCCGATTTCCTGGGCCCCGGCCTGATCGTGATGGGCATGATCCAGAACAGCTTTGCCAACACCTCGTCCTCCATCCTGGTCGCCAAGGTGCAGGGTTCCATCATCGATGTGATGATGCCGCCGCTGTCGGCCGGGGAACTGATGCTGGCCTGGGTGGGCGGTGCGCTCACGCGGGCCTGGCTGGTGGGCTTTGCGGTGTGGGTGGCGATGGCGCTGGCCCCCGGCGTCGATGTGCCGATCCGCGATCCGCTGCTGGTGCTCTATTTCGGCAGCATGGGGGCGGTGCTGCTGGCGCTGCTGGGCATCCTCACCGGCATCTGGTCCGACAAGTTCGATCATGCCGCGGCCATCACCAACTTCATCATCCAGCCACTCACCCTGTTGTCGGGCACCTTCTATGTCATCGATCGGGTCAGCCCGCTGATGGCCACGCTCAGCCACGCCAACCCCTTCTTCTATGTCATCGATGGCTTCCGCTCCGGCTTTGTCGGCAACAGCGATGGCCTGTTGCTGCAGGGGGCGGTGGTGCTGGCGCTGGTCAATGCCGGCCTGTGGGTGGTTTGTTACAAGGTGGTGAAATCCGGCTGGAAATTGCGCGCCTGATCGCAGGCCGTGCGGCAACGACGTATTTGCGCCGGCCGCAACAAGGGATTAACCGTCGCCGGCGATTCTGGCGGGGGATTTGCCCGCCCAAAGCGTAGACCTGGACAGCATGATCATGTTCACCACTTCCCCCCTTGGCCGTCTGGCCGGTGCCGGCACGGCGGCGCTGTTGCTGTTCGGTTGCAGCAGCGGGGACGAAAAGGCCGCCCCCGGTGCCGGCATGAAGCGGCCGCCGCAGCTGGTTGCGGCCCAGCCGGCCACCATGGAAAATTTCGCTCCCACGCTGGTGGCGCTGGGCACCGTTGCCCCCAGCCAGAGCGTGGCAGTGCGGCCGCGCGCCGATGGGGAGATCATCGGCATCGCCTTTCGCGAAGGCGATACGGTGCGCGCCGGCCAGGTGTTGTTCAGGCTGGATGCGCGCCAGGCCCGTGCCGCCGTCGCCCAGGCCGAAGCCGAGGTGAAGGGCGCGATCGCCGCCGAACGCCGCGCCACGCTGGATTATGAACGCGCCGAAGCGCTGGTGGGCAAGGGCTTTGTCTCGGCCGCCGCCCGCGATCTGGCCCGCGCCAATGCCTATGCGGCGCGCAGCACCATCGAAACCAACCGCGCCCTGCTCGATTCCGCCCGGGTGCAATTGTCCTTCCTCACCGTCACCGCGCCGATTTCGGGCCGCACCGGCGAACTGGGCTTCCGGCTGGGGGCCAATGTGCGCCAGGGCGATGCGACGGCGCTGGTCACCATCAACCAGCTCTCGCCCATCCATGTCCGTTTCCTGGTGCCGTCGGCCAATGTGCAGCAGGCGCGCGCCCTGCTGGGCAGCGGCGGTGGCACGGTGCTGGCGCGCGATCAGCAGTCGGGCAAGCCGCTGGGCAGCGGCCGGCTGGTGTTTCTCGACAACAATGTCGATCCCGGCAGCGGCGGCGTCACGGCGCGCGCCGAATTCCGCAACGAAGGCGATGTGCTGTGGCCCGGCGCCATCGTCACGGTGGAATTCCCGCTGGGTGCTGCCCGCCCGCACATCGCCCTGCCCGAAGGCGCGGTGCAGACCGGCCGTGATGCGCCCTTCGTCTGGGCGGTGGCGGCAGGCAAGCCCGGCGCTGCGGCTGGCACCGGCCGGCCGGGCGCGGGCGGCAAGGTGATGATGCGCGATGTGGTTGTTGCCGGCCGCATGGGCGGCAAGGTGTTCCTGGCCAGCGGCGTCAAGCCCGGCGAACAGATCGTGGTGGATGCGCTGGCCCGGCTGAAGGATGGCGATGCGGTGCGCCTGAAGGGGCCGGCGCGGCCCCAGATGGCGGCACAACCGGCGATGAGCGGGAGCGCTGGCTGATGGGTTTTGTCCGCCTGTGTGTCGAACGGCCGGTGGCCACCATCCTGCTCACCCTGGCGGTGATCTTCGGTGGCTTTTTCGGTTATCGCCAGCTGGCGGTTTCGGCCCTGCCCGAAGTGGACCTGCCCACCATCCAGATCGAAGCCAGCCTGCCCGGCGCCAACCCCGGCACCATGGCGGCATCGGTGGCCACCCCGATCGAACGCCAGCTGTCCACCATTTCCGGCATCGAACAGGTCATTTCCAACAGCAACACCGGCAGCACCCAGATCACCGTGCAGTTCGCGCTGGATCGCGATATCGATTCCGCCGCCCTTGATGTGCAGTCGGTGCTGTCGGCCGTCACCCGCCGTCTGCCGCCGGAAATGCCCAGCCCGCCCAGTTTCCGCAAGATCAACCCGGCCGATCAGCCGGTGCTGATCCTGTCGGTGCGCGACAAGACGCGGGCGATGAACGATCTGCAGACGCTGGTCGACACGCTGATGATCCCGCGCCTGTCCACCCTGCCGGGGGCGGGCCAGGTCATCACCTTTGGCGATCGCCGCTTTGCCATCCGCATCCAGTTCAATCCGCAGGCGCTGGCCGCCCGCAACATCACCGTTGATGATCTGCGCAACGCGGTCGCCACCGCCAACAGCAACATCGCGGTGGGCAGCATCACCGGCGGCCCGCGCAACTTCACCCTCGATGCCTCCGGCAACATGGAAAAGCCGGCGGATTTCGCCAATATCGTGATCGCCACACGCAACGGCCTGCCGGTGCGGGTGGGCGATGTGGCCAGCGTGATCAGCAGCTATGAACGCCTGCGCGGCGGCACCAAGTTCAATGGCGAACCGGCGTTGACCATCGCCATTTCCCGCCAGCCCGGCGCCAACGTGGTGAAGCTGGTGGACAGTGTGCGCGGCGTGCTGCCCGCCGTGATCGAGGCGATGCCGCCATCGGTGACGATCAGCGAGATTGTCGATCGTTCCGAAAGCGTGCGTGAAAGCGTGTTCGATGCCCAGGTCACGCTGATCGGCACCGCGCTGCTGGTCGTGCTGGTGATCTATCTGGTGCTCGGCGATGCCCGCGCCACCGCCATTCCGGCGGTGGTGCTGCCGGTGGCGGCCATCGGCACCTTTGCCGGCATGTATTTCTTTGGCTTCAATCTCGACAATCTGTCGCTGCTGGCGCTCACGCTGGCGACCGGGTTCGTGGTCGATGATGCCATTGTCGTGCTCGAAAACATCGTGCGCCACACCGAAGACGGCGAGGATCCGCGCAGCGCTGCTGTCACCGGTGCCAATGAAATCGCCTTCACCGTGCTGTCGATCTCGGTCAGCCTGGTGGCGGTGTTCATCCCGCTGTTGTTCATGGGCGGCATCATCGGCCGGCTGTTCTTCGAATTTGCCGTGACGATGACGATCGCCATCGGCGTGTCGGCGGTGTTGTCGCTCACCCTCATTCCGATGATCGCGGCGCGGCTGCTCACATCCGGCCATCACGAACCCGGCCGGGTGGCGCGCATCACCACTGCGGCCTTTGCCCGGCTCACCCGCCGCTATCTTTCGGCGTTCGACTGGACGTTGCAGCACCGCAAGATCGTCGGCGGCCTCACCATCGCTTCCGTCGTGGTGGCCGTGTGGGGCTTTTCGGTGGTGCCCAAGGGCTTTTTCCCCACCGAGGATACCGGCACCATCTTCTTCGGCACCGAAGGCGCGCCCGATATCGGTTTCACCGAAATGCAGGCCAAGCAGGATATTGCCGCGGCCATCGTGCGCAAGGATCCGGCGGTGGAACGGGTCAATTCCATCCTGGGCGGCGAAGGCAATCGCGGCCGCATGTTCGCCCCGCTGAAACCGCGCGACGAACGCGATTCGATCGAGGCGGTGCAGGCCCGGCTGCGCAAGGCGGTGGCCGGCATTCCGGGCTTTTCGGCCTTCCCCAACGTGCCGCAGAACCTCAATCTGGGCGGTCGCCCCAGCCCGACCAACTATCAATACACCATCTCGGCGGTGGACAAGGACGTGCTCTACGGCTTTGCGCCCCGGCTGGAACAGGCGATGCGCGCCATTCCCGGCATGGTGGACGTGAACAGCGATTATCAGCGCGGCGCCCGCCAGGCCTATGTGGAGGTGGATCGCGATGCCGCCGCCCGGCTGGGCGTGCCGGTGGACGCGATCCGCCGCGTGCTGCTCGCCGCCTATGGCAACCAGCAGATCAGCCGCATCTTCACCGACGCCGATGATTATCAGGTCATCATGGAAATCGACCAGTCGGCCCAGCTGAACCCCGACATGATCGGCCTGCTCACCGTGCGCGGCAGCAATGGCGGGCTGGTCGCCCTGTCCAGCATCACCACGGTGCGGGTGGAAGGCGCGCCCTTGACCATCTCGCACCAGAGCCAGCTGCCGGCGGTGACGATCAGCTTCAACCTGACGCCCGGCGTGGCGCTCAGCCAGGTCAAGCCGCTGATCGAACAGGCCGCGGCCGATATCGGCCAGCCGGTGGGCGTGTCGGGCGCGCTGGGCGGCAATGCCCAGCAGTTCGAAGCCAGCACCAAATCCATGCCCATCCTGTTCCTGGCGGCGGTGATCGTGATCTACATCGTGCTGGGCGTGCTGTATGAAAGCTTCGTGCACCCCATCACCATCCTGTCGGGCCTGCCAGCCGCCGGCATCGGCGCGGTGATGTTCCTGTGGCTGTTCGGCATGCCGCTGGATGTGATCGGCATCATCGGCGTCGTGCTGCTGATCGGCATCGTCAAGAAAAACGCCATCATGATGATCGATTTTGCCCTGGCCGGTCAGCGCGAACAGGGCTGGACGCCGGCGCATGCCATCCGCGAAGCCGCCGAAAAGCGCTTCCGCCCGATCATGATGACCACCTTTGCCGCCATGGCCGGGGCCGCGCCGCTGGCCTTTGGCATCGGCGCCGGGGCCGAACTGCGCCAACCGCTGGGCATTGCCGTGATGGGTGGGCTGGTGGTGTCCCAGGTGCTCACCCTGTTCATCACGCCGGTCGTCTATCTGGGGATCGAAAGCCTGATGCAGTGGGTGCGCGTGCGCCGCGGCAGCGCGGAAGTGCGCGAACTGCCCGGTGCCGCCGTGTTCCGCCCCGAAGCGGCGGAGTGAACCATGCCCCCTCCCGCATGCGGGAGGGGGTGGGGCCGGAGCCTTGCGCTATGATGGCAGCAAGGAGATCACGACATGCCCACCACTGCCGATCATCTTGCCCGCTGGCACGCGCATGTGAAACACCCCGATCATCAGGCGCTGTGGGACATGCTGCACCCCGATGCCGTGTTCGAAAGCCCGGTGGTGCACACGCCGCAGCGCGGCCGCGAAATCGTGTTCAAATATCTCGCCAGTGCCGACAAGGTGCTGGGCGGCGATGGCTTCACCTATCGCGGCGAATGGCTGAACGACAGCAGCGCCATCCTGGAATTTGAAAATGTCATCAACGGCATCAAGGTGAACGGCATCGACATGATCAGCTGGAACGAAGCCGGCCAGATCGTGCATTTCAAGGTGATGGTGCGCCCGCTGAAGGCCATCCAGATGGTGCACCAGATGATGGGCGAGATGCTGCAACAGACGGCCAGCCAGCCGGCCTGACAACATCCTCCCCGATCCTCCCCCA
>JAGWWF010000019.1 GCA_018970445.1 Alphaproteobacteria bacterium | reverse complement strand
CGCCTCCCTGCGGTCGGCACCTCCCCCAGAGGGGGAGGATCTGCTTGCTCACCCCTCGAAATTGTCGGCGATGAACCGATCGAGCAGGCGCACGCCATAACCCGTTGCGCCCTTGTCGTGCACGGCACCCGGCTTCGTGGCCCACACGGTGCCGGCCACATCCAGATGCGCCCATTTCACGCCCGGCTTGATGAAGCGGCCGATGAACTGCGCCGCGCTGATCGAGCCGCCCTCGCGCGGGCCGACATTCTTGATGTCGGCCACGTCGCTGTCGATCAGCTTGTCATAGGCCTCGCCGATCGGCATCCGCCACAATTTCTCGCCCACCGCCGCGCCGGCGCTGCGCAGCTGTTCGGCCAGGCCATCATCATTGGCAAACAGGCCGGCATGTTCATGGCCCAGGCTGATGATGATCGCACCGGTGAGCGTGGCGAGATCGACGACCACTTCGGGTTCGAACGTCTCCTGCGCCCACCAGATCGCATCGCACAGCACCAGCCGGCCTTCGGCATCGGTGTTGATCACCTCCACGGTCTGGCCGTTCATGGTGGTCACCACATCGCCGGGGCGCTGGGCGTTGCCGTCGGGCATGTTTTCCACCAGGCCCACCACGCCGATCACATGGGCCTTCGCCTGCCTCGCGGCGAGCGCGTGCATGGCGCCGGTCACGGCGCCGGCGCCGCCCATGTCCCACTTCATGTCTTCCATGCCGGCGGCGGGTTTCAGGCTGATGCCGCCGGTATCGAAGGTGACGCCCTTGCCCACCAGCACCACCGGCTTCACATCATCGCGGCCGGTGCCGTTCCAGCGCATCGCCAGCAGCCGCGCCGGCCGCACCGATCCTTGCGCCACGCCCAACAGCGCGCCCATGCCCAGCCGGCGCATTTCGGCATCATCCAGCACGATCAGTTCCACGCCCAGGCCAGCCAGATCCAGCGCCTTGTCGACAAAGCTTTCCGGATACAGGATGTTGGGCGGCTCGCTCACCAGCGTGCGGGTGCGGGCCACGCCGCCGGCAATCGCCGCCAGCCGGGCATGGGGGCCGGCGGCATCGGGCACGCCCACCACCACCAGCTGGGCCAGGCTGGGTTTCTGCTTGTCTTTCAGGCGGGTGCGATAGGGGTTGAACTGCCAGCTGCGCAGCTGCCCGCCATGGGCGAGGTGCGCGGCCTGTTCCGGGTTCAGCACGCCGGTTGCATCCACATGCGCGGCGGTTTCGCCGCTGGTGAGCAGCCGGGCGGTGATCGCCCCGCCAATGCGTTCGGCGGTGAGCGCATCCAGTTTTTCAGCCGGTCCGGTGCCCACCAGCAGCAGGCGCTGGCAGGAAAGGCCGGCGGGGGCGAGCAGTTCGACGATGCTGCCGGCCTCGCCTTCAAAGCGCGCCGCCGTTGCGGCCCGCGCCAGTGCCCCGCCGCTGGCGGCATCGGCCGCCGCCGCCGGGCCGGCCAGGCCATCGCCGGGGCCAGACAGCAGCACCAGCACGGCGGCATCAGCGGGAACAGCAGGCAGGAACGACACGGCAAGCATCAAGACACCCTTTCGATTCGATACCCTTATCAATTAGGCGCAGTGCGCGGCGAACCCAAGCAGATGGTTGCAGCGGGGGGGTTGCCCGGCTAATCGACCGGCGTGAACCGGTTCTGCCATCCGCCCCGCCGCCGCGCGCTGTGCCTTGCCACGGTGGCGCTGGCCGGGCTGATGCCCAACGCCGCCGCCGCCCAGCGCATGAGCCCGGCGCTGTGGGGCAATCCCGATCCGCGCAATGTCGATCCCGATGCGCCGGTGCGCAAATCCGCCCTGCCCGCGCCCGGCGACACGGTGGATTTCGAAGCCGATCAGCTGATCTATGACGAAGCCGCCCGGCTGGTGACGGCGCAGGGGCGGGTGCGGGTGGCGCGCGACGGCTATGCGCTGGTGGCCGATCGGGTGGAATATCGCCGCGGTGCCGATGGCGCGGCCGGCGCGGTGGTGGCGATCGGCAATGTGTCCATCACCGATCCGGCCGGCAATCAGGCGCTGGGCGACCGCGTCACCCTGTCGGACAGCCTGAAGGATGGCGCGATTGCCAACATGCTGCTGGTGCTGAACGATGGCGGCCGGCTGGGGGCGCGTGGCGCTGCCCGCAACGGGCAGAATTACACGCTGGATCACGCCGCCTATTCCCCTTGCGCCGTGGTGGATGGCACCGGCTGCCCGCAGGTGCCGGTGTGGAAGATCAAGGCGGTGAAGATCAGTTACGACGAAAGCCGGCACCGCATTTCCTATCGCGATGCCAGCCTGGAACTGTTCGGCGTGCCGGTGCTGTATCTGCCCCGCCTGTCACACCCCGATGGCGATGCGCCGCGCGCCGGCGGCCTGCTGGTGCCGGCCATCGAAATCCAGCGGCAACTGGGGGTGGGCATTTCCGCCCCGGTGCATCTGGCCTTTGGTTCTGATCACGATATCACCGTCACGCCCTGGCTGTATTCCGCCACCAATCCGGCGCTGGCCTTTCAGGCGCGGCGGCTGCTGGCCGATGGCCCGATCCAGGTGGATGGCATGGTCACCGTGTCGCGCCGGTTCGATCTGGCCGCCGATGGCATCACCGAGGTCGACATGGGCGAACGTTTTCGCGGCTATCTGGGCATCAAGGGCCGGTTGCAGCACAGCGCGCGCTGGCGATCGGTGTTTTCGGTGCGGCTGTCGAGCGACGATACCTTCAACCGCCGTTATGGCCTGGGCTTTGATGACACGCTGCGATCCAGCTATGCGCTGGAACGCATCACGGCGGAAAGCTGGCTTTCGGTTTCGGCCTGGTATTTCCAGGGCCTGCGCGCCACCGATCGCGATGGCGAAAGCCCGCTGGTGCTGCCGCTGATCGATTATGACTGGCGGCCCGATTGGCAACTGGCCGGCGGGCGCATCCGGCTGGGCGCCAACAGCATGACCCTGGTGCGCGGCAGCGGGCAGGACATGTTCCGTGCGCTGGGCTGGGCGCGCTGGGATCGCAGCCTGCTCACCCCGCTGGGCCAGCGCATCGCCTTCACCGGCCTGGCCCGCGCCGATGTCTATGATGTGCGCAACAGCCAGCTGGCCACCTTCCCCGATTATGCCGGGCGTGATGGCTGGCGCGGGCGCAGCATGGCGCTGGCCGCGGTGGATGTCAGCTGGCCATTTGCCGGCCCGGCGCTGGGCGGGGAGCAGACGATAGCGCCGCGCGTGCAGCTGGTGGCGGCACCGCGCGTGCGCAACCTGGGCTTTCCCAACGAGGATGCCCGCGCCTTTGAACTGGAAGACATCAGCCTGTTCGATCTGAACCGCGCGCCGGGGCTGGACCGGATCGAAAGCGGCAGCCGTGTCACCTATGGTGCCGAATACAGCCTGGATCGCCCCGGCGTGCAGTTGCGCGCCGAACTGGGCCAATCCTTGCGGTTGAGCAGCGATGGGGCGGAATTTTCCGCCGGCACCGGCTTTCGCGGCCGCCTTTCCGACGTGGTGGGCCGCATCGCGCTGAAATTCGGCCGCATTGTCGAGCTGACCCACCGCTTCCGGCTGGACAAGGACAATCTGGCCGTGCGCCGCAACGAGATTGATCTCACCCTGGGCGGCCGGCGCACCTATGTCTCGGCGGCCTATATCAGGCTCAACCGCAACGTCACGCTGGAGGATCTGGAAGACCGGCAGGAACTGCGCCTGGCCGGCCGCATCGCCTTTGCGCGATACTGGACGCTGTTCGGCAACGGCATTGTCGATCTGACCACCAAGGCCGACAATCCGCTGGCCAATGGCGACGGGTTTCGCGGCATCCGCCACCGCTTTGGCCTGGAATATGAAGATGAATGCTTCCGCTTTGGCCTGGGCTGGCGGCGCGATTATGTGGGCGATCGCGATTTCCGGCCCGGCAACGCCTTCCAGATCAGCATCGCGTTCAAGACAATTGGCCAGTAAACTGGCCGGGGCAAGACAATTGGCCAGTAAACTGGCCGGGGCAAGACAATTGGCCAGTAAACTGGCCGGGGCAAGACACTTGGCCAGCAAACTGGCCGGGGCAAGACAATTGGCAGCCGATGCCCGGCCGCACCTGACGCATTTTTCACCCGTGGTTCAGCGCAGGGCGGCCACAACGGCCAAGATGATGCTTCCCCCCCGGCGCGGCCATGCGCTAAGGCGGAGGCTGCCCTGCGGAGTGATGGAATGCGGTTTCAGGTGATCAAGCGTCCGGCGATTGCGTTCGCCCTGCTGGCGGCAGCGCCGCTGGCCGGCGGGCTGGCGGCCGGTGCCGCCGATGCCCAATCGGCCGAACGCAGCTTTTCCGCCGACGATCTGCCCGACATCGTGCTGCTGGGCAATGCCGATCCGGCGCTGCGCAAGGCGCAGGCCATCGTGAACGGCGACGTGATCACCGATACCGATATCGATCACCGGCTGGCGCTGGTGCTGGCGGCCAACGGCGGCCGCATCGATGACGCCGAACGGCAGCGCCTGCGCCTGCAGATCGTGCGCAACCTGATCGATGAAAAACTGCAGATGCAGGAAGCGGAAGAAAACGACATCCGCATCAACGAAGCCGAAGTGCAGCGCAGTTTCGAGCGCATCGCCCAGAATTTCAAGCGCACGCCGGCCCAGTTCGAAGCCTATCTGTCGCAAAGCGGATCATCGGCCAGCAGCCTGAAGGCCCAGATCCGCGCCGAAACCGCCTGGAGCCGCGTGCTGCGCCGCAAGGTGGAACCGCTGGTGAATGTGGGCGATGATGAAGTGCAGTCGGTGGTGGACAAGCTGAACGCCGCCAAGGGCAAGGATGAATATCATGTTGGCGAGATTTTCCTGACCGCCACCACCGAAAACCAGAATCAGGTGATGGAAGATGCCGCGCGCATCGTTGGCCAGGTGCGCGGCGGCGCCAGCTTTGTTGCCTATGCCCGGCAATTTTCCGAAGCCTCCACCGCCGGCCTGGGCGGCGATCTGGGCTGGGTGCGCGCCGAACAGCTCAACGATGCGCTGGCCCCGGTGCTGGCCGGGATGCAGCCCGGCCAGATCAGCGATCCGATCGCCGTGCCCGGCGGCATCGCCATCGTGTCGCTGATCGAAAAGCGCCAGGTGCTGGCCGCCGATCCCACCCTGGCCATCCTCAGCCTCAAGCAGCTCACCATCCCGCTGAAAGCCGATACCAGCGAGGCGCAGGCCCGCGCCAAGGTGGCCGAAATCGGCGCGCTCACCCAGAAGATGGGCGGCTGCGGCGGGGTGGAGGCGCTGGCCAAGCAGGTGGGCGGCGATGTCGCCACCAACGATGCCATCCGGATGAAGGATCTGCCGCCGGCGCTGCAGACCATCCTGGGCCGGCTGTCGATCGGAGAGGCAACGCCGGCCTTTGGTTCGGCCGATGAAGGCCTGCGCGTGCTGGTGCTGTGCGGCCGGGATGACAGCCAGGTGCAGGCCCGCGCTGCCAATTTCGACGAGATCTACAACCAGATGAACGAGGAACGGGTGACGATGCGCGCCCGCCGTTACCTGCGCGATCTGCGCCGCGACGCCATCGTTGATTATCGCTGATGGGGCCGGCTGCGCTTGCCGCGCCGCTGGCGGTGTCCATCGGCGATCCCGCCGGTGTTGGCCCGGAAATCATCGCGGCGGCCTGGGAACAGCGCAACACCGCCGGGCTGCCGCCGTTTCTGGCCATCGGCGATGCCCGCGCCATCCGCGCCGTGTGGGATGGGCCGATTGCCACCCTGTCTGATCCCACCCACGCCGCCGCCGCCTTTGCCGGCGCGCTGCCGTTGATCCAGGTGGATGATCCCGGCGAGATCCTGCCCGGCCAGCCCAATCTGCCCGGCGCACGCTGCGCGCTCGACAGCCTGGAACTGGCCTGCGGCCTGGCGCGGCAGGGCATGGCATCGGCGCTGGTCACCGGGCCGGTGGCCAAATCGCAGCTGGCCGCCATCGGCTTTTCCTATCCGGGCCAGACCGAATTTGTTGCCGAACGCTGCGGCGTGGCGGCGGCCAATGCAGTGATGATGCTGGCCGGCCCAAGCTTGCGCACCGTGCCGCTGACCGTGCATGTGCCGCTGGCCGAGGTGCCGCGGCTGATCAGCACCGAACTGATCGTCACCCGCGCCCGCATCACGGCGCGCGGCCTGATCCGCGATTTCGGCATTGCCGCGCCGCGCCTGGCCATTGCCGGGCTGAACCCCCATGCCGGCGAAAGCGGCACCATCGGCCGCGAAGAGGTGGAGATCATCCGCCCGGCCATCGAACAATTGCACGAGGATGGCATTGATGTGATCGGCCCGCTGCCGGCCGATACCATGTTCCACGCCGCCGCCCGCGCCCGTTATGATGCGGCCCTGTGCACCTATCATGATCAGGCGCTAATCCCGTTGAAGGCGCTGCATTTCGATGATGGCGTCAACATCACGCTCGGCCTGCCGATCATCCGCACCTCGCCCGATCATGGCACCGCCTTCGATATTGCCGGCACCGGCACCGCATCCCCCGGCGCGATGATCGCGGCGATCCGCATGGCGGCCGATTGCGCCGCCCGCCGCCGCTGACAGGCATGGCGCTGGCCGATCTGCCGCCGCTGCGCGCCGTGATTGCCGCGCATGGGCTGAACGCGAAAAAATCGCTCGGCCAGAATTTCCTCACCGATACCAATCTGCTCGACCGCATTGCCCGCATCCCCGGCCTTGGCCCCGAATCGCGCGTCTATGAAGTCGGCCCCGGCCCCGGCGGCCTCACCCGCGCGCTGCTGCGCACCGGGGCGGCCGTGGTGGCGGTGGAGCGCGATGATCGCGCCCTGCCCGCGCTGGCCGAACTGGCCGCGGCCGCCGATGGCCGGCTGCACGTGGTGGGCGGCGATGCCATGGCGGTGGACGCGCGCGCGCTGGCCGGCGATGGCGCGCATGTCGTCGCCAATCTGCCCTACAACATCGGCACCGCGCTGTTCACCGGCTGGCTGGAAGGCGCGGCATGGCCGCCGTGGTGGGCCAGCCTGACCCTGATGTTCCAGAAGGAAGTGGCGCAGCGCATCGTGGCGCAGCCCGGCAGCGATGCCTATGGCCGGCTGGCGGTGCTGGCGCAGTGGCGCGCGACGCCGAAAATTGCCCTCACCCTGCCCGCCCGTGCCTTCGTGCCGGCGCCCAAGGTGGAATCGGCGGTGGTGCACCTGCTGCCCGCAACCCCGCTTGCCGCCGCCGATCCGGCCCGGCTGGCGGCATTGACAGCGGCCGCCTTTGGCCAGCGCCGCAAGATGCTGCGCGCCAGCGTGAAGGGCCTGCCCGGCGCGCTGGAAGCCCTGGAAGCCGAGGGCATCAGGGCTGAAGCCCGCGCCGAAACCGTGCCGGTGGAGGCCTTTGCCCGGGCGGCCGCGCGGCTGGGGTAGAACGGCCTCAGCCCTTGGGCTTGGCCGCAGCCGCAGCGGTTTCGGCCGCCTTGCCGATCACGCCTTCCAGCCGGGCCGCGGCGCTGCAATCGGCCTTGCACAGCGCCTTGATGCGCGCCAGGTTGATCTGGGCGCGGGCGGTGGCACCGCGCGCCACCAGCGCCCGGCCCTGGCCTTCCAGCGCGGCAATGTCGGACGGGTTCAGCGCCAGCGCCTCGCGATAATATTTCACCGCGCGGCCGGGCAGGCCCAGTTTTTCATAGGCCGCTGCAATGCCGGCAAAGGCCGCGACATTGCGCG
Organism: Alphaproteobacteria bacterium; assembly: GCA_018970445.1. GTDB lineage: Bacteria > Pseudomonadota > Alphaproteobacteria > Sphingomonadales > Sphingomonadaceae > Sandarakinorhabdus. Next base: position 61,201 of record JAGWWF010000019.1, on the reverse strand, counting down.
GGTCCACCGCCAGCGCCGCTTCGAAACTGTCAATGGCGTCCTGCGGCTTGCCGGCGGCCAGCGCGGCCTGGCCAGCGGCGGCAAACTGGCTGGAAGCCGGCTTCAACTGATCATCGCGCGCCACGGCAGCGGCCGGCACCGCGATCAGGATCAGGGACAACAGGGCAAGACGCTGGATCATGGCACCCCAATATCAGAGCCGGGATGACTGCGCGATGAAAAAGCCGTCGCAGCCCTGATCGGCCGGGGTGAGCAGCCGGGTCGTCCAGCCCGCCAGCCCCGGCACGGCGGCCAGCTGCGCCTCCCCCTCGGCCGGCAGCAGCGAACAGACGATATAGACCAGCCGGCCACCGGGTTTCAGCAAGCTTGTGCCCAGAGCGATCAGCCGGCCTTGCGTGGCGACCAGCCGCGCCAGCCGGTCGGGCGTCAGCCGCCAGCGGCTTTCCGGGTTGCGCCGCCAGGTGCCGCTGCCCGAACAGGGCGCATCGATCAGCACGGCATCGCATTGGCCGATCAGATCGGCCAGCGCGCCGGCTTCGGCGCCGGGGTTGAGCAGGCGGGTTTCCACCGCCGCCCCGGCCCGCGCACTGCGCGGCGGCAACTGGCTCAACCGGGCGCGATCGGTGTCGCAGGCGATCAATCGGCCGCCGCCGGCCCTTGGCCCCGCCATGTCGGCCGCCAGCGCCAGTGTCTTGCCGCCGGCCCCGGCGCACAGATCCACCACCGTCTCGCCCGGCCGCGCCGCCAGCGCGGCGGCGGCAATCTGGCTGCCTTCATCCTGCACCTCGATCCAGCCGGCGGCATGGTCGGGCAGTGCCTCCACATTGGTGCCGGCCGGCAGGCGCAGGCCATGGGCCGTGGCGGGCAGCAGCTGCCAATCGGGGTGATCGGCCAGCACCGCGTCGCGCGTCGCCTTCAGGCTGTTCACCCGCACATCCAGCGGCGCGCGTTCCAGCAGCGCGCGCGCCTGCCGCTGGGCATCATCGCCAAAACGTTCGATCAGCATGCGTTCCAGCCAGACCGGCGCCAGGCCGGGGCTGGCGGCCGGCTCGCCATGCACCAGCGCCGGCGGGGCATGGCCGGCGCTGCCGCCGAACAGTGCCAGCAGGGCCGGATCGGCGCTGCGGGCATGGCCGATCACGGCGGCGCGGCCATTGGCCGGCCGTTCGCCCAGCGACCGGATCACCGCAAACACCATATCAAGCACCGCCCGCCGATCCTTGGAACCGGCATAGCGGCGGGTGCTGAAATAACGCTGGATGATGGTATCGGCCGCCGCGCCACCATCGCGGGCGGCGGCAATCACCTGATCCAGTATCTCGATGGCGGCAGCCAGCCGCGCCGCTGGAGTCACCCGCCCGTCGGATAATTGGGGGCTTCGCGGGTGATGGTCACGTCATGCACATGGCTTTCCTTCAGGCCGGCATTGGTGATGCGGATGAACTCGGCCCGTTCGCGCAGATCGGCCAGGGTGGCCGAACCGGTATAGCCCATCGCCGCCTTCACCCCGCCTACCAGCTGGTGCAGCACATTGGCCACCGGCCCCTTGTAGGGCACCTGGCCTTCGATGCCTTCGGGCACCAGTTTCAGCTGATCCTTGATATCCTGCTGGAAATAACGATCGGCGCTGCCGCGCGCCATCGCGCCCACGCTGCCCATGCCGCGATAGGCCTTGTAGGTGCGGCCCTGCCACAGGAAGGTTTCGCCCGGTGCTTCCTCGGTGCCGGCCAGCAGGCTGCCCACCATCACCGCGCTCGCCCCGGCCGCCAGCGCCTTGGCGACATCGCCGCTGGTGCGCAGGCCGCCATCGGCAATCACCGGGGTGTTCTGCTGCCAGGCGGCTTCGGCAGTGTCCATCACCGCGGTCAACTGCGGCACGCCCACCCCGGCCACCACGCGGGTGGTGCAGATGGAACCGGGGCCAATGCCCACCTTGATGCCATCGGCACCGGCATCGATCAGCGCCCGCGCCGCATCGGCGGTGGCCACATTGCCGGCGATCACCTGGGCATTGTTGCTCAGTTTCTTGATGCGGCTCACCGCTTCGGCCACGCGGTCGCTGTGGCCATGGGCGGTGTCCACCACGATCAGATCCACCTCGGCATCCAGCAGCGCTTCGGTGCGTTCAAAGCCGGCATCGCCCACGGTGGTGGCGGCGGCCACCCGCAGCCGGCCGGCTTCATCCTTGGTGGCATCGGGATGGTTCACCGCGCGCACGATGTCCTTCATGGTGATCAGGCCGATGCAATGGCCATCATCATCCACCACGATCAGCTTTTCGATGCGGTGGCTGTGCAGCAGGCGGCGGGCTTCGGCCTCGGTCACGCCGGGGCGCACCGTCACCAGATTGTCGCGGGTCATCAGTTCGGCGATCGGCTGGGAGATGTTTTCGGCAAAGCGCAGATCGCGGTTGGTGACGATGCCGACCAGCCGGCCGGGGGCGCCGCCGGGGCCGACCTTTTCCACCACCGGAAAGCCGGAAATGCCGTGGCTGGCCATCAGGGCGCGGGCATCGCCCAGCGTCTGATCCGGGGTGAGCGTGACGGGGTTGACCACCATGCCGCTTTCAAAGCGCTTCACCTGCCGCACCGCCAGCGCCTGCTGTTCGATGGTGAGATTGCGGTGCAGCACGCCGATGCCGCCCATCTGGGCCATGGCGATCGCCATCTGGCCTTCGGTCACCGTGTCCATCGCGGCCGACAGCATCGGGATGTTCAGCCGGATCGACCGGGTGATGAAGGTGCTGGTATCGGCCATGCTGGGCAGCACGGCCGATGCCGCCGGCACCAGCAGCACATCATCGAAGGTGAGGCCAAGGCGGGGTTCCGGACGGAAAGGCATCAACGACTCCACATGACGGCCAGGCTGGGCGAAAAAGGTGCGCGTCTATAGGGGCGCAGCGCGCACATGAAAAGAGCGCGCCGCACGCAGCCGTGCGGCGCGCTCCATCAGCCCGGCCGCCGGATCAGGCCGGATCGGTGAACAGGGTTTCAAAGAATTTGGCGATCACGGCGCGCGCGCCGCCCTTCACATTGGCCAGCGCCGCCTTGGCACCGGCGGCATCGCCGCTGTTCTTCAGGGCAAAGGCCAGCCGCAGGTTCACCGTGTCCTGATCGACATTGGCGTTGCCGATCAGCGTCTTGTACCAGGTGACGGCCTTAGGATATTGTTTCAGGTTGGCAAAGGTATCGGCCACCACCAGCGCCAGGCGCGGGCTGGTCTTGGCATCCCGTTCCAGCCCGGCGATGCCGGCCTTGCTTTCGGCATTCTTGGTGGCTGCCAGCGTCACGAATTCCTTGATGTTCTGCTTGGTGCCATCCAGCAGCTGCTTGGCGATGCCTTCCTTCAACACGATCTCGGCTTCGTTGGGCATGCCGCGATCCAGCGCCGCATCGGCATATTCCAGATAATTGTTGGCCGTGGTCATGGCGCCGGCGGTGGCCAGCAGACGGCCGAAATCGATCAGCGTGTTGTTGTCCAGATTGCCCTGGCGCTGCTTCACCAGCTCGATGGCCAGATTATAGCTCTTGGGCTCAGGGAACGCCTTCACCCAGCTCAGCAGCGCCGGCAGGATCTTGTCGTCCATCTTGTTGTCGATGACCAGCTGGGCGCGGAATTCATACCAGCTGCGATCGCCGGTCTCGCCCTTGGCTTCGCGCAGGTCGATGGCCTTGGTGAGCAGTTCGTGCACGCGCGCCGGCTGCTTCAGCGCGGCGGCCACGCTGGCGGCCTGTACGGTCATGTCCACATCGTCCGGCTTTTGCGCCAGATAAAACTCATACCAGGTCCAGGCCTTGCCATAATCCTTGCGGTTGCTGGCCAGGCCGGCGATGAACTTGGAAAAGGTCAGCTTTTCCTCCGGGCTGATGCTCGGCGCGTCGGCGGCTTCGGTCAGCCCTTCTTCCAGCTTGGCATTGTCCTTGATGGTCTGCGCCGAAAACAGCTTCAGCTTGGCCAGGATCAGCGCGTCATCCTTTTCGGCGCGCGGCACGGCGGCGGCTTCGGCCAGCTTGGCCAGCGCGCCGGCATGATCACCGGCCTGTTGCAGCTTCTGCACCGCCATCACCACGGCCAGCACCGGCTTTGACAGCTTGGGCGGCACCGGCTTGGGTGCTTCGGCCTTCTTCTGGGCCAGCGCCGGGGCAGCTGCGCCCAAAGTGGTGCCAGCCATCAGGGCGATGGCCAGCGCAGTCGTCAAGATCCTCATTCATGCCTCCCTCAAGCAATTCGACTTGGGCTAAGCCGTCGCTCAATCCGCGTCAACCGGTCACACGCATCTGGCCGCCCGATAGCCGTCCCAACATGAACAATCGGTGAGGGAGATCATGCAGCCTTGCCGTTCAGCGCCCAAAAGTCGAGACTGCGGCCATGACCGCTCTCCTTTCGATCGATGGCAGTGCGGGCCTGCCCGTACGGTTCCGGGCGGTGCTGGCCATGGCCGGCCTTGCTGGCCTTGCCTATCTGCTGCTGGGGCCGCTCAGCACCGGGCCGGCGCATGTCGTGCTGAAAGGCAGCGGCGTGCTGTTGCTGGCCTGTTCGGCCCTGCAACTGCGCTGCGCCGGCGCAGGCTGGCTGGCAACAATCATGCTGCTGGGCGCGGCGGGCGACATGTTGCTGGCCATGCCCGGCCTGTTCCTGGCCGGCGCCGGCTGCTTTGCCCTGGGCCATGCGGTGGCCATCGCCTTTTATCTGCGCCATCGCCGGCGCCTGGCCATCGGCGATCTGATCATGCTGGCCGCGCTGATGGCCTTCGGGCTGGCCATGCCGCCGCTGCTGACGCCGCCGGGGCAAAGCTTCACCGCCACGCTGGTCTATGGCCTGCTGCTCTGTGCCATGGCGTCCAGCCTGTGGCTCAGCCGGTTTCCGCGCCTGGCAGCCATTGGCGCCCTGCTGTTCATCGCGTCCGACACGCTGCTGGTGCTGCGGCTGGGCGGCGGCGGGCTGATCGATCCGGTGGTGGATGGTGCCCTGGTGTGGAGCCTGTATTTCAGCGGCCAATGGCTGATCACGCTGGGCGTCGCCCGTGGCCTGCTGGCCAAGGCCCACCACGGCGGCTGATCGGCGGATCAGGCCGCCGGTTCGGCCGGTTCCGCCGCCCCATCGGCATCGCGATCGGCCGGGATCAGCGCGGCCGACACCACATGCTCGTCATCGGCCACCTTGAACAGGGTGACGCCGTTGGTGGCGCGGCCCATGATGCGGATCTCGGCGGCGCGGATGCGGATCATCTTGGCCTGGTCCGTCACCAGCAGCACCTCGTCATCATCATGGGCGGTGAAGCTGGCAACCACAGCGCCGTTGCGATCATTTTCGCCAATGTTGCGGATGCCCTGCCCGCCGCGGCCCGACTGGCGATATTCAAATGCCGAACTGCGCTTGCCAAAGCCGTTGGCGGTGATGGTCAGGATGAACTCCTCGGCCGCAGCAAACTGGCCCATGCGGGTTTCCGACAGGATGCGGTCGCCGGGTTTCAATTTCCAGGCTGCGGCCTCAAGATAGTCCTCGCGTTCCTGCACGCTGGCATCGAAGCCCTTGAGGATCGCCATGGAGACAACCGCATCGCTGTCCGCCAGTGTCATGCCACGCACCCCGGTGGAGGTGCGGGAGACGAATTCACGCACATCGTCCACCGGAAAACGGATGGCCTTGCCGCTCTTTGCTGCCAGGAACACATCATCGGCCACGTCGCACAGCGCCACACCGATCAGGCGATCATCGTCACCATCCTCGAAGCGGATGGCCAGCTTGCCGGCGGTGGGCACGTTGGTGAAGCCATCCATGGCGTTGCGGCGCACGCTGCCCCGGGCGGTGGCGAACATCACGTGCAGCCGGCCCCAATCGGCCTCATCCTCCGGCAATGGCAGGGTGGTGATGATGGTTTCACCATCGGCCAGCGGCAGCAGATTGTTGATCGGCTTGCCCTTGGCCTGCGGGCTGCCCTGCGGCAGGCGCCACACCTTGAGGCGATACACCTTGCCGGCGGTGGAGAAGAACAGCACCGGATTGTGGGTGGAGGTGACGAACAAGGTCGTCACCGCATCCTCGTCCTTGGTGGCCATGGCGTTGCGGCCCTTGCCGCCGCGCCCCTGCGCGCGATATTCGGCCAGCGCCACGCGCTTGATCCAGCCATCGCGCGTCACCGTCACCACCATGTCCTCGCGCTCGATCAGATCCTCATCGTCGATATCGTCGTGGACGGCCAATATCTCGGTGCGGCGCCTGGACTGGAATTCGTCCGACACCGCATCCAGTTCGGCGCGCAGCACGCCGCGCAGCCGCACCCGGCTGGTGAGGATATCCAGCAGATCGGCGATGCTGGCGGCCAGCCCCTGCAATTCCGTGCCGATCTCGTCGCGGCCCAGCGCTGTCAGCTTCTGCAGGCGCAGATCCAGGATGGCGCGCACCTGCAATTCCGAAAGCCGGATGGTGGGCGCGTCCACATCCACCGTGCCGGCTTCCACCAGCGCCAGATAGGGGCGGATTTCGCCCGCATCCCAATCCCGCGCCATCAGCGTTTCGCGCGCGTCGGCCGGGCTGGCGCTGGCGCGGATGATGCGCACCACCTCGTCCAGATTGGCCACCGCGATCACCAGGCCGATCAACAGATGCGCCCGGTCGCGCGCCTTCATCAATTCATGCTTGGACCGGCGGGTGATGACCTGTTCGCGAAATTCGACAAAGGCCTGGATGATGTCCTTCAGGCCCATCAGTTCGGGGCGGCCGCCGCGGATGGCCAGCATGTTCATCGAAAAACTCTGCTGCGCCGGCGTGTGGCGCCACAGCTGGTTCAACACCACCTCGGGCGTCGCATCGCGCTTGAGATCCAGCACGATGCGCACGCCTTCGCGATTGCTTTCGTCGCGCAGGTCGGACACGCCCTCGATGCGCTTGTCCTTCACCGCTTCGGCGATCTTTTCCACCAGCGCATTCTTGCCCTGCTGATAGGGAATTTCGGTCAGCACGATGGCGCGCTTGTCGCCGCGGCCTTCCTCCACCTCGTGGCGTGACCGGATGCGGAAACTGCCGCGCCCGGTTTCATAGGCGGTGCGCAGCTGGCTGGTGCCCAGGATGATCCCGCCGGTGGGGAAATCCGGGGCCGGCACATGCGCCATCAGCCCTTCGACATCGATCAGCGGATTGTCGAGGAAGGCGCGCACGGCATCCACCACCTCGCCCAGATTGTGCGGCGGGATGTTGGTGGCCATGCCCACGGCAATGCCGCCGGCACCATTGACCAGCAGATTGGGGAAGCGCGCCGGCAGCACCGCCGGTTCATGTTCCGATCCGTCATAATTGGGGACGAAATCCACCGTGTCCTTGTCGATATCGGCCAGCAGCGCATCGGCGGATTTCGCCAGCCGCGCTTCGGTGTAGCGCATGGCGGCCGGGGCATCCGGGTCCATCGATCCGAAATTGCCCTGCCCGTCGATCAACGGCAGCCGCATCGACCAATCCTGGGTCATCCGCGCCAGGGCTTCGTAGATCGCGCTGTCGCCATGCGGGTGATATTTGCCCATCACGTCGCCGACGATGCGGGCCGATTTGCGATAGGGTTTGCCGTGGGTGAAACCGTTTTCGTGGCTGCCCCACAGGATACGCCGGTGCACCGGTTTCAGGCCATCACGCACATCCGGCAGGGCGCGGGAAACGATGACCGACATGGCATAATCAAGGAAACTCGTCCGCATCTCCGCAACGATGGAGATCGGCTGGATATCGGGTTCGCCAGCGGGGGGTTGAGTCGTTGATTCCATGGGCTTTTATTGGCTCAATATTGAATGTTGCAAACGCGTGACCGGATTAGGGGAAACGGCAGGAAAAGGCCAGTGGAAAGGCTGTTTTTCCACCCCTCGCCTGTCATGCTGGCGCAGGCCAGCATCCACCGTGCCCCCCGCGCCCATGTTGCATGATATGCACCATTCCCACCGTGGATGCTGGCCTGCGCCAGCATGACAGGACGGAGGACGCACTCAATCGCCCACAGGCGGAAACCCCCAGCCAACCGCCAGATCATCCCAACGCGGCTTGAGCTCTTCAATCAGGCTGATCTTCCAGTCCCGCTTCCAGAATTTCATCGCCTTCTCGCGCGCAATGGCATCGGCGATGTCTGCATGATGCTCGTTCCACACGATCCGCTTCACGCCATAGCGAGCGGTGAAGCCTTCGAAATGGCCGGTGCGGTGCTGCTGCACGCGGTTGATCAGGTTTGGTGTCACGCCCAGATACAGCGTGCCGCGTGGTTGGCTGGCCATCATATAGACCCAACCCGGTTTGGCCATGTTCCAGCCTTCCCCTGCCATGCTGGCGCAGGACAGCATTCAACGCGCCACCTGCACCCATGGCGAGTGAACGAACACCCTCTCCACCGTGGATGCTGGCCTTCGTCAGCATGACAGTGAAATGCTACTCCGCCGCCACGGCCAGCCCAGGCACCTGCACAAAGCCCTTGCGCCGCGCGATCCGCGCCTCGATCTCCGGGCGGAAATGGCGGATCAGGCCCTGGATCGGCCAGGCCGCCGCGTCGCCCAGGGCGCAGATGGTGTGGCCTTCCACCTGGGTGGTCACCTCCAGCAGCATGTCGATCTCGTGGGCCTCGGCATCGCCGGTCACCAGCCGTTCCATCACCCGCCACATCCAGCCCGTGCCCTCACGGCACGGCGTGCACTGGCCGCAGCTTTCATGCTTGTAGAAATAACTCAGCCGCGCGATCGCCCGCACGATGTCGGTGCTCTTGTCCATCACGATGATGGCGGCGGTGCCCAGGCCGGATTTCAGATCGCGCAGGGCATCGAAATCCATCGGGCAATCAATGATCTGGTGCGCCGGCACCAGCGGCACCGATGAACCGCCGGGGATGACGGCCAGCAGATTGTCCCACCCGCCCCTGATGCCACCGCAATGTTCATCGATCAGCTGGCGGAAGGGGATGCTCATCGCCTCTTCCACCACGCACGGCCGGTTCACATGGCCGGAAATCTGGAACAGCTTGGTGCCTTCATTCTTGGGCCGGCCGATGGCGGCGAACCATTCGGGGCCGCGGCGCAGGATGGTCGGCACCACGGCGATGGATTCGACATTGTTCACCGTGGTGGGATTGCCATAGAGGCCGGCGCCGGCCGGGAACGGCGGTTTCAGGCGCGGCTGGCCCTTCTTGCCTTCCAGGCTTTCGATCATCGCGGTTTCTTCGCCGCAGATATAGGCCCCACCACCCCGATGCACGACGACATCGAAATCATAGCCGGTGCCACAGGCATTCCTGCCGATCAGGCCGGCGGCATAAGCCTCCTCAACGGCGGCCATCAGCACCCTGGCCTCGGCAATATATTCGCCGCGGATATAGATGAAGGCGGCGCGGGCGCGCATGGCAAAGCCGGCGATCAGCGCGCCTTCGATCAGCTTGTGCGGATCATGGCGGATGATCTCGCGATCCTTGCAGCTGCCGGGTTCGGATTCGTCGGCGTTCACGACCAGATAGCTGGGCCGGTCCGGGTTCGGCGTCTTGGGCATGAAGCTCCACTTCATGCCAGTGGGAAAGCCTGCGCCGCCGCGCCCGCGCAGGCCACTGGCCTTGACGGCGTCGATCACCGCATCGGGCCCAACGCTCATCAGTTCCTTGGTGTCGGCCCAATCGCCGCGCGTGCGCGCGGCGTCCAGATTCCACGGCTGGAAGCCATAGAGGTTGGTGAAGATGCGGTCCTTGTCAGCCAGCATGGCGGTTCACTTCTTCTTGTTCTTGGCGTTCTGGGCGTTGGCCACGGTGAGCAGCGAAATGCCGGTGACCAGCAGCGCCATGGCGATGGGGATCATCGGCGTCTTGTTCATGATGCCAAAGATCAACAGGCCGATCGAAGCCAGCATCAGCACGAACGCGAAACCAAGCAGCAGCTTCACCATCAATGCTGCTCCACCAGATCAAGCCTGCGTTCTATCCGGTCCAGCCGGTTGTCGACCCGATCCATACGCTTGTTCATGCCGGCCATGCTGACTTCAACCGTGGCGATACGGGCCGACATTGAAGCCTGGCCTTCTTCCAGCACAATCAGCCGGGATTTGATTTCGCCGATGTCCATCTCCAGCTTGTCAAAGCGGGTGTTCAGCCGCCGGAACTGCTCGCCGATGAAGTTCAGGATTTCCTGTTCAGCCACCAACCATCTCCTTCAGCGTTGTCGCACCGCCTTCGGGGCACGAGGCGGTGCGGCCGATCTGGCTGCCAGTTGCCGGCGTTTCGCCGCGTTCCAGCGCGTCCAGGATCGAACGCATCGTCGCATAGGTCAGGTCTTCATAATTGTGATCGTTGATCTGCACCATCGGCGCATTGGCGCAGGCGCCCAGGCATTCCACCTCGGTGAGGGTGAACAGGCCATCAGCGGTGGTGGCACCCTTCTTCAGGCCCTTGTCATGACAAGCTTTCATGATCTCGTCGCTGCCGCGCAGCAGGCACGGCGTGGTGCCGCACAGCTGCACATGATAGCGGCCGATCGGCTTGAGATTGTACATGGTGTAGAAGCTGGCCACTTCGTAGGCGCGGATATAGGGCATGCCGATCTGGTTCGCGACATACTCGATCACCGGCACCGGCAGCCAGGCCACGCCGGTTTCATCGCGCATCTGATATTGCGCCAGCCACAACAGCGGCATCACCGCGCTCGCTTGCCGGCCGGGGGGATACAGGCCGATCAGCCGCTGCGCTTCGGCGGCATTTTCGGCGGTCCAGGCAAAATCGGAAAAATCGCTCACCGGATGAACTCCACGCGGCTGCACAGGTCGCCGTCGAAACTGTAAACGCTCATCACCTCGAACGGTTCGCCGTCGTTCGTGCGCCACACCTTCTCGTGCAGCACGGCAAACGGCCCCAGCTCGTATCCGGTGATGATCTCGGCGCGGTTTTCGGGGAACTGGGCAAACATCGCTTTCAGGCCGGCGCGCACGCCTTCCCTGCCATCGCGCAGAACCGCGCCGCGATAGCCGGCCTCCACCGCATCATCGGTCATCAGCGCGACATAGGCATCGGCATCCTGCGCGTTGTAATGCGCGATCATCGCCTGTGCGATGGCCAGCCGGCTCATTGGCCCTGCCTTTTCGCCCAGGCGACGAACACCGCCGTCCACAGGCCGGCCGCTGCGGCCACGACCAGCATGCCGTTGCCGCCGGACAGGCCCACGGCAAAGGCCGCCGCGGCGATCGCAGCCGGGCCGCCAAGCGCCATGGCCCAGAAGGTCGCGCCGCGCTTCACCGGTCCACCTCGCCGAACACGATGTCCAGGCTGCCCAGCACCGCCGGCGCATCGGCCAGCAGATGGCCCTTGCACAGGAAATCCATCGCCTGCAGATGCGCCATGCCGGTGGCGCGGATGTGGCAGCGCCATGGCTTGTTGGTGCCATCGGCCACCATGTAGATGCCGAACTCGCCCTTGGGGCTTTCGGTGGCGACATAGGCTTCGCCGGCCGGCACGTGCAGGCCTTCGGTATACAGTTTGAAATGATGGATCAGCGCTTCCATCGACCGCTTCATCTCGCGGCGCGACGGCGGCGCCACCTTGCGGTTGTCGGTGATGTGGGCGCCCGCCGGCATGTCGCGCACGCACTGCTGGATGATCTTCACGCTTTCGCGCATTTCCTCCATGCGCACCATGAAACGGGCATAACAATCGCCGTCGTTCGAAACCGGCACGTTGAAATCGACCAGATGATAGGCGTCATAGGGCTGGCTTTTCCGCAGATCCCAGGCCACGCCGCTGGCGCGGATGCACGGGCCGGTGAAGCCCCACAGAATCGCATCCTCCTTGGAAATCACCCCGATATCGACATTGCGCTGCTTGAAGATGCGATTGTCGGCCACCAGGCCCTGGAATTCATCGAGCAGGCGCGGGAAGCCTTCGCACCAGCGGCCTATATCATCGAGCATCCCGGCCGGCAGATCCTGGTGCACGCCGCCGGGGCGGAACCAGGCAGCGTGGAAGCGCGCGCCCGACACCCGCTCGTAGAACTCCATCAGCTTTTCGCGTTCCTCGAACAGCCACAGCATCGGCGTCATCGCGCCCACGTCCATCGCGTGCGCCGTGGTGTTCAGGATATGGTTCAGGATGCGGGTGATTTCCGCAAACATGGTGCGGATATATTTGGCGCGCAGCGGCACCTCGATGCCGGCCAGTTTCTCGATGGCGAGCACATAGCTGTGCTCCATGCACATCGGGGAGACATAATCCAGGCGGTCCATATAGGGCAGCGCCTGCAGATAGGTCTTGTATTCGATCAGCTTTTCGGTGCCGCGGTGCAGCAGGCCGATATGCGGATCGCAGCGTTCGATGATCTCGCCGTCCAGCTCCATCACCAGCCGCAGCACGCCGTGCGCCGCCGGGTGCTGGGGCCCGAAATTGATCATGTAATTCTGGATCTCGTTGCCGTCCTTCGCCGGCAGCACGTCCATCGTGTCTGCCGCCGTCCAGGCGGCACCGGCATTGCCCAAACTACTCATGGCTGCTGCTCATTTCACACCCGCCTTCTCGTCACCGGGCAGCACATAATCCGTGCCTTCCCAGGGGGACAGGAAATCAAAGCTGCGGAAATCCTGCGCCAGCCGCACCGGTTCATACACCACGCGCTTGTGCTCTTCCGACCAGCGCAGCTCGACATGGCCAGTGAGCGGGAAATCCTTGCGGAACGGATGGCCTTCAAAGCCATAGTCGGTCAGGATGCGGCGCATGTCGGGGTTGCCGGCGAACATCACGCCATAACAATCCCAGGTCTCACGCTCATACCAGCCGGCATTGGCAAACACGCCCACCAGGCTGGGCACGGGGGCCGCGCCATCGGTGGCCACCTTCACCCGCAGGCGCAGGTTGTGCGCCATCGACAGCAGCTGCACCACCACCTCGAACCGCTCGGCCCGATCCGGATAATCCGCGCCGCAAATGTCGGTGAGCTGGTTGAAGCGCAGATCGGGCGCATCGCGCAGGGCGACCACACAATCCACCAGCGCGTCGCGCGCCAAGGTCACGCTGGTTTCGCCTGCATGATCGGCGATGGCGATCAGCGCATCGCCCAGCACGGCGGCCAGCCGGCCGTGCAGATCGGGGTGCCGGCCCATCACCGGCCAGCTGTGCGTGCCCAGTTCAGGCGCAATGATGGTCATGGCTTATCGCTCGAACACGCCCACCCGGCGGATTTTCCGCTGGAGGGCCAGGATGCCGTACAGCAGCGCTTCGGCGGTGGGCGGGCAGCCGGGCACATAAATGTCCACCGGCACGATCCGGTCACAGCCGCGCACCACCGAATAGCTGTAGTGATAATAGCCGCCGCCATTGGCGCAGCTGCCCATGGAAATGACATAGCGCGGCTCGGCCATCTGGTCGTACACGCGGCGCAGCGCCGGGGCCATCTTGTTGCACAGCGTGCCGGCCACGATCATCACATCGGATTGGCGCGGGGACGCGCGCGGCGCGATGCCAAACCGCTCCATGTCGTACCGCGGCATGTTGGTGTGCATCATCTCCACGGCGCAACAGGCCAGGCCGAACGTCATCCACCACAGGCTGCCGGTGCGGGCCCAGTGGAACAGATCCTCGGTCGAGGTGACCAGAAAGCCCTTGTCCGCCACTTCCTGGGAGACATCGGTCAGAAACAGGTCGCGGTTGGTTTCCGGCAGCGCAATGGCGCCGGTGCCATCCTGAGGCACGATCACTCCCACTCCAATGCTCCCACTTTCCAGGCATAGACCAGGCCGATGGCCAGTTCGCCCAAGAATTCCATCATCGCCCACCAGGCGCTTTCGCCGCCCCAATGCAGCGACACCGCCCAGGGGAACAGGAAGGCCGCTTCCAGATCGAACACGATGAACAGGATGGCAACCAGATAGAATTGCACATCAAATTTGGCGCGGGCGTCGGAAAAGGCGGGGAAGCCGCTTTCATATTCCGACAGTTTCACCGCTTCCGGCTTGGCCGTGCCGGTGAGCGCCGACACGGCGATGGGCGCGCTGACGAAGATCAGCGCAAAGGCGATGCCCACTGCCAGAAACAGCAGCACCGGCAAATAATCTGATGCGATGGCCGACATGGCCTGGGTGCGCCTTCACTTGCCTGTTGCGATGCACCATGATTAGCCGCCCCGGCCGGCAGGGGCAACCTCTCAAGCCCAAAAAATGCGACAATTTGTCATGATTTCCGGCCGTATCGCCACCGCCCCGGTGCAATCGGCCGGCACCCGCCTCAGCGCAGGGCGCCCGCCACCAGCTTGTGCAGGCGCGACTGGATGGACTGGTTGCCGGCGACGATCTCGCGCCGGTCCACCATCTCCTGCTGGCCGCGGAAATCCGAAACGAAGCCGCCGGCTTCGCGGATCAGCAGCATGCCAGCGGCAATGTCCCAATAGGACAGGCCGGTTTCCCAGAAGCCATCGAAACGCCCGGCCGCCACCCAGGCCAGATCCAGGCTGGCCGCGCCAAAGCGGCGCACGCCGGCCACTTCCGGCATCACCGCATCCAGGATGGTGGAAAACTGCGCCCGGTTGCCGTGGCCCTGATAGGGAATGCCGGTGGCGATCAGGCAATCGTTCAGCTCGCGCCGGCCCGACACGCGCAGCCGCCGATCCGAAAGCCAGGCGCCACGGCCTTTTTCCGCCCAGTAGCTTTCCCCCGTCAACGGCTGGTGGATCAGGCCGGAAACGATCTCGCCATCCACTTCGGCGGCGATGGAAATGGCAAAATGCGGAATGCCGTGCAGGAAGTTGGAGGTGCCATCCAGCGGATCGACGATCCAGCGGCAGCGGTCATCCGCCCCCGTGATGGTGCCGCCTTCTTCCAGCACCAGGCCCCAATCCGGCCGGGCGTGGCGCAGCACCTCCACGATGGCGGCTTCGGCGGCCTTGTCGGCATTGGAAACGAAATCGGCCGGGCCCTTGCGGCTGACCTGCAACGCATCCACTTCCCCGAAATCGCGGCGCAGCTTGGGCGACGCCTTGCGCGCCGCCTTTTCCATGACGGTGATCAGCGATGAATGGGCAACCATGGGGCAAGTCCTTGCGGCCAGCAGGGCCGTGACGGGGATACAGGGATGCGAAAGAGCGGGAATTGAACGGGCGGGGCCTTAGCGGATGCGGACGGCGGCGGCAACCACCCTACCAGCCCAGCACCTCGCCAAACGCGGCAACCCCCGCCCCCGGCCCGCCGGCATGATCCCACACGGCGCGCACCACCGCGATGAAATCCGCCCCGGCCGCCACCAGCGGCGCGGCGTTGTGCGGGAAGATGCCGCCAATGGCGACACAGGGGATCTGGCTCAGCGTTGTCCACCAGCCCAATATGTCCGGCTGCGGGCGATAATGGCTGGGCTTGGTGGTGGTGTCGTAAAAGGCCCCGAACGCGACATAATCGGCACCCTGCTCGCCGGCCTCCATGGCCAGATGCCGGCTGTCGTGGCAGGTGCGGCCGATCTGGGCGTCATGGCCCAACAGGGCGCGGGCCTGCGCGATGTCGCCATCGCCCTGCCCCAGATGCACGCCATCGGCGCCGGCCTTCGCTGCCAGGTCGGCCCGATCGTTCAGGATGAAGGCAACATCGCGTTCGCGGCAGATGGGCAGCAAGGCTTCGCAGGCGCGCAGCACGTCATCGTCGCCCACGTCCTTCAGCCGCAGCTGGAACGCCGCCACCGGCCCGCCATCCAGCGCCGCCTTCAGGCCGTCGACAAAGGCGGGGATGGTGATGCGCGGCGGCGACACGACATAAAGCTGGCACGGCGGCCGGGCTTCGGCATCGAAGCGATCGGCGAAGTCAGCCGGCAGCGGGATCAGGTCGTCTTCGGTCATCATACAGCCTTCGTCATGCTGGCGCAGACCAGCATCCACGGTGGAGCCAGGACGTCAGCAGCCGGTAACAGCACCACTCTGGATGCTGGCCTGCGCCAGCATGACGAGTCCCTTGCGGGAAAAGCCGCGCGAAAATCACGCCTTGCCCAGATAGATGTCCACGATCCGGTCCAGCATCGCCAGCGCTTCGGCGCGGGGGCGCTGGAAGGTGTTGCGGCCGATGATGCTGCCGTTGCCGCCGCCGTCGCGGATGGCGATCGCATCGTCGAACACCGCATCGGTGCCCTTGGTGGCGCCGCCCGAAAACACCACCAGCCGGCGGCCGTTCAGGCAGGATTTCACCACATGGCTCACACGGCTGGCCTGGGTGGACCAGTCATGGCCTTCATAGGCCTTCACGGCATCCTTCTGCTCGACATGCGCGCTCGGCAGCTTCACCTTGATGATGTGCGCGCCCAGCAGCGCCGCCATGTGCGCGGCATAGGCGCCCACATCCAGCGCCAGCTCGCCGTCCTTGGAGAGCTTGCCGCCGCGCGGATAGCTCCACAGCACGGTGGCGAGGCCGACCGACTTGGCTTCGGCGGCCAGTTCGCGGAATTCCTCCATCATGTCGAACACATCATCGGCACCCGGATAGATGGTGAAGCCGATGGCCGCACAGCCCAGGCGCAGCGCATCATCCACCCCGCCGGTCACGGCCTGGTTGATGCCGGTGGCCCAGCTGTTGGAACTGTTGACCTTGAGGATGGTGGGGATCTGACCGGCGAACGTGTCGGCCCCGGCCTCCAGCATGCCCAGCGGCGCGGCATAGGCCGAAAGCCCCGCATCGATGGCGAGCTGATAATGATAGTGCGGGTCATAGGCTTCGGGATTGGGCGCAAAGCTGCGCGCCGGGCCATGTTCGAAGCCCTGGTCAACCGGCAGGATCACCATCTTGCCGGTGCCGCCCAGACGGCCCTGCATCATCATGCGGGCCAGATTGGCCTTGGTGCCGGGATTGTCGCTTTCGTAATTGGCCAATATGGCTTTCACGGTTGGTGTGATCGACATGATATCCCCTTTTGTCAGTGCTGAAGTGCAACAACGCCGGGCAAGGCCTTGCCTTCCATCCATTCGAGGAAGGCACCGCCGGCCGTGGAAATGAAGCTGAAATCCTGGGTCACGCCGGCATGGGCCAGCGCGGCCACCGTGTCCCCACCGCCGGCGACGGTGAGCAGCGTGCCACCTTGCGTGAGCGCGGCTGCCGTGCGGGCCAGGGCCACCGTGGCAGCATCGAACGGCGCGATTTCAAACGCACCCAAAGGCCCGTTCCACACACAAGTGGCACAGGTTTTCAGGGCATCGGCCAAGGCCTCAACCGCCGCCGGGCCGATATCCAGCACCATCTCGTCCGCCGCGATGTCGTGGATGTTGGCGACGCGGTTCTGGGCGTGGGCCTTGAACTCCTTGGCCACCACCACGTCATAGGGCAGGTGGATGGTGCATCCCGCCGCTTCGGCCCGCGCCATGATGGCCAGCGCCGTGTCTTTCAGATCATGCTCGCACAGCGATTGGCCGACATCGATCCCGCGGGCGGCCAGGAAGGTGTTGGCCATGCCGCCGCCGATCATCAGATGATCGACCTTGCCCACCAGATTGGTCAGCACGTCGATCTTGCTCGACACCTTGGCGCCGCCGACCACGGCCGCCACCGGCCGCTTCGGGCTGCCCAGCGCGGCCTGCAACGCCTTGAGTTCGGCTTCCATCGTGCGGCCGGCAAAGGCCGGCAGGTGATGCGCCAGGCCTTCGGTGCTGGCATGGGCGCGGTGCGCGGCCGAAAAGGCATCGTTCACGTAATAATCGCCCAGCCTGGCCAGTTCGGTCACGAAGGCCGGATCATTGGCCTCCTCGCCGGCGTGGAAGCGGGTGTTTTCCAGCACCGCAACCGACCCGCCCGGCAAGGCGGCCAGCGCGGCGGCGGCCGCCTCGCCCACGCAATCCGGGATGAAGGCCACATCGCGGCCCAGCACCCCGGCCAGCGCGGCGGCCACCGGTTGCAGGCTGTTCCTGGCATCCCGCCCCTTGGGCCGGCCAAAGTGCGACAGCACGCCCACGCGCGCGCCGGCATCGGCCAGCGCCGCGATGGTGGCGACGGCGGCGCGCAGGCGGGTGGTGTCGCCCACGATCTTTTGCCCATCTGGGCCATCGGCCATCGGCACGTTCAGATCGGCGCGGACCAGCACGGTCTTGCCGACCAGGGCCGGCATGTCATCGATGGTGCGAAAGCCGGCCATGGCGATTACAGGAACTTGCCCATCGCCACGGCCGTATCGGCCATGCGGTTGGAAAAGCCCCATTCATTGTCATACCAGGCCAGCACGCGCACCAGCGTGCCGCCGATCACCGCGGTTTCCAGGCTGTCCACGGTGGAACTGGCCGGGCTGTGGTTGAAATCGATCGACACCAGCGGTTCGATGGCAAAATCCAGCACGCCCTTCAGCTCGCCAGCGGCCGCGGCGGCCAGCGCGGCGTTGATCTCGTCCTTCGTCGTGGTGCGCGCGCTTTCGAAGGTCAGGTCCACCACCGACACATTCGGGGTGGGCACGCGGATGGCCGAACCATCCAGCTTGCCCTTCAACTGCGGCAGCACCTCGCCCACGGCGCGGGCGGCGCCGGTGGTGGTGGGGATCATCGACAGGGCAGCGGCACGGGCGCGGCGCGGATCATCGTGGATCTGATCCAGGATCTTCTGATCGTTGGTATAGGCGTGCACCGTCGTCATCAGACCCTTCACGATGCCGAATTCGCGATCCAGCACCATGGCCACCGGCGCCAGGCAGTTGGTGGTGCACGAGGCGTTGGAAACGATATTGTGCTCCGCCGCCAGCTTGGCGTGGTTCACGCCATAGACCACGGTGAGATCGACATTCTTGCCCGGCGCGGAAATCAACACCTTCTTCGCGCCGGCCGTGATGTGGGCACCGGCCTTCGCGGCATCGGTGAAGAAGCCGGTGCATTCCAGCGCGATATCGACGCCCATGGCGGAATGCGGCAGCTTTGCGGGATCACGCTCGGCGGTGACGGCGATGCGCTGGCCGTTCACCACGATCGCATCGCCATCCACGCTCACGCTGCCCGGAAAGGCGCCGTGCACGCTGTCGCGCGCCAGCAGCCGGGCATTGGCCTGGGCGGAGGCCAGATCGTTGATCGCCACCACTTCGATATCCGTCCGCCCGGATTCGGCAATGGCGCGCAGCACATTGCGCCCGATGCGCCCGAACCCGTTGATTGCAACCTTCACAGCCATTTGTCCGTTCCTTCCTCAGCGGCCCAGACGGGCCTTCACCCGCGCGGCGATTGCCGGTGCGGTCAAACCATACTCGGCATAAAGCCGTTCCGCCGGGGCCGAGGCCCCGAAATGATCGATGCCGATGGTGATGCCATCACTGCCGGTCCAGCGTTCCCAGCCCATGGTAACGCCCGCTTCCACCGAAATCTTCAGCACGTCGGCCGGCAGCAGATCGGCGCGATAGACATCATCCTGGGCGGCAAACATCTCCCAGCACGGCATCGACACCACATCGCAGCCAATGCCATCGGATTCCAGCAGCGCCGCCGCCTCGGCCGCGACATGCACTTCCGAACCGGTGGCGATCAGCACCGCGCCGCGCTGGTTGCTGGCGGCCACCAGCCGATAGGCGCCGCGCGCGCTGCGGTTTTCGGCCACATCCTGGCGCAGCGCCGGCAGATTCTGGCGCGACAGGGCCAGCACGGACGGGCGGGTTTCGTCCCGCAGCGCACAGGCCCAGGCTTCGGCAGTTTCCACCGCATCGGCCGGCCGCCACACCGCCACATTGGGCATGGCGCGCAAAGACGCCAGATGCTCGATCGGCTGGTGGGTGGGGCCATCCTCGCCCAGGCCGATGCTGTCGTGCGTCGCCACATGGATCACGCGGATCTGCTGGATCGCCGCCAGCCGGATGGCGTTGCGCATGTAATCGCTGAACACCAGGAAGGTGCCGCCATAGGGGATGATGCCGCCGTGCAGCGCCATGCCGTTCATCGCCGCGGCCATGCCGAATTCGCGAATGCCATAATGGACATAGCGGCCGGCATGGTCCGTCGCTGAAAACAGCGTCTGTCCCCTGGCCTTGGTGTTGTTGGAACCGGTCAAATCGGCCGAACCGCCCAGCAGTTCGGGCAGCGCCGGCACCAGCACGTCCAGCGCCAGCTCGCTGGCCTTGCGGGTGGCAATCTTGGGCGCATTGGCGACCAGACTGGCCAGATGCGCCGGCAGCGGATCATGATCCGGCAACTGCCCGGCCATGCGGCGGCTGAATTCATCGGCATCCGGGCTGGCGGCCAGTCGCGCTTCCCAGTCGGCCCGGGCGGCCGCGCCGCGGGCACCCAGCCCTTCCCACCACGCCTTGATGTCGGCTGGAATTTCAAACGGGCCATGGGGCCAGCCCAGCGCTTCGCGCGCGCCCTCGATCTCCTTGGCGCCCAGCGGGCTGCCGTGGCTGCCGCTGGTGCCGGCCTTGGTGGGGGCACCCTTGCCGATGGTGGTGCGCGCCGCAATCAGGCTGGGGCGCGGATCGGCCCTGGCCGCCGTGAGTGCCGCATCGATCGATGCGAAATCATGGCCATCGCAGGCCACGACATGCCAGCCGGCCGCCGCAAAGCGGCCCGCCATGTCTTCGGAGGAGGACAGGCTGACCGGGCCATCGATGCTGATCCGGTTGTCATCCCAGATCAGGTTCAGGCGGCCCAGTTGCAGATGGCCGGCCAGGCTGATCGCTTCCTGGGAAATGCCTTCCATCAGGCAGCCATCGCCGGCAATCACCCAGGTGGCGTGATCCACCAGCGCATCACCGAACACGCCGTTCAGATGGCGTTCGGCCATGGCCATGCCCACCGCCATGGCCAGCCCCTGGCCCAGCGGCCCGGTGGTGCATTCCACGCCCGGCAGCTCGGTGCTTTCCGGGTGGCCGGCGCACGGGCTGTGCCACTGGCGAAAACGCCTTACGTCGTCCAGCGTCGGGCTGGCATAGCCGGTGAGGTGCAGCAGGGCATAGACCAGCATCGAACCATGGCCGGCCGACAGCACGAAGCGATCACGATCCGGCCAGCGCGGCGCTGACGGATCGAACTTCAGGTGCCTGGCAAACAGCACGGTCGCCACATCGGCCATGCCCATCGGCATGCCGGGGTGGCCGCTGTTGGCGGCCTCCACCGCATCCATGGCAAGCGCCCGGATGGCGTTGGCGCAGCGGGAAAGATCGGTCATCGCGGCCCGTCCTTATGGGACACCACGCATGATGGTGCCGCAAGCCTTGAGGAGAAGTGCGCCGGCTTTGGCCGATGCACTGCACCATCGTCAAGTTCTTGCTTGCCCGCAGCGGCGATTTTGGCCGCGCCGTTTCTTGACCCTGGTTGACAATTGCACTTATGAACAGGCTGCAAGCCACTGATGTCAGGGGCACCATGGCGGGGGAGAACGGCCATTTCCGATCTGGAAAGCCTGCTGGTGCGATTCGAACGCGCGCTCCTGGCCATCGAACAGCAGCGCCACCGCGACGCCGCCGCCATCACCGATCTGCGCATGCAGCAAGCCGGTGACCGCGCCCGTCTCGCCCGGATCGAAGCCGCCACCAGCGATGCCGTCGCCGCGCTCGATGCCCTGCTGGCCGGAACCGCCTGATGGGCCAGGCGCTGCTCACCATTGCCGGGCGCAGTTATCGCATCCCGGCACGCGATGGCGATGAAGCCCGCATCGCCCGGCTGGGGGATGAACTCTCGGCCCGCGCCCAGCGTCTCACCACGGCACTGGGCGTGCTGCCGGAAAACCAGCTGCTGGTGCTGATCGCCCTGATGCTGGCCGATGAACTGGCCGACGGGCACAGGCCCGCACCGGCGGCGCAACCGGCCGGCATCGATCTTTTGCGCCTGGCCGCCCTGGTGGAACGGCTTGAGGCGATTGCCCGCACTTGAGGATGGGGGCCACTGCGCCTATAGCCGGGGGCGGCGGGCACTGCCCGGTACGAGCAAGCAAGCATCCCTGAGGCGATAATCATCCTATCGGGGGCTGGCCCTGGGTGAACCGTGGTTCACCACATCCGGTTCCCACCTGACGTTACTGGCGTCAGAGGATCTTCAAGTCCAACGGCCCATGGTGGTCCCGCCACACCGCAAAGAGCATGACGTGACCAAGACCGATCTGCGCCGCACCTATCGCGCTGCCCGCAAGGCCTTTGTTGCCGGCCTGGCCCCCGGTGAGCGGGAACGGCTGGAACGGCAGCTGGCCAGCAGCATCGCCCCGGCGCTGGCCGGCGTGGGCATGGCCGGCAGCTATGCCGCGGTTGCCGATGAGATCGACCCGGTGTGGATCGAAAAGCAGCTGGGCCCGCACGCCTTCCCGCGCGTGACCGGGCCCGACATCCAGTTTCACCAGGTGGAATGGCACGAACTGGTGCCGGGGTTCCAGGGCATCCCCGAACCGCCGGCCAGTGCGCCGCGAGTCGAACCCGATCTGCTGCTGGTGCCGCTGATCGCGGTCACGCTGGCCGGCGTTCGGCTGGGCCAGGGCCGCGGCTATTATGATCGCGCGCTGGCCGCCTTGCGCCGGCGGCGGCCGGTGCTGGCGATCGGCCTGGCCTGGGAATGCCAGATCGCGCCCGCCCTGCCCGCCGATGCGTGGGACATGCCGCTGGACATGATCGCGACACCTGGGCGGCTGGTGGACTGCCGCAAACATCGCTAAGGCCGCGCAGCATGAGCGTGTCCCCGCATCGTATCCCGCCCGAACCCAGCTGGCGCAAGCCGGTCGGCATGCTGGGCATCGTGCTGTATATCGCGGCCTATGCGCTTGCCATCGCGGCGCTGTCCGGCTGGTTGCAGGGGCTGCCGCGCCTGGTGGAAATGCTGGTCTATGCCGTGGCCGGCCTGGCCTGGATCGCGCCGCTGAAACCGGTGTTGCTGTGGATGAACACCGGCCGCTGGAGGGTGAAATGACCGTGCTGCCCCCCGAAGCCTGCCAGACCATGACCGAGGTGCGCGCCGGCGTTGACGCGCTGGACCGAGAACTGGTCGCCCTGCTCGCCCGGCGCTTTGGCTATATGAACGCGGCTGCCCGCATCAAGCCGGCCCGCAGCGCGGTGCGCGACGAAGCCCGCAAGGCGCAGGTGATCGCCAATGCGGCGGCGGCCGCCGCTGCCGCCGGCCTGCCCGCCGGCCTGGCCGAATCGCTGTGGGAAACCCTGGTCGAAGCCTCGATCGCCCATGAATTCGGCGTGTGGGATCGCCTGCGCGCCGCCCCTGATCTGGCCGCTGATCTGGCCCCCGATCTCGCCACCCCCGACGCGGCCTGAACCGCCGCGCGCCGCGCAATGAAAAGCCCCGCTGCCAGTGCTGGCAGCGGGGCTTTTTCAGGCCGCCACTTGAAACAAGTGGCGCGAGTGACGGGGCTCGAACCCGCGACCTTCGGCGTGACAGGCCGACGCTCTAACCGACTGAGCTACACCCGCGTGTCTTGCGGAAGCGCGCCGATACGGGGGCGGCGCTGCGCTGTCAAGCGTCGTTTCATTTCAGCTTGTGGACAAGCGCCGATCGGTTAGGACGAGGGCCATGATCCCCGATCCCGCCGACTCTCCCGACGCTGTTGCCGCCCGCGCCGTCATCCGCCTGTTGAACCTGCTCAACCTGGAAGAGGTGGAAACCGATCTGTTCCGCAGCCAGTCCACCGACGAGGGGTGGATTCGCGTCTATGGCGGACAGGTGGTGGCCCAGGCACTGATGGCGGCCAGCCGCACGGTCGAATCGCCCCGTCTGTGCCACAGCCTGCACAGCTATTTCATCCGGCCCGGCGATCCGAAGCTGCCCATCGTCTACAAGGTGGAGCGCGATCGCGATGGCGCCGGTTTCACCACGCGCCGCATCATCGCCATCCAGAAGGGCCGGCCGATCTTCAACATGGCCGCCAGTTTCCAGGTGCCGGAAGACGGGCTGGAACATGCCGTGTCGCCGCCAGCCGACGTGCCCCATCCACAAGGCCTGGAAAGCGATTCGGACTGGGCGAAGCGCAATGCCCCCAATGCGCCCGAACCCTGGCGCACCATCTGGCTGACGCGCGAACGCCCGCTGGACGTGCGCGCCGTCGAATCGGATGATTTCTTCAATCCGGTCAAGCGCCCGCCGCAGCAGCGGCACTGGGTGCGCCTGGCGGCGGCCCTGTCGCCCGAACAGGCCGCCGATCCGGTGCTGCAACGCTGCCTGTTCGCCTATGCCAGCGACATGACGCTGCTGGATACCTGCCTGGCGCCGCACGGCATCAGCTGGGCCAACCCGGCGCTGCAATCGGCCAGCCTGGATCATGCCATCTGGTTCAACCAGACGCCCGACATGAACCAGTGGCATCTGTTCGATCAGGATTCGCCGATGGCCGCCGGCGGTCGCGGCACCAACCGCGCCATCGTGCATGATATCGCCGGCCGCCCGATTGCCTGCGTGATGCAGGAAGGGCTGATCCGCTATCGGCCCTGAACCGGCTTGCGGCCACCGCCGGGCCGGAATTTCTCGGCATGCAGATCGGCCGCGATGGTGCGTTCCAGATCGGCCACTTCGGCCATCAGCCGGCGGTGGCTGGCTGCGGCTTCGGCATGGGCGGCGCGCAGCCTTGCATGCTGGTCGCGCAGCGCGCTGCCATGGCCATCCGTGCTCACCCGGCGATCATGGGCGCGCAGTTCGATGCCATGCTGATCAAAGCTGGTGTCGTGCCGGCGCAGCGCTGCTGCCACCGCCTCCAGCCGGCGGGCGGCGGCCAGATGCTGGGCATTCCAGCGGGCATGATCGTCGATCCAGCCGCGATGTTCGGCGGCCAGCCGGGGATCGGGCGGTACCGCCTGGGTCTGGGCCTGCACGCCGGCGCTGGCCACCGCCCCGACCATGATGAAGAACAGGGAGTGCAGGCGCATGATGTCATCCCGGACAGAGGCAAGATTACATCAATGTAATCTCTTGCCGGCCCGGCAACAAGGGGCAGCGCTTGCATGGCCCCGCCAGCGGCCTATCCTTGGGCGTCCACCCCAGCCAAGGCCCTGATCCATGCTCACCCGCCCCGAAGGCACGCTGCCCGAAGACCTGGCCCTGTCGCGCCGCGCCATGCTGCTGGCCGCCGGCTATGCCGCCTTTGACGTGGCCGCCAGCGCCGAACCGATCCGCACCCCGGCCGATGGCCTGATCACCGGCTGGGAAACGCTGCCCGGCGGCCTGCCGGCCTATGTCGCGCGCCCCTCTGGCGCCAGGGGTTCTGGGGGCAAACACCCGGCCGTGATCGTGGTGAACGAGATTTTCGGCGTGCATGAATGGATCCAGGATATCTGCCGCCGCCTGGCCAAGGCGGGCTATGTCGCCATCGCGCCGGAATATTTCTTCCGCGGCGATCCCGAAAAATCCCTGCCCAAACTCACCGATTTCACCGCCATCCGCGCCATCGTCGCCAAGGCCGGCCACGAACAGGTGATGGCCGACACAAAGGTCACGCTCGACTGGCTGGGCCAGCAGGGCTTCGTGAACGGCAAACGGCTTGCCATCACCGGCTTCTGCTGGGGCGGCGCCGTCACCTGGATGGCCGCGGCGCGCTTTCCCCAGCTCAAGGCCGGTGGCGCCTGGTATGGCCGCATCAAGGGCGATGCCGGCGCCGAAGGGCGCCAATGGCCGCTGGAGGTGGCCGGCGCGCTGAAGGCCCCGGTGCTGGGCCTCTATGGTGCGCTCGACAAGGGCATCCCGGTGGCCGATGTGGAGGCGATGCAGGCGGCGCTGAAGGGCACGCAAAGCAGCATCATCCTGTACCCACAGGCCGATCACGGCTTCCTGGCCGATTATCGCCCCAGTTACAACGCGGCGGCCGGCACCGATGCCTGGGGCCGCCTGCTGGCGCATTTCAAGGCCAACGGGGTGTGATCAGGCCGAAAGCGCCGATGCCGGATAGGTGGCGATCAGCAGCAGCAGGCAGGCGATCTTGATGCGCTGATTGCGCGCCAATATCGCCAGCAGCGCCAGCGGAAAGAAGGACCAGGTGAACAAGAGGCCGTTCAGGTTGAGGATCGGATAATCCGGAAACAGCGACAGGGTCACGCCGATCAGCGCGGCGTTGCAGGCCATCACCCCGGCCAGCACCTTGCGGTGGTTGCGGGCGAAATGCGCATCCAGATCGGCAAGATCATCATCGGGAAAGATCAGCGACGCGCAGACATAATAGACACCGGTGAGCAGGAAGCCGCCGAACATCATCGGCCAGCTGATCGGCAATTTGTCGCGCAGCGCCCAGCCATACATCCAGAACGACACGACATCGCACGAAACAAAGATGCCCAGCAGTGCAGTGGGCCAGCCGATGCGCACCCGGTGGCTGGCCTTCACCGCCCGCGACAGGCCGCCCAACCCTTCGGCCAGCGCCAGGCCCAGCAGCAGGCCGACCAGCGAAAAGAAGAATTCAAACCCGCTCATGCGCGCTCAGAACCCGACAAAGCGCGCCGCCTCGTCCACGCTCTTGCGTTCCGACACCACGGCGTTGGCCGGGAAACGCTCGTCCGGCCAGCCCAGCGCGATTGCCTTCATGATCACCTGATCATCGGCAATCCCGGCATGTTCGCGCACCACCGGGGATTGCATGATGCCCTGGCTGTTGATCACCGCGCCCAGCCCGCGCGACCAGGCGGCGTTGACCAGCGCGGTCGAAACCGCCCCGCAATCGAACGGCGTATCGTCGCTGCCCGAAAGCACCTTGTCGTAGGTGATGATCACGCACACCGGCGCATCGAACTGGCGAAAGCCGCGCAGCACCCAATCCTGCCGGGCCGCGGCATCATCACGCGCGATGCCCATGGCGCTGAACAATTGCTTGGCCACGCCGATCTGGCGTTCGCGGTGCACGCCTTCGAACGCCGTGCCGGTGCGGAATTCGCGGCTGTGGGGCACCCCGGCCAGATTGCGCTGCGTATTGCCGGCGCGGATGCGGTCCAGCGGCTCGCCGGTCACCACCGTGAAATTCCACGGCTGGGTGTTCATCGATGATGGGCTGCGCATGGCAAGGCCCAAAATCTCCCTGATCAGCGCCATCGGCACCGGCTTGTCCAGAAAGCCCCGGATGGAACGGCGGCCCAGCACCACCTCGTCATAGCTCATCATCCGTGCACCCTTTCCGCAATCGCCTGCCCGGCGGCATGGCCAGAGGCCCAGGCCCACTGGAAATTGTAACCGCCCAGCCAGCCTGTCACATCCACTGCCTCGCCGATGGCGAACAGCCCCCCAATGTGATTGGCCATCATCGTGCGCGATGACAGGCCGGCGGTATCGATGCCGCCA
The DNA here is from genome assembly GCA_018970445.1 of Alphaproteobacteria bacterium. GTDB lineage: Bacteria > Pseudomonadota > Alphaproteobacteria > Sphingomonadales > Sphingomonadaceae > Sandarakinorhabdus. The sequence goes on along the minus strand of JAGWWF010000019.1, from coordinate 34,061 downwards.
GCGGTCACTTCGGCCTTGGCAAAGCCTTCGGTGCCATCGGGGCGAAAGGCCCAGGCCTTCAGTCGCTGCATCGCGCTGGCCAGTGCGGCATCCTTCTGGCTGGCCATGTCGCCGGCCAGCGCCAGCTGTGCCGCCAGCGCATCGGCCAGCCGTTCCGGCAGCGCGGTGGCCAGCACGCTTTTCAGCCCTGCCTTCGGGCGCTGCCGCTTGGCCTGCACCAGCCAGTCGGCCGGGGCATCGGGCAGGAAATCCACCGCAATCGCCTCGCCGTGCCGCCAGTAACTGGATGCCTGCAGCATCGCCGGGCCGGAAAGCCCCTTGTGGGTGAACAGCGCGGCCTCGCGAAAGGCGGCCTTGCCGGCCCCGGAGACTGTTTGTGCCACCACGTCGGCCGCGACGCCGGCCAGTTCGCGGAACAGATTTTCCGCGCCCGGCAGGGTGAAGGGCACCAGCGCCGGGCGCGGCGGGATGATCTTCAGGCCAAATTGCTTGGCGCATTGATAGGCAAAGCCGGTCGCGCCCAGCTTGGGAATGGCCGGGCCGCCGGTGGCGATCACCAGATTGGGCGCGCTGAACACCCCGGCGCTGGTGGCGACGGTGAAGATGCCATCGGCATGGCCCACAGCGGTGATGGCCGCGCCAAAGGCGAAATCGGCGCTGCCGGCGGCGCATTCGTCCATCAGCAGGGCAACGATCTGCCGGGCCGATCCATCGCAGAACAACTGGCCCAGTGTCTTTTCGTGAAAGGCGATGCGGTGTCGTTGCACCAGCGCGACGAAATCGGCCGGGGTATAGCGCGACAGGGCCGAGCGGGCGAAGTGACGGTTTTCGCTCAAATATCGATCAGGCACCGCGCCGACATTGGTGAAATTGCAGCGGCCGCCACCGGAAATCAGGATCTTGCGCCCCGGTTCGCCATTGTGATCGATCACCACCACGCGCGCGCCGGCCTGCCCGGCCGTGGCCGCGCAGAACAGCCCGGCCCCGCCGGCCCCCAGGATGATGGCGTCATGCTGCATGGGCCGGCCTTACCGGTTCCCGCCAGTTGCGTCACGGCTGAACTTGTGCCGGCCCCAGCGATGAAATAGCCCGTTGCAAACAGCGGCTGGCGCGTTATACGAACCGTTCCCGCGCGGCGGGGGCCAGAACTGGTGCGGGGTAGTAGCTCAGATGGGAGAGCGCAGCAATCGCACTGCTGAGGTCAGGGGTTCGATCCCCCTCTACTCCACCAGTCTTTCCGGCCGCGCGGTCTGCCAGCCGAACAGCGCAATCACGGCATAACAGGCCGCCGGCAGCGCCAGCCCGGTGGCGATGCTGCCGCTGGCATCGACCAGCAGGCCGGTGAGCAGCGGCACCACCGCCCCACCCACGATGGCGACATTGATGATGCCCGATCCATCCGCCGATCGCGGCCCCAGCCCTTCGCAGGCCAGGCTGAAGATGGTGGGAAACATGATGGCATTCATCAGGCCGATGGCCAGCAGGCTGTAGCCCGCCACCGCGCCCGTGCTGTTGGTGGAAACGGCGATCAGGGCGATGGCCCCCACCGCCACCGCCGCCAGCAGCCGGCCCGGCACGATCAGCCGCAGCGCCGCCGAACCGATGAAGCGCCCCACCATCGCCCCGCCCCAATAGAGCCCGATCAGCTTGCCGGCATCCTGTTCGGCCAGGCCCATCACGCTGGCATCGCTGAGATAGGAGACGATCAACGAACCGATCGACACTTCGGCCCCCACATAGAGAAAGATGCACAGCGCCCCCAGGCCAAAACGCGACTGGCGCAGCAGATCCAGCCCCGCCAGGCCGGCCGATGCGGCATGGCGCTCGCCAGTGACACTGTTGCGCAATAGCCAGACGACGCCGGCCACCAGCGCCAGCGCCGCCGCCAGCCCCAGATAGCCGGCCACGATGGCCTGGGTTTCCGCCGTGCGATAGGCATCCAGCGCCGCCCCCGACAGGCCCTGAGCCGACTGGCCGGCCAGCGCGCCCAGGATCAGGATCGCCCCGAAATAGGGAAAGATGGTGGTGCCCAGCGAATTGAAGCCTTGCGCGAAGGTCAAACGGCTGTGGGTGGTTTCCGGCCGGCCCAGCATGGAAATCAACGGGTTGGCCACCACCTGCACGATCACCACACCGCTGGCCAGCACGAACAGCGCCGCCAGGAACAGGGGATAGGCCGCCGTCTGGCTGGCCGGAATGAACATCAGACAGCCCAGCAGCATGATGCCCAGCCCGGCCACCGCACCGCGCATGTAACCGATGCGCTGCACCAGCCGCGCGCCCGGAATGCCGATCACGGCATAGGCGGTGAAGAAACACACCTGCACCAGCATGGCCTGGGTATAGCTGAGCGTGAACAGCTCCTTGAGCTTGGGGATGATCACATCATTGAGGCTGGTGATGCCGCCAAAGATGAAGAACAGGGCGAACACAAAGCCTTGCAGGCGCGGATTCTGGCTGGCACCACCCGCTGGCGCCGCGGCAGCATCGATCGTCGGTGTCGTCAAGATCCTGTCCCCCCTGGTGCCGGCCTTCTGCCCGGCCGGCCGCGGCAAGGTGGCAGGCTGGCCGGCAAGGTCAACTGCCTTCTTGCACGCCGGCGCTTTTTATATTAGATAATGCTAATATCAACTGGAAGGAATCCGGCCGTGTCCGCACAAGCCAGCCCCGATGTCACCCCGGTCTTCGATGCCGCCACCAACAGCTGGACCTATCTGGTCGCCGATCCGGCCAGCGGTGAAGCCGCCATCATCGATGCCGTGCTGGAGTATGAGCCCAAGGGCGCGACCATTTCCCACGCCAGCCTGGATCGCCTGCTGGCGCTGGTGCAGCAGCGCCAGCTCAGCCTGAAATGGCTGCTGGAAACCCATGCCCATGCCGATCATCTGTCGGGCGGTGACTGGCTGCGCCAGCAGACCGGTGCGCCGCTGGTGATCGGTGCGCACATTGCCGATGTGCAGGCCGAATTCGCGCCGCGCTTCGGCATGGATGATCTGCCCTGCGATGGCCGCCAGTTCGATCGGCTGGTGGCCGATGGCGATACGCTGCCGCTGGGCGGCTTGACCATCCGGGTGCTGCACACCCCCGGCCACACGCCGGCCTGTGTCACCTATCTCATCGGCGATGCCGCCTTTGTGGGCGATACGCTGTTCATGCCGGATTATGGCACGGCGCGCTGTGATTTTCCCGGTGGCGATGCGGCCCGGCTGCATGCCTCCATCCAGGCCCTGTTGGCCCTGCCCGCCGCCACACGGCTGTTTGTCGGCCATGATTATCTGCCGGCCGGCCGCAGCAAATTTGCCTGCCAGTCCAGCGTGGCGGCGCAGCGCGCCCACAATGTCCATGTGCATGATGGCATTGCCGCGGCCGATTTCATCGCCATGCGTCGCGCCCGTGATGCCACGCTGGCACCGCCGGCGCTGATCCTGCCCAGCCTGCAGGTGAACATCGCGGCCGGCGCGCTGCCGCCCGCCGATGCGCGCGGTCGGCGGTTCCTGCGGCTGCCGTTGCAGCTGGCGGAGTGATCGTCAGCGCGCCGCGGTCTGGGCCGGATACATCAGCCGCAGCGAAGCCGGCGCCCCGCACTGCCGCACCAGTCGTTCCACCAGCACCCGCCGGGTTTCCACCAGCGAGACCGAGGTGAAGGGGGAGGCCCGTTCCCGCGCCACCTCGGCCGCGGTGAAGGGCCTGGCCCCGGCCGGCACCGAACGGCCGCCCAGGCCAAACAGCATGAAGTTCAACAGATCGGCCAGCTGCGCATTGTCGTCGATGCGGGAACGCGAGATATTGGGCAGCCGCACCAGATAGGATCGGCCTTCGGGCAGACACAGGAACCAGCCGACCCGATCCTTCAGCGTGGGCAGATCGGCCGGGGCGGCAATGCCCCGGATGCCATGGCAGCCGCCGCAATGTTCGACATAATCAGACTGGGCCTGGGTCATGTGGGCCGGATAATCGGGCGCCAGCGCATCCTCGTGCGGGCCGGCGGCCACAGCGCCGGCCAGCGCCAGGGCCGCCAGTGCCGCCACGCCGGCCATTATTGCGCCTCGCCCACCAGCACGGCGGTGGAGCAGTGATATTCCATGCTGCTGGTGCCGAAACACCAGATCACATTGTTGTTGAGCTGCGGCATGTACAGCGGCGTCTCGCGATCGGTGTTGTCGCAACCGCACTGGCCGCAGCCGGCCTTGCCGCAGCAATCGCGATAGGCGATCAGATAGGCCTTGCCATTGTCCGGATTGATGCAGCTGCCCACCCACGACACCGGCGATGGTTCGGTGCCGGCCGGGCAACTGCTCACCCCGCCGCCGCAGCAGCTGCACAAGGATCCATCGATGGCGCAATAGCGCCAGTAATTGCACTTGGTGTCATCCGTGGTCTGGGCGTTGCGGGCAAAGGCGGTCTTGGCCTCTGGCGACCGGTCGGTCTTTGCGGCATTGGCCCGGCTGACCGGCAGCAGCGGAAACACCGGTGCCGCCACCAGCGTCGCCCCCAATCTGGTCAGGAACGACCGCCGCGATGAACGGCCGGCAAAGCCGCGCAGCCATTTTTCTCCCAGTGCATCGATGCTGAACCGCGACATCCCTGTTCCCCTTGCTTGGCCGCAACGCGCCGCCCTGGCTGCTTCAGCCCACCGCCTCCACCGCCGGCCTGGCGGTCGCCGGCTTCAGGCCGGCAATATAATCCTGCACATGGGTCACGCCCATTTCGTGGCTGACAATCAGGCTTTCCAGATGCTCGCGGCTGTTGACCAGCCCCTTGGCCAGCACCGTGCCGGCACCATCCAGCAGCACGGCATGGGGCAGCTTGTCCACTTCGAACGCCCGGCCCACCTCGCCGCTGTTGATGAAGGGAAAGGCCGCCAGCCCCTGCGCCGCGATCAGCGCCTGCTGGGTTGCCGGATCATCATCGCCCACGAAAACCAGGCTGATGCGTTCGGCGGCGGCAAAGGATTTGGCCACCGGAATCAGCGTCTTGCACATCGGGCACGCCGCAGAGACGAACATCAGCAGCCGCAGGCCCGCCGGCCCCGCCCCGATCGCTGCGCCACCCAGCACGAACGGCCGGCCATCCATGGTGATCAGCGGCATGGCCGGGGCCTTTTCGCCCACCGCCGGGCCACGATTGGCATCCAGCGCGCCGGCCGGGGCCACGCGCACATGCAGCACGCCCACCTGCCGGGCCAGCGCCACCCCGGCCAGCACCAGCCCCGCCAGCACCAGCCATTGCAGGACTTCGTTGATGATCATCAGGCTGGACATCACACCCCCCTCACCCACGCAGCTGGCCGGGCGCCGAGGCCGCCAGCGCGCGCAATTGTTCAAACAGGATCAGAAACAGCCAGGCCACCACCCCGGCCGCCACCGCCACCGCCACCGCGGCCGGCCCCAGCCCCGCCGGCAGCGGCGCCAGGCCGGGCAGCAGCGCCGAGGCCAGCAGCAGGTTGCGGCCCACCTGGCCCCAGCCCAGTTGCTGGCGCAAGGCCACATGGCCGCAACCGCAATCGATGTGGCGACGCCCGCGCCCGATGTTGATCGCCATCGCGGCTGCAAACAGCAGCAGCAACAGCATGGCGGCCAGCGGCGCCCACGGCCGCAACCCCAACAGCAGGCCGCCGGCCACCGCCAGTTCGGCCGCCGGCAACAGCAGCGCGGCCGGCGCCACCAGCCCTGCGGGCAGCAGCCGGTAATTGGCAATCACGCCCGGCAGCAGCGCCCGGTGGCGCAGCTTGTCCACCCCGGCCACCAGCAACAGCAGGGCACAGGCCACCGCCGCCGCAAGGCCGATGATGGCGGGAAGCTGGCCGTTCACGGCGACTTACCGGGATTCCAGCACGGTGACGAGGCCGCCACCGGCGTTCTCGATCTCGTGCTTCTGTTCAAAGCTGGTGGCATCCATCACCCAGGCATTGCGCCCATCGCCCGACAGGAAGATCAGCGGCTTGTCGTCCTGCGTCACTTCGATGTTGGTGGGCTCATGCTTCAGCGGCACGCGCTTCTTGACAGTGCGGGCCGCCACATCGACCACCCAGATTTCCTCGCCGCCCTGTTTCTGCGTCCAATATTCGCCCCGATGCATCAGCACATAGGCCGTGCCCGATTTGCGGTGCAGCGCCATCAGCTGGCGGCCGCCCGGCAGCCAGTTGATATCCAGCGGCCTGGTGTCGCCCGGGCGCAGGCCGGCGGCTGCCTGCAGCGACCAGGCCTCGCCGATCGTCGGGGTGGCGCCCAGCCTGGCCGTGCGCAACTGGCCGGTGTAGGTGAGCAGCAGCACCTCGCCCTTGCCGCGATCATGCACATGGGAATCGAAGATCGGGTCTTCGGCGGCCTTGAAGAAGGGCTGGCTGTGGGTGATCACCGGGGCCTTGCCGGCCAGCGCCACCGTGGCCAGCGTGCCATCGCTGCACAGCGCCGAAAAGCCCACGCCGGCCACCGGCACCAGGCTGGCACAGCCCGGCAATTCCACCACGCGGGCCAGCTTGCGCTTTTCCAGATCCACCACGTTCACCGACGCGGCCGGGCTGAAATTATAGACAAAGCCGGTCTTGCCATCGTCGCTGATGACGAAATTATTCTTCATGGCGCCGATGATCAGCCGGCCCGGCAGGGTGATTTCGGCCAGCAGCGCCATGGTGGTGGGATCATAGACGGCCACATAATCTTGGCGGGTGCCCCGATTGATCCGCGACCAGATGGTTTCGGCGACATAGATCGCCTTGCCCGCCGGATCGAGCGCCATGTCGGACCAGCGGGTGGTCTGCACCGTGCCGACCATCTTGCCGGAATCGCCGTCGAAGATGTGGGTGCCACCGCTTTCCCAGCCGCCACGGATGAAGCCCCAGCGCGTCGACAGCGGCGGCAATTTGTGGGTGAACGGCGTTTCGGGTTCCAGCCCGGCCGGGGCCGCCGGGGCCGCTGGCGCAGCCGGGGTTTGCGCCTGCGCCCCAGACTGCGCCCCGGCCAGCGCGATCAGCAGCGCTGCGGCAGGGCCGATGCTGCCCAAGAAATGGATCGCCTTGCTCATGCCTGTCCCCCGTTTCCCGTCACCACCCGGCTGGCCCGGCCGCCGCAACCCGATTCGCCCATCGGCCAACACCCTGCCCGTGTTTGCAATATGCTGGGCGGGTGCCGAATCTTCGTCAAGGGGCGGTTGCCGCACTTGCCCGAAATGCGTAGAAGCCTGGTGCCGTCACCGCCGATCACCGGCTTGACGGCCACGGCATGCCTGTCCACATATCGTGGTTGTGCGGCGCAGCATGAATGGCGCTGCCTCAGCCATGGAGCCGCCGGTGCCGCACATTCGTCTGCGTCAATTCCGTCTGATGGTGCTGGCCGCGCTGCTGCTGCCGGCCGCGGCCGCCCTGGCCGATCCAAAGGCGGCGTTCGTCGCCCGCTGCGCCATGTGCCACCAGGCCGGCGGCGAAGGCCTGGCCGGGCAGTTTCCGCGCCTGGCCGGCCGCGCCGCCGCCATCGCCGGCGCGCCGGCCGGCCGGCGCTATCTGGTGCGGGTGGTGCTGCACGGCATGGCCGGCCCGATCGAGGTGGAAGGCACGCGCATCGCCGGGGTGATGCCGGGCATGGCCAGCCTTTCCGATGCCGATATCGCCGCCGTGTTGAGCCATGCCATCAGCCTGGGCAAGCCCGCCCGGCCGCCAAGGCCGGTCACCCCGGCCGAAGTGGCAGCGGTGCGCGGCGAAGGCCCGGGCAGCATGGCCGACAACCGCGCCCTGCGTGCGCAGCTGGTGGCCGAAGGGCTGATCAAGTGACGGACAGGCTGGCCGGCACCGCCGGATAGGCCGGCACCACATCGCCCAGCGCCGCCGCCAGCGGGCCCAGCCAGGGTTCAAACCGCTGCCAATGATCCACCCCGGCGGTGAAGATCGGCTGGCGCACCTGTTCGGAACTGGCGGTGCGCACCGCCCGTTCGGTTTTCCAGAAGGCCAGGCAGGCCGCTTCGAACGGCACGCCGACATGGGCCAGCAGGCGGCGCACTTCGGTTTCGGTATCGGCCACCATGGCTTCATAGATCACCCGGTGCACCGCGCCGGGCATCACCGCATCGAAATGCGCCATCAGGCCAACATAGTCGCGGTAATAACGGCCGACATCGTCCAGATCATAGGAAAAGCTCTGGCCACGGGCGAAATGCTGTTTCCAGGCCGAAAAACAGCAGCCCATCGGGTGCCGGCGCGCATCGATGATGCTGGCCCCCGGCAGGACCAGCCGGATCAGGCCGACATGCTGCCAGTTGTTGGGCATCTTGTCGATGAAGCGGGGCCGGCCGGACTTGCGGTGCACGGCGGTGCGATCCAGATATTCTTCGCCCAGACGGCGGCGATCGGCCGGCCCCAGGCTGGCAATCATCGCGGCATGATCGGCAAATTCGCCCTCGTCCACCCGCGCCTGCAACCGGCTGGCAATCATCATCATGTCGGGCAGTTCCATCGTGCCCTCGATCTGGCTGTGGCTGGCCAATATCTGTTCCACCAGCGTGGATCCCGATCGTGGCAGGCCCAGGATGAAGATGGGATCGGGCGCGGTGCAGCCGCCGGGCGGCAGTGCGGCCAGAAACGGGGCCGGAAAGGCCGCCGCCGTGGCGGCAATCTCGCGCGCGAAATCATCGGAGTCATAGCGCAATTGCAGCCGCCGCAGCCGGTTGCCGGTGGCATAATGGCCAAAGGCGGCGGCGGCATCGCCCTGATCCTCGTGGGCCTTGCCCAGCGAGAAATGCAGGTGGAACACATCATCGGCCCGGGCCTGCGCATCGGGTGCCAGTGTTGCCAGGGCGCCGGTCATGGCGGCGATGTCGGCGGCGTCCAGCTTCACCGTCTTCAGATTGGCCAGGCTCCACCAGGCCTCGCCCAGGGTGGGCTGGCGCTGCACGGCGGCGCGATAGGCGGCGATCGCCTCGGCCTGACGGCCCAGGGTCTTGAGCACATGGCCCAGATTCTGCCACACCAGCGGCTGCTCCGGCTGCGCGGCCAGCAGCGCCTCATACACATCGCGCGCCGCCTCCTGTTCGCCCAGCCGCACCAGCACCGATGCCCGCAGCAGATCATGGCCGGCCATGCGCAGCGGCGATTGCACCAGCGTGTCGGCATGGCCCAGCGCCGCTTCCAGCCGGTTGCACTGGATCAGCAGGCGGATCAGGAATTCGCGCGCCAGATCATAACCGGGGGCCAGGGCCACCGCCTGCTCCACCAGCGCCAGCGCTGCGCTCATGTCGCCCTGGCGCCAGCGGATTTCGCCCAGCAGCCGGCAGGCCGGCGCATCGTCACCCGCCCGCGCCAGCCGCGCCACCATCTGTTCGGCGGCCGCATCCATCCGGCCATCACGCATGGCCATGGCCGCGCGCAGCAACTCGGGATCGCGCGTGGCGGCATGCACGCCCGACAGATCGGCGCGCCAGGCGGCCTGCACCTCTCCACCGGCGCGCAGCTGGCTGGCCAGCAGGAACCAGCCACCCGCCACATCGGGCACCTGCGCCGTCAAGGCTTTCAGCGCCGCGATCGCCACGGCCCGATCCTGATTGGCCACGGCCGCCTGCGCCAGTTCCCATTGCACGGCCGGCACCCTGGGATGCTGCCGCGCCAGTGCCGCCAACCGGGCCTGGGCCGCCGCCGCATCGCCGCTGGCGCGCACGGCCTGGCCAGCCAGCAGTTCGGCCGCGGGATGGCCGGGCTGCTGCTGCAACAGGGCTTCGGCGGCCGCCAGCGCAGCGGCGGGATCGCGGGCCAGCATGGCAGCGGCAGCGGCCAGTTGCCCGGCCAGACGATCCTCGCCGGTTGCGGCCCGGCTGCCGGCAAGGCTCATGTTCGTTCCCAATTCAACCCCCCACGCCGAGCGGCGGCAAAGGTTCGGCCTGCGACGGTGCAAAGCGATAGTGGCAAAATGTCCATTGCGCTTGCCGCTGCATGCCACATTCTTGCAACATTGTCCGGTGCCGTCGATCCCGCCCTGCAACCCAGGCCGGGCATCGGCAGTGGCGGGCGATCAGGGGCAGACTGATCCTGCCAGCCGCCATCGAGTGGGCGCGGCCGGTGCGGATCAGGGTTGGCCGGGTGAAGCGGGCAGATGCCGAACCGGCACGCCCCGGGGTTCACCCGGTCGATGGCATGAATGGCGATGCGCCGGTGGCGCATCGTTCACCGGGGGGAGGGTCTCGTCACACAGTTGGGGGACCAGATCTGATGTCACGCACTTCTCATCGTCGCACGGCGCTGCTGCGCCTGCTGGGCATTTCCACCATGCTGGCCGGCCTTGCCGCGCCGGCCCATGCGGCCGCTGAGGCGGCCGTTGCCGATGATCAGGCGGTGGCTGCCGCCGCGGAGGAGGAGGAAGGGCTGGGCGAGATCATCGTCACCGCCACCCGCACCGCCACCAGCATCCAGAAGGTGCCGATTTCCATGCAGGCGCTTGATGCCAGCGCGCTGGAAAGCCGTCAGGTCAAAGGCCTCACCGATTTCACCATCCTGATGCCATCGGTGTCGTTCGCCGGCCTGGGGCCGGGCCGCACCGAAGTCTATTTCCGCGGCATCGTGCCGGCGGGTGGGGCCTATCCGGCCACCGGCTATTATCTGGACGACATCTCGATCAACGTGAACGGCCTGCCCGATGTCCACATCTATGACATCGAACGCATCGAGGCGCTGTCCGGGCCGCAGGGCACGTTGTTCGGCGCCGGCAGCCTGGCCGGCACCATCCGCATCATCACCAACAAGCCCAAGCTGGGCGAAACCGGCGGCGGCATCGATCTGGAAGCCAACAAGTTCGGCAAGGGCGATGCCGGCGGCCAGGCCCAGGGCTTTGTCAACCTGCCGCTGGGCGAAACCATGGCGGTGCGCGCCATGGCCTATTACCGGCGCGAAGGCGGCTATATCGACAATGTGCCCAACGCTGGCCGCTTCAATGATGGCCGCCCGGCCGTGCTGGCGCTGGGTGACAACAACCCGCGCACCAGCTTTGCGCTGAACAACGCCGCCATCGCGCGCGAAGATTACAACAGCATCGATGAAATCGGCGGCCGGCTGTCGCTGTTGTGGGAACCGGCCGATGGCTGGTCGATCAGCCCGCAGATCACCGCCCAGCGCCAGATTTCGCGCGGCTATTTCGGGTTTGATGCCCGCGTCGGCGATCTGGAGGTGCATGATTACGACCAGACCCGTCAGGACGACAAATGGTATCAGGCGCAAATGGCCATCCACGGCCATATCGGCGATTTCGACCTGGTCAGCGCCACCGGCTATTTCCGCCGCAACATCAAGCTGCTGAACGATTATACCTATTACACCGTCGCCTATGACGGCTTCGGCCCCGGTTACGAGAATTATCTCCAGTTCTTCGACCGTTCGGGCTGCACCGGGGCTGGCGTCACCCTGCGCTGTTCCACGCTGCTCAACCCCACCCAATATTACAGCGGCAACCGCAACGAACGCATCTTCACCCAGGAAGTGCGGCTGAAAACCCCGCAAAGCTGGCCGGTGGATGTGACGGTGGGCGGTTTCTATCAATATCAGAAGATCGAGAGCAACGACGATTACGCCACCCGCGGCCTCAGCCAGATTGTCGGCTACACCGAATCGGGCGGCGGCGATCGCGCCGATTTCGCCACCAGCTTTGGCGTGCCGCAGGCGCAGGGCGGCAGCATGATCCTGGGATCACCGGCGGTGAAGCGCGATGCCTTCTATCTGGCCGAACAGGATCGCATCACCCGCGATTATGCCGTGTTCGCCGAAGGCCATTACAACATCACCCCAACACTCAAGGTGACAGGCGGCATCCGCTATTTCTGGACGGAGCTTGACGTGGTCGGCTTTGGCGGTGTTGCCGCTTCGGCCCGCAACGTGCGCACCACCTTCGTGCCCACCGGCGCTGCCGGATGCCCGCTGCCCCTGCCGGCAACACGGCTGCAATGCCTGAACACCAATTTCAGCCGGCCCGATCACAAGCTGATCTATCGCGAGCAGGGCGAAACCCACAAGATCGCGCTGGATTGGCAGGTGGCACCCTCCAAGATGGTCTATGCCAATTATTCCACCGGCTTCCGCCCCGGTGGCCAGGGCCGGCCGCTGCGCGTGGGCGGCCAGGTTTATGCAGTGGCGCCGTTCCGGTCTGAAGATCTGATCAACTTCGAAGTCGGCTTCAAGACCACCTGGAACAACATGTTCCGGTTCAACGCGGCCATCTATCTGGAAAAATGGAAGGATCTGCAATATTCGGTGGTCGTCGCCGGGGCCCAGGGGGCTGGCATCACCGGCAACGCCGGCAATGCCGAGGTGCGCGGCGTGGAATTTGATGCCGATCTGCGGCTGGGCAAGGTGACGATCTCCACCTCGGGCGCCTATAATGACGGCAAGCTGAAGGGCAATTTCTGCAACTTTGCCGCCAACGCCGCCACCCTGTCGATCGCCCAGCTGTCCAGCTGCACCGTCGGCCGCTTCGTGCCGGGCAATCCGCCCACCCCCGAAGTCGCCGCCGCCGATGGCACCCGCCTTCCGCGCCAGCCGCGCTTCAAGGGCACCACCTCGATCCGGTATGACACGCAGTGGCGCGATTATGATGTGTTCGTGCAGGGTGCCGCCCTGTATCAGAGCGGCGCCACCCAGGATCTGAACGAAGCGCTCAATGCCGATCTGGGCAACACATCGGGCTTTGTCAGCTTCGATTTCGTCGCCGGCATCAAGAAGGACAAATGGACGTTCGACATCTATCTGCAGAACGCCTTTGACCGGCGCGGCCTGCTCACCACCAACACCTTCTGCTCGATCGCCATCTGCGCCGATTCCTCGCGGGTGTTCCCGATCCGGCCGCAATTCTTCGGCATGCGCGCCGGCTATCGCTTCTGATCCACAGCGCCGCCCTGGCCCCGGCCACCCGCGTGGCCGGGGCCGCATTGCTTTCATGCCCGCCGCAATGTGGCGCGGCTGAGCGGAGCAAAGTCGAACCCGCGCGATGGGTTGGTTGGCGCAATCGCGCCTGCAATAATGGCGCGCCCAGCAGGACTCGAACCTGCGACCCCGAGCTTAGAAGGCACGTGCTCTATCCAGCTGAGCTATGGGCGCGTTGGCGCTGCATTGCCTTTCATGGCAGCGAAAATCCAGCCCTACTCGCCCACCAGATCAAGATAGGCGGCAACATCATTGTCGGTGGCGATCCACAGGCCGGCCTGCACGGTTTCGGGCTGGGCAGCGGCCAATGCCAGCGCTTCGTTCAAGGGGCCATAAAACAGGGTCTGCGCCACCGGATCGCCATCATCAAGATGATAGAGCCGAACGCTGGCCGAACCGAAGGTGGAGCGCATCAGCGGAAATTGTCGGCGTAGGCCTGAAGTTTCAGCATGCGCGGGCCCAGCGGCACGATCTCCACCGCCAGGCCATGGCGCTGCGCATAGGCCAGCGCCGCGTCCTGGCTGGGAAAGCGCAGCTGGATCTGGCCGGCGGTGAAGCCCGAACCGGCCCAGCCGGTGAGCGGATCGGCGCGGAGCCGATCATCGCGTTCAAATTCCAGCAGCCATTCGCCGGTGCGGGCATGGCCCGATTGCAGGGCATGTTTGGGGCGTTGATACAGGCGCGCGTGCATGGCGCCCTTGTGCAGCGACAGGCTGCCGCAGGCAAGGGTCAATAGGCGCGGTGAATGGCGAATTCCACCGTTTCGGTGAGCGCGTCGCGCGCCGGGCCTTTCGGGAAGCCGGCCAGCACATCGATGGCGCGCTGGCCATAATGGCGGGCACGAGCCATGGTATCGGCCACGGCATTGGTGCTGCGCAGCAATTCGCCGGCACGGGCCAGTTCGGCATCGCCATTGGCACGGCCGGTCATCGCCAGGCGCCAGAATTCGCGTTCCGCCTCGTCGCCGCGGGCATAAGCCAGGATCACCGGCAGGGTGATCTTGCCATCACGGAAATCATCGCCGGCGTTCTTGCCCATGGTTTCGGCATCGGAGACATAATCAATGGCATCATCCACCAGCTGGAAGGCGATGCCAAGATAGCGGCCATAGCTGGACAGCGCGGCCTCCACCTTCTCGTCGCGTTCGGCCACCACCGCGGCAATCTGGCAGGCGGCGGCAAACAGCGCCGCGGTCTTGGCGCTGATGATCTCCAGATAGCGATCTTCGGTGGTGGACACATCGCGCTGCGCGGTCAGCTGCGCCACCTCGCCTTCGGCAATCACCGCAGAGGCGCGGCTGAGAATCTTGAGGACGCGCAAACTGCCATCCTCCACCATCAGTTCAAAGGCGCGCGAAAACAGGAAATCGCCCACCAGCACGCTGGCCGGATTGCCATAGAGCGCATTGGCCGTGACCTTGCCGCGCCGCAGGCCGGATGCATCCACCACATCATCATGCAGCAGCGTGGCGGTGTGGATGAACTCCACCGCGGCCGCCAGCCGGTGATGGCGCGTGCCTTCATAGCCCAGCACGGCAGCGCACCCCAGCGTGAGCATCGGCCGCAGCCGCTTGCCGCCGCCGGCAATCAGATGGCCGGCCAGTTCGGGGATCAGCGCCACCGGCGACTGCATGCGATCCAGGATCACATGGTTCACCGCGTTCAGGCCTGGCGCTGTCAGGTTCATCAGCGCCTGGATCGACGGATCGCGCCCGGGGCGCAGCGTATGGACGGTGGCAGTCACGCCGCTTCCTTACCGCAGTTGCGCAGCCGTGCAAGCTTGGCCTTGCCGGCCGCGCCGCTGTGCCGCAAAGCGGTGCGGCACGTGAGGGGGCCACATCATGACCGACGCCAGACTGACATCCTTTCGCCAGAGCATCGACAATATCGATGCAGCGCTGGTGTTCATGCTGGCCGAACGCTTCAAGATCACCCAGGCGGTGGGCCAGTACAAGGCCGAAACCGGGCTGCCCCCGGCCGATCCCGGCCGCGAGGCCGAACAGATCGCCCGCCTGCGCAGCCTGGCCGCCAGCGCCAATCTTGATCCGGAATTTTCCGAAAAATTCCTGCGCTTCATCATCGATGAGGTGATCCGCCACCACCAGGCCGCGCGCGGCTGAACGCATTACAGCAATGCAATTTGCGGCAACTCAGGAATGGTGAAACACTGAAAAAAACAGGTCGCAGCGAAAATCGGGGGATTTCGATGCACAATCATGTTCGCACGTCCATGCGCCTCGCGCTGGCCGCCGTGGTGGCGCTGGCAACGCCGGTGGCGGCCCTGGCCAGTGGCCCGCTGATTGCCGGGGGCCAATCATTGATGGTCAACAGCGGCCTCAACACCACCACCGGCGGCTTTCAATATTACAACAGCTACGGCAGTTTTTCGAACGTGGCCGACAATGGCAGCCGGGTCGATCTCACCGTCGGGCCCGGCCTTGGCGGCTTTGTCGAGGTGAGCGGCAATGGCAACACCGAATCCGATGCCTCTGGCAACATCATGTACAATTTCCGGGTGGATGGCAGCGGGCCACTGAACGCCTTTGGCATGGTGGAAATGCGGGTCACCACCAAGGGCATCACCAGCACAACCGGTTTCCATCGCGCCACCGCCGGCATTTCGCTGTTGCCCGATTCGCTGCATCCCTTTGATTTCTATCTGCCGATCGCCTTCAGCTTCTATTCGGAGTCCTGCACCGGTTCGGCCCACAACTGCGTGTTCGGCATCAAGGGTGCCGGCGGCTGGGACGTGACGGATCATGTGTTCCACATGCTGCCCAACCGCGATTACACCTTGTCGATGAGCGCGGCGGTGCAGCAGCGCCAGCCCGATCACAACAGCATCAGCGTTGGCGGCCCCGGCACGCTGCGCAGCGGCACGGCCTATGCCTATGTCGATCCGGTCATCAAGATCGCGCCCGGCGTGTCCGGTTTCACCATCTCCACCAACGGCCCGTCGATGCTGGTGGGCGGCGTGCCCGAACCGGCCAGCTGGGCCATGCTGCTTGCCGGTTTTGCTGTTACCGGCGCGGTTGCCCGTCGTCGCCGCGCTCTGCCGCGCGCGGCAGGCTGAGCGTTGCCAGCAGCCCGCCCAGATCATCGGATTCGCCCAGGCTGACCTCGCCGCCATACAGCTCGGCCACCTCCTTCACGATGGCCAGGCCCAGGCCGGTGCCCGGCTTGTCGGTATCCAGCCGTTCGCCGCGTTGGAACAGGCGGTCGCGCGCGGCCGGGCCAATGCCGCGGCCATCATCCTCCACCAGGATGCGCAGCATGGCATCGGCCGGCTCGATGGTGACAAAGGCGCGGCCGCCGCCGTGGATGGCGGCATTCTCGATCAGATTGCCCACCATTTCTTCCAGATCCTGGCGCTCGCCGCGAAACGCCACCGCCCTGTCACCGGCCAGATCGATGGTCACCCGGCCGGCGTGCAGCCGCTCCACCGTGCGCGCGATCGCCTCCACCACCGGCCACACCGGGGTGCGCGCCGTGCTGGCGGCGCGGCGGCCGGCGGCGCGGGCGCGGGCCAATTGGTGATCGACATGGCGGCGCATCACCTGCACCTGCGCCTCGATGGCGCGGGCCAGCGGATCGTCGCGCCCCTGCGCTTCACCCACCAGCACGCTCATCGGGGTTTTCAGCGCATGGGCCAGATTGCCGGCATGGCGGCGCGCGGCTTCGGCCTGGGCCTCGCCATGGGCCAGCAGCTCGTTGATCTCGCTCACCAACGGCGCCACCTCCACCGGAAAGCGCGCCTGCACCCGTTGCGCCCGGCCACTGCGGATGGCGGCAATCGCATCGGAAACCCGCCGCAACGGCGCCAGGCCATAGGTGGACTGGAACGCCGCCATGCCGATCAGGCCCAGGCCCAGCACCGTGAGCGACCACAC
This sequence comes from Alphaproteobacteria bacterium, assembly GCA_018970445.1. Lineage (GTDB taxonomy): Bacteria > Pseudomonadota > Alphaproteobacteria > Sphingomonadales > Sphingomonadaceae > Sandarakinorhabdus. The sequence continues at coordinate 17,286 of JAGWWF010000019.1, read as the reverse complement.
CAGGATGGACCGCGTGCGGGCCAGTTGCCGTTCCAGATCGCGGCTGGATTGCGCCACCTGGAAATAGATGCTGGCCCGCGCGCCGGGCAGGCGCACGCTGCGGCCCATGATGCGCAGTGGCTCGCCGGCGAACAGCGTGGAATCATGCACGCACGGCTGGCGGCAATCGGCCCCGCGCGGTGGCGGGCCCAACTGGCGATCCCACAGGCTGCGCGAGGGGAACACCGCCATGCCGGCGCCGCTGATCTGCCAGTAGAGGCCGGAATAAGGCTCGGAAAAGCGCTGATCACCCAACGGCCGCAGCAGCCGCACCTCACCTGCCTCATCCAGTTCGGCGGTGTTGATCATCGCTTTGAGATTGCTGGCCAATTGTTCATCGAAACTGGATCGCAGCGTATCGGCCAGCACCCGATCCAGCGCAAACCCGCCCAGCGCCAGCAGCAACGAGATCCACACCGCCGCAATCAGGATCATGCGGCGGCGCAGCGAACGCCCGGTCGAAACCGGCGGCGCCATCATCTCAGATCTGGTCGTTCAGGCTATAGCCAAGGCCGCGCGTGGTCTGGATCAGATCGGCGCCCAGCTTCTTGCGGATGCGGGTGATGAACACCTCGATGGTGTTGGAATCGCGATCGAAATCCTGGTCATAGATATGTTCGATCAATTCGGTGCGGCTCACCACCTTGCCCTTGTGGTGCATCAGGTAACTCAACAGCTTGAATTCCTGCGCCGTCATCTTCACCGGTTCACCGTGCAGCGTCACCCGGCCCGACCGGCCATCCAGCCGCACACCGCCGGCCAGCAATTCCGATGTCGCCTTGCCGGCCGCGCGGCGGATCAGCGCGCGCAGCCGCGCCACCAGTTCCTCGGTCTGGAACGGCTTGGCCAGATAATCATCGGCCCCGGCATCCAGACCGGCCACCTTGTCGGCCCAGCTGTCGCGCGCGGTCAGCACCAGCACCGGCATGGTGCGGCCTTCGCGGCGCCAGCGGTCCAGCACGGTCAGCCCGTCCAGCCCCGGCAGCCCCAGATCCAGCACCACCGCGTCATAGCTTTCGTTGGCGCCCAGATAATGGCCTTCCTCGCCATCACCGGCCGCATCGACGGCATAGCCGGCCTGTTCCAGCCCGGTACGCAGCTGGCGCCGCAGGCTCGGCTCGTCTTCCACCACCAAAATGCGCATGCCCCACTCCGCCGGCTTCAATAACTCTGGCGCGGCCGCAGGCGCTCGCCGGTGCGCGCGTCCACGTCCACATTGATCACATTGCCGTCGCGCATGAAGCGGAACCGGTAACGCCGGCTGCCCGCATCAAACTGCGCCCCCACATATTCCCCCGGCGCGTCTTGCAGCACCCGGCGCTGGATCACGTCGAACGGCATGATTTCGCCGGCACGGCGCAGTTCCTGCAACGCCATGGCCCCGGATGCGCCCGGATCGGCATCGCCGGCCCCGGCCACCACCGGCCCGGCCAGCCCCGCCGCCACCGCCATCAAGACCGCCAACCGCACCATCATTCCTGCCGCTCTGATCATCCCATCATGCATCAGCCCGTATCGCGCCGGGCGGTTGAACCGCCTCTGAACGCCGGCCATGTCCTTCGCATTTCTGTCATATGGTATCAAGTCTATTGCACTGACAGGAATTGCAAATTGCTTAATGGCGCGGCGGCGGCAGTTGCCGCTTGCCAGCCGCCGCCGCTTTCGCCACTGGCCTTGGCTGCCATGCCCGAACCCATCCTCACCCTCGACAATATCGGCCTGAAAGCCGGCACCGGCTGGCTGTTCAGCGGCCTGTCGCTCACCATCGATGCGCGCGACCGGCTGGCGCTGATCGGTCGCAATGGGGCGGGCAAATCCACCCTGCTCAAGATCATCGATGGCAGCATCGAGGCCGATGCCGGCCGCCGCGCCACCGCCCGGGCCCTGCGCATCGGCCGGCTGGAGCAGGACCCGCCGATGACCGGCTGCGCCACCCTGGCCGATTATGCCGGGGCCGGCGGCGCGGCCGATCACAAGCTGGCCGCCCTGGCCGATCAGCTGGGGCTGGATCTGGCCCGCCCGGCCGCCACCGCATCGGGCGGCGAACGCCGCCGCGCCGCGCTGGTGCGGGTGCTGGCCGAAGCGCCCGATCTGCTGCTGCTGGATGAACCGACCAACCATCTCGACATTGCCGCCATCGAATGGCTGGAAGCCTGGCTGGACCGCAGCCGCTGCGCGCTGGTGGTGATCAGCCATGATCGCACCTTCCTGACCCGGCTGACCCGCAATTGCCTGTGGCTGGATCGCGGTGCGCTGCGCCGCGCCGAAGTGGGTTTTGGCGGCTTTGATGCCTGGGCCGAAGCCGTGGCCGCCGAAGAGGAACGCACCGCCCAGCGGCTGGACACGAAATTGCGCGCCGAGGAACATTGGCTGCAACGCGGCGTCACCGCCCGGCGCAAGCGCAACATGGGCCGGCTGGCCAAGCTGATGGACCTGCGCGAAACCCGCCGCAGCCTTGATCGGGGGCCCACTTCGGCCCGCATCGCCACCGAATCGAACGATCCGGGATCGAAGATCCTGATCGATGCCAAGAACATCAGCCTGGCCTTTGGCAATCGCGCCATCGTGCAGGATCTGTCGCTGCGGGTGCGCAAAGGCGATCGCATCGGCATCATCGGCCCCAATGGGGCCGGCAAATCCACGCTGATCAAGCTGCTGCTGGGCCAGCTGGCGCCCGGAAGCGGCACCATCACCCGCAGCGCCAATCTGGCCGCCACCATCATCGATCAGCACCGCCAGCGCCTGCAGGGCCGCACCGTGCGCGAGGTGCTGGCCGATGGCGGCGAATGGCTGGAAGTGAACGGCGTGAAGAAGCATGTCGCCGGCCATCTGAAGGATTATCTGTTCGATGCCGGCGTGCTGGATGCGGCGGCCGAAACCCTGTCGGGCGGGGAACAGTCGCGCCTGCTGCTGGCCCGCGAATTCGCCACGCCGTCAAACCTGATGGTGCTGGATGAACCCACCAACGATCTCGACATGGAAACGCTGGACCTGATCGAGGAGGTGATCGGAGATTATGACGGCACGGTGCTGCTGGTCAGCCATGATCGCGCCTTCCTGGATCGGGTGGTGACGATGATCGTCGCCCTGGATGGCAATGGCGCGGCCAGCATCAGCGTGGGCGGCTGGAGCGACTGGGCCGCCCGCCAGAGCGTCGCGGCCGCGCCATTGCGGCCGAAATCCGCCGCCGCCGTGGCCGCCGCCCCGAAAAAGGCCAGCAAGTTGAGTTACAAGGACGCGCGCGAACTGGCCGAACTGCCCGCCCGGATCGAGGCGCTGAACCGCGACATCGCCAGCGGCGAGGCCGCGCTGGCCGATCCCGACCTGTATGCGAGGAACCCGGCCCGCTTTGCCAGCCTCACCGCCCGGCTTGACGCCCTGCGCGCCAGCCTGGAGGCGGCCGAACTGCGCTGGCTGGAATTGGCCGAGATGGAAGAACAGCTGGCCGGTTAGGCCACTTCCACCCCCGGCGGCACATCGGGTTCGACATGGCGCGGCAGCACCACGCGCGCCGGGGCGGGCGCAACCCGGCCGGTGTCGTGGGCGCGCACGAATTCCTCCACCACCGGGGCGATGCTGGTGCGCCACTTGCTGCCGTTGAAGATGCCATAATGGCCGGCGCCCAGCGCCAGATGATAGCGTTTCTTGTCGTCGGGCAGGTTCACCGCCAGTTCCAGCGCCGCCTTCGTCTGGCCCAGGCCGGAAATATCGTCGCGCTCGCCCTCGATCGCCAGCAGCGCGGTGCGGGTGATCCGGCCCGGATCGGCCAGCCGGCCGCGATGCTCGAACTGGCCGGTGGCCAGCGCCTGGCGCTGGAACACCAGATCGATGGTCTGCAGATAGAATTCCGCCGTCATGTCGCACACGGCGCGATATTCATCATAGAATGCCTTGGTCGCCTCGGCCGATTCCTCGTCGCCATCGACCAGATGCTTGAACATTTCCCAATGGGATTTCATGTGGTTGGCTAGGTTCATCGACATGAAGCCCGACAATTGCAGATAACCGGGATACACGCTGCGGCCGGCACCGGGATAGATGTCGGGCACCTGCTGGATCACCATCTGTTCAAACCAGGCGAACGGCCGCTTGAAGGCCAGATCATTCACCGCCGTCGGGGCGCGGCGCGTGTCCACCGGGCCGCCCATCAGCGTCAGGCTGGGCGGGGTGCAGGGATGATCATCCTCGTTCATCAGGGCCACCGCGGCCAGCGCCGGCACCGATGGCTGGCACACGGCCAGCATGTGCGTGTCGGGGCCCAGCAGTTCCAGGAATTCGATCAGATAATCGACATAATCATTCAGATCGAAACGGCCGGCGCTGGTAGGCACCATGCGCGCATCGCGCCAATCGGTGATATACACCTCGTGATCGGGCAGCAGCCGTTCCACCGTGCCGCGCAGCAGCGTGGCATAATGGCCCGACATCGGCGCCACCACCAGGATGCGCGGGTCGCGCCGGCCGCCGATGCCGCGGCGGAAATATTTCAACTGGCCAAAGGGCTTGCGCAACACGATCTCTTCCGAAACCGGCACCGATGCGCCATCGATGATGGTGGCATTCAGGCCAAAGGCCGGCTTGCCGCGCACTTCGGCGCTGTGGGCGAACACCTCCAGCGCGCGCGCCATCACCGGGGCCACCGGGTTCCACGCCAGCGGGTTGGATGCTGCCAACAGCCATTGCGAGCTTTGGGACGCGGCCATGCCCAGCCCGGCAATCCAGGCCTTCTGCATCTCGTGCGCGGTATACAGCATCACTCTGTTCCTTCTGGCCAACCAGCGCCACCACCCAGGCAGGGTCATACCGCACTGCAACATAAACCGCAAACCCAAGATTGGCCGCATTAATCCGGCGCAATGATCGAAAAACGGCCGCGGCGCCGCGGCCTTGAATGAAGCGGCCACGGCCATTGAGCCGGGCTCGAACGCCTGTTATCAGCCGTCATGGCTTCCCGTCCGCCGAAACCCCCGCTCCCGCCCCCGGCCGAGCGGAAACTCTCCCGCCTCAAGCTGTTGTGGCGGTTTTCGCGCGCCTATCCGCTGCAACTGGCTGCTGCACTGCTGGCGCTGGGCGTGGCGGCGCTCACCACCCTGGCCATCCCGCAGGGGCTGAAGCTGGTGGTGGACAATGGCTTTGCCAAGGGCAGCGACCCGGCCACCATTACGCCCTTCTTTGCCGCCTTTCTGGGGCTGGTGGTGCTGCTGGGCCTGGCGACGGCCGTGCGCTTCTATTTCGTCACCTGGATCGGCGAACGGGTGGTGGCCGATCTGCGCACCGCAGTGCAGCGCCACCTGCTCACGCTGGATCCGGTGTTCTTCGAAGAAAACCGCCCCGCCGAAATCGCCAGCCGCATCACATCGGATACCGCGATCATCGAACAGGTGGTGGCCACATCGGCCAGCCTGGCGCTGCGCAACAGCGTGATGGGCATTGGCGGCATCGGCTACATGTTCTGGGTCAGCCCGCGGCTCACCCTCTTGATGCTGCTGGTCATCCCGCTCACCATGGGCCCCATCCTCATCCTGGGCCGCCGCGTGCGCGACATCAGCCGCGCCAGCCAGGATCGCGTCGCCGATATCGGCACCATGGTCTCCGAAGTGCTGGGGGCCATCCGCATCGTCCAGGCCTTCACGCAGGAAGCGCGCGAAGCCGCCCGTTTCGGGGCGGCCGTTGAACGCACCTTCGATACCGCGCGCCGCCGCATCCGCCTGCGCGCCATCATGACTGCCAGCATCATCACCCTGGTGTTCGGGGCGATCACGCTGGTGCTGTGGCAGGGCGCGCTGGATGTGATCGATGGCACGCTGTCGGGGGGTTCGATTGCCGCCTTCGTGTTTGCCGCCGCCATCGTCGCCGGCGCCTTTGGCACGCTCACCGAAGTCTATGGCGATTTCATGCGTGCCGCCGGGGCATCGGGGCGGATGGAGGAATTGCTGGCCGCCCGGCCGCAGATCCGCGCCCCGGCCGCCGTCACCGCCCTGCCGCAGCCGCCACAGGGCCGGCTGGAACTGCGCGACATCCGTTTCCATTATCCCTCAAAGCCCGATGTGGCGGCCTTGAAGGGCTTCACCCTGGCCATCGAACCGGGCGAAACCGTGGCGGTGGTCGGCCCGTCGGGGGCGGGCAAATCCACCCTGTTCCAGCTGGTGCAGCGTTTCTATGATCCCGAAGCCGGCAGCATCACCATCGACGGCGTGGCCTATACCGCCGCCGATCCGCACGCCATCCGCAGCCGGCTGGCGGTGGTGCCGCAGGAAACCGTGATCTTTGCCGCCAGCGCGATGGACAATATCCGATACGGCCGCCCCGACGCCAGCGAGGCCGAGGTGTGGGCCGCGGCGCAGGCCGCCCACGCCGATCTGTTCCTCAAGGAACTGCCCGATGGCATCCACTCCTATCTGGGCGAAAGCGGCACGCGGCTTTCGGGCGGGCAGCGCCAGCGCATCGCCATCGCCCGCGCCATCCTGCGCAACGCGCCGATCCTGCTGCTGGATGAAGCCACCAGCGCGCTGGATGCCGAAAGCGAACGGCTGGTGCAGGCGGCGCTGGATGAACTGATGAAGCACCGCACCACGCTGGTGATCGCCCACCGGCTGGCCACCGTGCGCGGCGCGAATCGCATCGTGGTGATGGACAAGGGCCGTATCGTGGCCACCGGCACGCACGACAGCCTGATGGCCGCCGGCGGCCTTTATGCCCGGCTGGCCAAGCTGCAATTCGATCAGCTGGCCGCCTGAACCCTGGCGCCGATCATTGCGCGGTATAGCCGCCGTCCACCACCAGTTCGGCGCCGGTGATGAAGGCGGCTTCATCGCTGGCCAGAAAGGCGATGGCATCGCCGATTTCCTGCGGCCGGCCAAACCGCGCCAGCGGATGCGCGGCCATCAGCGCCACGCGCACTTCATTGCCATCCTCGCGCCCGGCCAGGGCATTGTTCACCAGCGGCGTGTCGATGAAACCGGGGTGCACGCTGTTCACCCTGATGCCCAGCGGCGCCCATTCCAGCGCCGCCGCCTTGGAAAGCAGCGTCACCCCGCCCTTTGATGCGCAATAGGCCGCCGCCCCGCCCATGCCGACCTTGCCCAGGATGGAGCTGATGTTGATCACGCTGCCGCCGCCGGCCGCCGCCATCGCCGGCCCGGCATGGCGCAGCCCCAGGAACACGCCATCCAGATTGATCGACAATATCTGCCGCCAGGCCGCCAGATCATGGCTGATCAGTTCATGCCGGCCACCGGCGATGCCGGCGTTGTTCACCAATATGTCGATCCGGCCGAACTGCGCCAGCGCCGCGGCCACCGCTGTGGCCCAATCATCCGGGCTGGCCACATCGTGCCGGCAGAAACCGGCACGGCCGCCGGCGGCAATGATGCCGGCCGCCACATCCTCGCCGGCTGCGTCAACATCGGTCAGCAGCACGGCGGCGCCATCGCGGGCCAACCGCCGCGCCGCGGCCGCACCGATGCCCGATGCCGCCCCCGTCACCAGCGCCACCTTGCCTGCCAGCCGTGCCATGCCTTTCCTCCCCTGCGCTCATAGCCTATGCCCCCGGCCGCAGCGGCGAAACGCACGCAATGGGGAGTGTCAGACCTTCAGCAGCTGCTTGCCGAAATTCTTGCCTTCGAACAGGCGGCGCAGCGTTGCCGGGCATTGTTCAAAGCCGTGCGCCACATCCTCGGCGGTCTTCAGCTTGCCGGCCGCCATCAGCCTGGCCAGTTCGGCCACGCCCTCGCCATAGCGTTTGGCAAAATCCAGCACGATGAAGCCTTCCATGCGACCGCGCATCACGGTGAGATTCATATAGTTGCGCAGGCCCGGCTGCCGGCTTTCGGCGGTGTCGTTGTAACTGGAAATGCCGCCGCACAGCACCACGCGGGCATTGAGCGCCAGATTGGCCAGCGCCGCATCCAGTATCTCGCCGCCGACATTTTCAAACACCACGTTCACGCCCCTGGGCGCATGCTGGCGGATCTGCCGCGCGACGCTGCCGCCGCGATAATCGATGCAGGCATCAGCCCCTGCGGTTTCCACCACCCAGCGGCATTTTTCCGGGCCACCGGCAATGCCGATCACCGTGCAGCCCAGCGCCTTGGCGATCTGCACCACCACGCTGCCGGTGGCCCCGGCGGCGCCCGATACCAGCACCGTATCCCCCGCCCTGGGCTGGCCGATTTCGGTCAGGCCGAACCAGGCGGTCAGGCCGGTCACACCGAACACGCCCAGCGCCTGTTCGGGCGTGATGCCGGCGCGCAGCTTCGTCACCGGGCCGGTTTCGGTGGTGCCGTCGGTCAGCGCATGTTCCTGCCAGCCGAACGTGCCCTGCACCACATCGCCCACGGCAAAGCCCGGATGCCGGCTGGCCACCACCTCGCCGATGCCGCCGGCGCGCACCACGCCGCCAATCGGCACGGCCGGCAGATAGGTATCGCCGCCCAGCCAGCCGCGCTGGGTGGGATCGAACGAAAAATGCGTCAGGCGCACCAGAAACTGCCCGTCGCCCACCTCTGGCATCGGCACCGTGACCAGTTCGAAATCACTGTCCTGCAGCGGCCCGTTCGGGCGGGATTTCAGCAGCCAGCGGCGGGTGGTGGTCATATGGTCTTCTCCCCGGTTTGAATGATCTTCTCCCCTCCCGTGCAAAGGGAGGGGTCGGGGGGAGGGTCTGACCGCCCGCGCGCCGCGCGTGCAAGAAACCACCCTCCCCCAGCTCCTCCCTGCAAGCAGGGAGGGGAGAAGCCTATTTGAACAGGCTGCCCAGTATGCCGCGCACCAGGCTCTTGCCCAGGCTGCCGGCCACTTGCCGGCCGATGGTGCTGGCGGCCGATCGCGCCGCCGCCTCGATGGCCTTTTGCGTGGCGGTCGGCCGGGCGGCGGCGCGGGCGCGGGCCGCTTCCAGCCGCGCTGCCTCGCGCGCGCGGATGGCCTGCAATTTTGCTTCTTCCTTCGCCGCCTGCGCTTCCAGCTTGGCCTGCAACGCGGCCTGCTTGTCGGCGGCGGCCTGGGCGGCGCTGTCCTCGCGCTTCATCGCCAGCAGTTCGGCAGCCGATTCGCGGTCCACCCGCTCCTCATACTTGCCCGCGAACGGCGATGCGTTGATCACGTCCATGCGCTCACCCGAAGTCAGCGGCCCCACCCGGCTGCGCGGCGGCGCGATGCGGGTGCGCTCCACCGGGCTGGGGGCGCCATCGGGCATCAGGGTGGAAACCAGCGCCTCGCCCACCTTCATTTCGGTGATCACCGCGGCCACATCCAGGCGCGGATTGGGCCGGAAGGTTTCGGCAGCGCTCTTGATGGCGCGGGCATCGCGCGGGGTGAAGGCGCGCAGCGCATGCTGCACCCGGTTGCCCAGCTGGCCCGCCACCTTTTCGGGAATGTCGATGGGGTTCTGCGTCACGAAATACACGCCCACGCCCTTCGAACGGATCAGGCGCACCACCTGTTCCACCTTGTCCATCAGCGCGTCCGGCGCCTCGTCGAACAGCAGATGCGCCTCGTCAAAGAAGAACACCAGCCGGGGCTTGTCCGGATCGCCCACCTCGGGCAGCGTTTCGAACAGTTCCGACAACAGCCACAGCAGGAAGGTGGCATAAAGGCGCGGCGATTGCATCAGCTTGTCCGCCGCCAATATGTTCACCCGGCCGCGGCCCTTGCTGTCCAGCGCAATGAAATCGCTGATCTCGAACGCCGGCTCGCCAAAGAAGGCCGCGCCGCCCTGGCTGTCGAGCGTGAGCAGCTGCCGCTGGATGCTGCCCACGCTGGCCTTGGTGACATTGCCATATCGGGCCGACAATTCGTCGGCGTTCTCCGACACAAAGGCCAGCATCGCCTGCAGATCCTCCAGATCCAGCAGCAGCATGTCGTTGTCGTCGGCATAGCGGAAGGCGATGGTCATCACCCCTTCCTGCGTGTCGTTCAAGCCCATCAGCCGCGACAGCAGCAGCGGGCCCATTTCGGAAATGGTGGTGCGGATCGGGTGGCCCTGTTCGCCGAACAGATCCCAGAACACCACCGGCATGGCTTCCCAGTCATAATCGGCGATCTTCAGCTCCAGCGCGCGCTTGCCGGTCCAGGCCGCTGCCTCGCTGCCGGCGCGGGCCATGCCGGCGATATCGCCCTTCACATCGGCCAGAAACACCGGCACCCCGGCCCTGCTGAAGCCTTCGGCCAGGCCCTGCAGCGTGACGGTCTTGCCGGTGCCGGTCGCCCCGGCGATCAGGCCGTGGCGGTTGGCGCGTTTCAGCACCAGCGATTGCGGGGCATCCTGATCCGACAGGCCGATGAACAGGGAATCGGTCATGCATTTCTCCTTGGCGGCCGCAGTTTCAGCGTGTCGGGGGCGTCACGTCCAGCCGGAAGATGTCGGGCCGGGCATAATGGCCGGCGGCATCGAAATCAAAACGGGCGCGCACGATGTCGGCCAGATCGACCTCGGCCATGATCAGCCCCTCGTGCCCACGCAGCGGCCCGGCCAGCACCTCGCCCATGGGCGAGACGATCAGGCTGCCGCCGCCAATCAGCGGCACATCGGCGGCGCGGTCGATCAGGGTGATGGCCTCGCCCAGTGCGGTGTGTGCCGGCGGTTGCCACTGGCAGGCGCTGATCAGGAAACAGCGGCTTTCCAGGGCGATGTGGCGCATGGTGATGTCCCACTGCGGCCGTTCGTCCACCGTGGGCGCGGCCCACAGGGTGATGCCCTGTTCATACAGCGCCGCCCGGAACAGCGGCATGTAATTTTCCCAGCAGATCACCGGGGCGATGCGGCCAATCGGGCTGTCGAAGGTGCACACGTCGTCCGGCCCGCCTTCGCCCCACACCAGCCGTTCGGCCGCCGTTGGTTTCAACTTGCTGCGCTGGCCGGCCAGCCGCCCATCGGGCGCAAGATGCAGCGCGCAGCAATGCAGCGTCGCGCCCCGGCGCACAATCGCCCCCACCACCATCGTGCAGCCGATATCGGCCGCCAGCGCGCCCAGCGCCGCCACCTCCGGCCCGTCCAGATCGATGGCCTGTTCCCAGTAACGCCGAAACGCATCGCGCCCGGCGGCCGTGCGATAGCCCAGCCGCACACCGAAATCCGCCCCCTTGGGATATCCGCCCAGCAGCGCTTCGGGCAGCACCAGCAGGTCGGGCCGCGCCGCCTTCAGTTCATCGCGCCAGTCCAGCAGCGCCGCCAGCGTGTCTGCCGTCGTCGCCCGGCTGCCGATCTGCAACGCCGCCAGCCGCGCCGTGCCGCGCATCCCCGTCATGCTGCCTCCAGTTGCTGCATCGCCCAGGCCGCCGCTTCGGCCACCACTGCATCATCACTGCCCAGATGCGCCGCCACGTGGGGGATCAACGCTGCATCGCCACTGTTGCCGGCCGCATACAGGCAGTTGCGGATGAACCGCTTCACCCCGATGCGCTTGATGGCGCTGCCGGCAAACAGCGCCCGGAACGCGGCATCGTCAAGGCTGAGCAACGCCGCCAGCTTCGGCGCGGTCAGTTCGGCGCGCGGCAGGAAGGCCGGTTCCTGCGTCGCTTTCGCAAAGCGGTTCCACGGGCACACGGCCAGGCAATCATCGCAGCCATAGATGCGATTGGCCATGGGTCGGCGGAATTCCTCCGGGATCGGCCCGGCATGTTCGATGGTGAGATAGGCCAGGCAGCGCCGCGCATCGAGGCGATAGGGCGCGGGAAAGGCGTTGGTGGGGCAGGCCGTCTGGCAGCGGGTGCAACTGCCGCAGCGATCCGCGTGGGCGCCATCCGCCGGCAGTTCCAGCGTGGTGTAGATCGCCCCCAGAAACAGCCACGATCCGTGGCGGCGGCTGACCAGATTGGTGTGCTTGCCCTGCCAGCCCAGCCCGGCGGCGGCAGCCAGCGGTTTTTCCATCACCGGCGCGGTATCGACAAACAGCTTCAGATCCCCGCCAGCCTCGGCCACCAGCCAGCGCGCCAGCGCCTTCAGCCGCTTCTTGATCAGATCATGATAATCCCGGTTCCAGGCGTAAACGCTGATCACCCCGGTATCGCCCACCCCGGCCAGCCGCAGGGGATCGAGCGCCGGGGCATAGCTGGTGCCCAGCATGATCACGCTCTTCACCGCCGGCCACAGGCCGTTCGGACTGGCCCGCTCGTCCGCGCGGGCTTCCATCCAGATCATGTCGCCGTGGCAGCCAGCCTCCAGCCAGGCCCGCAGCCGCTGCCCGGCCTGCGGCACCGCATCGGCGGCGCAAATGCCCACATCGGCAAAGCCCAGGCCAAGCGCCTGGGCTTTCAATGCCGCGATCAATGCAGGCCCGCCAGCCACTCCACCACCATGGCCGCCACCTGCCGTTCCAGTTCGCCCCAGAAGATCCAGTGCGGTGCGCCGGGCAGCTCGTGATAATCCACGGTGCCGGCCAGATTGCGCGCCGTTGCCCGCGCGATGCCGGGCGGGGTGATGCGATCATCGCTGCCCACCACCACCAGCGCCGGCCGGTCCAGCCGGGCATAATCCACCTGCGTGGTGCGGCCAAAGGCGGGCGGCAGCGCCATTTCGGCCAGCACCCGGCCACTGTCCCACACCAGCGCGGCGATTTCGGCGCGGGTCACCGCTTCGGGCACGCCGTTGAAGATGCCCCAGCGCGCGCCGGCCTCGTCACACAGGGTCGGCTCGTCCCACCAGCCCCATTTCAGGATGACATTCTTCAGCGTCTTGAACGGATCAAGGCTGAAACTCTGGGCATTGGCCGCCGCCGCTGGCGACAGCAGCACCAGCCCGGCATGATCGATGCGGGCGCCGAGCAACTGCGCCAACAGGCCACCCATCGAATGGCCCAGGATGATCGGCGGCGCCCCCAGCTTCAGCGCCTCGGCCTCCAGCTGATCGACATAGGCGCGGATCGGCAGATCGCGCAGGCCCGGCGCCGGCGGCAGGCCCACCGGCCGATCGTGAAACAACAGCGCCGGCGCATGGGTTTCATGGCCCGCCGCCTCCAGCACGGGGCGCAGCCGATCGAATGTGGCCGGGGTGGACCACATGCCGTGGATCAGCAGAACGGGCGGTTTCAGCACGCCCCCCTCAACACACCACGCCCGTCGATGCCAGCACCCCCAGCGTGACGATGTCGCTGGCGCTGCTGTTCATCGGCACGATCTGCACCGGCTGGCTCATGTTCACCAGCATCGGGCCAACCACGCGCAGGTTGGCCACTTCCTTGATCAGCTTGGCGGCGATGTTGGCGCTGTGCAGGCCGGGCATGATCAGCACATTGGCCGGGCCCGACAGGCGGTTGAACGGATATTGCGCCCGCATCGCCGGGTTGAGCGCGACATCGGCCGACATTTCGCCTTCATATTCAAAGCCGACCTGGCGCTGATCCAGCAACTCCACCGCGCCGCGCACATTGTCGACAAATTCGCCGCGCGGATTGCCGAAATTGGAATAGGACAGGAAGGCCACGCGCGGCTCCTGGCCCAGCCGGCGGGCCACGGCCGCGGTCTCGATCGCGATGCCGGCCAGGGTTTGCGCGGTCGGCCGTTCCGTCACCGTGGTATCGGCCACAAAGATCGTCTGCTGCTTGCCCACCAGCATGTGGATGCCGAACGGGCGGTGGCCGGGCACCGGATCGATCACCTGCCGCACCTGGCGATAGGTGGTGGCAAAATTGCGGGTGACACCGGTCAGCATCAGATCGGCTTCGCCCAGGGCCACCAGCAGCGCGCCGAACACATTGCGTTCATGGTTCACCAGCCGCTGCACATCGCGGTGCAACATGCCGCGCCGCTGCACCCGGGCATAAAGATGATCCACCATGCGCGGCACCAGCGGGGATTTGGCGCTGTTGTGGATCTCGAAACTGTCGATATCCTCCACGCCCAGCCGCGCCAGGCCCTCGCGCACCGGCTCTTCGCGGCCCACCAGCACCGGGGTGCCATAGCCGCTGTTCTTCCAGTTGACGGCGGCGCGCAGCACCACTTCCTGTTCGGCTTCGGCAAACACCGCGCGGCGCGGGCGCTGCCGGGCGCTTTCGATCGCACCCTGCAGGATCGACGTGGTGGGGTTCAGCCGCCCGCGCAGTTCCTGCCGATAGGCATCCTCGTCAAAGAACGGCTTCTTCGCCACGCCCGATGCCATGGCAGCCTTGGCCACGGCGGTGGGCACATGTTCGATCAGGCGCGGATCGAACGGCGCCGGGATGATATATTCCGGGCCGAACACGCGGGCCTTGCCGCCATAGGCCGCGGCCACCTCATCGGGCACCGGCATGCGCGCCAGGCTGGCGATGGCATTGGCCGCGGCCAGCTTCATCGCTTCGTTGATGGCGGTGGCCCGCACATCCAGCGCGCCCCGGAACAGATAGGGGAAGCACAGGACATTGTTGACCTGGTTGGGATAATCGCTGCGCCCGGTCGCCACGATGGCATCGCTGCGCACGCTGGCCACCTCTTCGGGGGTGATTTCCGGATCGGGATTGGCCATGGCAAAGATGATTGGATTGGCAGCCATGCCGGCCACCATTTCAGGCGTCACCGCGCCTTTCTGGGACAGGCCCAGAAACACGTCCGCGCCCACCATCGCCTCTTCCAGGCTGCGCGCGTCGGTGATGGCGGCGTGGGCGGATTTCCACTGGTTCATGCCCTTTTGCCGGCCCACGTAAATCACGCCGGAGGTGTCACACATGATGACATTCTTCACGCCCGACAGCTTGATCAGTTCGGTGCAGGCAATCGCGGCCGCGCCGGCGCCGTTCACCACCATCTTCACGTCTTCCGGCCGCCGCCCGGTCAGATGCAGGGCATTGAGCAGGCCGGCGGCGGCCACGATCGCAGTGCCATGCTGATCATCATGGAACACCGGAATGTTCATCCGCTCCTTCAGCGTGGTTTCGATGATGAAACATTCCGGGGCCTTGATATCTTCAAGGTTGATCCCCCCGAACGACGGCTCCAGCAGCTCCACACAGGCGATGAACCGGTCGACATCCTCGGTCGCCACTTCCAGATCGATGGAATCGATATCGGCAAAGCGCTTGAACAGCACCGCCTTGCCCTCCATCACCGGCTTTGATGCCAGCGCGCCCAGATTGCCCAGGCCCAGGATGGCGGTGCCGTTGGAGATGACGGCCACCAGATTGCCCTTGATCGTGTAATCATAGGCGCTGTCGGGATCAGCCGCGATGGCGCGCACCGGCGCTGCCACACCGGGGGAATAGGCCAGCGACAGATCGCGCTGCGTCGCCATCGGCTTGCAGGCGACAATCTCGATCTTCCCGGCCTTGCCGCTGCGGTGATAGATCAGCGCCTCGCGGTCGCCAAAATCGCCGCCCATCTTGTCATCGCTTGTGCTGCTCATCGCCTGTGCCCCCAGATCGTTCGATAGCGATAGAATTGCGGGGGCATCGGGGCAAGGGATTTGCACGGCCGCCATGCCACAGCAGCGCCCGATCATTGCCCGCGCAGTTGCGCCGCGATTCCGGCCACCTGATCGGCATCCGGCCGGCGGCCCAGGCTGGCCAGCAGCGATTCCAGTGCCCCCCACAGCGCCGCATCGAACGGATCGATCGCAATCGCGGCCCGCAATTGCGCTTCGGCATCCGCCATGTCGCCCAGCGCCTGCGCCGCCTGCGCCAGCGCCAGCCGGGCATCGATCCGGTGCGGCCATTGCGCCACCAGCCGGGCCAGCATCGGCCGTGCCGTGGCGGCATGGTTCAGGTGCAGCCAGCCCTGCGCCGCGCGCAGCCGGCTTTCGCCATCGCCTTGGGCCGCCGCCTCCAGCCAGGGCCGCGCCAGCGCCAGATTGCCTGCCAGCGCCGCCGCCGCGCCGCGCGCCACCGCGGCCCAGGGCCGATCGGGTGCCAGCACGGCCAGCCGCTGCCCGATGGCATCCAGCCCGGCCGCATCGCGCGCCGCCAGCCGGCACCAGGCTTTCAAGGTCAACACATCCACATGATCGGGCAGCAGCGCCAGCGCGGCATCGGCCAGGGTTTGCGCCCGGGCCGCATCGCGCGGCAGCAGCATGCGGCCCAGGCCCAGCAGCCGCTGCACCGTCCACGCCGGCGGCGGTTCCGGCAGCGGCACATGCCCTTCAGCGATCAGCGGGGCCAACAGGCGGGCGGCCTCCGCCGCCGCCGCGTCGTCCGCCACCGGCAAGGCCGGCGTTGCCACCGGCCGCAGCGCGGCCCCCGGCCACAGCGCCAGCGCCCGGCCGGGCAGGGCCGGATCGTGCAGGCCGTGCGCCGCCAGCAGCGTTGGCGCCACATCGATCAGCCGCGCCGCCGGCAATGCCTGCGCGCCGATGCCGCCGCCGGTTGCCAGCAGCACACCCGGCGCGTCGCGCCAGCCGCTGCCCACGATCAACATCTGCCGGTCCGCCGCCACCGCCGCCAGCGATCCCACCACCATGTCCAGAAACTGCCAGGCGCCGGGTTCGACCCGGTGCCAGGGCGGCGGCGCATCGGTGGCCACCGCCCGCACATCGCCCAGCCAGCGCAGCCACACGGCGGCACAATCGGCGCGCTGATCGTGCAGCAGCCAGGCCGCCACGCCCTGCACGCTGGCCGCCATCGCCAGGCCGGTGGCCAGCTGCACCAGCCCGTCACTGCTGTTCTGATCCACCGCCGCCACATCCACCAGCGGCAGCAGATGCGCCGTGGCAATCGCCGATGGGTGAACGCGGCGGCCCGCCACCTCGGGCCGCCAGGCCGGCGGGCAGCAATCGGGCGGCAGCGCCCAGCCGGCTTCGGTCTGGCCGTTGATCAGGGCAAAGCGATCATCGACATGGCATGCCGCCGCCCCCGGCGCGCTGCCCGGCCAGCCCACGCCGGCCGTGGCCACACCGGCCGCCGCCAGCGCCGCCCAGGCCGGTGGCCGCCGCCAGCTGGCCATGGTGACAGGGCGGATGCCGCCGGCCCAGCGTTCGCTGTCGTGCCACAGGCCGCTGTCTTCGGGCCAGTGGCCGGTGGCAATGCTGCCCGCCGCGCCCATCCGGCCCAGCATCGGCACGCCGCACAACAGGCCGGTGGCACCGCCATCGGCCAGCCGCGCCAGATTGGGCACCAGCCCCTGCCGCCGCGCCGCCACAAGGCCGGGCCAGCACAGGCCATCCAGCCCCAGCAGCAGGGTGCGCCTCACGGCCGCCCCCGCGTGACAGCCCGCCACGATCGGCCTAGGGTCAGGACCCATTGATTCCATGCCCCGGCACGGCCCGGAGCGGCCCGGCACGAGTGAGTGAGCGCCGTGGCGCACCCGATCGGGTGCGTCCAAGCGAAGCGAGCGCTGAGCCGGGCCGCT
>JAGWWF010000033.1 GCA_018970445.1 Alphaproteobacteria bacterium | reverse complement strand
GGCAGCAGCGCTGGCGGCGGTTTCGGCCTCGCGCAGCTGCGTGGTGGCGGCGGCGGCGGCGGTGCTGGCCGCGGCCTGTTCGGCCGCCAGTTCGGCAGCGCGGCGGCGGGCGCGCAACCGGGCCGCGGCGGCATCGCTGCGGCCGCCAGCGTCGATCAGCCCATCCCAGCGCCACAATCTGCCATCGCGGCTGACCAGGCGCTGGCCGGGGCGCAGCGCGGCCAGTTGTTCGGGCGCGGGCGGTGCATCCACCACGCCAATCTGCGCCAGCCGGCGCGCCAGTTCGGGCGGGGCCTGCACCTGGCCGGCCAGCGGCGTCACGCCCGGCGGCAGCGACGGATCATCATGGGCGGCACTGCCGGCAAAGCGGCGCGGCTGGGTCGATCCGGCCGGCCCGGCCTCCATATCCTCGCCCAGCGCGGCGGCCAGCGCGGCCTCAAAGCCGGCGGCGGCAACAAGCGCGTCGGCAATGCGCGGGCCCTTGCCCGGATCGGCGGCCAGCCGGCGGGCGAGCGCCGTGCTTTCGGCCTCCAGGCTGGCCAGTGTGGCGCGGGCGGCGGCCAGCGCGGCGGCGGCCTCGCTGCGGGCGGCGTCCAGCGGCGGGCGGGCCGATTCGGCATCGGCCACGCCGGATTCACAGCGGGCGACAGCGGCTTCGGCGGCCGCCACGGCAGCCTGCAACGGGGCGACATCGGGCGCCGGGGCCAGCCGGGCGAGGCGATCGGCCAGGGCTTGCGCCTCCTGCGCGGCGCGCAGCGCGCGGCCTTGCGCGGCGGCGGCGGCATCGCTGGCGGCGCGGACGGCGGCGGCGGCCGCGGCGTGGGCGGCCATGGCATCGGCCAGCGCGGTTTCGGCGGTGGCGGCGGTGGCTTCGGCGGCTGCCACCGCCGCGGCCAGCGCCGGGGCCGCTGCGGCCAGTTCGGCCAGCCGGGTGGCCAGCTGGTCGGCCTCTGCCGCCAGCCGGCCTTGCGCGCTGGCGGCATCATCGGCCAGCGCGGCTTCGCGCAGCGCATCGCGATCCAGGCTGGCCAGTTGCTGCACCAGCGCGGCATCGCGGCGGGCCAGTTCCTGGGCTTCGGCCTCGATCAGGGCGCGGCGCTGGCGCAGCGCCTGCACGGCGGCGGCGGCTTCGGCCTCGGCGGTGCGCAGGGCCGGCAGGCCGGCGGCGGCGCTGGTCGCCTGCGTCATCAGGGCGGCGGCGGCGCGGGTGCGGGTCGCGGCCTGGCTGTCGGCCGCCAGCGCGGCGGTGCGCGCCCGTTCGCTGGCCGCAACCGCCTGATGCCAGCGCGCGAAATACAGGGCTGCCTCGCCATGGCGGATCCGGTCCGACAGGCTGCGATAGCGTTCGGCGCTGCGGGCCTGGCGGCGCAGGCTGGCGGCCTGGGTTTCCAGGCCCTTCACCACATCATCCAGCCGGGCCACATTGGCTTCGGCGGCGCGCAGGCGGATTTCGGCTTCGCGGCGGCGCACCGCCAGCCCGGCGATGCCGGCGGCTTCTTCCAGCAATTGCCGGCGTTCGGCCGGCTTGGCAGCGATGATGGCGCTGATCCGCCCCTGGCCCACGATCGCCGGGCTGTGGGCGCCGGTGGCCGAATCGGCGAACAGCAGGCGGATATCCTGCTGGCGCGTGTCGCGCCCGTTCAGGCGATAATCGGAACCGGCGCCGCGCTCGATGCGGCGCTGCACCTCCAGCTCCTCACCCGCGCTGCCGGCCAGGCTGAGGGTGACGCTGGCCAGTTCGCGCGCCGGCCGGGCGGCGGTGCCGGCAAAGATCACATCGTCCATGCCGCCCGACCGCATGGATTTGGGGCTGGCTTCGCCCATCACCCAGCGCAACGCTTCAAGCAGGTTGGACTTGCCACAGCCATTGGGGCCGACAACGCCGGTCAACCCCGGCTCGATCAACAGATCGGTGGGCTCGACGAACGACTTGAAGCCGGCAAGGCGAAGGCGGCGAAATTCCACTTAGCGCAGCGCAGCCTGCAACTTGGGTTCCAGATCGGCCCAGGTGTAGGTGCCTTCCTGCACGGTGCCATTGATGATGAAGCTGGGCGTGCCGGTGAGCTTGTATTCGTTCACCGCCTGGTTCCTGAGATCGTTGATCGCCTTGGCCTGGGCCGGATCGGCCAGGCACTGATCGAATTTGGCGCGCGGGATGCCGCGCGGCTTCACATAATCGGCCAGCCCGCCCAGTTCGGCCATGCGGCGCACCGCCTGGTCTTCCGGCATCTTGCCCAGCGCATCCTGATCGGCCTTGCTGATGCGGCTGAAGGGTTCGGTCCAGCCCATCTGATCGGCATAAAAGGCATTGAGCAGGCCGAAGAAGGCGGTTTCGCCCTGGCAGCGGGCCAGCACGGTGGCGGCAAAGTCCGGGCCGTTCAGCACGAAATTGCGATATTCATAGGAGACATTGCCCGAAGCGACATATTTGGTCTTCAGCACCTCGGCCGCCGCTTCGTGGAATTCGCGGCAGTGCGGGCAGGTGAGCGAGGCATATTCCACCAGCTTCACGCGGGCATCGGGGTTGCCCATGCGAAAGCCGCCTTCCGGCGTGGCGGCCACCACATCCACCCAGTTCTGGCCGGCCGGCGCGGCCACGGCGGCGGGCGCGGCGGCATCGGCGGCGCCCGGTGCCGGTTTGCTGTCGGAACAGGCGGCAAGGGTGAGGGCCGTGGCGGCCAGCAGCATCAGGCGCTTCATCAATTCATCCTTCCGGGGGCTTGGGTGGCCTGAACGGCGGCGGCCAGCAATGGCTCCAGCGCCGGCCAGTCGAACACGTCGGTCTGCATCTTGCCGTTGATCAGGAAACTGGGGGTGCCGGTCAGGCCATGGGCTTGCACCGCATCGGCGCGGATGGCCAGCAGCCGGTCCATCGCCGGCCTGGCCGCAATGCAGGCCTGATAACGCGCCGGGGCAAGGCCGGAAAATTCCGGCAGCTTGCCCAGGATCGCCATGCGGGCACCCTGCTGGTCGGCCGGCAGGGCCTCCACGGCGGTGCGATCGGCTGCGCTGATCTGCATGAACGGGGCGACCAGCTGATCCTGGCGCGCATAGGCCTTGTTCACAAAGGCCCAGGCCGCCGCCGGGGCCTGGCAATAGAGCAGATGCCCGGCCATCAGATCGATGCCGTTGAGGGTGAAGGGGCGATATTCGTAACTCACCGTGCCGGCCGCGATGAAGCGGCTTTTCACCACCGGCAGGCCGGTTTCGTGGAAATGCCGGCAGTGCGGGCAGGTCAGGCTGCCGAATTCCACCAGCTTCACCCGCGCGGCCGGGTTGCCGATGAGCAGCCCGCCGGCCGGCGTGGCGGCGATGCGGCTGGCCCAGTCGATCGCAGCGGCGGGTTTGGCGGCAGCGGCTTTGGCCGCAGCGGTTCTGGTGGGCGGCCGGGCCGGGGCCGCCGCCAGCGCGGGCGCGGCAAGCAGCAGGGCAGCCAGAAAGAAACGCGTGAACATAGGCTGTTCTTAGCGCGGGGCAGCGCGGTGCGCCAAGCCCCGTTGGCGCGGCCGGGCCGCCCTATCGTATCTTTGGCGGGCCGCTGCTGGTGGCCAGCGCTTCGGCCAGGCTTTGCAGGGCGCTGCGCAGTTCGGGATCGGCGATCTGTTTCAGGCTGGATCGGGCCGATTCGGGCAGCGGGCCGGGGGCGGGCGGCGGCGGTGACGGCGGCGCGGCCATGGCGGCGCCCTGTTCGATGGCAATGCGGGCCACCGCAGCATAGCCCAGGATGCGGTTGGCGCGATCGATGATCTGGGCTTCGACATGGCGCAGCATCGGGGCCAGCGCGCCGGTGGCGGCAATCGCCAGCGTGCCCTGTTCCCGGGCACCGCGGGCAAAGCGCAGGCGCAGCGGCCGGCAATGGCGGGCATAGGTGGGGCCAACGATTTCGGGCCAGCGTTCGATCAGCGCGGCATGGGTGAAGCCGAAGCGGCGAAACGCCACCCCCCCCACATCGCCCACCAGATCGGCGATGGCACGGGTGCGGCCGCGCGGCTTTTCGGGCGGTTTTTCGGGCGGCGCTGGGAAGGGCTTTCTGGCCATCCGCCTTTCATGCCATAGCGCCGGTGTGAGTGATAGCTGGCCCGATCCGTTGCTGCACTGGTATGCCGCCCATGCCCGCCAGCTGCCGTGGCGCAACCCGCCCGGCGCGGCCCTGCCCGGTGATGACCATTGGCCCTATCGCGTCTGGCTGTCCGAAGTGATGTTGCAGCAGACCACGGTGGAGGCCGCCACCCCCTATTTCCACGCCTTCACCGCGCGCTGGCCCACGCTGGCCGATCTGGCGGCGGCCGATGATGGCGATCTGATGCAGGCCTGGGCGGGCCTGGGCTATTATGCCCGCGCCCGGCATCTGCTGGCCTGCGCCCGCGCCGTGGTGGCGCAGCACGGCGGGCGTTTCCCGGCCGATGAGGCCGCACTGCGCGCCCTGCCCGGCATCGGCGATTATACGGCAGCGGCCGTGGCGGCATTCGGCTTTGGCCGCGATGCGGTGGTGATCGATGGCAATGTCGAACGGGTGGTGGCACGGCGGCTGGCGCTGGCAACGCCGCTGC
The DNA here is from genome assembly GCA_018970445.1 of Alphaproteobacteria bacterium. GTDB lineage: Bacteria > Pseudomonadota > Alphaproteobacteria > Sphingomonadales > Sphingomonadaceae > Sandarakinorhabdus. Next base: position 14,800 of record JAGWWF010000033.1, on the reverse strand, counting down.
CGGGCGGGCGCGCCGCCATCCGAGCGGCGCTGGCTGCCGTGCTGCCACCGGGGCGCAGCGGCGATCTTGCCCAGGCGCTGATGGATCTGGCCCGGCGCGTGTGCACGGTGAAAGCCCCGCGCTGCCTGGCCTGCCCGATCGCAGACACCTGCGCCGGGCGGCAGACGGGCGCGCCCGAGGATTTCCCGGTGAAGCCGGCGAAAAGGCCGCGGCCGCAGCGCCAGGGCACCGCCTGGTGGATCGAGGCGGCGGGCGATGTGCTGCTGGTGCGGCGGCCGGGCAAGGGCCTGCTGGGCGGGATGCTGGCGCTGCCCAGCTGCGATTGGCGCGGGCCGGATGCCGCGCCACCGCTGGCCGGCCACTGGCAGGCACTGGGCGTGGTGCGCCACGGCTTCACCCATTTCGATCTGGTGTTGCAGGTGCAGGCGCTGGTGCTGCCGGCGCGGCCCGATCTGGCCGGGGATTGGGTGGCGGCAGATCAGGCCGGCAGCGGCCTGCCCACGCTTTTTGCCAAGGCCGTGCAACTGGCGCTTGCGCAGCGGGCCGGGAGCGGGACAATGGCCGCATGACGACATTTGCTGACGTGCCGGCCACCGGCTTTACCGGCAACCGGCTTGACCGGGCCGACGAGATCCGGCGCGATCCGGCCGCGCTAATCGCCTGCCGCGCCCGCGCAGACGCGCGCTGGCTGGTGCTGGATGGGCTGAACCCGGTGGTGAAGAGCGGCGACCAGCCGTCGATCCTGTGGGCCTATCGATCCGATGTGCCACACGATGCGCTGTCGATCTTTCTGGGGATTGGCCCGGATGGCCCGCGCTTTGCCGCAGCCGCCCCATCGGCGGAACTGATCAGCGATTTCGGCGGCAAGCTGCTGGATGCGCGCGCCGCCGGCGCCCTGCTGCCCGGCCCGGAAGCCGCCATCATTGCCCAGGCGCGATCGATCATCGATTGGCACCAGCGCCATGGGTTCTGTGCGGTCTGCGGCGGCAAGACGGCGCTGGCCAAGGCCGGCTATGCCCGCCAGTGCAGCGCCTGCCAGGCCGAACATTTCCCGCGCACCGATCCGGTGGTGATCATGCTGGCCGTGAAGGATGGCCACGCCCTGATCGGCCGCCAGCCGCGCTTTCCCAAACGCTTCCTGTCGGCGCTGGCCGGGTTCGTGGAGCCGGGCGAAAGCCTGGAAGAAGCGGTGCGCCGCGAATTGTGGGAGGAAGCCGGCATCACCTGCCAGCGCGTGCGCTATCTGGCCAGCCAGCCCTGGCCCTTCCCGTCCAGCCTGATGATCGCCTGCTTTGCCGAAGCGGACGGATTCGAGGTGCGGCTGGACGCCGACGAGCTGGAAGAGGTGCGCTGGGTGACAAAGCCGGAGGTGCGCGCCGCCCTGGCCGGTGCGGGCGACTGGCTGGCCCCGCCACCGCTGGCCATCGCCCACACGCTGCTGAAATGCTGGGCCGAGGACTGATCCCACTGTGACATATTGGTGACACTGGCCAGCCGGCGCAGCCGGGTGGGGAAATCGACGTATGTTACAGTGCGGTAACATCGTTCAGTTCGCCAATAACGAGGCCGCCGCCTTCCTGCACGATATAATTGTTTTTTGCAGTATTGGTCGGTCAACAAGAACTCAACATTGTTGGGGAGGATGAACTCTCGTAACCGGAGGTTTGTCCCATGATGAAGACCCTGATGAGTGCGGCTGTTGCCGTATCGGCTCTGGTCTTTTCTGTTACCGCGCCGGCATCTGCCCGCGATGCAAGCTATACCGTCGTGCTGGCGCAAGACAGTTTCTTTGGTTTCAATCCCTCGTTCAACGGCCTGGTGCCGGTGAACGACAAGGTGGATTTCAGCTTTTACGGCACCTTCTGGACACGGCCAGCCTTTGGCGCGGGCGGCACCGGCGGCAATTTGTGGACCGAATTCGGGGTGGGCGCCAATTTCAATCTGGATGATGGCAAGCTGAAGGTGAAGCCGCAGATCGGCATCACCAACGGTTCGCTGCTGTCGGGCGGGGCGCGGCTGCGGCCGACGCAGCCGGCGACCGGCTCCAATTTCGGCGATGGTATCGTCCCCAGCCTGACGGTGAATTATGCCGACGACAAGATCGAAGGCGAATTCTATGCCGGCTATTATGCCGCGCTGCGCGAGCGCAACCGCACCGGTTCGCTCGACTTCCTGCACACCTGGGTCAATGTCGGCTACAAGGCCAGCAGCCTGGTGTCGTTCGGGCCGCATTATGAAATATTGTCGAACAGCCGCGCCGTGGGCGGCCGCGCCAACAAGACCTATGAATGGCTGGGCGCCTATGTGCAGTTCACCCTGCCCAAGGGCTTTTTCGCCCGGCTGACCGGCGGCGCCGATCTGGACAAGGACAATGCCGGCGATTTCTACAAGATGAGCGTGGGCATGACCTTCTGAAGCGCTGCGTTTGAACCGGGGGGCGTGGCCGGCCGGCCACGCCCCTTTGTCGTTCAGGCCGCCGCCAGTTCGGCCACCAGCGCGCTGGCCTGTTCCGGCGGCATCGGCCGGCCGAACAGGAAGCCCTGCACCTGGGTGCAGCCCAGTTCGCGGCACAGTTCAAAGGCGGCGCGGGTTTCGGTGCCTTCGGCGGTGGTTGCCATGTCAAGGCTGGCGGCCAACCGCACGATGGCCTGGATGATGGCGCTGGCCTCGTCGCCGGTGGCGGTGGCGCGCTTGACGAAGCTGCGATCGATCTTGATGCGGCTGAAACTGGCCTTCTGCAGCGTGCCCAGCGCCGAATAGCCGGTGCCGAAATCATCCAGCGCGAAATTCACGCCCAATCCGGTCAATTCGGCCAGCACCTGCTGCACCGCCGGCTTTTCGGCCAGGAACAGGCTTTCGGTGATTTCCAGTTCCAGCCGCTGCGCCGGCACGCCGTGGCGGGCCAGGGCGGCGGCGATGTGGCCGGGCAGATCGGCATCGTCCATCTGCACGGCCGACAGATTCACCGCCACCTTCACATGCGCCGGCCAGCGCGCCGCCCAGGCCAGCGCCTGGTCGATCACCCATTGCCCGATCGGCACGATCAGGCCGGTATCCTCGGCGATGGGAATGAAATCCAGCGGCGGGATCAGGCCCAGTTCGGGATGATGCCAGCGCAGCAGCGCTTCGAACCCGGTGATGCGTTCGTCGGCGGCATCCACCACCGGCTGGAACATCAATGCCAGTTGTTCCTGTTCCAGCGCACAGGCCAGATCGACTTCCAGCCGGCGGCGCTGTTCGGCGGCTTCGGCCATGGCGGCGTTGTATTGGCAGGCCGCGCCGCGCCCGCCGCCCTTGACCTGATACAGGGCCAGATCGGCGCATTTCAGCAGGGCTTCGGGCGTGGCGGCATCATCGGGCACCAGTGCCCAGCCCACCGATGCGCCCACCACCACGCCGCCGCGCCCCTGTTCGCCCAGCGGAAACGGCCGCGCCAGTTCCTTGACGATGCGCGCCGCCAGCCGGTGGGGCCGATCGCCGCTGCCATCGGGCAGCAGGATGGCAAATTCATCGCCGCCCAGCCGGGCGATGGTGGCGGCGCCCTTGGTCAGCGCCTGCAACCGCTGCGCCACCTGGCGCAGCAGGAAATCGCCGGCGGCATGGCCAAAACCATCGTTCACCGCCTTGAACCGATCCAGATCGACGAACAGCAGCGCCGCCGGCTTGGCGCTGGCGACGGCGCGTTCCACCACATCCTCCAGCGTTTCGCGGAACAGGCTGCGGTTGGCCAGCCCGGTGAGCGGATCGAAGCGCGCGAGTTGGGCGATGCGCTCCTGGCTGCGCCGCACCTCGGTCACATCACGGCCCACGCCGCGAAAGCCGGTGAAATTGCCCTGCGCATCCTGTTTCGGCGTGCCCGACAGCGCCCACCAGCGCAGATCACGGCCCAGCGGCACCGGCACCACCAGATCGCGGAACGGTTCCATCGCCTTGATGGCATGGGCCAGCGCCACCGCCGCCGCGCCGGCCTGCGCCGGATCGATCAGGCTGAGCAGCGGCTGGCCCAGCAGATCGCCGCGCTTGCGCCGCGCCACATCGGCAAAGCGGGTGGTGACATGGGTGAGCCGGCCACCGGCATCCAGTTCCAGCAGCCAGTCGCTGCCGTTGGATTCATATTCGTTGAGCAGCAGCCGCACCACCTCGCCCTGGTCCTTCAGTTCGGCATCGCTTTTCAGCCGCGCCATCGTCTGATAGGTGGTGGCCAGGCCGGCGCGCAGCTTGATCAGGGCAAAGCTGGCAAGGCCCAGCGCCACCAGCAGGCTGTCGAGCGGGGCACCGGGCGGCAGGGCCAGCCACATCGCCGTGGCAATCGCCCCCACCACGCCCAGCACCGCCACCGGCATGGTGGCCGCGGCATTGCTGATCGCCCCCATGAAGACCAGCGAGAAGATCAGCAGCACCGCCTGGCCATCGGCGGGCAGCACCGGCAGCAGCGCAAACAACAGGCCGGCCCAGCACAGGCCCAGCAGGCCGATTTCGGCCGTCACCCGCCAGAAGCGGCCATGGCCGGCGGTGGTGGGCACGCCAGTGCGGCGGCGGCGGATGGCGCGCAGGCTCCACATCAGCGACAGGCCGCCAAACCCCGCCAGCCAGGGTGCCAGCGCCGAAAACGGCACCGCCGACCCGAACACCGCCAGCAGCGCCGCCATGTTGAGCACCAGCAGGCCGATGTTGAACGGAATGGCGTGATTGAGCAGCAGCAGCTGCTGGCCGCGCACATGCGCCCAGAAGCCATCATCATCCTGGCCCAGGCCAAGCACCTGCCACCAGCCCAGATCCCGCGCCGCCTGCACCGGCGGCTTCAACATGGCCGTCATGAACCGTCACGCTCCTTGTTGTCTGCCGGCAGATACGGCGAGGGCAGCGGCGGATTGAATCAGGGCACGCACACGGGCTTGGCAGGCGGGGTTTTGTTCCATACTTGTTCACCCATGCTGCCTGCTCCCTCTCCCGATTCGGGGCCGCCCTGGCTGGCTGGGCTCAACCCGGCGCAGGCGCAGGCCGTCACCAGCACCGAAGGCCCGGTGCTGATCCTGGCCGGCGCCGGCACCGGCAAGACCAAGGCGCTGACGGCGCGGCTGGCGCACATATTGTTCAACCGGCTGGCCTTCCCGTCGCAGGTGCTGGCTGTCACCTTCACCAACAAGGCGGCGCGCGAGATGCGCCATCGCACCGAAATGCTGCTGGGCGGCATGGCCGAAGGCCTGCCCTGGCTGGGCACCTTCCACGCCCTGTCGGCGAAAATGCTGCGCCGCCATGCCGGGCTGGTGGGGTTGAACCCGCAATTCACCATCCTGGATACCGATGACCAGCTGCGCCTGCTGAAACAGGTGGTGGCCGAGGCCGGGCTGGACGAAAAACGCTGGCCGGCCAAGCAGCTGGCCAGCCTGATCGACCGCTGGAAGAACCGCGGCCTGTTGCCCGATGCGGTGCCGCCGGGCGAAAGCTTTGCCTTTGCCGATGGCCAGAATGGCGGCGGCGCCGCGCTCTATGCCCGTTATCAGCAGCGGCTGGCCGCCCTGAACGCCGCCGACTTCGGCGATCTCCTGCTGCACATGCTGACCATCTTTGCCCGCCATCCGGACGTGCTGGCCGATTATCAGGCGCGGTTCCGTTATGTGATGGTGGATGAATATCAGGATACCAACCACGCCCAGTATCAATGGCTGAAAGCGCTGGTCGGCAGCCGCCACAACATCGCCTGCGTGGGCGATGATGACCAGTCGATCTATAGCTGGCGCGGGGCGGAGGTGGCCAATATCCTGCGCTTCGAGGCGGATTTTCCCGGCGCGAAGCTGATCCGGCTGGAAGAGAATTACCGTTCCACCCCGCATATCCTGGCCGCCGCCAACCATCTGATCGCCCACAATCGCGGCCGGCTGGGCAAATCCCTGTTCACCGCCCACGCCCAGGGCGACAAGGTGGCCGTCACCGGCGTGTGGGACGGGCCGGAAGAAGCCCGGGTGGTGGGCGATGAGGCCGAACGGCTGGGCCGTGACGGCGTGAGCCTGAATGCCATGGCGATCCTGGTGCGCGCCCAGTTCCAGACCCGCCTGTTCGAAGACAGGTTCATTGCCATCGGCCTGCCCTATCGCATCGTTGGCGGTTTCCGATTCTATGAACGTGCCGAAATCCGCGATGCGCTGGCCTATCTGCGGCTGGTGCAGTCGCCCGATGATGCGCTGGCCTTCGAACGCATCGTCAACGTGCCCAAACGCGGCCTGGGCGACAAGGCGATGGCCACGCTGCACGCCGCCGCCCGCCGGCTGAACCTGCCGCTGTCGCGCGCGGCGGCGCATGTGGCGCAGGGCGATGATCTCACCCCGGCGGCGCGGCGGGCGCTGCGCGGCTTTCTGGCCGATGTGGCGCGCTGGCGCGATGCGGCCGAAACCCTGCACCATGCCGAACTGGCCGAACTGGTGCTGGAGGAATCGGGCTATGTCGGCATGTGGCAGGCCGACAAGTCCACCGATGCCGATGGCCGCATCGACAATCTGAAGGAACTGGTGCGGGCGATGGGCGATTATCCCGGCCTCACCGCCTTTCTGGAACATGTGGCGCTGGTGATGGACAATGAAACCGCGCCCGACGATGAAAAAATCACCATCATGACGCTGCACGCCGCCAAGGGGCTGGAATTTGATCATGTCTTCCTGCCCGGCTGGGAAGAGGGCGTGTTCCCCAGCCAGCGCGCGCTGGATGAAGGCGGCACCCCGGCGCTGGAGGAGGAACGGCGGCTGGCCTATGTGGGCATCACCCGCGCAAGGGTTCGCGCCCATGTGCTGCACGCCGCCAACCGGCAGGTCTATGGCCAGTGGAACGCGGCGCTGCCCAGCCGCTTTGTCGCCGAACTGGGCCAGGCCCATGTGGATGAACGCTCCACCCTGTCGGGCGGGCCCAGCCTGTGGCGCGCAGCGCTGGCCGGCGGCGATCCCTTTGCCGACATGGCGCGCGGCACCGGGCGCGGGCCGGGGTGGGACCGGGCACGCGGCAGCGGCTGGGAAGCGGCGCGGCAGGATCAGCGCGGATCGCGCGATTTCGGCCCGCGCAGCGCCGCGCCTGCGCGTGAGGCGCGGGTGAGCAGCATCAGCCTGACCCCGGCCCCCGGCTTCAAGCGCGGCAGCCAAGTGTTCCACGCCAAGTTCGGCGAAGGCACCGTGTTCCATGTCGATGGCAACAAGCTGGAAATCGATTTTCCCGCCGCCGGCCGCAAGCGCGTGCTGGACAGTTTCGTGACGCTGAAGGCCGATTGAGGCGGTTCAGCCGCTGTCCTGATCCGGCCGGGCGGTGAGCATGGTGAACAGGCCGCGAATCACGGCGCGGTTGGCAAACAGCAGGCCAACGGCGGCAAAGCCGATGCTTTCGATCGCTGGCCAGTGCAGATAATCAAAGGCAAAGAAGAACGCGCCGACCAGCCCATAGGCGTTGAAGCCGCCGAACAGCGACAGGATCAGCGCCAGCATCGCCACCAGCGGGCCAAAGCGATCCATCCAGCCAAACCAGGCCGCCAGCAGATGCGCCGCCCCCACCAGCAGCAGCGCCAGCGCCAGCAGATATCCGGGAAGATGGCGAAGATGGGCCATGGCGCAGTTTACGCCAGATTGCCCAGCCTGACAAAGCGGGCTCTGGTTGCCAGCGCAGCAGCGGCTTTCTATGCAGGGCCATGCCCAGCATTCCACCGCCCCTGCTGATCCGCGATTACCGGGCGTTCTGGGCGGCACGCTTCTTTGCCACCATCGCCGGCATGATGATGGTGATCGTGATCGGCTGGCAGGTGTATGACATCGCCCGCCAGACGATGAGCCGGGATGAAGCCGCGCTGCTGCTGGGCCTGATCGGCCTGGCGCAATTCCTGCCGCTGTTCTGCCTGGCACTGGTGGTGGGCGTGATCGCCGACCGGATGGACCGCCGCCACATCGCGCGCAGCGCCGTGGCGCTGGAACTGGCCTGTGCCGGGGCGTTGGCCTGGTTTGCGCATGCCGGGGCGGTGCCGATGGCGGCGCTGTTCACCGTGGCGGCGCTGCTGGGGGTGGGCCGGGCGTTTCAGGGGCCATCGATGGCGGCGCTGGCCCCCAATCTGGTGCCGCGCGAATTGCTGCCCCAGGCGATCGCACTGAACAGCATCAGCTGGCAATCGGGCGCAGTGCTCGGCCCGCCGCTGGGGGCCTTTCTCTATGCCGTGTCGCCGCTGGCGGCCTATGGCGCGGCCACCATCTGCTTTGGCATCACGCTGGTCTGCCTGCTGATCATCCGCCCGGTGCCGCGCCCGGCCCCGGCCACGCTCAGCCCGTGGCGCAGCCTGGTCGAAGGTGTGGCCTATGTGCGGCACAACAAGGTGCTGCTGGGCGCGATCAGCCTCGATCTGTTTGCGGTGCTGCTGGGCGGGGCCACCGCCATGCTGCCGGTCTATGCCCGCGATGTGCTGCATGTCGGCGTCGAAGGCCTGGGGCCGCTGCGCGCCGCGCCATCGGCCGGCGCGGTGCTGGTGGCGGTGTTTCTGGCCAGCCGGCCATTGAAACGCCATGTGGGGCCAGTGATGTTTGCCAGCGTGGCGGTGTTTGGCCTGGCCACCATGGTGTTCGGCCTGTCAACCAGTTACCCGCTCAGCCTGGCGGCGCTGTTCGTGCTGGGTGCCGCCGATGCGGTGAGCGTGTTCGTGCGCGGCAGCCTGATCCAGCTGCACACCGCCGACGACATGCGCGGGCGCGTGTCATCCGTGTCGGGCCTGTTCATTTCGGCCAGCAATGAACTGGGCGAGATGGAATCGGGGCTGGCGGCGCGCACGCTGGGGGCGGTGCCATCGGTGGTGGCCGGCGGCATCGGCGCGGTGATCGTCACCCTGCTGTGGGCCTGGCGCTTCCCGCAATTGCGCACTGCCGATCGCTTTGATGATCAGAAGCCCGGATAGGGCGCGCCCAATTTTTTGGATGATTGGCGCTGGCACACGCTGGCCCTAAGATGGCCGCGCAGCGACGGAAAGGACAGATGATGAAGGCCAATTCGATCCTGGAAACCATTGGCGGCACCCCGCACATCCGCATGGGCAAGTTGTTCCCGGATGCGCAGGTGTGGATCAAGTCGGAGCGGTCGAACCCCGGCGGATCGATCAAGGATCGCATCGCGCTGGCCATGGTGGAAGCGGCCGAGGCCGACGGCACGCTGCAACCCGGCGGCATCATCGTGGAGCCGACCAGCGGCAACACCGGAATCGGCCTGGCCATGGTCGCCGCCGTGAAGGGCTACAGGCTGATCCTGGTGATGCCCGAATCGATGTCGATCGAGCGGCGGCGGTTGATGCTGGCCTATGGCGCCAGTTTCGATCTGACGCCGCGCGAAAAGGGCATGAACGGCGCCATCGCCCGCGCGCTGGAAATCGTGGCCACCACGCCCGGCGCCTGGATGCCGCAGCAATTTGAAAACCCGGCCAACATCGCCGTGCATGAACGCACCACCGCGCAGGAAATCCTGGCCGATTTTGCCGATGCGCCGATCGATGCGGTGGTGACGGGCGTGGGCACCGGCGGCCATATCAGCGGCACCGCCCGCGTGCTGAAACAACAATGGCCGGCGGTGAAGATCTTTGCCGTGGAACCGGCGGCCAGCCCGGTGATTTCCGGCGGCAGCCCCGCCCCGCACCCGATCCAGGGCATTGGTGCCGGCTTCATCCCCAGGAATCTCGACATGGCGGTGCTGGACGGGGTGGTGCAGGTGGACGCCGCCGACGCCAAGGCCTGGGCCCTGCGCGCCGCGCGGGAGGAGGGCATGCTGGTGGGCATTTCATCGGGCGCGACGCTGGCCGGCATTGCCATCAAGCTGAAGGAACTGCCCAAGGGGGCCCGCGTGCTGGGCTTCAATTACGACACCGGGGAGCGGTATCTTTCGGTGCCGGAATTCCTGCCGGGCGGTTGAGGGGCCAGCATCCGCCAAGAGCACGTCATGCTGAACCTGGTTGGCTGCGCCGTCCTTCGGTTCAGCATGACCAGCTCCTTGTTGGAATCGCGGGCGCAAACAGCCTCAGAGCCGCGCCTTGTTCTCCTTGTCTTCGGCCAGAAAGGCCTTGAAGGGGTTCAGTTTTTCGGCCGTGCCGCTGGCGGCGACGCGGCGCAGTTGCTGATAATACCAGGCCTGGGCGGCAAAGCCGTTCAGCGTGCGCACCAGCTTGAACGGGCTGGCCGGCCCCAGCCAGCCGGGGCCGATGGCCAGCCGCTGCTCGAAACGCGGCAGTTCCTCGATATGGCCGGCAAGAAGTTCGGTGACGCAATCCGGCTCCGCACACAGCGGCCGGCCCACGCCCACCAGCGCGATGCCGCTGGCAATGGCATCATCCATGGCATTCAGGCTGCGAAAGCCGCCAGTGACCATCAGCGGGGGCGTCCTGGCGGCCATCAGCGCCTTGGCCAGTTGGACAAAATAGGCTTCGCGCATCCGGGTCGATTGCTGTTTCGGCTCCTCGCGCGGGGTCAGGCCGTCCATGTCCATCATCGCCGGCTGTTCATAGGTGCCGCCGGACAATTCCAGGCAATCGACACCCAGATCGGCCAGCCAGCCGGCCACGATCAGGCAATCATCAAAGCCAAAGCCGCCCTTCTGGAAATCGGCACTGTTCAGCTTGACCGACAGGGTGAAATCCGTGCCAACGGCAGCGCGCACCGCCTTCACCACTTCGATCAGCAGCCGGGCGCGGTTTTCCAGGCTGCCGCCCCATTCGTCGCGGCGCTGGTTGGCCAGGGGAGACAGGAACTGGCTGATCAGATAGCCGTGGGCGGCGTGCACCTGCACGCCGGTGAAGCCGGCTTCGCGTGCCACCACGGCGGCATCGGCAAAGCGGGCGATCAGCGCCTCGATCTCGATGCCGGTCAGCGGCAGCGGCCGGCCGAACTGGCCGCCGGGCAGCGCCAGCGGCACCGCCGATGGGGCGCGCGGGTGGGGGTTGACGCTCTTCTGCGTCTGGCGGCCGGCGTGGCTGATCTGCACCCAGGCCTGGGTGCCGCCGGCCGTGGCTGCGGCGGCCCAGCGCGCCCAGGCGGCCCGGCCTTGCGCATCCAGCGGCCCATCGACAATCACATTGCCCGGCCGTTCCAGATGCGCGCGATCGATGATGACATTGCCGGTGATCAGCAGGCCGCAGCCACGATCCGCCCAGCGGCGATAGAGATTGCAATGGGCGTCGTTCGGCAGGCCGTCCCGGAACGCCAGCCCCTCCGTCATCGCCGCCTTGGCGATGCGGTTGCGGACGGTCTGGCCGCTGGGGAGAGTGAAGGCGTCGTTGACGTTCGGCATGGGGCACCCCTGTTTGCCGGCAGGGTGCCTTGGTGGCGGGGCGGGCGCAAGCCACCTTCTCCCCTCCCTATCAGGGAGGGGTTGGGGGAGGGTGTGCGCCGCCAGCGAAACGGCTGAAGCGCGGCGAAGAAACCCTCCCCCAGCCCCTCCCTTGAAGGAAAAGAGGGGGGGTCAGGCCGCCTTTTTCGCCGCCAGCCCGTAGAAGCTTTCGCCCCTGGCGGCCATGTCGCGCAGATATTGCGGCGGGGCGAAGCGTTCGCCGTGGGCTTGCGCCAGCCGGTCCAGCGTGGCCACCACCTGTGCAATGCCCACCGTGTCCATGTGCGCGAACGGCCCGCCGGTGAAGGGCGCAAAGCCCCAGCCGAAGATCGCGCCCAGGTCGCCATCCTGCGGGGTTTCCAGCACGCCTTCGCCCATGCAGCGCGCGCATTCCACCAGCTGGCGATAGAGCAGCCGCTCTTTCACATCGGCCGCTGTTGGCTGATCGGCGGCGAGACCACCGGCCACGGTTTCGACCAGTTCCGGCCACAGATATTTCTTGCCGCCTTCGGGATAGACATAGAATCCCTTGGCATTCTTGCGGCCCTGGCGGCCGAGTTCGTGCATTTTCGTGATCACGCCATCGGCCGGGCCGGGCTTGTAGGCATCGCCCAGATCGGCGCGGGTCTGCTGGCCCACCTTGTAGGACAGATCAAGGCCAACCTCGTCGTTCACGGCGAGCGGGCCGACAGGCATGCCCATCTGCTTGCCGATATTTTCGATCAGCGCCGGCGTGGTGCCTTCGCCCAGCAGCGCCAGACCTTCCTGCACATAGGTGCCAAAACAGCGCGAGGTGTAGAAACCGCGGCTGTCGTTCACCACGATCGGCGTCTTGCGGATAGCCGCCACATAATCCAGCGCCTTGGCGATGGCTTCGGGCCCGGTTTCCTTGCCAACGATGATTTCCACCAGCGGCATTTTTTCCACCGGCGAGAAGAAGTGGATGCCGATGAAATTCTCCGGCTTGCTCCATGCCTTGGCCAGGCCGGTGATCGGCAGGGTGGAGGTGTTCGAGCCAAAGATGACATCCGGGCCGACCACGGCTTCGGTGGCGCGGGTGACATCGGCCTTGATCTCGCGGGTTTCGAACACCGCTTCGATGATCAGGTCGCAGCCGGCCAGATCGGCATAATCGGCGGTGGGGTGGATGCGATCCAATATGGCCTGCGCCTTGGCCGGATCGGTGCGCTTCTTGGCCAGCCGGTCAGCCGTGTATTGCTTGCCCTTTTGCGCGGCGGCCAGATCGCGATCGAGCAGCACCACCTCAATCCCAGCCTGCGCCGTGACCATGGCAACGCCCGCGCCCATCAGGCCGGCACCCAGCATGGCGATCTTCTTCGTCGGCATCGGCGGCACCCCGGCCGGGCGGCGCGCGCCCTTTTCGGCGGCCTGTTTCGACACGAACAGGCTGCGGATCATGTTGCCAGCCTGCGGGTCGGCCACAACACGCGCGAAATATTTGGATTCGATGCGGATGGCCGTGTCCATCGGCACCTGGCAGCCTTCATAGACGGCCGACAGGATGGCGCGCGGGGCGTTCATGTTGTCGCCGGCGTTCACGTGCGTCATGGCGTTGCCGCCCACAAAGGTCTGCGCGAACACCGGGTTGAGCGCCGTCGCCGGCCCGCCCGGCATCTTGAAATTCTTGGTGTCCCACGGCTGCACGCCGCCATTGGGGTTGGCCTTCACCCAGGCCTTGGCGGTCTCGATGATCTGATCGGCCGGCACCACGGCCTGCGCCACGCCAAAGCCCAGCGCTTCCTGCGGGCTCATGTTCTTGCCCTGCAACAGATACATCAGGGCGGGCTGGATGCCCATCAGGCGCGGCAGGCGCTGGGTGCCGCCGGCCCCCGGAAACAGGCCGACCATGATTTCCGGCAGGCCCAGCGTGATCTTCGGATTGTCGGCAATGACGCGATGATGGCAGGCGAGGATGAATTCGAGGCCGCCGCCCAAGGCGAGGCCATTGACCGCCGCAGCCACCGGCTTGCCGCAGGTTTCCAGATCGCGCAGCAGCTTGTTCAGGCCGAACACGGCATCGAACAGCGCGGCCATTTTCGATTTGCCCTCTGGCGGCTTGGCACCGCCCATCAGGCCGCCCATGCCCTTCAGATCGGCCCCGGCCATGAAGCCGCTGGCCTTGCCGCTGGTGAGCACGGCGCCCTTCACGGCGGCATCGGTCTTCAGCCGCTCGATGGCAGCAGCCAGATCGGCCTGCACTTGCCCCGTGATGACGTTCATCGATTGGCCGGGCACGTCGATGGTGAGGGTCAGGATGCCGTCAGCATCAAGTTCGGTGTGGATGGCGGTGGTCATTGGGGTTTCCCTTTCTACTTCTCCCCTCCCTGCAAGGGAGGGGTCGGGGGAGGGTGTTTCGGTCAAGGGCTTCGGCGTCCGAGTGAGGCGCTGGCGGGGAGAACCCTCCCCCTGCCCCTCCCTTGCAGGGAGGGGAGCTTTACAGCCGTTCGATGATCGTGCCGGTGCCCATGCCGGCACCCACGCACAGATTGACCAGCGCGGTGCCCTTGCCGGTGCGCTCCAGCTCATCGAGCACCGTGCCCAGGATCATCGCCCCGGTGGCGCCCAGCGGGTGGCCCATGGCAATGGCGCCGCCGTTCACGTTGATCCTGTCGTGCGGGATGTTCAGGGCCTGCATGAAGCGCAGCACGACGCTCGCAAACGCCTCGTTCAGTTCGAACAGGTCGATGTCATCCTTGGTCATGCCGGCGCGGGCCAGCACCTTGGCGGCGACAAATTCCGGCCCGGTGAGCATGATCATCGGTTCGCTGCCGATGCTGGCCATGGCGCGGATGCGGGCGCGGGGCTTGAGGCCATATTTCTCGCCCATGGCCTTGTTGCCGATCAGGATCGCCGACGCGCCATCGACAATGCCGGACGAGTTGCCGCCGTGGTGGACGTGATCGATCTTCTCCACCTCCGGATAACGCATCAGGGCGATGGCATCGAAGCCCGGCATCTGCTCACCAATGGCCTGGAAGGCCGGGGCAAGGCCGCCCAGCGACTGCATGTCGGTGCCCGGGCGCATATGTTCATCATGGGCCAGCACCACTTCGCCGATCACATCGCGCACCGGCACGATGCTGTTCTTGAAGCGGCCTTCCGCCCAGGCCCGCGCGCCGCGGGCCTGCGATTCCATCGCATAGGCGTCCACATCATGGCGGCTGAACCCATATTTGGTGGCGATCAGATCGGCGCCGATGCCCTGCGGCGCGAAATAGGTCTTGAAGGCCACGGCCGGATCGGTGGCCCAGGCGGCGCCATCGCTGCCCATCGGCACGCGGGACATGGATTCGACGCCGCCGCCGATGGCGAACATGGCTTCGCCGGTCATCACCTTGGCGGCGGCCATGTTGGTGGCTTCGAGGCCCGAGGCGCAGAAGCGGTTGATCTGCACGCCGGCCGTCGTTTCGGCATAATCGGCGTTCAAGACGGCGATGCGGGCGATGTCGCTGCCCTGTTC
>JAGWWF010000018.1:5000-72204 GCA_018970445.1 Alphaproteobacteria bacterium | reverse complement strand
TTGAATTGAGTAGCCGGTCTCGTCAGCAATCTGACGCACGCTACTGCCGCTTTCGTACTTCTTCTTGAGCTTTGACCCTAGCGCAATGGCGACTTCGGTTTGCAGATGTTCGTTGGCGCGAAGCAGCGGCATGATTTCGCCACCAGCATACCCCTTATGAGCCTTGCCACGCGGGACCTGATCCTCTGCCGATTCATCTCCCCACAATGTCCAACCGGGTCGGGGGTGTCGAGCAAACAGCTCAAGGTATGGCCCTGGCGAGCAGGTCTCAATCAAGTCATATTGCTCGTCTGGTTTGCGCGAGTGTTCTCGCTTCCTTGTCTCGATCATGTTGACTTGCGAGCGCCCTGGGGGAAGCGTCCGCATCGATCCCTTAACCCCGAATAGAAGGATTTCCGTTACGTTACGGAAGTAGAATCCAACTCCCCGGCCGTCCGGGCCTCCGTCCTTGCGACGCTTGGCCCAGATGACGTTTGAGACATACCGGAAGCCCCAAGCTGACATGACCTCGAGGCCCTCAGGGAGCAGCGCATTTGGCACCCAGAGGTACAGGTGCGCGTTCTTTGCGGCGACATCTTTAACGGGGAGGTCCTTGATGGCCTCCAAAGACATTGTGGAGTATCGATCCAGCCGACGGTGCTCAGGCGCCACCTTCCCAGTGCGGTTCGCAAAGCGCCACGGCGGGTCTGCGAGCAATGTTGAAAATCCCCCTACCACACGAGGCAACGGAGCTGGCTCCAGTTCGGAACGGAGTGGTTCGGTCAGGGCTATATTCATCAGGCCAACCTAGGGGCAATTTAGATCTTTGAAAAGATCTTTTCTTAGATAAAATTTAGCAGAAGTGGGTGCAGGGTCTGCGACCCTGCCCGCCGGAGGCCCTCTCACTCCTCTTCCGCCCCGCCCTGGTTGGCTACACCGCCCTTCGGGTGAGCAATTCGCGCGTCAGCAGGCCGATGTGGCGGCGTGGGTGTGCCTCGACAGGCTCGGCATGAGCGGGGTGGGGTGCGAGATAAGAAGGCCCCTCCCCCGGCCCTCCCCTGCAAGCAGGGAGGGGAGAAGGTCAGGCCAAGTTGGCGAGGAAGGTGGCCGCCTGGGCGCGGATGCGCTGTTGTTCGTCGGCTGAGAAGCGCCGCCAGCCGTCGTACATGCGCCAGAGGCGTTGGTTGCTGGCCAGTGTTTCTTCGTGGCGGGCGAGGAAGTCCCAGTAGAGGCTGTTCAGGGGGCAGGCGGTGGGGCCGGTGCGGGCTTTCACGTCGTAGCGGCAGGTGCGGCAGTGGTTGCCCATGCGGTTCACATAGGCACCGCCGGCGGCATAGGGCTTGGTGGCCATCAGGCCGCCATCGGCGAACTGGCTCATGCCGATGACGTTGGGGGCCTCCACCCATTCCAGCGCGTCGGCATAGACGGCGAGATACCAGCGGTGCACCTCGGCCGGATCGGTGCCGGTGAGCATGGCGAAATTGCCCAGGATCATCAGGCGCTGGATATGGTGGGCCATGGCGTTGCGGCGCGTGGCGTCCACCGCTTCGGAGAGGCATTTCAGATCGGTGGGGGCGCCCCAGAACAGCGCGGGCAGCGGCCGGTGCGCGTTCAGGTGGTTGCGGCTGGTGTAATCCGGCCCGGCGAACCAGTAGAGGCCGCGCACATATTCGCGCCAGCCGATGATCTGGCGGATGAAGCCTTCGACGGCGTTGAGCGGGGCGGTGCCGGCGTGGAAGGCGGCCTGCGCGGCCTGGCAGACTTCGAGTGGGGAGAGCAGGCCAAGGTTGAGCGCAGGCGAGAGCAGGCTGTGGTTGAGCACATCTTCGCCCGTCACCATCGCATCCTGATAATCGCCGAAGCCGGGGAGGCGGTGGGTGATGAAGTCGTGCAGGGCTTCCAGCGCATGATGCCGTGTGACGGGCCAGGCGAAGCTGTCCAGTGCGCCGAAATGATTGTCGAAACGGGTGCGCACCAGCGCCAGCACCTCGGCCGTGATCGCATCGGGGGCAAAGCGGAGCGGCGGCGTGAAGCGGTGGCCTTTCGGCACGGCTTTGCGATTGTCCGCATCATAATTCCACTGGCCGCCGATGGGCTGATCCCCGTCCATCAACAGGCCGGTCTGGCGGCGCATGATGCGATAGAAATCTTCCATCACCAGGCGCTTGCGCGGAGCGGCCCAGGCGGCGAACTGGTCGATGGAACAGAGGAAACGATCATCGTCGAGCAGGGTGACATTGGGCCATGATGCTTGCGCGGCAAGCACGCGCCATTCCCCGGCCTTGACCGTGACGATGCGGCTGGCGGCGTGGCGGGCGGCGGCGCGGGTGACTTCGTGGGTGAAACCGCCGGTGTTTTGCGCGTCGTCCAGCGTCACATAATCCACCGTCCAGCCCTGTTCGCGCAGTTCGGCGGCGAAGTGGCGCATGGCGCTGAAGAACAGGGCGATTTTCTGCGGGTGATGCGGCACGTGGGTGGCTTCTTCCGTCACCTCCATCATCAGGATGATGGCTTCGGATTTCGGCACCGCGCGCAAGGACGCGAGGCTGTGGCTGAGTTGATCGCCAAGGATGGGGATGAGCGTGGGCATGGCCCCGCTGTCAGGCCCGCAGCCCATGGCGGCAAGGCGGGCCGATGCCGCAGCTTGCTGTTCAATCGGGCCGGGGATTGCTATGCCCGTGGCCAGACCCGGCAGCCACCGGGGAACGCGGGGCGAATGTGATGCAAGGCGGCCGGGCCGATGCCTGATATCTTCCTGTCCTACAGCCGGCAGGATGAGGCGGTGGCCGGCCAGATGGCGGCCGTGCTGGCGGCGGCCGGCCATGATGTATGGTGGGATCGCGAGCTGCGCGCCGGTGATGTGTATGACCAGGTGCTGGAAAATGCCCTGCGCGCCGCGCGGCTGGTGATGGTGCTGTGGTCGAAAACCGCGGTGGTGTCGGATTGGGTGCGTTCCGAAGCGACCGTGGCGATGCAGAACGGCACGCTGATGCCGGTGATGATCGAGGATTGCCAGCGCCCGGTGGCGTTCGAGCTGCGGCAATCGGCCGATCTGATCGGCTGGAAGGGCAATCGACAAGACCCGCGCCTGGCCGCCGTGCTGGCGCAGGTGGCGCGGCAGCTGGGTGCGCCGGCGGCGGTGGCGAAGCCAGCGGCGGCGCCCACCGGCCCCAGCCGGCGCCTGCTGATCGGCGGGGCCGCCGGCGTTGCGGCATTGGCGGCGGGCGGGTTTGGGGCGTGGCGGGCGTTTGGCGGCAGGCAAGATGACGGCACCGCCAGCGTGGTGGTGCTGCCATTTGCCAATCTGTCGGGTGATCCGGGGCAGGCGTTTTTCTCGGACGGCATTGCCGAAGAATTGCGCAGCGCGTTGGCGCAGATCAGGGGCCTGAAGGTGATCGGCCGGGTGAGCTCCGAACAGTTCCGCGATGCGCAGGACGTGACGGCGGCGGCCGAAAGGCTGGGCGTCGATCATGTGCTCACCGGCAGCGTGCGCCGATCCGCCACCACCATCCGCATCGCGGCGCAACTGGTGGAGGGCAAGACGGGGGTGGAACGCTGGTCGCAAAGCTATGACCAGCCGGTGGGCGATGCGCTGGCGGTGCAGAGCCGCATTGCCACCAGCGTGGTGGCGGCGTTGAGCGCGACGCTGGCCAGGGCCGCTGGCACGATTGAAGTGGGCGGCACCAGCAATGCGCAAGCGCAGTTGCTGTTCCTGAAGGCGGAAAGCCTGGGCCAACGGGCATTGAGCGCGAGTGCCCTCAACGAACAGCGCGCCCTGATCGACGCTGCCCTGGCCCTTGACCCCGATTATGCCGAAGCCTGGGCAAGCAAGGGCAATCTGATCAGCAATCTGCGCGGTTTCGAAACCGCGCCGCCCAGGATTGCCGCCATGCTGGCGGCGGCGTTGGCGGCAAGCCGGCGCGCCGTCGCGCTGGCACCCAATTCCGGCTATGCGCGGGCGTCGCTGGCCATCCGGTATCGCAACGCCCTCGACATGCGGCGCGCCCTTGCCGAGAGTGAGCAGGCGCTGCGTCTGTCGCCGGCCGATGCGCGCGTTGTCAGCGATGTTGGCCTGGTGGTGCGCAACGCCGATCCGGACCGCGCGGTGATCCTGACCCGCCTGGCGCTGAGCCTCGATCCGCTCAACCCGCTTTATCTGCAGAATTATGGCGCCGCCCTGCTGGCTGCGCAGCGCCTGGCGCAAGCCGCCGATGCCGCCCGGCAGGCCATGGCGTTGAGCAACAATCAACAGGGGGGAAACACGCTGGTCGCCGCGCTGTTCATCATGGGGGATCATGCCCAGGCGCGGGCGAATTTGCGGCATGTCGGGCTGAAATCGGTCAGGCTGACGCTGGAAGCGGCCATCGAGGCGCGCGCCGGCAATCGGGCCGCTTCGGATGCGGCGCTGGCGGCAGCCCGCTGGATCGATGATGGATCAATGCATTCGCGGCTGGCGATCATCCATGCCCAGCGCGGCGAGACGGGGCTGGCGCTTGATGCCCTGGAAGCCAGCCTGCGATCACGCGAAACCCTGATCCACCAGATTGCCGTGAGCGGGCTGTTCGATCCCATTCGCCGCGAACCGCGCTTCAAGGCGGTGCGCGATGCGGTGATTCCGCCCGATCTGTTCGTGCCGCCGAAACGCGCCTGACGGGCCTGGCTGAACCGGCTCGGCCGAAACATGATAGTCGCCGGCACCCGGCCAGAGCGATATGCTCTCCCGAAATTGGGGAGAACGTCATGTCGATCGATTTCGAGATTCCAGCCGAAGCCAGGGCGGTGCGGGAACGCGTGCGGCAGTGGGTGAACGATGAATGCCGGCCGGCGGAGCAGGCGTTGAAGGATGGCGCCGATTACAAGACGGTGCTGGGCGAACTGCGGGCCAAGGCGCGTGAGCAAGGCCTGTGGCTGCCGTTCATCCCGGTTGAACATGGCGGCATGGGGCTGGGGCCGCTGGCCAATGCGCTGGTGCAGATGGAATTGGGGCAGAGCCATCTGGGCGCGCTGTCGATGAACAGCCAGGGGCCGGATGATGCGACCATGCTCACCCTGCTGGCGCACGGCACGGCGTTTCAGAAGGAGAAGTTCCTGAAACCGCTGCTGAACGGTGAAAAGCGCGTGTGCTATTCGATGACCGAGAAGGCGGCCGGGGCGGACGCCACGGGCATGCGCACCACGGCGGTGAAGGACGGCAACGAGAATTATGTGCTGAATGGCGAGAAATGGTTCTCGTCGGCCGCCAGCGCCGCCGATCTGGCCGTGGTGATGGCGCGCACCGATCCGGATGCGCCGCGTCATCGCCAGTTTTCCACCTTCATCGTGGAGCTGCCCAACCCCGGTTACATCATCAAGCGCGACATCAAGACGATGGCGATCGAAGGGCCGCTCTCCCAGGTGATGGGCGGCGGCCACAGCGAGATCGAGATCAGGGATCTGGTGGTGCCGGCCGAAAATCTGCTGGGCGGCGAAGGCAATGGCTTCGCCATGGGGCAGCACCGGCTGGCCTATGGCCGGCTGCGGCACGGCATGCACAATGTGGCGATGGCGCAGCGCGCGCTCGATCTGGCCACCGCGCATGTGACGCAGCGCGAGACGTTCGGCAAGCGGCTGAGCGACCGGCAGGGCGTGCAGTTCATGCTCGCCGAATGCGCCAGCGAGCTTTACATGGCGCGGCTGATGCTGCTGCACATCGCCTACAAGGCCGAAAAAGGCCTGGACCTGCGGCAGGAAAACAGCATCGCCAAGGTGTTCCTGGCCCATATGGTGCACAAGGTGGTGGACACCGCCATCCAGCTGCACGGCGCGCTGGGCTATAGCCAGGATACGCCGCTGGCCAGCTGGTACACCCATATCCGCTCGCAGCGGCTGGTCGATGGGCCGGACGAGGTGCACCGCTGGACGGTGGGGCGCAACGTGATCAAGGCCTTCCAGGCAACGGGGACGACGGCCTCGGCGGCGGGGGGTGATTTGATTTAGTTCCAAAGAAAAGGGCCGGGCGCCCATGGCCCGGCCCCCTCCCCCGGCCTTCGCCGGGGCAGGCTATGCTGCACGCCACCTCCCCCGAAGGGGGAGCATCTTCAGGCGGCCAGCGTGAGGTTTTCGTAGCGCGACAGGTGGAAATCCACGCTGCCGAACTGGTTTTCGATCAGGGTGGCGCGCTTGAAATAATGGCCCACCGCCAGTTCCTGGGTGATGCCGATGCCGCCGTGGATCTGCACGGCGTTCTGGCCGACGAACTTGGCGGCCTTGCCCACCTTGGCCTTGGCCATCGAAACCGCGGCGGCGCGTTCCGGCGTGTCGAGCTTGAGCGTGGCCATCATCGTCATCGAAACGGCCTGTTCCACTTCCATGAACATGTCGACCAGCCGGTGCTGGATCACCTGGAAATCGCCGATCGCCTTGCCGAACTGCTTGCGCTGCTTGGCATAATCCAGCGTCTGCGCGTGCAGCACCTTCAGCACGCCGCAGGCTTCGGCGCACAGGGCAACCGTGGCTTCATCGACGATGCGCTCCACCAGCGGCAGAGCATCGGCGGCCAGCACATGCGCGTCACCCACGGCGACATTCTCGAAATAGACTTCCGAGGCCGAGGTGCCATGCACGGTGAGATAATCGCGGCGGGTGATGCCGGCGCTGTCGGCCGGGATCAGCAGCAGCGCGATGCCATCGGTGTCACGCTGGCCGCCGCCGGTGCGGGCGGTGACGAGCAGGTGCGTGGCATGGGCGGCGCCCTCCACCACCGCCTTGTGGCCATTCAATTGGCCGCCCTTCAGCGTGGTGGTGACATCGTTCAGGTGGAAGCGGCCCTGCGGTTCATAGGCGGCAAAGGCGATGCGCACCTGGCCGGCGATGATGCCGGGGATCAGCTCATCGGCGATGGCACCGCCTACCGCCTTGAGCGCGCCGCCGCCGATGACGACGGTATTCAGATAGGGTTCCAGCACGATGGCGCGGCCCAGTTCTTCCATCACCACCATATTCTCGACGGCACCGCCGCCCAGGCCACCATGGGCTTCGCTGAACGGCGCGCACAGGATGCCGAGCTCTTCGGCAAAGGCGGTCCACACCGCCGGGTTCCAACCCTTGCCGTCGCGCACCGTCTTCTGGCGCGTGTCGAAATCATAGGTGTTGGCCAGGTAACGCGACAGCGAATCGCGCAGCATGGTCTGCTCTTCGGTGAAATTGAAATCCATCGTCGTTCCCCAAGGTCATTCCCCGGCCGCGCTGGGCCGGGGAGTGAAAATCAAAGGCCCAGCACCATCTTGGCGATGATGTTGCGCTGGATCTCGTTGGACCCGCCATAGATGCTGGTCTTGCGCATGTTGAAATAGACCGGCGCTGCGCGGCGGGCGCTGTCCGGGCCGACGGCGAAGCTGTTGTCACCTTCGCCCATCGAGCGGAAATAGGGCGCGCCATAGGTGCCGGCGGCTTCCAGCGCCAGTTCGGTCAGCCGCTGCTGGATTTCGGTGCCCTTGATCTTGAGCAGGGACGATTCCGGGCCGGGGCCCTTGCCGCTGCTCTCACCGGCCAGGGTGCGCAGTTCGGTATATTCCAGCGCGGCCAGATCGACTTCCAGTTCGGCGATCTTGCGCTTGAAGAACGGGTTGGCCAGCAGCGGGTCGCCGCCATCCTCGGTGTTGCGGGCCACCTGCTTGATGCGCTCCACGCTGCGCTTGGAAGCCGCCACGCCGGCGATGCCGGTGCGTTCGTGGGCGAGCAGGAACTTGGCGCAGGTCCAGCCCTTGTTTTCGTGGAACACGCGGTTTTCCACCGGCACGATCACGTCTTCCAGCCAGACTTCGTTGACCTCGTGCTCACCGCCCAGGGTGATGATCGGGCGCACGGTGATGCCGGGCGTCTTCATGTCGATCAACAGGAAGCTGATGCCTTCCTGCATCTTGGCGGCGGGATCGGTGCGGACGAGGAAGAAGCCCCAATCGGCATGCTGCGCCATCGTCGTCCAGGTCTTCTGGCCGTTGACGCGATAATATTCCTTGCCGTCCTCGCCGGTGAAACGCTCGGCGCGGGTGCGCAAGGACGCAAGGTCGGAACCCGAACCCGGCTCCGAATAGCCCTGGCACCACCAATCCTCACCAGACAGGATGCGCGGCAGATACTTGGCCTTCTGTTCGGGCGTGCCGAAGGTGTAGATGACGGGGCCAACCATCGACAGGCCGAACGGCATCAGCCGCACGCAATCGGCGCGGGCGGTCTCTTCCGACCAGATGTAACGCTGCGTCGCGGTCCAGCCGGTGCCGCCATATTCGGTGGGCCAGGCCGGGGCGATCCAGCCCTTGGCGGCGAGCACCTTGTGCCAGGCCAGGAAATCCTCCTTGGCCATCTCCTCGCCCTCATCAATCTTGTCGTTCAGATATTGCGGGTAGGAATCGCGGATGAAGGCGCGAACCTCTTCCCGGAAGGCGACATCGGCAGCGCTGAAATTCAGATCCATGGCTATACTCCCCAGCACAATGGTTGACGTTTACGTAAACCCGATTCGAAGGCTCGGCAACCCTGTGAATTAGTCGCTGTGACGTCTTGCACGCCGGCCCGCACGCCCCACATTGCTGGCCATGATGAACGCCCTTGCCATGCTGATCGGCCTTGTCGCGCTGGGCCTCGCCTTTTTTGCCTTCCTGCCGCTGCTCGGCTGGGCCAATTGGGCGATCATCCCGTTCGCCATGGTCGGCGTCGGCCTTGGCTTCCTGTCGGGCAAGCGATCCGGCGTGATGCTGAACCTGGTGGTGATCGCCATCGGCGCCTTCCGCCTGTTCATGGGCGGCGGCGTGCTGTGATGCGGGCATGACAGGCAGCGCAATCGCCGCCGATCCGGGCGGTGCCGCAGCGATCGCCCCATTGCACGGGTGCGCCGCATCCCCCACAAGGGCGGCATGACGAACAAGCCGATCCGCATTGGCGTGCTGGGTGCCGGGGGGCGCATGGGCCAGGCCATCATCGCAGCGCTGGCCGATTGGCCCGCCCCCGCAGGGCAGAGGTTGCTGGTGCTGGCCGGGGCGGTGGAGCGTGCCGGCCATGCCAGTTGTGGCCGCCCGGCCGGGCCTGGGCATCCCGACAGCCTGACCATCTGTTCCAACATCGGGGCGATTGCCCACAAATGCGATTGCCTCATCGATTTTTCGGTGCCGGCTGCGCTGGCCACCAGCCTGGAGGCGGCCGAAGCGGCGCGCTGTGCCCTGCTGATCGGCACCACCGGGCTGGAGCCGGCGCATCATGCGATGATCGACGCCGCCGCGCGGCGCATCGCGGTGCTGCAGGCCGCCAACACCAGCCTGGGCGTCACCCTGCTGGCCCGGCTGGTGGAACAGGCGGCGCAGGCGCTGGGGCCGGAGTGGGACATTGAAATCGCCGAACTGCACCACCGCATGAAGGTGGACGCGCCATCGGGCACGGCGCTGGCGCTGGGCCAGGCGGCGGCGCGCGGGCGCGGCATCGATCTGGCCGCCAACATGGCCAGCGGGCGTGACGGCATCACCGGCGTGCGGCCCGTGGGCGAGATCGGCTTTGCGTCGCTGCGCGGGGGCAGTGCCGCCGGCGATCACATGGTGCTGCTGGCCAGCGAAGGCGAGCGCATCGAGCTGTGGCACCGCGCCGAAAACCGCAGCATCTTTGCGCGCGGCGCGCTGAAGGCCGCCGCCTGGCTGGCCGGCAGGCCGCCCGGCCGTTATGCCATGGGCGACGTGCTGGGGCTTTAACGCAGCACCTGTTCCACGGCCACGTGGGCATGGCCCAGATCGCGGGCCACGGCCGCATGGGTCACCTGGCCATCATGCACGTTCAGGCCGGCGGCCAGGTGCGGATTGGCGCGCAGCGCCGCCTGCCAGCCCAGATCGGCAATGCGCAGCGCGTGCGGCAGCGTCACATTATTCAGCGCATAGGTGCTGGTGCGTGCCACCGCGCCCGGCATGTTGGCCACGCAATAATGCACGATGCCATCCACCACATAGGTGGGATCGGCATGGGTGGTGGAGCGGCTGGTTTCAAAACAGCCGCCCTGATCGATCGCCACATCCACCAGCACGGCGCCGGGCTTCATGCGGGCCAGCATGGCGCGCGTCACCAGCTTGGGCGCGGCGGCACCGGGGATCAGCACCGCGCCGATCACCAGATCGGCCGCCGCCACCTGTTCGGCCAGGCTGGCCCGGCCGGAATAGAGCGTGCGCGCCCGGCCTTCGAAATGATTGTCCAGCTTCTCCAGCACGGCCGGATCGCGATCGAGGATGGTGACATCGGCACCCAGCCCCACCGCCATCTGCGCCGCGTTGAACCCCACCACGCCGCCGCCGATCACCACCACGCGGGCCGGCAGCACGCCGGGCACGCCGCCCAGCAGCACGCCGCGCCCGCCATGGGCCTTTTCCAGCGCAGTCGCCCCGGCCTGGATGGCCATGCGCCCGGCCACCTGGCTCATCGGTTTCAGCAGCGGCAGGCTGCCATCGGCGCCGGTCACGGTTTCATAGGCAATCGCCGTCACGCCCGACCGGATCAGATCGGCCGTCTGTTCGGGATCGGGCGCGAGGTGGAGATAGGTATACAGGATCTGCCCGCGGCGCAGCAGCGCGCGTTCGGCCGCTTGTGGCTCCTTCACCTTCACCACCATCTCGCATTCGGCGAAGATGCGGGCGGCATCGGGCACGATCACCGCACCGGCGGCGGCATAATCGGCGTCGCTCGCCCCGATCCCGGCGCCGGCCCCGGCCTCCACCCACAGCTCATGGCCATGGGCGGCCAGTTCGGCGACGCTTTCGGGCGTCAACCCCACGCGATATTCATGGTTCTTGATTTCCCGCACCGTGCCGACACGCATGGCCAATCTCCTTCCCCAGGATTGACGGATTATGCGCCGGTGCGACCGGGAAATGCTGCCAGAGTTTCAGGCTTTCGCGTGATTTTGCGCACTGCTATCCCGGAATGATTGTCATCGGCAGGATTTTTTCCCATGGATCGCCACGACCAGCTGCTGCTGCGCGCCCTCCAGCGCGACTCGACCACCAGTCTGGCCGATCTGGCGGCCCGCATCGGCCTGTCCACATCGGCCTGCCACCGCCGGGTGAAGCAGCTGGAGGCCGACGGGCTGATCAGCGGCTATCGCGCCCGGCTTGATCCGCAGGCGCTGGGCCTGTCGGTGCAGGCGTTTGTCGAAATCACCCTGACCAGCCAGAGCCACGAAGCGATGGACCGGTTCGAGGCGGCCGTGGCCGGCTTTGACGACATCTTGGAATGCCATCTGATGTCGGGCAGCGCCGATTATCTGCTGCGCATCGCCGCACGCGATCTGGCGCAGTTCGATGCCATCCACCGCAACTGCCTGGCCCGGCTGCCCGGCGTCGCGTCGATGCGGTCGGGCTTTGCCATCCGCACCATCAAGCCCTGGGCCGGTTATCCGGTATAGGCGCAAGCCTCGACAGCGGGGCAGCGGCGGTGCAACGAGGCCGGCACCGAATCTTCAAGAAAATCCTGCTGCCGGAGCCCTCCATGCCCGCCGCCCCCTTTGCCGATTTCGCCCCTGCCATCCGGCCGCCCACGCCGATGCGCGCCGCCATCACCGCCGCCACCCGGCGGCCCGAACCCGAAGCCGTGGCCGGCCTGCTGGCGCTGCTGCCGCCCGATCCGGCGCTGCAGGCGCGCATCACCGCCACCGCGATCGATCTGGTGACAGCCCTGCGCGCCAAGGGCCAGCGTGGCGGCGTTGAAGGGCTGGTGCAGGAATATGCCCTGTCCAGCCAGGAGGGCGTGGCGCTGATGTGCCTGGCCGAAGCGCTGCTGCGCATTCCCGATACCGAAACCCGCGACGCGCTGATCCGCGACAAGATCGCCGGCGGCAACTGGCAGGCGCATCTGGAAGGCGGCAAGAGCCTGTTTGTCAACGCCGCCACCTGGGGCCTGATGGTGACCGGCCGGTTGACCGCCAGCTTTGCCGAGGATGGGCTGGGCGCGGCGCTCACCCGGCTGATCGCGCGCGCCGGCGAACCGGTGATCCGCCGCGGCATCGACATGGCGATGCGCATGATGGGCGAACAGTTCGTCACCGGCGAAACCATCGAAGAGGCGCTGGCGCGGGCGAAACTGCTGGAAGCGCAGGGGTTCAGCTACAGTTACGACATGCTGGGCGAGGCGGCCACCACCATGGCCGATGCCGATCGTTACGCCGCCGATTATGAAGCCGCCATCGCCGCCATCGGGGCCGCTGCGGCGGCACGCGGGCCGGTGGAGGGCCCGGGCATTTCGGTGAAATTGTCGGCCCTTCACCCCCGCTATGCCCGCGCGCAAGGCCAGCGCGTGATGGCCGAACTGCTGCCGCGTCTGGCGCATCTGGCCCGGCTGGCAAAGGCGCACGACATTGGCTTCAACATCGATGCCGAAGAGGCCGACCGGCTGGAACTGAGCCTTGATCTGCTGGAATCGCTGGCCTTCGATCCCGATCTGGCCGGCTGGAACGGCCTGGGGTTCGTGGTGCAGGCCTATGGCAAGCGCTGCCCCGCTGTGATCGACTGGCTGATCGATCTGGCCCGGCGGTCCGGCCGGCGGCTGATGGTGCGGCTGGTGAAGGGTGCCTATTGGGACAGCGAGATCAAGCGCGCCCAGGTGGATGGCCTGGCCGATTTCCCGGTCTATACCCAGAAACTGCACACCGATGTGTCGTATCTGGCCTGCGCGGCCAAATTGCTGGCGGCGCGCGATTGCCTGTTCCCGCAATTTGCCACCCACAATGCCCATACGCTGGCCAGCATCTTCCACATGGCCGGGCCGGATTTCGGGCCCGGCGATTATGAATTTCAGTGCCTGCATGGCATGGGCGAGGCGCTGTATGAAGAGGTGGTGGGGCCGGGCAGGCTGAACCGCCCCTGCCGCATCTATGCGCCCGTTGGCGGGCATGAAACGCTGCTGGCCTATCTGGTGCGCCGCCTGCTGGAAAATGGTGCCAACAGCAGTTTCGTGCAGCGCATCTGGGATGAAGCGGTGCCGGCCGCCGATCTGGCCGCCGATCCGGTGGCGCTGGTGGCGGCCCGGCCGCAGCCCGGCGCGCCGCATCCGCTGATCGCGCTGCCGCCGGCGCTGCTGGCCCCGCGCCGCAATTCGCGCGGGGCCGATCTGGCCAGTGAAGCGGTGCTGGCCGATCTGGCCAACCAGCTTGCCGCCAGTGCCGCCGCCACGTGGGCGGCCGCGCCGCTGCTGGCGGTGCCGGCAGCCGGGGGCGCAGCGCTGCCGGTGCTGAACCCGGCTGATGCGCGCGATATGGTGGGCATGGCAACGCCGGCCAGCGCCGATGATGTGGCCCGCGCCGCCGCCGCTGCCCAGGCCGCCGCCGCCGATTGGGCCGCCACCCCGGTGGCGCTGCGCGCCGCGCTGCTGGAGGCCGCCGCCGATGCGTTGGAGGCGCAGATGGCGGCGCTGCTGGGCCTGATCATCCGCGAAGCCGGCAAGAGCGCCGCCAACGCGGTGGGCGAAGTGCGCGAGGCGGTGGATTTCCTGCGTTATTACGCTGGCCAGGCCCGCGCCACGCTGGATGGCAGCCAGCCGCCGCTGGGTGTGGTGGCCTGCATCAGCCCGTGGAATTTCCCGCTGGCCATCTTCATCGGCCAGATCGCCGCCGCGCTGGTGGCCGGCAATGCCGTGCTGGCCAAGCCGGCGGAGGAAACCCCGCTGATCGCCGCCGCCGCCGTGCGCCTGCTGCACGCCGCCGGGGTGCCGGCCGGCGTGTTGCAGCTGCTGCCCGGCGATGGTGCCATCGGCGCGGCCCTGGTGGCGCAGCCGCAGGTGGCCGGCGTGCTGTTCACCGGATCGACCGAGGTTGCCCGGCTGATCCAGCAGCAACTGGCGCCGCGCGCCCTGCTCGATGGCGCGCCGATCCCGCTGCTGGCCGAAACCGGCGGGCAGAATGCCATGATCGTCGATTCATCGGCGCTGGCCGAACAGGTGACGGCCGATGTGATCGCATCGGCGTTCGACAGCGCCGGCCAGCGCTGTTCGGCCCTGCGCATCCTGTGCCTGCAAACCGACATTGCCGATCGCCAGCTGGCGATGCTGAAGGGCGCGCTGGCCGAAGTGCGGCTGGGCAATCCCGACCGGCTGGCCACCGACATCGGCCCGGTGATCAGCGCCGAAGCGCAGGCACGCATCGAAGCGCATGTGGCGCGCATGGCAGCGCTGGGCTGCCGGGTGGAACGGCTGGCGCTGCCGGCGGATTGCGCCCATGGCCATTTCGTTGCCCCCACCATCATCGAGATTGACGATATCGCCCAGATCGGCGGCGAGGTGTTCGGCCCGGTGCTGCACGTGCTGCGGTTCCAGCGCGAGGCAGTGGCCGGCGTGATCGCCGCGATCAATGCCACCGGCTATGGCCTCACCTTCGGCCTGCACACACGGCTGGACGAGACGATCGCGCAGGTGACGGCGCAGGTCGCGGCCGGCAACCTGTATGTCAACCGCAACATCATCGGCGCGGTGGTGGGGGTGCAGCCCTTTGGCGGGCGCGGCCTGTCTGGCACCGGGCCAAAGGCCGGCGGGCCGCTCTATCTGGGCCGGCTGGTGCGGGCGCGGCCGGCCGATGGCATTGCCGCCGATGGCCCGGCCGATCCGGCGCTGGCGGCGTTGATCGATTGGCTGGCGGCGGCGGGCCAGCCGGCGCTGGCGGCGCGGCTGGCCGCCCTGCCCCGGCTGGCCGGCGCGAGGCATGATCTGCCCGGACCGGTGGGCGAACGCAACCATTACAGCCTGCACCCGCGCGGGGCCGTGCTGCTGCTGCCGGCCAGCGCCGATGGCCTGATCCTGGGCCTGGGCCACGCGCTGGCGCAGGGCAATCACGCCCACATTGTCTGGCCGCTGGGCGCACCGGCCGGCCTGCCCGCCACCGTGGCCGCGCGCACAAGCTGGCTGGCGGCGCTGCCCGCCGCCGGGGATCATGCCGCCGTGCTGCTGGAGGCCGATGACGCCGCCACCCGCGCCGCCATCGCCGCCATGGCCGGGCCGATCCCGATCGTGCAGCGCGCCGATGCCAGCGGCGATTACCGCCCCGACTGGTTGGTGGACGAAGTGACCATCGCCACCAACCTCACCGCGGCCGGCGGCAATGCCACGCTGATGGCGATGGTCTAACCCAGTTCGCCGGCCAGGAACGCCGCCACCGCGGCGAGATCGACCTCGCGGGAGACGAAACTGCGCCCGATGCCGCGGGTCAGGATGAAGGCGAGGCGGCCGCCGCTCATCTTCTTGTCGTGGGTCATGTGGTCGACCAGCCGGGCCGCGTCGCAGGCCAGGCCCAGGTCACGCACCTCGGTCACAAGGCCCAGCCCGGCCAGATGTGCCGTCACCCGCGCTGCATCCTGGGCCGCACACAGGCCCAGCCGGGCCGACAGGCGGTGCGCCAGCACGAGGCCCAGCGCCACCGCCTCGCCATGCAGCAGCCGGCTGGAAAAGCCGGTTTCCGCTTCAAGGGCATGGCCAAAGGTGTGGCCCAGATTGAGCAGGGCGCGCACATCACCGGTCTCGCGCTCGTCGGCGGCAACCACGGCGGCCTTGGCGCGGCAACTGTGGGCGATGGCGTGGATCTGCGCCGCGCTGTCCCCGGCCAGCACGGCGGCGGCGTTGGCCTCGCACCAGGCAAAGAAGCCGGCATCGTTGATCAGGCCATATTTCACCACCTCGGCATAGCCGGCCAGCAGTTCGCGGCGCGGCAGGGTGGCCAGCACGGCGGGATCGATCAGCACGGCCACCGGCTGATGAAAGGCCCCCACCAGATTCTTGCCGGCCACGGCGTTGATCGCCGTCTTGCCGCCCACCGAGGAATCCACCTGCGACAGCAGCGTGGTCGGCACCTGCACAAAGCGGCAACCGCGCTTGAGCATCGAACAGGCAAAGCCGACCAGATCGCCGATCACGCCGCCGCCCAGCGCCACCACGGCATCGCTGCGCTCCACCCCCAGCGCCAGCAGCCGTTCCACCACCAGTTGGAGATGCGTCCAATCCTTGGTCGCCTCGCCCGGCGGCAGCACGATGGTCTCCAGCCTGATCTGGGGCAGGCCCGCGGCCAGGGTGGCCAGATGATGGCCCGCCACCGTCGCGTCGCTCACCACCACCAGCCGGCCGCCGCGCGCAAACGGGCCGAGCACGGCCCCGGCATCGCCCAGCAGGCCGGGCCGGATGTGGATGGGATAGGAACGGTCGCCCAGCGCGACATCGACGATCATGGCAACGCTCCACTGTTGCTGTTGGCGGCGGCCAGCGCGGTGATGATGGCCTCCACCGTGTCCCCATGCGGCCCGGCCTTGCTGGCAATGCGGATGGGGGCCAGCGCATAGACGGGGCTGCGCACCGCCGCCAGTTCGCGCAGCACCTGGCCGGGATCGCGCCCGGCCAGCAGCGGCCGGCCACCGCGCCGCCGCACCCGTTCCACCAGCGTGGCGATATCGGCATCCAGCCACACGCCAAGCGTGCGGGCCAGGATCAGCGCCCGCGTCTCGTCGTTCATGAACGCGCCGCCACCGGTGGCGATCACCTTGGGGCTGCCATCGATCAGCCGCGCGATCACCCGGCGTTCGCCATCGCGGAAATGCGCTTCGCCAAAGCGTTCGAAAATCTCGGGGATGGACAGGCCGGCGGCCAGCACGATCTCGTCATCCGCATCCACGAATGGCAGGCCCAGCCGATCGGCCAGCCGCTTGCCGATGCTGGATTTGCCCGCCCCCATCAGGCCGATCAGCGTCACCGGCCGGCGCGCCGCCAGCACCAGCCGTTCGGCCTGGCCGGGATCAGCGGCCGGCGGGATTTTCGGGTCGCCGTTGTTCACGCTCACCGCTATACACCGGGGTATGGTCCCTGCAAGCAAGCGCCAGCGCCCACAGCGGGTTCGCCGCCTCACCGCCCGGCAGGCCACCACCCTGCTGGCCAGCGCCATTCTGCTGGCCGCGCCGGTGGCGGGCCAGCGGCCCGATGCGCCCAAATCGCTGCTGCCGCCCGGCTTCGAGACGCCGCCGCCGCCCCCGGCGGCCGCGCCCGCCCCCTTGCCCGGTCTTGCCCCGCCGCCGGCCGAGGCCGCAGCCGGGGAACCGCCCCTGCTGCCTGCCGAAGCCCCGCCGCCGGCCGCCGCCGTGGCCGATCCCTTTGCGGTGCGTGTTGTGCTGCCGCCGGGCGCGCCGATCGGCACGCTGGGGCCGGCCAGCGGCGGGCTGGCGATCACCGCCTTTGCCGGCAGCAATGGCCGCTTCGTGGCGGCGTTGGCCGGGCGCATCGGCCGGCCGCTGGTGTCGCGCTGGGCCAGCATCATGGTCGCGCGCGCCCTGCTCAGCCGCGCGCCAACCCCGGCCGGCGTGAACGATGGTGATTGGGTGGCGGCGCGCGCCGGCCTGTTGCTGCGGCTGGGCATCGTGGATGGTGCGCGCCGGCTGATCGATGCGCTGCCGGTGGATCGCTTCACCCCCGCCACCTACCAGGCCGCAGCGCAGATCAGCCTGGCCGCCGGCGACATCGCCGGCCTGTGCCCGATCGCGGCGACCGGGCGGGCGCTGTCGCCATCGCCGCTGTGGGATCTGGCCTGGGGCATGTGCGCGGCGATGGATGGGGACGACATCACGGCTGCCAATCTGATCGATGCCCTGCGCAGCCAGCGCAGCCGTGTGGCCAGCTTTGATGTGCGGCTGGCGCAGCGCGTGGTGGTGCTGGCCGGTGGCGCCGGTCGCGCCGATGGCATCAACTGGGAAGAGGTGCCGGGGCTGACGCTGTATCGCTATGGCGTGGCCACGGCGGCCGGCGTGCCGGTGCCGGCCGATCGGCTGGCCGCCCTGGGCCCGGCCCATGCCGGCTGGGCGGTGCGCAATGCCGGCCTGCCGGAAGCGACGCGGCTGGCGCTGCTGCGCCCGGCCGCCGCGATGGGCGCGCTTTCGACGGCGGAACTGGCCAGCGGCATCGCCGCCCTGTCTCCGGCCGATGCCAGCGGCGGCTTTCCGGCCGGCAGCCGTGCCGCCAATCTGCGCGATGCCTTCACCGCCGGCAGCCTGGCGGCGCGCGGTGCCGCGCTGGCCCGCCTGCGCGGCGACGGCCGTGATCATGGCGCCCTGCTGGAAACCGCCGGCCCGGCCGCCGCGCTGCAACCGGATGCGGCGCTGGCCGATCAGGCAGACTGGATCATCGCCGCGCTGCTGGCGGCCGGCGATGCCCGGCGGGCAGCGGCCTGGTGGCCGGTGGCGGCCACGGCGGATGCCGCCATCAAGGCCCGCGCCTGGGCGCTGCTGGCCGTGGCCGGCGCGCAGCCGGCCAGCGCGGCGGGCTTTCGCGATTTCGTGCAGCAATCGGATGCGCCGGCGCACGGGCAGGCCATGCTGGCCGCGGCGCTGGCCGGGCTGAACCCAACGGCAGACTGGCGCCGTGCCACGGCGGATCGCGTGCAGCCGCTGGCCAATCGCTGGACGGTGGCGCTGGCCGCCGCCGCCCGGCGCGGCGCGGCCGGCGAGGTGATGCTGCTGGCCGCGACCGGCCTGCAGGCCGCCGGCACCGGCGGCTGGGCCGATGTGCCGCCCGCCCATGTGCAGGCGATCCTGGCCGCGCTGATCGCCTGCAACCGGCCCCAGGAGGCGCGGCGGCTGGCCGCCGAAGCGGTGATGCGGACGATGCTGCCGTGACCACGGCCATTGCCGATGCGCGCGCCATCGCGCTGTTCCTCGATCATCTGGCCGCCGAACGCGGCGCGGCAGCAAACACCATCATCGCCTATCGCCGCGACCTGGCGCAGGCCAGCGACTGGCTGGGGGGCCGGCTGGCGCAGGCCGATGCCGCCGCACTGGCCCGGCTGGCCGGGCACTGGGCCCCGCTGGCGCGGGCCAGCGCGGCGCGCAAGGCGTCGGCGGTGCGGCAGTTCCTGCTGTTCCTGATGGCCGATGGCATCAGGCCCGACAATGGCGCCGCCGATCTGCAACTGCCACGCGCCGCCCGGCCGCTGCCCAGATCGCTGGGGGCCGGCGATGTGGAACGGCTGTTCGCGGCGCTGGCCGAACGCCAGGCGGCGCGGCCGGATGATCCGGCGGTGCTGCGCCTCGCCGCCCTGATCGAGCTGCTCTATGGCTCTGGCCTGCGCGCCAGCGAGCTGGTCAGCCTGCCGCGCGCCAGCGTGCGGCCGGGGCGCGGCCACATGGTCATCCTGGGCAAGGGCAACAAGGAACGGCTGGTGCCGGTGAGCCGCCGGGCAGAGGCCGCGGTGCTGGCCTGGGCCGCGCATCTGCCAGACGGCAGCCGCTTTCTGTTTCCGGCCGACAGCCGGGGGCGCACGCCCGGCGCGGGAACGGCCAGGGCGGGTCATCTGTCCCGCCTGCGGCTGTGGCAGCTGGTCAAGGCGCTGGCGGCCGAGGCCGGCATCCCGCCGGCGCGCATTTCACCGCATGTGCTGCGCCACGCCTTTGCCACCCATCTGCTGGAAGGCGGGGCCAATCTGCGCGCCGTGCAGATGCTGCTGGGCCATGCCGATATCGCCACCACCCAGATCTACACCCATGTTGCTGCCGCCGCGCTGGTGGAACTGGTCAACACACGGCACCCGCTGGCCGACAGCAAGTAGCGTTGCAATGCGCGGCGAATCCGCCCAAAAGCCAAGCCCATGGCCATTCGCATCGCCACCTGGAACATCAACAGCGTCCGCGCCCGCGCCGATATCGTGGCGCAGTTCCTGCAACGGCATCAACCCGATGTGCTGTGCCTGCAGGAAACCAAGGTCGCCAACGACATCTTCCCGCACGCCCTGTTCGAACAGCTTGGCTATGCCCACCGCGTGCTCAATGGCCAGCGCATGCACCATGGCGTGGCCACCATCGCCCGCATTCCGATCGAAGGCGCCTGGCGCTATGACTGGCAGGACAATGGCGAGGCCCGCCACATCGGCGTGCGCCTGCCGGGCGGCGTGCTGTTGGAGAATGTCTATGTGCCGGCCGGCGGCGACGTGGCCGACCGTGCGGTGAACCCGAAATTCGGCCAGAAGCTGGATTTCGTCGAACGCATGACCCGCTGGTCGGAAGCGCTCACCGAACCGGCGGTGATCGTTGGCGATTTCAACATCGCGCCGCTGGAATGCGATGTGTGGAACCACAAGGCGCTGCTTGATGTCGTGTCCCACACGCCGGTGGAGGTCGATCTGCTGAACCGCCTGCAGGCCAGCCATGACTGGGTCGATCTTGGTCGCCGCTTCAACCCGGCGCCAGAGAAATTCTTCACCTGGTGGAGCTATCGCAACAACGACTGGCGCTCCTCCGATCGCGGCCGGCGGCTGGATCACATCTGGTCGTCGCCGCAGCTGTCCGGCCGCGCCACCGCCTTTGAAGCCATCAAGGACGCGCGCGACTGGGGCAAGCCATCGGATCACATCCCCCAGATCGTGACGCTGGAGCTGTGAGCATCGCCGCCGATTTCCTGGCCGAAGCGGCCAGCGATGCGCTGCGCCGCGGCCGCATCGTCGGCGTCGGCCAACTGGCCGTGCTGTCGGCCGAACTGGCCGATGCCGATGCCCTGGCCGCGCTGGAGGCCACCAGCCGCGCCGGCCTGATCATCACCGCCCGCCGGGCCGCCGTGCTCAACCTGGCCAACCAGATCGCCGCGGCCGCGCCCGATCCCGAACCGGTGTGGGTGGACCGGCCCGATTGGCTTGATCTGCCCGGCAGCCGCGCGGTGGCCGATCCGGTGCTCGATCTGGCCACCCCGTTCAAGGGCCCGTTCCGCACCCGCGTGCTGGCCGGCGATGCCGCATCGGCCCGCGCCGCCATTGTGCTGGCCAAGCATGCCGGGCTGATCCCGGCCGTCTATGCCGTGCCGCTGGCCGGCGCGGCGGCCGCTGTCGCCTGCCCGGCCGATGCCGCGCTTGCCCTGCCGCCGGCACAGGCGCGCGTGCAGGTTTCGGCCCGCGCCCGGCTGCCACTGGCCCATGCCGAACATTGCCAGGTTGTCGCCTTCCGCCCGGCCGATGGCGGGCCCGAACATCTGGCCCTGCTGATCGGTGATCCCGATCCCGGCCGCCCGGTGCTGGCCCGCATCCATTCCTCCTGCCTCACCGGCGATGTGCTGGGCAGCCTGAAATGCGATTGCGGCCCGCAACTGCACGCCGCCATCGCTGCCATCGCGGCCCATGCCGGCGGCGGCATCCTGCTCTATCTGCAACAGGAAGGCCGCGGCATCGGCCTGCTCAACAAGCTGCGCGCCTATGCCCTGCAGGATCAGGGGTGGGACACGGTGGACGCCAACACCCGGCTGGGCTTTGAGCCAGAGGAGCGGGATTTCGGCCTGGCCGCTGCCATGCTGCAGGCGCTGGGGGTGGCCAGCGTGGCGTTGATGACCAACAACCCGCTGAAGGTGGCGGGCCTGGCCGCCCATGGCCTTGCCGTCAGCCGCGTGGCGCACGACATGCCGGCCAATCCCCACAACGCCGCCTATCTGGCCACCAAGCGCGACCGGCAGGGGCATTTGTTGTGACGATCGTCCACGCCAACCCTGCCGCCGGCACGGTGACGGCGTTTGGCGAAACCCACGCCGCCAGTTTCGGCAAGGGCGGCTGGTGTGCGGCCGCCGACAAGCGGGAAGGCGACGGCAAGACCCCGCTGGGCCTGTGGCCGATCCGCGCCGCGCTGATCCGCAGCGATCGGCTGGGGCGCCTGCACACCGCGCTGCCCTGGCGCGGCCTGCGGCCGTGGGATGGCTGGAGCGACGGCGCCGACGATCCGGCCTACAACCGGCCGGTGTTGCGCCCGCACCGGTTCAGCCACGAGGCGCTGTGGCGCGACGATCATGCCTATGACATCATCCTGGTGCTGGGCCACAACGACAGCCCGCCCGTTCCCGGCCTGGGCAGCGCCATCTTCTGGCATGTGCGCCAGCCCGATCGCCGGCCCACCGAAGGCTGTGTGGCCTGCGCGGCCGATGTGCTGGCCCGCTGGCTGACGGCGCTGCAGCCCGGTGACAGCCTGGCAATCACGGCCAGCGCCGCTATCCCAGCCGGCTGAACGCCTTCAGCCGCCGCGCCGCGCCTTGCGCCGCCGCCGGATTGCCGCGCGCGATGGCGGCGGCCAGTTCGATGCCCTGCTGCTTCATCATCGCTTCAAACCCGTCCTCGGCCGGCAGCCCCTCGATGCCGCGCAACACGCCGGCGGCGCGGGCCGCATTGGCGGGATCCAGATCAAGCAGCGTGATGGCGAAGAAGGTGCGGGTGGAGGGCAGGCCCGGCGCCAGACGCAGGGCCTGGGCATAGCAGCGCTCCATCTCGGACCGTTTCGCGCCCAGCACCGAACCGGCCAGGAAACTGCCCACCGTTGCCACCGCGCCGCCATGCCAGCCGCCCAGCGCCCCCCACACCAGGCTGTTGTCGGGATGGGCGGCCCGAATGGCCTCGAACCGGCGCCGCACATCCTTGGCCAGGCCGATGCCGCGCGTCAGCTGCGCGCGATAGGCGATGGCCACGGCCTTTTGCAGCTGCGCCTCCACATTGCCGGGCGCGCGGGCCAGCGCCTTGTCGAAATCGGCCTCCGCGCTCGCGATGATCGCCATGGCGCGGGCCTTGTCGCTGGTCTGATAACCGGCGATGGACAGGTTGGCGCGGCCGGCCAGGATCAGGCTGTCCACCGTG
The DNA here is from genome assembly GCA_018970445.1 of Alphaproteobacteria bacterium. Lineage (GTDB taxonomy): Bacteria > Pseudomonadota > Alphaproteobacteria > Sphingomonadales > Sphingomonadaceae > Sandarakinorhabdus. The sequence goes on along the minus strand of JAGWWF010000018.1, from coordinate 49,619 downwards.
TTTTCGGCCCGGCCATCGCGCACCACGGCGGCCCAGTTGCCGGCACGGAATTCGTCCACGGCGGCGGCGTTGGCCGGAATGGCGAGCAGCAGCATCAGGGCAGTGAGAATCTTGGTCATGCTGTTTCCCGCTTGGAGAGGCTGCGCTTGTCGGCAATACTCACGCCTTCATGCCAGAACGGCAGATGAATCCCAGCCCGTGGAGTTGACGCAGATGAGCATATTTGCCGGAAAATCGGTCATGGTCCTTGGCGGCAGCCGGGGGATTGGCGCGGCGCTGGTGGCGCATTTTTCCGCCGCCGGGGCCAAGGTGGTGTTCACCTATTCGGGCTCGCCCGATGCCGCCGCCGCCGTGGCCGCCCAAACCGGGGCCAGCATGGTGCAAGCCAACAGCGCCAACCGCGACGAACTGATCGCGGCCGTGGCGGCGGCCGGCGCGCTGGACATCATGGTGATCAACGCCGGCATCGCCATCATGGGCGATCCGCTGGCCCTTGATGCCGATGCGGTGGACCGGCTGATCGATATCAACGTGCGCGCCGTCTATTTCGCCGGGGTCGAAGCCGGGCGGCAGATGAACGACAATGGCCGCATCATCATCATCGGTTCGGTGAACGGTGATCGCGTGCCCTCGGCCGGCTTCACCGCCTATGCCCTGTCGAAATCCGCCGTCCAGGGCATCGGCCGCGGCCTGGCCCGCGATTTCGGGCCGCGCGGCATCACCGTGAACGTGGTGCAGCCCGGCCCGGTCGATACCGACATGAACCCCGCCAACGGCCCGATGGCCAAGATGATGCACGGAATGATGGCCATCCCCCGCCACGCCCACGCCGACGAAGTCGCCGCCCTGGTGCTCTTCCTCGCCAGCCCGGCCGCCGCGATGATCACGGGGACAACGCAGACGCTTGACGGCGGCTTGGGGATTTGAGGGAGGTTTGAAGGAAAGGGGGCCTCCGGCGGGCAGGGGCGAGGCCCCTGCACCCGTTCGATTTTGGGCGGTGCTTGATGTTCACCGCAATTTCAGGCGATGAGCATGGTTATGGCCATGGCGGTTCCAGTCAGTGAAGATGGGTATATCACCCTGCCCCCGTCTGTGCTCAAGCGGCTTGGGTTGAGCGGCGGCGGGACTTTGGTTCTGGAAGAAACCGAACACGGGGTCGTGCTGCGCGCGGCCGCGCAAGTCGTGGCGGGAGCGCAGGCGCTGGCCAAAAGGCACACCGGGGATCGCGGCGGCGTCACGGCGTTTCTGGCCGAGCGGGCGCGCGACAGCGGCTGCTGACGTTGAACAGCCGGATCGTCGGGCATGCTTTACCGCTTACCCGCGCCTCCCAAAGAGAACCTCGTCATGCTGAACTTGTTTCAGCATCCATGGCCCAAGTGCCACCACCTGATCGCATGTCGAGGCAAACTCCCGTGGATGCTGAAACAAGTTCAGCATGACGGGGTGATGCAGTGGCTGGTGTCTGAACGGCTGAAGCCGATCTGTACCATTCAAAATGCGCCGGCCTGTCATTGGGTGATCGCTTCTGCCTGGCGCTGATCCGGTAGCCTGCTCATCTATGGCAGAACTGGGGTGGTTAGCCGCTGTTCCGCAAAGTGCGACGGCCTAGAAACTTGATCGTCAGATGGCTGGCCAGCAGCGCAACAGGCGTAATCACTCCAATCACGGCAAGGTTGCCCAGGATCACCATTCCGGGAGGTGCGTCGTCCACCTCCAATGTTGCCAGCCAGTAAGCCAGCAACGCCAATATAATGGCTGGCATGGTCAGAGTGCCGAACGCCAAGGCCAAAGCGTCTTTTCCGGTCAGGTGTCGGGCAAGGGCGGCTGTTGCGCCTGCAGTCAGGAAGGCACCGATCCCGACAAAGACGAGAAAGAACATGAACATGGCAGCATTATACGACTGCTGCCGAACATCCAAAAGTGGGCGCGAGCGAATAGTCGCCCCACCTGAATGCTCGAAAACGAACGGGTGCAGGGGCCTCGCCCCTGCCCGCCGGAGGCCTTCTTCCTTTAGCCCTTCAGCGCATCCGCAATCAGCGCCCGGCTCTGCGCCAGACCGTAAAGCGCAATGAAGCCACCCATGCGCGGGCCGTTCTGGGAGCCGATCAGGATTTCATAGAGCGCCTTGAACCAGTCGCGCAGGTTTTCATAAGCAGCGGCCTTGCCGGCTTCGTAGACTTCGAACTGATAGCTTTCCGCGTCGGCCCCTTCGCCTACGGCGGCGAGGCGCGCATCCAGATCGCGCAGGGCGGTGGCTTCTTCCGGCGTCGGCGCGCGGCGGTTGAGGCCGGGGACAACGAAATCGCGCGCATAGGCGGCGGCGTGGTGGACCAGCCGGTCGAGCAGGGGGTGGGTTTCCGGCGATGAACCCGGCGCATATTTCTTCACAAAGCCCCACAGCCGCGCCGGATCGTCGGTGGCGGCCACTGAAGCCAGGTTCAGCAGCAGCGAGAAGCTGACCGGCAGGGCGGGCGCGGGCGGGGCGCCTTCGTGGATATGGTGCACCGGGTTGCCCAGCTGCTGTTCCAGCGGCTGTTCGGGATAGCGGCCGAGGAAATCGGCATAATCCTCGATGGCGCGCGGGATCACGTCATAATGCAGGCGCTTGGCCTTGCGCGGGCTCTGGAACATGTAGAGCGCCAGGGATTCCGGCGGGCCATAGTCCAGCCATTGTTCGATGGTCAGGCCATTGCCCTTGGACTTGGAAATCTTGGCGCCTTCGCCATCCAGGAACAGCTCGTAATTGAAACCGGCGGGCGGGTTGCCGCCCAGCGCCCGCACGATCTTGCCCGACAGGATCACGCTGTCGATCAGATCCTTGCCGGCCATTTCATAATCGACGCCCAGCGCCAGCCAGCGCATCGCCCAGTCGACCTTCCATTGCAGTTTGCAATTTCCGCCGGTGACCGGAACCGTGACCATGTCGTTGGTGCCGGGGCGCACATAGGACACCGTGCCGGCCGCCACGTCACGCGCCACGATCGGCACCTGCAGCACCGTGCCCAGCAGCGGATCAACCGGCAGGAACGGCGAATAGGTGGCGCGGCGTTCGGGGCCGAGCGTGGGCAGGATGATGCCCATCACATCATCATAATGCGCCAGTATCTTCAGCAGCGTCGCATCGAACATGCCGCTGGCGTAGCATTCGGTCGAGCTGAGAAATTCATAATCAAAGCCGAACGAATCCAGAAACGCGCGCAGCCTTGCATTGTTGTGCTGGCCGAAGCTGGGGTGGGTGCCGAACGGATCGCGCACCTTTGTCAGCGGCTTGCCCAGGTCTTCGCGCAGCATGTCGGGGTTGGGAATGCCGTCGGGCACCTTGCGCAGCCCGTCCATGTCATCCGAAAACGCCACCAGCCGCGTCTTCACGCCCGGCGCCATCGCCTCGAACGCGCGGCGCACCATGGTGGTGCGCACCACTTCGCCAAAGGTGCCGATGTGCGGCAGGCCCGACGGGCCATAGCCGGTCTCGAAGATCACCGCCTGGCCGGCGGGCACGCCGCCCGGATAGCGGGCCAGCACCTTGCGGGCTTCTTCAAAGGGCCAGGCCTTGTTGTCGAGCGCGGCGGCTTGCAGGATTTGCGTGGTCATGGCTTGCGGCTATCGTTGAATCGATGGCCCCCTTTGGCAACCCGGCGGCATGAGCGCAACTGAATCCGGCGAAGCCAGCCTGGCGCTGCCGGCGCTGGTGGCCAGCCATGCCGGCGTGTGGATTGCCGATGCGCACGGGGTGGTGCGCGCCTTGGGACGGGGCGAGGCGATGGCCCGCGCCGGCGACAGCCCGCACCTGCTGCTCAATGCGCCCGTCACCGCCAGCCGGCTGGGGCTGGGCGAGCTGGCGGGGCTGGATCTGCTGGAATTGTTCGCCTTTCTGTTTCCGGCGCGCTTTGTGGTGCCCACCGCGCGCGGGCTGGCCGGCGCGCTGGGCATCGCCCCGCCGGTTCATGAGGGCGATGCCGCCTTCCTGCAACGCGCCGCCGCCGCGCTGCTGGCGGTGCCGGGGCGCGATGATTGGCAACAGCGCCATGGTGCCTGGACCAGCCTGCAAGGCCTGGTCCGCCAACGCTGGGGCTGGGCACCGCATCTGGCCCGGCTGATCGACAAGCCCAAGGCCCCCGAACGCCATGTCTTCCAGACCCTGCCGCGCTGGGAGGAGGCCGCGGCCCGCCCGGCCCCGCGCGCCGTGCGGCTGGATGAGCGTGCGGTGGACGCCGAACTGGCCCGGCTGGTGGGGCCAGACGCCGAACAGCGCGAGGGCCAGCGCGCCTATGCCCGCGCTGCCGCCCAGGCCTTTGCGCCCCGGCAGCAGGCGGGCCGGCCGCACATGGTGCTGGCCGAAGCCGGCACCGGCATCGGCAAGACGCTGGGTTATCTGGCGCCGGCCGCGCGCTGGGCGGCCGATGCCGATGGCGCGGTGTGGGTGGCCACCTATACCAAGGCGCTGCAACGCCAGCTGGATGCCGAAACGCAGCGCATCTGGCCCGATCCGGCGGAACGCCGCGCCAGGGTGGTGGTGCGCAAGGGCCGCGAAAATTATCTGTGCCTGCTCAATCTGGAAGATGCGGTGCAGGGCGGCTTTGGCGGGCGCGCGGCGGTGTTTGCCCGGCTGGCGGAGCGCTGGGCGGCCTATACCCGCGATGGTGACATGGTGGGCGGCGATCTGCCCGGCTGGCTGCCGCCGCTGTTTGGCCGCACCAGCTTTGCCGGGCTGACCGATCGGCGCGGCGAATGCATCTATGCCGCCTGCCCGCATTATCGCAGCTGCTTCATCGAGCGCGCCACGCGGGCCAGCGCCGGCGCCGATCTGGTGATCGCCAATCACGCGCTGGTGATGATCAACGCCGCGCGCGGCCGGGCCGAGGGCGCCGGCCTCAACCGCATCGTCTTCGATGAAGGCCATCATCTGTTCGACGCCGCCGATGCCACCTTTGCCGTGGCGCTGACGGGGCGCGAGGCGGTGGAACTGAAGAACTGGCTGCTGGGGCCGGAACGGGCGGCCGGCCGGGGCCGCCGGCGCGGCCTGTCGGCGCGGCTGGCCGATTGCATCAGCTATGACGACGCCGCCGCCCGCGCCGTGGAGGCGGTGGCCGAAGCGGCCCGCGCCCTGCCGAACGAGGCCTGGGCGGCGCGCATCGCGGCCGATGGCGGCGACACGGCGGTGGAGCGGCTGCTGGCCGCCGTGCGCGCCCAGGTGCTGGCCCGCGCCCCGGCCGACGAAGCGGACAGCCTTTATGGCCTGGAAACCGAGGTGGCCGAGGTGTCCCCCCGGCTGGTGGAGGCGGCGGCCGCCGCGGCGACGGCGCTGCAGCTGCTGGCGCGGCCGCTGGCGCAGCTGGATGGGCGGCTGGCCGATCTGCTGGATGATCCGCCCGACTGGCTGGATGGCGGGGCGCGGGCGCGGGTGGAGGGTGCGCGCGCCGGCCTGCAACTGCGCGGCGCGCTGATTACCGCCTGGACGGCACTGCTGGCCCGGCTGGGCGGCCCGGCCGATCCGGATTTCATCGACTGGCTGGAAATCCTGCGCGCCGATGGCCGCTTGCTGGATGTGGGCATCCAGCGGCGCTGGCTCGATCCGATGCGACCCTTTGCCGGTGCGGTGCTGGAAACCGCCCATGGCGTGCTCGTCACCTCGGCCACGCTGCGATCCCGCCCGGATGCCGCGGCCGATGATTGGCGCGATGCCGATGCCCGCACCGGGGCGGCGCAATTGCCGGGGCCGGCGCTGCATTTCGCCGCCGCCAGCCCGTTCGATTATGGCGCCCAGGCCCGCGTGCTGATCGTGACGGATGTGCGCCCGCGCGATGTGGCGGCGCTGGCCCACGCCTATCGCGCGCTGATCGTGGCGGCCGGCGGCGGCACGCTGGGCCTGTTCACCGCCATTGCCCGGCTGCGCGCCGTGCACGCCCGCCTGGCCGATCCGCTGGCCCGCGCCGGGCTGCCGCTCTATGCCCAGCATGTCGATCCGATCGACACCGGCACGCTGGTGGACATGTTCCGCGCCGAACCGGGGGCCAGCCTTTTGGGCACCGATGCCCTGCGCGATGGGGTGGATGTGCCGGGCGACAGTTTGCGCCTGGTGGTGATGGAAGGCGTGCCCTGGCCGCGCCGCACCGTGCTGCACGCCGCCCGGCGGCTGGCCGGCGGCGGCAACAGCTTTGATGATCGGGTGGTGATGGGGCGGCTGGCGCAGGCGTTCGGCCGGCTGATCCGCCGGGCCGACGATCGCGGCCATTTCGTGCTGCTGGGCGCGGCCGTGCCCAGCCGGCTGCTGGCGGCCTTTCCGGCCGGGGTGGGCATCGAACGGGTCACGCTGGAACAGGCGGTGGCGCTGGTGCAGGCTGGTGCCCCCTCTGGCAAACGCCCGGCCGATGTGCGAAGCCTTGGGCCGCCATGAAGACGCTCATCCTCTTGCGGCATGCCAAATCGGGCTATGACGATCCGATCCTGCGCGATTTCGATCGGCCGCTGAATGATCGCGGTCGGCGCGCGGCGATGAAGGTGGGGCAATGGCTGGGCGCGGCGATCCGGCGCGGCGACATGCCCGATCCGGGCCATGTGTTCGCCTCGCCGGCGGTGCGCGTGCGCCAGACGATCGAGGGGCTGGAAGCCGGCATGAACCGGCCGCTCGCCCCGGTCTATGAACAGCGCATCTATCTCAGTTCATCGGCCACGCTGGTGGAATTGTGCGCGGGTTTCTCCGACGATCATGCCCATGCCATGCTGGTGGGCCACAATCCGGGGCTGGAGGATCTGCTGCTGGAACTGGTGCCGCCGGGCGGCGCCTTGCGGGCCGAGGCCGAGCTGAAATACCCCACCGCCACCCTGGCCCGGCTGGACATCGCGATCGACCGCTGGGCCCAGATCGACGGCGGCCGCGCCGAATTGGTGAAATTCATCCGCCCGCGTGATCTGGATCCAAGTTTGGGGCCGGATGATTAAAGCCCCATCTCCGCCGCCGCTGCCCTGATCCGGCCTTGCGCGGCCGCATCGCCGGCAAAGGCCGCCAGCGCCTGATCCCGCGCGGTGCGCGCCGCCGCCGTGTCACCCAGCACCTGGCGGGCGCGGATCAGGCGCAGCCAGCCGGCTTCGTCCTTCGGATTGGCCTTCAGCTTTTCGGCCAGCCCATCCACCATGCCGCGGATCATCGCCTGCCGGTCGGCCGGGGTCATCGCGCTGGCAGCCTGCACCTGTTCGCGGCTGGGGCTGGGCATCACGCCGGCCGGGGCCGCCGATGCCGCGGTGGCGGCAGCAGCAGCGGCCGGGTCGGGCTGGCCGGGCACGCTGGCATTGCCCACCGGGCGGGTGGCGGCCAGCCGGGCGGCGATGTCGATCTTCGCCTGCGCGGCCGTCTGTTCGATCACGCCGCGCAGCTGCGGCAGCCACGGCGCATCGGCCGGCGAATCGGCCAGCAGGCGCAGCCAATCGTCGATCGCGCCCTTGCGGTCGCCAGTTTCGGCCTTGCGCACGCCCAGGAAATAACGGGCACGGGCATCGGCGCCATCCTGTTTCGCCGCCCGTTCAAAGGCCGCCGCCGCGGCTGGCGTCACCTGCCCGCCGGCTTCCTGCACCAACGCCTCGCCATAGGCGGACTGGTACCCGACACCATCGGGTTTCAGCGCGATGGCGCGGGCATAGGCCCTGGCGGCATCGCCATAACGCCCGGTCTGGAAATAGCTCCAGCCCAGCATGCGCCAGCCTTCGGGATCCTGCGGGTTGGCCTGCATCTTCTGTTCCAGGCCGGTGATCAGCTGCGCCACTTCGGCCTGGGCCTGGGCCGGCGGCGCGGCGGCAGCGGCGGCGGGCGGCGCGGCCCCAGGTGCAGCGGCGGTGCCGGCCAGTTCGGGCTGGCCCATGTTGGTGTAGAGCGCGGCGGCGGCCACCGCGACCATCGCCGCCATGCCCAGCGCCAGGCCCGACAGGGATTTCTGGCCCATGGTGCGATCAAGCTCGGCCGGGATATGGCCGGCGGCGAGCAGGCGGCGGCGGATCTCGTTGCGCAGCCCTTCGGCTTCACCGGGCTGGATGCTGCCGGCGGCCAGCTGCACATCGACATCGGCCAGCTGGTCCTTCAGCACCGCGATGGTGGCGGCGCGGGCATCCACGCGGGCATCGTGGCGGCGCACCAGCGGGATGGTGAGCCAGGCGGCGGCCAGGGCCGCCATGGCGGTAAGGATGATCCACAGGGTCATGACAGGTCCGGTTTCAGCTCAGCCGATCCAGTTCGGCGCGTTCGGCATCGGAAAGGGGGGCATCGGCGGCGGTGACGGGTTTGCGGCGTTGCCAGACCGCGACACCAATCCCGCCCAGGATCAGCACGGCAAACGGCCCGGCCCACAGCAGCAGCGTGTCGCCTTCCACCGGCGGTTTCAGCAGCACGAAATTGCCATAGCGGGCGACCACATAATCGCGCACCTCGGCATCCGTCTTGCCCAGGGTGATCTGTTCGCGCACCAGCAGGCGCAGGTCGCGGGCCAGCGGCGCGTCACTGTCGTCGATGCTCTGATTCTGGCAGACGACGCAGCGCAAATCCTTGGAAATGCTGCGCGCGCGTTGTTCCTGGGCGGGATCGGCCAGCATTTCATCGGGCATGACGGCAGTGGCTGGGGCGGCAAGGGCCAGGGCCAGAGCGAGGGCAAGCAGCAGACGCCTCATGCCTCGGCCCTCAGCTTCTGCATCAGGGGCTTGATCTCGCCTTCCCATTGTTCCGGGCTGATCGGGCCGACGATCTTGAAGCGCACCCGGCCCCGTTTATCCACCACAAAGCTTTCCGGCGCGCCAGTGACGCCCAGATCGATGGCGGTGCGCCCGGCCTGATCCATGCCCAGCCCGGCATAGGGATTGCCGAAGCGGGCCAGGAAGGCACGGCTGTCGTCCGGCTTGTCCTTCCAGGCGATGCCATAGACCGGGAAGCCTTCGGCGGCGATGCGTTCCAGCACCGGATGCTCCTGCGGGCAGGCCGCACACCAGCTCGCCCACACGTTGAGCAGGCGCGGTTCGCCCCTGAAGCTGGCGCTGGCCAGCACGGGGCCATCGATGCCGGGCAGGGCGAATTCGGGCAGCGGCCGGTCGATCAGCTGGCTGGGCAGCTGCTTGGGATCCTGCGTCAGGCCATAGCCGAGGAATCCGGCGAGGCCGACAAAGGCGATGATCGGCGCAATGAAGAGCAGGCGCTGCATGGCGGCTTATTCGGCCGGAACCAGATTGGGCGCAAGGGGTGCGCGGCGTTGCGGGGCGCCGATGCGGAAACGGCGATCCGACAGGCTGGCCGCGCCGCCCAGCGCCATCAGCAGGCCGCCAAACCAGATCCAGCCCACCAGCGGATGCCAGTACAGCCGCACCACCAGCCCCTGGCCGCGCGCATCGGACTGGACATCGCCGATGGCGACATATTGGTTGCCCAGCACCGACACGCCAATGCCGGCCTCGGTCGTCTGGTTGCGGCTGTTGTCGTAAAAGCGGCGTTCCGAAACCAGGATGCGTTCGCCGCCGTTCTGGCGCACCAGGAACCGCGCGCGCATGGCGCGATAATTGGCCCCGTCCACCTCTTGCGCGCCCAGCATGGTCAGGCGCAATGGCCCGGCGCTGGTGGTCTCGCCGGGGCGCATCACCAATATATGTTCGGCGGCAAAGCTGGTCATCGCCGCGATGCCCGCGGTGGTGAAGCCCAGCCCGGCATGGGCGAGTGCCAGGCCGATGCTGGCCGCCGGCGTGGTGCGCACCAGCCGCCAGGAAAAGCCGCCCGCCCCCCACCAGCGCCGCACCAGCACCAGAGCTGCGCCCAGCACCAGCCAGCCGCCCAGCGCCAGCCCCAGGGCGGCCGTTGCCTTGGCCAGCCCGGTCCACAGCGACAGGCCGGCGAGCAGTGCGCCCGTGAGCACGGCGGGCACCAGCAGTTTGCGGCCCAGCGTTGCCAGATCATCGCGCTTCCACGCCAGCATCGGCCCGGCGGTGACCAGCAGCAGCAACGGCACCGACAGCGGCACGAACACCAGATTGTAATAGGGCGGGCCCACCGAAATCTTGTTGGCCGGCGCCACCGCTTCCATGATCACCGGATAGAAGGTGCCCAGGAACACCACGGCAGTGAGCGCCATCAGCAGCAGATTGTTGAGCGTGAGCCCGGCTTCGCGGCTGATGCTGCCGAACAGCGCGCCCGATTTCATCTGCGGCGCGCGCACGCCGAACAGCGCCAGCGCCGTGCCGGTGGCGCCGATGATCATGGCCAGGATGAACACACCGCGTTCGGGATCGACCGCAAAGGCATGCACCGAGGTGAGGATGCCGGAGCGGACAAGGAAGGTGCCGATCAGCGACAGCGAGAAGGCGAGGATGGCAAGCAATATCGTCCAGCCGGCCAGACTGCCGCGCTTTTCGGTGACGATGGCCGAATGCAGCAGCGCGGTGCCCAGCAGCCAGGGCATGAAGCTGGCATTTTCCACCGGATCCCAGAACCACCAGCCGCCCCAGCCCAGTTCGTAATAGGCCCAGAAACTGCCCAGCGTGATGCCGATGGTGAGCGGCACCCACGCCGCCAGCACCCAGGGCCGCATCCAGCGCGCCCAGGCCGGATCGGCGCGGCCTTCCAGCAGGGCGGCCACGGCAAAGCTGAAGGTGACCGAAAAACCGACATAGCCCAGATACAGCAGCGGCGGGTGGAAGACGAGGCCGGGATCCTGCAGCAGCGGGTTGAGTTCCGCCCCGTCGAGCGGCGCCGGCGACAGCCGCGCGAACGGGTTGGAGGTGAACAGCGCAAAGGCCAGGAAGGCGACCGAGATCATCGCCTGCACGCTGAGCACGCGCGCCTGCAGCGTGGTGCGCAGATTGTCGCCAAAGCGGGCAATGCCGGCACCATAGAGCGCCAGCACCAGCACCCACAGCAGCATCGATCCTTCGTGATTGCCCCAGGTGGCGGCCAGACGATAGGGCAAGGGCTGCGACAGCGCGCTGTGATTGGCAACCAGCGCAACCGAAAAATCAGCCCGGCCGAACAGGATCATCAGGCAGCCAAAGGCCAGCGCGATCAGCACGGCCTGACATGCCGCCGCACTGCGCCCGAACGCCATCAGCGCCGCATCGCCGCGCACCGCCCCCAGCATCGGCAGCACCGCCTGGGCAGCAGCGACCAGCAGGGCAAGGATCAGGGCGAAATGGCCGATTTCGGCAAGCATGGCAGGCGGGGCTCCGGCAGGCCGATCACAAAAAAAGCGCGCGGCCGTCATTCTAGGTCTAGCCGATGCGTATCAAGATGCTAGGATTTATCGCAACAGGTTCATCGCCGTTGGTGGGGAGTGCGACGGCGTGGACATGGATCGGGGCTAGAACCGGGGGGGTACAGCCAGCGTGACCGCCTATCGCATCGCCATCGTGGGATCGGGCCCGGCCGGCCTGTCGGCGGCGGCGCATGCGGCGCGGCTGGGCCTGTCCCACGTGCTGATCGAAAAGACCGACCATCTGTCGGACACGATCTACAAATATCAGAAGGGCAAGCATGTGATGGCAACGCCGTCACAGCTGGTGCTGCGCTCGCCACTGGATTTCGAAGCCGGCAAGCGCGAGGTGGTGCTGGGCACCTGGAATGACCAGACCGCGGCGGCCGGCGTGAACGTGAAGCATCATGCCGAAGTGAAATCCATCGTTGGCACCGGGCCGGCCATCGACGGATCGGTGATGAAGATCGTCACCCGCAAGCGCGACGGCAGCAGCGAGACGCGCGAGCTGCAGCGCCACGCCCCGCCCTATCGGCTGACCCTGACCAATGGCGAGGAGATCATCGCCGACACGGTGATCCTGGCCATCGGCACCCAGGGCAACCCCAATCTGATGACCTGCCCCGGCGGCAACCTGCCCCATGTGCAGTATCAGCTGGATGATCCCACCGAATATACCGATGAACATATCTTCGTGATCGGCGGCGGCGATGCCGGCATCGAAAACGCCCTGGGCCTGTGCGCCGATCCGGCCCAGAACAACAGTGTCACGCTGGTCAACCGATCGGCCGATTTCGCCACTGCCAAGGATGCCAATGTCAAGGCGCTGCTCGCCGCCCGCGATGCGGGCCGCATCAGCATCATGACCGAGACCACCACCAAGGCGATCGAGCCGGGCTTCATCACGCTCGACACCCGCGATGGCGAGGTGCGCGCCCGCTGCGACCGCATCATCGCCCGCATGGGTTCGGCGCCGCCGCGTGGCTTTGTCGAGGGCTGCGGCATCGAATTTGCCTCCAGCGACCGGCTGGCCTTCCCCAAATTGTCGGCCACCTTCGAATCGACGGCGCCCGGCATCTATGTGGTGGGCGCGCTCGCCGGCTATCCGCTGATCAAGCATTGCATGAACCAGGGCCACGATGTGGTGGAGTTCATCAACGGCAATCTGGACCTGAAACCGGCAGACGAGCCCATATTGGAGGCCAAGTTTGCCGGCCTGCCGGGCGGCCGCAGCGTGGCGGACTGGCTGGAATATCTGCGCAGCAATGTCTCCATCCTGCAGGGCATGTCGGCCCTGCAGATGCGCGAATTCATGCTTGATTCGAGCGTGAAGCGCTATGCCGCCGGCGACGTGGTGTTCGAACGCAACGCGCCCGGTTCCTCGCTGTTCGGCATCGCCGATGGCCAGGTGCTGGTGGAGGTGAACCCCACCGACCCCGGCATCACCGTGCCGATCAACGCCGGCACCATCTTTGGCGAGGTCGGCCTGATTTCCGGGCGGCGGCGCGGTGCCACCATCCGCGCCGGCAGCGATTGCATCCTGGTGGAGATCAGCCGCAACGCCGCGCTCAAGCTGATGAGCCAGGTGCCATCGGCCGCGCGCGAAATCACCCGCATCACCACCGAGCGCAGCCTGCTGCAGATCTTCAAGTCCGGCCTCGCCCCGGCCGATCTGGTGGACGTGATTGCCCAGGCCAAGGTGGAGAGCATCCGCGCCGGCCAGGCCATCATCAAGGAAGGCGAAGCGGGCGACGACATCTTCATCATCCGCTCCGGCTCGATGGTGGTGGAGAAGAGCATCGGCGGCAAGCCGGTGTTCCTGTCCTATGTGCCGGCCGGCAGCTTCGTCGGCGAAATGGCGGTGATCGACGGGTCGCTGCGCAGTGCCACCGTGCGCGCCGCGGTGAAAAGCGACGTGATCCGGCTGGCCGGCGAATCCTTCCGGGCGCTGCTGGCCGCCAAGCCGCAACTGCTCGACAAGTTGCGCGGCGAAATGGCCAACCGCACACGGCTGAACAATTACATCGAATCCAAGAAGGACAGTTTTTCCGGCGTGGTCGACATGTACACCGGGGTGGCCAATTTCCTGGTGGATCAGGGCGTCGGCGAAGCCACCGATGTGCTGCTGATCGACGAAAAGCTCTGCGTGGGCTGCGACAATTGCGAGAAGGCCTGCGCCGACACCCACGATGGCCTGTCGCGGCTGGATCGCGAAGCCGGGCGCACCTATGCCCATCTGCACGTGCCCACCAGCTGCCGCCACTGCGAGCATCCGCACTGCATGGCCGATTGCCCGCCCAATGCCATCCATCGTGGCCCCACCGGCGAGGTCTATATCGACGACACCTGCATCGGCTGCGGCAATTGCCAGCGCAACTGCCCCTATGGCGTGATCCGCATGGACAAGGTGCCGCCGAAAAAGCCGTGGCTCTTGAGCTGGTTCCTGTTCGGCAATGGCCCCGGCCCCGGTGAGCCCAGCCACAAATGGGCCAAGAAGGCCGATCCCGCCTATGCCGAAAAGGCCAAGAAGGCGATCAAGTGCGACATGTGTTCGGGCCAGGACGGCGGCCCGGCCTGCGTGCGTGCCTGCCCCACCGGCGCTGCCATCCGCGTCTCGCCCGAACAATTCCTGTCGGTCGCCCTGATGGGCCGGGAGGGCCAGTGATGGCCAGCACCGCGCCCACCCGAAAAGCGATGACCGGCAAGGCCGTCACCCGCGCCCCGCGCGACACGGCACACGAAGGCTTTCTGGGCCATCGGCGCGGCCGCTGGGCCAAGGTGGCGGGCACCATCAGCATCGTTGCCCTGCTGGCCTATCTGCTCACCGATGCAACGCCGCGCCCCAACGGCGGCACCTGGCTGGGCTATACGCTGGGCAGCATCGGCGCCGGCATGATCGTCTGGCTTTCGCTGTTGGGCGTGCGCAAGCGGGTGATCGGATCAAAGCCGTTCAGCCTGAAGGGCTGGACCAGCGCCCATGTCTATCTGGGCCTGTCGCTGATCGTCATCGGCACACTGCACACCGGCTTCCAGCTGGGCTGGAATGTCCACACCCTGGCCTGGGCGCTGATGATGATCGTCATCCTGTCGGGGCTGTGGGGCATCAGCCTTTATGCCACCCTGCCCGAAAAACTGTCGGCCAATCGCGGGGAGGTGACGCAGCAGCAGATGCTGGAGGCGGTGCGCACGCTCGATCGCCAGCTGGATCTGGCCGCGCAGCCGCTGGGCGCCGATGATGCCGCGCTGGTGCGGATGAGCCTGGAGGAATGCCGCATCGCCGGATCGCTGGGCCAGCGCCTGTCGGGCAATTATCACCGCGATGGCAACGCCCGCGCCCTGGCCGCCATCGGCGACAAGGTGATGGCCGCCATGCGCAGCGGCCGCGCCGATGAACGGTTGCAGCAGATCCAGTTCCTGCTGGAACGCAAGGAAGCGGCCCTGGCCCAGGCCCGCCGCCACATCGCCATGAAGGCGCGGCTGGAGCTGTGGCTCTATGTCCATGTGCCGGTGACGATCGCGCTGCTGGCGGCGCTGTTCGCCCATGTCCTTTCCGTGTTCCTCTATTGGTGAGGCGGCCATGAGCTTCATCATTCGCCAATTGACCAAACGGGCCGACGGCGGCGACATCATCCGCACGCGCACCCTGGTGCAGGCCGAAATCAGCATCGGGCGCGGCACCGATTGCGATGTCCAGCTGCCCGATCTGGCCGTCATGCTGCGCCACGCCCGGCTGGTGCGCATCGCCGCCACCCGCGTCAGCATCGAAACCACCGGCGGCGTGCCGGTGGAAGTGGCCGGCAAGTTCGTCACCCGCGCCGATCTGGATGTGGCCGATGCGCCAGCGGTGGACATCGGGCCGTTCCGCCTGTCGCTGTCCGCCGGCGAGGATGGCGCGGTGGCCATCACCGCCGAACGGGTGATCCCGCCCATCGACACGGCCGATGCCACCCAGGAAGTCTCCATCTTCTCGCTGGCCGGCGCCATGCCCACCCGGCGGCGGCTGGCCTGGGCGGGCGCGCTGGTCGTGCTGATCGGCCTGCTGCTGCTGCCGCTGGCCCATTTCATCGGCGAAGGCCGCGCCGCCCTGCCCCAGAGCATGGTGGCAGAGGCCGCCCGCCCCACCACCCCCGGCCAGGCCTTTGGCGATGGCCGGCTGGGCGTGCCCGCGGCGCGGCCGGCGGTGGCCGGCGGCTTTGCGCCCGACGAAGTCTGGTCATCGGGCCCCTTGTCCAACGCCCATGCCAGCCTGTCCAACAATTGCGGCGCCTGCCACACCCAGGCGTTCGTCAGCGTGACCGACAGCGCCTGCCAGGCCTGCCACACCAAATCGGCCCTGCCCGATCACGCCGCCCCGGCGCGGCTGGCCAGCGGCCGCCAGCCGGAAACCGGGGTGATGGCGGCGGCGCACGGGGCCTTCAACCTGCCGCAGGGCCGCTGCACCAGCTGCCACAAGGAGCATGAGGGCGAAGCCACGGTGATGACGGTGGCCCAGCAATTCTGCACCGATTGCCACGCCGGGCTGAAGGGCCGACTGCCCGATACGGCGGTGGCCGATGTGCCGGGCTGGGCCAGGCACCCGGATTTCCGCGCCACGCTGGTGGCCACACCGTCGCTCACCCGGCCGGTCCTTGCCCGCACCGCGCTGGCCGGCGCGCGCGAACGATCCGGCCTGATCTATCCGCACGACATCCACCAATCGGCCACCAATGCGGTGGCCAACATGGCGCGCAAGCAGGGCATGACGCTGGCCAGCGATGGCAGCCTGCCCTGCGCCGCCTGCCATGTGCCCGATGCCGATCAGCAGCGGTTCAAGCCCATCGACATGGAAGCCAATTGCGGCGACTGCCATGATCTGGCCTTTGCCCGAGAAGCTGGACCGGGGGGCGGCACGCTGCGCACGCTGCCGCACGGCAAGCCGGCGCAGGTGGCCGGCATCATCCGCGATTTCTACCTGTCGCAGGCGCTGGCACCCCGCGCCGGCGTGCAGCGCATCGCCTTTGATCGCCGCCCGCCCGGCCGCCTGGCCGAAGTGGAAGCCCAGCAATTGCGCCTGGCCTCCATCGGCGATGCCCAGGGCCGCGCCCGCGCCGCGGTGGCCGGCATCTTCACCGGAAGGGGCCTGTGCACAGATTGCCATGTCGTCACCGATACCGGCAGCGCAGACATCACCCGCCGCTTTGCCATCGCGCCGGTCAGCCTCAACGATCATTATCTGCCGCAGGGCCGCTTCCCGCACGGCAAGCACAAGAGCCATGACGGCAAGACCGGCGACGCCGCCTGCCTGGCCTGCCACACCGGCATCACCCGATCAAAGGCCGCCACCGATGTGAACATCCCCGGCGTGGCCAATTGCCGCCAATGCCATGGCGCCCCGGCCAAGGCGCTGCTGGCCCGCACCGCCAAGGCCGGCGACAGCTGCGATACCTGCCATGGCTATCACGATGGTGTGGCCCCGGCTGGCGCGGTGCCGGCTGGCCATGGCGGCGGCCAGCGCACCGCCGCGCGGCTGGCCGCCGCCCCGGCCCGGCCGCGCAGCGCAGGGTTCGGTTCCTGATCGCATCACCGCCTTGCGCGCCCGCCGCGCTTGCGTCAGGGTCAATGGTCGTTGCGTATCTGGGCGGGGATGGGCTGGCGCCATCACGGCGCGGCAGGCGAGGGCGGTAACATGCTGGTTGCCCAGGTGACCGATATTCATCTTGGCTTTCAGCCGGACGACCCGGCCGAAATGAACCGCAAGCGATTCGACGAGGTGATCGAAACGCTGCTGGCGATGAACCCGCGGCCCGATCTGCTGCTCGCCACCGGCGATCTCACCGAACATGGCGCCATCGCATCATATCAGACGCTGAAATCCATCACCGACCGGCTGCCCTTTCCGGTGCATTTCGCGCTGGGCAATCACGATGTCCGCGCCAATTTCCGCGCCGTGTTTCCCGATGTGCCGGTCTCGGCCAGCGGCCATGTCCAATATGATTTCGTGCAGGGCCCCTTGCGCTTTGTCGTGCTCGACACGCTGCTGGAAGGCCAGCACGGCGGCGCGTTGACGGTGGAACAGGCCGCCTGGCTTGATACGACCCTGGCGCAGGATGATCGCCCCACCGTGTTGGTGCTGCACCACCCGCCGATCGAAACCGGCAACGGCTGGATGACCGAGGATGTGGACGCGCCCTGGGCGCAGCGGCTGGCCGCCGTGGTGCGCCGCCACCCCCAGGTGATCCGCATGATCACCGGCCATCTGCACCGCGCCATCGTCACCGGCTGGCACGGCACCACGCTGGCGGTGTGCCCATCATCGGCTCCGCAGGTGGCGATCGATTTTCGCAGCATCGATCCCGAAGACCCGGACGGGCGCGACATGATCGTGGCCGAAACGCCAGGCTTTGCCGTGCACTGGTGGACCGGGCAGGATCTGATCACCCATTATGGCAGCGGCGGCGATCACCCCGTGCTCGCCCGCTACAACGCGCGCATGCAGCCCACGGTGCAGCATATCGTGGCGGAACGCACCGGCCAGCATTGACCGGCCATCCCTGGCCGCGTGCGGCCGGGCCGCCCGCCTGGACAGATCCTGTCAGCCCTGGCTTTTTTCATCTCCGGCATAGGGCGGGATTGATGGGGCGGGTGGATCAAGATTGACCCACAGCGCCACGCCGGCGGCCAGGGCCACCGCCACCGCTGCGCCGATCAGGGCCGGCACGCGCGGGCCGGCGGGGATGGCGGGGGCCAGCAGCGCCAGCGCCGGGATCAGCAGCGGCACCGTGACGAACGGCAGCGGCGCGCCCACGCCCAGAAAGGCGAAATGCGCCAGTTCCGCCGTCAGCGTGAGGCCAGGGATGGCCAGCAGCAGCGCCGGGGCCATGGCCGCCACGCCGCTGGCCCCGGGCCGGGCGCCCCAGGCCAGCCCGATCGCGGCCAGCAGCGCCGGCCAGGCAAAGATCGGCCCAGCCGCCGGCAGCCAGATCTGCACCGCCAGCGCCGCCACGAAGGGCAGCTTGGCCAGCACGATCCAGCGATCCCAAGCGGTGCCGGCCGGCGCGCTGGCCATGAACAGCAACGCGGCCAGCGCTGCAAGGCCGGCCACCAGCTCCAGCCGCGGCAAGGCCGCCAGCCGATCATAATATTCGGCGCCCACGCTGCCCGACAGCAGGTTCAGCCCCCACATCAGCACCGCCGCGATGATGAGTGTGAGCAGCGCCTGACCAAAGGCCATGAACGTGCCGGATAGGCTCCAGTCCCGGCGGCGCCACCAGGCGGCAAGGCCGAGCAGCAGCAGGCTGGCCCCCACCAGCGCCCAGCCCGATTCGGGCGGATAGACGATCAGGCCCAGCAGCGGCGCGGTGGCAAACACCGCATTGGGGGCCGGCGCCGGCAGCGCATCGGCCGCCAGCAGCGCCCGCGTGATGCCCAGCACCGAATCGCCCAGATGCTGCACCGCGCCCTGTTCAAGCGTGTCGGGCGTGGACAATGGGCTGTGATAGGCGTGGGCCTCCCCGATGAAGGCAAAGTTCAGCCCGGCGATGCCGCGTTCCAGCACGGGGGTGAAATCGGTGTTGTTGGGCAGGCTTTCGTAAATCGTCACCGCGATGCTGCTGGCGGCGGCAGCGGGCGTGGTGGCCGCCAGCAGCCGCACCAGATTGGCGTTGTCTGGCCCGGTCTGGAACATCATCGCCCGGCCGCCGCCGCCGCGCGCTTCCAGATTGATCAGCACGCCGGTGTGCGCCGCGATTGCATCGGCGGCAGCGCCGGGGGCGTAGAGCGCGCGCGCACCCACCAGCCCCTGTTCTTCGGCATCGGTGAAGATCAGCACCAGATCGCGCCGCTGCGCGACGCGCGGGATGGCGCGGGCGATTTCCAGCGCGGCGGCCACCCCGGCAATATCGTCGGCCGCGCCGGGCGATCCGATCACCGAATCATGATGTGCCATCAGGGCCACGGCCGGCAGGGCGGGATCGGCCCCGGCGCGCACCGCCACCAGGCTGATCGCCGGCTTCGTCGCATCGCCGCCGCGCTTGGCCAGCCGCTCCGCCGCCCTGGCCGGCAGAACGGTTTCCACCCGCCGCACCACAAAGCCCAGGCCGGCCAGCCGTTGTTCCAGCCGCGCCACCACGCGGGCGGCGGCGGGCGATCCGGTGGGGTGGGGTTCGGCCGCAAGACTGCGCACATCGGCCATGGCACGGCCGGCGCTGAACTGATCGGCCGGGGCATCATGGGGCAGCGGCGTCGGCACCTGGATACGCAGGGCCGCCCACAGGATTGCGGCCGCCAGGGTGAGCGCGAACAGCGGCCAGCGGTTCACGCCCCCAGCTTCCGCGCCTGGGCAAGGGCCAGATCGGCCAGCGTCTCGAAACCTTCGGCCGATTTCTTTGCATGGGCGGATGTGGCGGTGCCGCGGATCACCCGGCCCTTGATGCCGTGGATGATCCCGGCCAGCCGGAACATGTTGTAGGCGACATAGAAATCAATGTCGGCAATGCCGTCGCGGCCGGTGCGCCGGCAATAGGCATCGATATACTCGCCTTCCGTCGGCAGGCCCAGCGCGGCCAGATCATTGCCCACCAGCCCGGTCGTGGTGCTGGGCGGCATGCGATACATCATCAGATGATAGGAAAAATCCGCCAGCGGGTGGCCCAGGGTGGAAAGTTCCCAGTCCAGCACCGCCAGCACCTTCGGTTCGGTGGCATGGAAGATCATGTTGTCACAGCGATAATCGCCGTGCACCACCGCCACTTCATCGCCGGCCGGGATGTTGGCCGGCAGCCATTCCACCAGCCGGTCCATCGCGTCGTAACGGCCGGCGTCGACATCCTCCAGATACTGCTTGCTCCACCGCCCGATCTGGCGGGCGAAATAATTGCCCGGCTTGCCGAAATCGCCAAGGCCCGCCGCCGCCGGATCGATCATGTGCAGCTGCGCCATCGTGGCGTTCATCGCATCGAAATAGGCGCGGCGCTCGTCTTTCGGCACCGAGGGAAAGGTCGTGTCCCAGATCACCCGGCCGTCCACACAGTCCATGATATAGAACCAGGTGCCGATCACGTCATTGTCCTGGCACAGGCCAAAGGTGCGGGCGACGGGAAAGCCCTGGGCGTGCAGCGCGGTGATCACCCTGTATTCGCGGTCCACCGCATGGGCCGAGGGCAGCAGCACCCCCGGCGGCTTGCGGCGCAGCACATAATTCTGCCCCGGCGTGAGCAATTTGTAGGTGGGGTTGGACTGGCCGCCCTTGAACTGTTCGATGGTCAGCGGCCCGGCATAGCCGTCCACATTGGCCACCATCCAGGCATGCAGCCGGCCGGCGTCGATCTCCTGCCCCGGCCGCACCGCGCTGGTGCCCGAAAACTGTTCCTGCCGCTCGCTCATGCCCGTCTCCCCAACGCGCTCCGTGCGGCTCAGACGGTCTTGCCGATATCCCGCCGGAAATGGCCGCCGTGCCACCTGATCTTGCGAATAGCGGCATAGGCCAGCGCGCGCGCCTCGGAAATATCATGGCCCAGCGCCGATATGTTCAGCACGCGCCCGCCCGCCGCCACCAGCCGGCCATCCTCGCTGGCGCGCGTGCCGGCATGAAACACCGTCACGCCCAGCGCTTCGGCTGCCGCCACGCCTTCGATCGCGGTGCCCGCCACCGGCCGCCACGGATAGCCATTGGCCGCCATCACCACCGTCACGGCGGCATCGGCGCTGAACAGCGGTTCCACGGCGGCCAGATGGCCGGTGGCGGCCGCCCACAGCAATTCCACCGCATCCGATTGCAGGCGCAGCATCAGCACCTGCGCTTCGGGATCGCCCAGCCGCACATTATACTCGATCAGCTTGGGGCCATCGGCCGTCAGCATCAGCCCGGCATAGAGAAAGCCCTGGAACGGCGTGCCGCGCGCCCGCATCGCCGCCAGCGTGGGGTGCACGATTTCGGCCAGCGCCTGTTCGATCAGCGCCGGCGTCAGCCGCGGGCTGGGCGAAATCGCGCCCATGCCGCCGGTGTTCGGGCCGGCATCACCATCGCGCAGCCGCTTGTAATCCTGCGCGGTGGGCAGCAGCCGCACGGTTTCGCCATCGGTCAGGATGAACAGGCTGGCTTCCGGCCCTTCCAGGCATTGTTCCACCACCACCGGGCCATGAATCTCGGCCAGCGCCGCCAGCCCTTCCTCGTTCGATTCGGCCACGGTCACGCCCTTGCCGCCGGCCAGGCCATCGGCCTTCACCACCACCGGCAGCGGGTGCACCGCCACATAATGATGCGCCTGCGCCGCATCGGCAAAGCGGCGATAACGCGCGGTGGGGATGGCGTTGGCCGCGCACAGATCCTTGGTGAAGCCCTTCGATGCTTCCAGTTGGGCCGCGGCCGCCGATGGCCCCAGCACCGGCACCCCGGCGGCGCGCAGCGCATCGGCCACGCCGGCCACCAGCGGCGCTTCGGGGCCCACCACCACCAGGCCGATGCCATGGTCGCGCACCAGCGCCAGCACGGCGGCGCCATCGGTGATGCTGATGGCGATGCAATCGGCCACCGCGGCGATGCCGGCATTGCCCGGCGCGCACAGCAGCGTGGCACAGCGCGGCGACTGGCGCAGCCGCCAGCAGATCGCATGTTCGCGCCCCCCGCCACCCAGCACCAATATGTTCAGGGAATCGGGGCGTGTGCTCATCCCCTTCGCATACCCATGCCAAAAAGTCGCGGCAAGCGGCTTTGCCGCAGCGCGCCATGGGTTTATGACCCATGGCGTGAGCGAGAACACCCCCGAATACAGCGTGTCGGAAATCGCCGGCGCGGTGAAACGCACGGTGGAGGCCGCCTTTGGCCAGGTGCGCGTGCGCGGTGAGCTGTCGCAATTCCGCCGCCAGACCAGCGGCCACTGGTATGGCCGGCTGAAGGATGAACGCGCCGTGCTGGAACTGGCGATGTGGAAGGGCGTGGCCGCCGGGCTGAATTTCCGCCCCGAAGACGGGATGGAGGTGATCGCCACCGGCCGGCTGACCACCTATCCCGGCGGTTCGCGTTACCAGCTGATCATCGATCGGCTGGAACCGGCCGGGGTGGGCGCGCTGCTGGCGCAGATCGAGGCGCGGCGGCTGAAATTGCAGGCCGAAGGCCTGTTCGATCCGGCCAGGAAAAAGCCGCTGCCCTGGTTGCCCGATGTCATCGGCGTCGTCACCAGCCCCACCGGCGCCGTGATCCGTGACATTCTGCACCGGCTGGGCGATCGCTTCCCGCGCCATGTGCTGGTGTGGCCGGTGGCGGTGCAGGGCGAGGCCGCGGCCAGCCAGGTGGCAGCGGCCATCGCCGGCTTCAACGCGCTGCCGGCCGGCGGCCCCACCCCGCGCCCCGATCTGATCATCGTGGCGCGCGGCGGCGGCAGCATCGAGGATCTGGCCGCCTTCAACGAGGAAATCGTGGTGCGCGCCGCTGCCGCCAGCGCCATCCCGCTGATCAGCGCGGTGGGGCACGAGACGGACACGACGCTGATCGATTTCGCGTCGGACTGGCGCGCCCCCACGCCGTCGGCAGCGGCCGAACGCGCCGTGCCGGTGCGCGCCGAACTGGCCGCCACGCTGGCCATGCTGCACGGCCGGCTGGATGCCGCCATCGTGCGCGGCTGGAAATTGCAGCGCGAACGCAGTGTGGCGCTGGCCCGCCGGCTGCCGCGCCCGGCCAATCTGATCGGCCTGGCCACCCAGCGCGTCGATGATCTGGCCGGGCGGCTGCCCACCGCGCTCACCGCCCGGCTGGGCGGGGTTGAACTGCGTGTCACCAGCGCCGCCGGCCGCCTGCGCCCGGCCCTGTTGCAGGCGCGGCTGGATCGCAGTGTGGAACGGCTGGCCGGCAGCGCCGCGCGGCTGGCCCCGGCGCTGGCACGGCCGCTGGCCGAAGATGCCCAGAAACTGGCGCGCACCGGGGCGGCGCTGCGCCCATTCCTGATCGAACAGCGGCTGGCCACGGCCACGGCGCGGCTGGATCAGGCCGGGCGCATGCTGGCCAGCCTGGGGCCGGAACAGGTGCTGGCCCGCGGCTATGCCATCGTGTCGGACGATTCTGGCCATGTGGTCGCCTCGGCCGGGGCGGCGGCGTCGTTTGCCCGCTTGACGATCCGCTTTGGCGATGGCGAAACGCCGGTCTATACCAAGCCGTTCCCCGCGCCGGCCAAACCCGGGGATTTGCAGGGGAGCCTGTTCTGATGCTCGATCGTTTCGGCCGTGCCGCCAAACTCCATTATGACAGCGGCAGCTATCGCGTGCTGCAATCGGGCGATCATGTGCTGTGCGCCGTCACCCAGCAGCGCATCCCGCTGGCCGCCCTGCGATACTGGAGCCACGAATTGCAGGAAGCCTATTTCAACGCCGACATCGCCAGCGCCCGTTATGCCGAAAAGCGCAAGGAAGGCGTGTTCCCCTGAGCCGGGGGCTGGCCATCCCGTTGCTGGTGGCGGGTGCCGGCATCGTTGCCGCCGCCAGCCCGCTGCCGCTGGTGGTGGCCGATCCGCTGGTGGCGCGGCAGGGCGAATTGCTGCGCGGGCTGGTGCCGGCCGGCAGCCGGGCGCTCACCCTGGATGATGCGCCCGTCACCCTCACCGCCGATGGCCGTTACATGCTGGGCATCGATCGCGATGCGACCGGCGACCATCAGCTGGCCTGGGTGACGCAAGATGGCCGCAGCGCCCGCCGCCGCCTGACGATCACCCCCGGCACCTGGGAGATTGATCACCTGCCGGCCCGGCTGGTCAACCAGAACCCGAATGCCGCGCCCAACCCGGCGTGGGAGGCGCTGCGCACCGCCGAAACCACCGCGATCAAGGCGGCGCGCGCCGAAACCACGCCCTGGCCCTTCTGGCAGGCGGCGCTGGTCTGGCCGGCAACCGGGCGCATATCGGGCGTGTTCGGATCGCAGCGCATCTATGGTGATCGGCCGGCGGCCTATCACGCCGGGCTGGATATCGCCGCGCCGCACGGCACCATCGTGAAGGCCCCCATCCCCGGCATCGTGCGGCTGGCCAGCGACGGGCCGTTCAGCCTGGAAGGCAATATCATCATCCTTGATCATGGCCAGGGCCTGCATTCGGCCTTTCTGCACCTGTCGCGCATTCTGGTGAAACCCGGTGACATCGTGGCCCAGGGGCAGGACATCGGCCGCATCGGCACCACCGGCCGTTCCACCGGGCCGCATCTGCACTGGGGCTTGACCTGGCGCGGCGTGAAGGTGGATCCGCTGCCGCTGCTGCCCGCCATGCCCACTGCCGAAGGCCAGACCGCCTATGACTGACGCTGCAACGCCTGCGCTGTTTGCGCTGAACCCCGCGCTGGATCGCGCCGCCATTGCCGCGGCCCTGCAGGAAAACCTGCTGGTGCAGGTGGAGGATTTTCTGGACGCCGGCTGTGCCGAGGCGCTGTGGGAGATATTGGCCCGGCACACGCCGTTCGGGCTGGCCTGGGCCGGCGATGGCCAACCGGGCGGCCAGCATCTGCGCCCCGAACAGCTGCGCCGCCTTTCGCCCGAACAAAAGGCGGCGTTTGGCAATGCCGCGGCCAGCGCGGCGGCCGGCGGGCGCTTTGCGTTTCTTTATGGCCAATATCCGCTGGTCGAAGCCTATGTGCAGCAATGGCACCCCGGCCACCCGCTGTATCAGCTGCTGGAGGAGATCAACGCGCCGCCCAGCCTGGAGTTCGCCCGCGCCGTTTCGGGCCATGCCGACATCATCAAGGCCGATGCGCAGGCGACACTCTATGCCGGCGGGCATTTCCTCACCGATCATGACGATCTGGTGGAGGTGGAGGGCCGGCGGCTGGCCTATGTGCTCAATCTGGCGAAAGACTGGAAACCGGATTGGGGCGGCTATCTCAACTTCATGGACATCAAGGGCAATGTCGTGGCCGGCTTCATGCCGCGCTTCAACACGCTGAACCTGTTCCTGGTGCCGATGCGCCACAATGTCGGCCATGTGCCGCCGTTCGCGCCGCTGGGCCGCTATGCCATCACCGGCTGGTATCGCAACAAATGACCCTGGCGCTGGCCGGCAGGATCGACGTGGCGGCAGCGGCGGCCGAATTTGCCCGCACCGGCCATGTGCGCCTGCAGCCGTTTCTGGCCCAGGATGCCGCCATCGCCTGCCTGGCCGAACTGAAGGGCCGGGATGATTGGGTGCAGGTGGTGAACAGCGGCGACAAGGTGTTCGACCTGTCGCGCGCCGCCCGCGCCGCGATGACGGCCCAGCAGCGCGAGGCGCTGGACCAAGCAGTGCTGGCCGGGGCGCAGAGCGGCTTCCAGCACCGCTATGAGGCGCTGCGTCTGCCCGATGGCAACGCGCCGGTGCCGGCGGGCGATGCGCTGGTGGCGCGCTGGCCGGCGTTCCTGTCGGCCGGGCCGGTGCGCGATCTGCTGCGCCGTGTGACGGGCAGGGCCGATATCGAATTTGCCGATGGCCAGGCCACCGCCTATGCCCCCGGCGATTTCCTCACCGGCCATGATGATGATGTGCCCGGCAAGCAGCGCCGCGCCGCCTATGTCTTCAGCCTCAACCCGCTGTGGCGGGTGGAATGGGGCGGGCTGCTGCTGTTCCACGACGGGCCGGATCGGGTGCGCGGCGTGATGCCGGCCTTCAACAGCCTGGATGTGTTTGCCGTGCCGCAGATGCACAGCGTGTCGATGGTGACGGGATCGGTGCCCAACCGGCGCTATGCCATCACCGGCTGGCTGCGGGCTAATCAATAACGCGGCGCACCCGCACCGCGATCTGGCCATCGACATTGGCCAGGAAACTGCCCACCGCGGCTCTGCGGATGCGGATCTTCATGCCGGCGCGCGGATCGCGGGCGATGATCTTGCCCTCGGTCATCACCCAGCGGCTGCCATCATCCAGCACAAAGCTCCAGAAACCCGGGCGGGTCTGGCGCGCGGCGGTGAGCACGGCCTCGATCTCGGTGACGACACCGCGTTCATCGGCACGGTCGCCCCCGTCCTTGCGGTCCTTGTCGTCGTCGCCCTTGCCGAACAGGGTGAAGCTGGGCAGCGCCAGGCCGAACAGGCTGCGCCTGGCCTTTTTCACATCCTCCTTGTCGGCCACCAGCACCTCGCGCTTTTCCACGCCGCTGGCCAGGGCCGCCACCCCGGCATCGAAACAGGCCAGCCGCTGGCCGGCATCGGCGATGCCGCGGCAATCCAGCAGCGACTGCACCAGCGCTGGCGGCGCCTTGGGCGGATCGGCGGCCATGGCCGTGCTGGCTGTCAACACCCCCAATATTGCCACTGCTGCCCGCATCGTCCTGCCCCTTGCCCATGCTGTCTGGCGATCATGCCCCCCGCATCCGCCATTGCCAAGCGTGGTGACAACAGGCCATGAACAGGCCGAAAGGAGAGGCACGACATGATGTTTGCACGAACGGCCACCATTGGCCTGCTGGCGGCCACCAGCGCACTGTGTGCGGCCACCGCCGCCGCACAGACGGCCACCATGGCCCCGGATATCGCCACGAATTTCACCGCGGTGACGCCCGATGCCGATTATGTCCGCCGCGAAGTGATGATCCCGATGCGCGACGGGGTGAAGCTCTATACCGTGATCGTGATGAAGAAGGGAACGGTGGCCGGGCCGATCCTGCTCACCCGCACCGTCTATAATGCGGCGCGCAACACGGCGCGCAATCCCAGCCAGCAAATCACGGAAATCCTTCCCATTTCCGATCGGGAATTCGTGTTGGACGGCTATATCCGCGTCTATCAGGACGTGCGCGGCCGCAACAAATCCGAAGGCGATTATGTGATGACGCGCCCCTTGCGCGGTCCGCTCAACCCCACGCCCGTCGATCACAGCACCGATGCGTATGACACGATCGACTGGCTGGTGAAAAACGTGAGCGAATCCAATGGGAACGTCGCCATCACCGGATCATCCTACCCCGGCTTCACCAGCCTGATGGCGCTGGTTGATCCCCACCCGGCGCTGAAGGCCGCCGTGCCGATGTCGCCCATGGTCGATGGCTGGATGGGGGATGACTGGTTCCACAACGGCGCCTTCCGCCAGACCATGCTGGATTATTTCACCGGCCAGACCGCCAGCAAGGGCGACGGCGACCCGGTCGCCATGGGCCGGCGCGACTATTATGCCGAATATCTGGGGGCCGTCTCGGCCGGCGGCTATGTGAAGAAATATGGCCTGAATCAATTGCCTGGCGTGAACAAGCTGATGGAACACCCGGCCTATGACAGCTGGTGGCAGGGCCAGGCGCTTGACCGGATTCTGGGTGCCCGCCCCCTGACCGTGCCAACCATGCTGGTGGTGGGACAATGGGACCAGGAAGACAGCTATGGCGCGCCCGCCGTCTATCGCGCGCTGGAACCCAAGGACAAGGACAACAAGCTGCTGTCCCTCGTCATCGGGCCGTGGCGGCATTCGGGCGTCAACTATGACGGGTCGGCGCTGGGCGTGTTGAAATTTGCCGGCGACACCGGCCTGCAATTCCGCCGCGACGTGATGAAACCGTTTCTTGACAGCCACTTGCGTGCCAATGCCAAGCCGTTCGACACGCCCCCGGTGCTGACCTATGCCGTGGGGGCCGACCGCTGGGAACGGCATGACCGCTTCCCGGCCGGCGAAACGGTGAACCTGTATCTGGATGACCGCTTCAGCCTGTCGCTCACCCGGCCCGCCGCCAGGGCCGCCCATGACGATTATGTGGCCGATCCGGCCCACCCGGTACCGTTCGTGCCCGTGCCGGTGAACATGCGCGACCGGCCGATGTGGGGCGCCTGGCTGGTCAGCGACCAGCGCCACGCCAGCACCCGGCCCGATGTCGTCACCTATGTTTCGGCCCCGCTGCAGTCACCGCTGCAGATCCATGGCCAGCCGCAGGCCAATCTGTTTGCCTCGACCAGTGGGACAGACAGCGACTGGGTGGTGAAGCTGATCGATGTGTTCCCCGAGGAAAACAGCGCCCAGCCGGACCTGGCCGGCCTGCAACTGGGCATCGGCATGGAGATTTTCCGCGGCCGTTACGTGAAGGGGTTCGACACGCCGGGGCCGCTGACACCGGGCAAGGCCGAACATTACCGCTTCCTGCTGCCGGGGGTGAACCATGTCATCCCGGCCGGGCACCGGCTGATGGTGCAGGTGCAATCCAGCTGGTTCCCGCTCTATGATCGCAACCCGCAGACGTTTGTGCCCAATATTTTCAATGCGTTGCCGGCGGACTACCAGAAGGCGACGCAAGCGGTGTGGCGCGATGCGCTGCGGCCCAGCCACATCGCCATTCCGGTGGTGGGCGGGGCGGCCGCCGCCCGCGCCGCTCTTGGCACCAAATGACAGGGGAGAATTTCATGCTTGCTGATTATCCGATCACCACGCTGGCGCTGGCCGCCGCGCTGATCGTCTATTTCTGGATCACGGTGAATGTCGGCCAGGCCCGCGCCGCCTATGGCGTGCCCGCGCCGCTGTCGGGCGGGCATCCCGAATTCGACAAGCGTTACCGCGTGCAGATGAACACGGTGGAACAGCTGGTGTGGTTCGTGCCCGCGCTGATCATCGCGGTGCCGGTTCTGGGCGACCTGGTGGCCGGTTCGCTGGCCGCGGTGTGGAGTTTGGGCCGCATCCTGTTTGCGCTGGCCTATTATCGCGATCCGGCCAAGCGCAGCCTGGGCTTTGTCCTCACGCTGCTGCCAACTGCCATCCTGCTGCTGGCCGGGGCCTGGGGCGGCATCACCAGCCTGTGAACGCCTGCCGGCCCGGCCCTGCATCGCGCAGGACCGGGCCGGTGGGAGTGATGCCGGCCAGTCGGGAGAGCACCGGCATCGGGGAGAGCAAGGGCGCGCGGTTCAGAAGCGCCAGCCGACACCCACGCCGACGATCAGCGGGTTGATATCGGCAAGCAGGTTGTTGACCGCGACCCCGGTGGTGAGCCGCGCATTGGTGTCCATGTCGACATATTTGACATCGATGTTCACGAACATCTTCTCGTTCAGATCGAAATCCACGCCGCCCTGCAGGGCAAAACCCCAGCTGTTCGACAGGTTCACGCGGGTCGCACCGATGGCGCTGTTGAGCTGGGCCGAGGCCTTTTCGTTGTAGAACATCGTCCAGTTCACCCCCGCGCCGACATAGGGGTGAATCTTGCCGGTGGGCACGAAATGATATTGCAGCGTCAGCGTGGGCGGCAGCACCCAGGTGCAGGCCAGCCGGCCGACAGCCGCCAGCGTCGCGCCGCCCTGCACGCAATGCTTGGTGGTGGCCGCGATCAGCTCGACGCCGATGTTGTTGGTGATCATGTAGGTGAAATCGACTTCAGGGGCATAGGCATCGGTGATGCTGCCGCTGCTGGTCGGGAAGGTCGGCAGCACCGGCCCGACCTTTTCCTGCGGCTGCACCGTGATGGCCCGCAGGCGCACCAGAATGTCGCCCTTTTCGGCCAGCGCAGGTGTCGCGGCCATGGTGAGGGCGACAGCGGCCAGCGTGGCATTCAGCATCTTCATCTCATTCGTCCTTCCAGGTCTTGCTGGGCGGTGTTTTTCCCGATCACGCCGGCTTTCACTTTGATCTGGCTCAATTTTTTCCTCCGTGTGATTGCGGATCAGGGCGATTGCTTAACTGCCTGTTTGGGCAGCATGGCGAAGCCGCCGGCAGCCGCCATGCTGCCACCAGACAACAAGGGGAGAATCGCATGGGCGGCTTGACCGGCCGGGTGGCATTCGTGACCGGGGCGGGCAGCGGCATTGGCCGCGCATCGGCGATGGCCCTGGCCGCCGAAGGCGCCATCGTCCTTGCCACCGACATCGACGCGCCGGGCGGGCGGCACACCGTGGCCCTGATCGAAGCCGCCGGCGGCCAGGCGACCTTCCGCGGCCAGGATGTGGTGGAGGAAGACCGCTGGGCCGAACTGGTTCAACGCGTGATGGAGCTTTATGGCCGGCTCGACATTCTGGTGAACAATGCCGGCATCGGCACATCGGGCCTGATCACCGATGTGAGCCTGGAGACGTGGAACCGGCAGATGGCGGTGAATGTCACCAGCTGCTTCCTGGGCATCAAGCACGCCCTGCCCGCCATGCGCCGCCCGCGCGCCGATGGGCATGTGGGTGGTTCGATCATCAACATCTCGTCGGTGGCCGGCCTGGGCGGATCGGCCGGCATGGCGGCCTATTGCGCCAGCAAGGGCGCGGTGCGGCTGATGACCAAGGCGGTGGCGATGGAATGCGCCGCGATGAAGGATGGCATCCGCTGCAACAGCGTGCACCCCGGCATCATCGACACGCCGATCTGGCAGAAGCTCGACACATCGGGCGCGCTGGCATCATCCGTGCCCGATGCGGTTCCGCCCGGTGCCAATGCGCTGGATGTCAATCTGATCGGGGCTGGGGCGCCGATGGGCTATCCCGGCCAGCCGCAGGATATCGCGGCCGGCGTGGTGTTTCTGGCCAGCGATGCCAGCCGTTACATGACCGGGGCCGAACTGGTGATCGACGGCGGCTGGACGGCGCACTGAGCGCAAGAGGGTGCGGGCCGCCCGACCACAACAGAAAATCAGGGCGTCACCCGAAGCACCCGGCCCCCTGATCCCTTGTCAGCGTCCTCATCCGTGGTCAGCCAGATCGCACCATCGGGTGCCACCCGCACATCGCGGATGCGCGCCGTGATCGAAGGGAAAATGCGGCTCTGCCCCACCACCCGGCCGGCCGCATCCAGATCAATGCGGCGCACCTGCCGGGCGGCCAGCGCGCCCACGATCAGATCGCCGCTCCACGCCGGCCACAGCCGCCCGCGATACACCGCCAGGCCCGATGGCGCGATCGATGGCACCCACACCACCCGGCCATCGATCATGCCCTGGTAACGCTTGAACGGACTGATCGTCGCGCCGCTGTAATCCTTGCCGAAGGTGGCGACCGGCCAGCCATAATTGCCACCCCTGACGATCAGATTGATTTCGTCCCCGCCTTGCGGCCCATGTTCATGTTCCCACAACCGGCCCGTCAGCGGATCGACGGCCAGCCCCTGCGGATTGCGGTGGCCATAGCTCCACGTCGCCGCCTGGGCGCCAGGGCGGCCAACAAAGGGGTTGCCCGCCAGCGGCCGGCCGGCATCGTTCAGCCGCACGATCTTGCCCAGCCCCGATTGCAGCCGCTGCGCCTGCTCGCGGTAATCAAAGCCGTCGCCCGTGGTCATCACCAGGCTGCCGTCGGGCAGAAAGGCCATGCGCCCGCCGAAATGCACCGGCGTGTCCTTGGCCGGCATCACCCGAAAGATCGTCTGCACATCCACCAGCCGATCGCCGTCCAGCCGGGCGCGGGCGATGCGCGTTTGATTGGCGGCCCTGGTGCCGCCGGCATAGGACAGATAAAGTAGGCGATTTTCCGCGAACTTTGGATGCAGCACCACGTCGAACAGGCCACCCTGGCCGGCATGAAACACCGCCGGCACCCCGGCGATCGTCTGTGGTGGCCGCCCCGGCGCCAGCCGCAGCAACTGCCCCTTGCGCAGCGCGACCAGCTGCTCCGTCCCGCCGGGCAGGAAGGCGATGCTCCAGGGATGATCAAGATTGCCTGCAATTTGCGTGACATGCTCGGCCCGGGTCACGCCAGCCAGTATCGTGCAAATTAATGAACATTGAAAAATGATTGACAAATTCACGACCTATTCCCTATTGCAGGCGGACATGATGGCGTAATATTCAGCCACAGACACAAGGTATCATGAATGTCGGGCAGGGACATGGTCAAGATCGGGCCGGCATGGGCCGCCGCCGTGCTGGCGACCACGGTGATGGCGTGCCTGATCCAGAGCTGGCAGGTCCAGTCTGGCCTGGCCGATCTGGGCGTCGACATTCCGCCCGGCCTGGCCGCCCAGACCGCCATCGCCGATCTGCTTGGTATGGCGTTGCCGGTGCTGATGGTGTTCGGCATCGCCATGGCGCTGGGATTCATGGCGGCTGGCTGGCTCAAGCCGCGCCTGCCGCTGCTCGCCCCCATCGCCTGGCCACTGGCCGGGGCCACTGCCATCGCCGCCGCGCTTGGCCTCATGCATCTGCAATATCAGATGACTCCCCTGGCCGGCGCGCGCGGCACCGATGGCTTCCTGCTGTTCTGCGGCGCCGGCGCGTTGGGCGGGCTGATCTTTGACTGGCTGCGCCCGCGCTGAACTTTTCGTGTCGCACACACTTGTGTTGCGATAATGCCACACCATATCCTGTGCAGACAGGAGACGTGGCCCCATGAACCTCGAGAAATTCACTGATCGCGCCAAGGGCTTTCTGCAATCGGCGCAGACCGTGGCCATTCGCAACAATCATCAGCGCGTCGCCCCGGAACATCTGCTCAAGGCGCTGCTGGAGGATGAGCAGGGCCTGTGTTCGGGCCTGATCAAGGCGGCCGGCGGCACCCAGGCGACGGCGCTGCAACTCACCGATCAGGCGCTGGCGCGCATCGCCCAGGTGTCGGGCGGCGGGGCCCAGTCACTTGGCTGGGACAATAACGCGGTGCGCGTGCTCGACACCGCCGAACAGATTGCCGCCAAGGCCAGCGATTCGTTCGTCACCGTGGAACGGCTGCTGGTGGCGCTGGCGCTGGCCACCACCACCCAGGCCGGCAAGGCGTTGCAGGCGGCCGGCGTGACCCCCACGGCGCTGAACGATGCCATCACCAGCGCCCGCCGTGGCCGCACCGCCAACAGCGCTGGCGCCGAGGACAGTTTCGAGGCGCTGAAGAAATTTGCCCGCGATCTGACCGAGGCCGCCCGCGCCGGCAAGCTGGATCCCGTCATCGGCCGCGACGAGGAGATTCGCCGCACCATCCAGGTGCTGGCCCGGCGCACCAAGAACAACCCGGTGCTGATCGGCGAGCCCGGGGTGGGCAAGACCGCGATTGCCGAAGGGCTGGCGCTGCGCATTGCCAATGGCGACGTGCCCGATGGCCTGAAAGACAAGCGGCTGATGGCATTGGACATGGGCGCGCTGATCGCCGGCGCGAAATATCGCGGCGAGTTCGAGGAACGGTTGAAGGGCGTGCTGGACGAGGTGCGTTCCGAAGGCAGCGACGTCGTGCTGTTCATCGACGAGATGCACACGCTGGTCGGCGCTGGCAAGGCCGATGGTGCCATGGATGCATCGAACCTGCTGAAACCCGCCCTGGCGCGCGGCGAACTGCACTGCATCGGCGCCACCACGCTGGATGAGTATCGCAAATATGTGGAAAAGGACCCGGCGCTGGAACGCCGCTTCCAGCCGGTGGTGGTGGGCGAACCGACGGTGGAGGACAGCATCTCCATCCTGCGCGGCCTGAAGGAAAAATATGAACTGCACCACGGCGTGCGCATCACCGATGGCGCGATCGTGGCCGCCGCCACCCTGTCCAACCGCTACATCGCCGATCGCTTCCTGCCCGACAAGGCGATCGACCTGATGGATGAAGCCGCCAGCCGGCTGCGCATGGAGGTGGAGAGCAAACCCGAGGAAATCGAGGCGCTGGACCGGCGCATCATCCAGTTGAAGATCGAGGCCGCAGCGCTGAGCCGCGAGACCGATGCCGCATCGAAGGAGCGGCTGGACGCGCTGAACGCCGAGCTGACCGGGCTGGAAGAGGAATCAACCGGGCTGACGCTGCGCTGGCAGGCCGAAAAGGAAAAGCTGGCTGGTGCCACCCGCATCAAGGAGCAACTGGACACCGCCCGGCTTGAGGTGGAGCAGGCGCAGCGCGCCGGCGATTATGCCAGGGCGGGCGAGCTGACCTACAGCCGCATCCCGGCGCTGGAAGCCCAGCTGGCCGATGCCGAGCAGGCAACCGCCGCCGCGATGGTGCGCGAAGAGGTCACCAGTGACGATATCGCCGCGGTCGTCAGCCGCTGGACCGGCATTCCGGTGGACCGGATGCTGGAAGGCGAGCGCGAGAAATTGCTGAAGATGGAGAGCATCCTGGCTGCGCAGGTGATCGGCCAGGACGCGGCGGTGAAGGCGGTCTCGTCGGCCGTGCGGCGGGCCCGCGCCGGGCTGCAAGACCCGAATCGCCCGCTGGGCAGCTTCCTGTTCCTTGGCCCCACCGGGGTGGGCAAGACCGAGCTGACCAAGGCGCTGGCGCAGTTCCTGTTCGATGATCCGCGCGCCATGGTGCGGCTGGACATGAGCGAGTATATGGAAAAGCACAGCGTGGCCCGGCTGATCGGCGCGCCGCCCGGCTATGTCGGCTATGAGGAAGGCGGCGTGCTCACCGAAGCCGTCCGCCGCCGGCCCTACCAGGTGGTGCTGTTCGATGAGGTGGAGAAGGCCCATGGCGACGTGTTCAACGTGCTGTTGCAGGTGCTGGACGATGGCCGGCTCACCGACGGGCAGGGCCGCACCGTGGATTTCACCAACACGCTGATCATCCTGACCAGTAACCTGGGCAGCCAGGCGATCGCCGCCCTGCCCGACGACGCCCCGGTGGCAGAGGCGGAAGGCGCGGTGATGGAGGTGGTGCGCGGCCATTTCCGCCCGGAATTCCTCAACCGGCTGGATGAAATCGTTCTGTTCCAGCGACTTGGCCAGGCGGCCATGGCCCCTATCGTGGACATCCAGGTGCGGCGCGTTGGCGAATTGCTGAAGGATCGCAAGGTGGTGCTGACCCTCAGCGATGCCGCCCGGCGCTGGCTGGCACGGGTGGGCTATGATCCGGTCTATGGCGCGCGGCCGCTGAAACGCATCGTGCAGAAGCATCTGCAGGACCCGCTGGCCGAACTGATCCTGGCCGGGCAAGTGCCGGATGGCAGCAGCGTGGCCGTGGACGAAGGCGACGGCCGGCTGGTGTTGACCCCGGCCTGACCGGCGCTGCCGGCTGGACAGGCACCGCCCGCCTCGCCAGAACGGTGGCCATGGATGTGAATGCCCTGTTTGCCCGTGCCGAACGGGCCTTTGCGGCCGGCAACCATGCCGCGGCCCGCGCCGATCTGGCCCAGGTGCTGAAGCTGGCGGGGCCGCAGCCGCCGGTGCTGCACCTGGCGGCCTTGAACGAAGCGCGGGCGGGCGATGCGGCGGCGGCCCGCACCGCCTTTGCCCGCGCGGTGGCAGCTGCGCCCCGCGATCCGCAATTGCTGAACAATTATGGCAATTTTCTCAATCGCCTGGGTGAAGCTGCCGAGGCCCTGGCGCTTTATGGCCGGGCGCTGGCGGCGGCGCCCGGCTTTCATCAGGCCCGGCTCAATCGCGCCATCCTGCTGCACCGTCTGGGCCGCCACGCCGAAGCGCGCACCGATGCCGATGCCCTGTTGCCGGTGATGGCCGCTGATCCGGCGCTGCGCCAGACCAGCGGCGCCATCCATCTGGCGCTGGGCCGGCTGGAGGCGGCGGCCGCCGACTTCGACTGGATCCTGGCCAGCAATCCCAAGGATCTCAAGGCGCTGCATGGCCGGGCGCGGGCTGCCAGCATCGCCGGTGAGGATGCGCTGGCTATCCGTCTCTATCGCGATGCGCTGGCCCTGGCCCCCCATGATCCCGAACTGCTGATCGGCCTGGCCGAAGCGCAGGAAGCGGCAGGCGAGCCGGACGCGACCACCATCCTGGCCACCGCCGTGGCAGCGCGGCCGGACTGGATCGACGGCCAGGCCGCCCTGGCGCGCATGCAGGCCGAAGCCGGGGCCGGGGACGAATTTGATCTGGCCTGGCGGACCGCCGTGGCCGCACGGCCGGGCAATCGCGATCTGGCGCTGGGCCATGTTGGCTGCCTGATCACCGCGTCACGGCCGCAGGCGGCACTGGCGGCCGTGGATGCGCTGGTGGCCCGGCATGGCCGCAATGAAATCAGTAACCTGTATGAAGCCACCGCGGCGATCGAGACCGGCGACACGGAACGGGCCCGTGCGGCGCTGGCGCGGGTGGGGCCGGTTGCGGCGGCCGAACTGCCCAGAGCCCGGCTGGCGCTGCGGATGGGGGACGCGCAGGCTGCGGCGGCCCGGTTGGAGAGGCTGGTGACGACCCAGACGGATGACATCGTGTTGTGGGCCAATCTTGATCTGGCCTGGCGGCTGCTGGGCGATGATCGCCATCACTGGCTGTCGGGGCAACCGGGCTTGGTTTCGACGCAAGATATTGATTATGATGGCGATTGGCAGGGTTTGGCGGCGGTATTGCGCGCGTTGCATCACGCCCGGTCGCATCCGATCGGCCAGTCCCTGCGCGGCGGCACGCAGACACGCGGGCGGCTGTTCGGGCGGCCGGAACCGGAGGTGGCGGCGCTGGCAACCGCGATCAAGGCCGCCGTGCAGCGCCACGTGGCCGGGTTGCCGGCGTTTGACCCGCGCCATCCGCTGTTGCGCCATCGCACTGAAATCCCACGCTTTTCCGGCAGTTGGTCGGTGCGCTTGGTGGGCGGCGGTTTCCATGTCGCCCATGTCCATCCCGCCGGGCACCTGTCGTCGGCCTGCTATATCGCGCTGCCGGACGGGCTGGATGCGCCCGATCAGCCCGGCTGGCTGGAAGTGGGCGGTCCGCCGGTGGAATTGTGCCTTGATCTCAAGCCCTTGCACCTGATCCGGCCGCAGCCGGGGCGACTGGCGCTGTTTCCGTCCACCCTGTTCCACGGCACCCGGCCGTTCCCGGCCGGCGAACGCATGACGGTGGCGGTTGACGTGGTGCTGGGGTGAGCGACGCCTGGAGCCGATACTGGGCGCGGGAAGCCAGCGGCGCCTGCCTGCCCGGTGCGCCGCCAGCGGTGCAGTTGGCGCTCGAACAGCTGTGGACGGTGGCGGCGCAGGCGGCACCGGTGGCGGCAGCGTGGCTGGACGTGGCAGCCGGCGG
This sequence comes from Alphaproteobacteria bacterium, assembly GCA_018970445.1. Classification (GTDB taxonomy): domain Bacteria; phylum Pseudomonadota; class Alphaproteobacteria; order Sphingomonadales; family Sphingomonadaceae; genus Sandarakinorhabdus. Next base: position 12,678 of record JAGWWF010000018.1, on the reverse strand, counting down.
CGGCGCGGTGGCAAAAGTGGTGCGCGGCGTGCGCAACGATGTGGCCGTCACCGGCATCGACGCCGCGCAGGTTTCGCCGGCGGCGGCGGCCCTGGGGGTGCGCGGTGGCATTGATGCGGCGGGACTGCCATTTGGCGACGCCAGCTTTGCCGTGGTCAGCAGCCAGTTCGGGCTGGAATATTGCCCGCAAGCGGCCTGGGCCGAGGCGGCGCGGGTGCTGGCCCCCGGCGGCGCGCTGCTGCTGGTCTGCCATCACGCCGCCAGCCGGGCGGTGGCGCACAATCGTGCCCGGCTGGCGGCGATGCGGGCGCTGGTCGCGGCCGGGCTGTTTGCCCTGGCCGAAGGGCTGGCGGCCGGGCGGGGCGAGGATGCCGGCCTGGTGCGGCAGGTGATGGCGGCCCGCGCCGCCCATCCCGGCCATTCGGTGGTGGCGGAGCTGCCGCAGGCGCTGGGCCAGTGGGCGCGGGCCGGCCGGCCCGATGCGGTGGCCGCCATTCGTGCCGAAGCCGAGGCGGAGATGACGCGGCTGGCGGCGATGCAGGGCGCGGCCCTGGATGCCGATGGCATTGGCGAGCGGCAAGACTGGCTGCGCGGCCGCGCCAGCCGCGTTGAGTGCCTGACCGAGGCCGACGGCACACCGATCTGCTGGGTGCTGCGGATCTGAGGCTGGCGGATCAAACGAAAAAGGGGCGGCGAATGGCTTCGCCGCCCCGATGTTCGGGTTGAGACCGGTTCGATTAGAAGCGGAAGCCCACCGAGATGAAATAATCCCGGCCCAGCACGTCATAGCTGCTGGGGAAGGTGTTGCCCTGTTCCTGGTTGGTGCCCAGGATCGGCGGCTTCTTGTCGAACAGGTTGTTGACGCCGGCCGTGATCGAGACATTGTCGGTCAGATCATAGGCGAACGACAGGTCGAACAGGCTGTACGACGGGATGCGTTCCACGGTGCGGTTCAGCAGCGGGGCGTCATCCGTCACCGCGCTCAGGTAGCGCCAGCGCAGGTTGGTGGTCAGCGGACCATCCATCCAGGTCAGGCGCGACTGGCTCTGGAACTTGCCCTGCGGCGTGCCGCAGTTCGAACCGAAGAAGCCGGCGCATTCGATCACGTTGGCCTGGCCCCGCACCGGGGTGAAGGTGTTGCGCTGATAGATCGAACCCAGGAAGTTCAGGTTGATACGCGATTCGCTGCTGAAGATGCCGAAGTTCATCGGAATGGTGTAATCCACGCCGATATCGAAACCGCGGGTCTTCAGCGACGACAGGTTGGCCACGCCGGTGAAGATCGACGCGACGCTGCCATCCGGGTTGGTGGAGCCATCGATGGCACCGGTGGCGGCGTTGCGGGTGATCAGCTGGCAGAAGCCATTGCTGGCGTTCTGGAACGTGTCGTAGCACAGGGTCAGGATGTTGGCGGCACCACCACCGGCGGTGGCGATCGCGTTGCCGATTTCGATGTTGAAATAGTCAACGGTGATCGACAGGCGCGGGATGAACGACGGCCGCAGCACGACACCCAGGGTCCAGGTATCGGCTTCTTCCGCGTTCAGGTTGGGGTTGCCGCCGGTGCGGGCCTGCAGCTGGGTGTTGGTCTGCAGGGCCGACGGCACGCCGCCGCCCAGGTTGAACGCCGGCACGCCGGTGGCGATGCAGGTGTTGCGCAGGGCACCCGTGGCGGCCGCGGCCGGACGGGTGCAGGGGTCGGTCGCCTGCGGGAAGTTCACACCGCCGCCGGCAAAGAGTTCGCCGACGTTGGGGGCGCGCACCGCGTGGCTGTACTGGCCACGGAAGGTGATGTCCTTGATCGGCGACCACTGGCCACCGATGGCATAGGTCCACACGCCGCCAACGGTGGGCAGGCTGTAATCCGAGTAGCGGGCGGCACCGGTGAATTCCAGCTTCTCGAAGAAGGACTGGCCCGACGCGACCGGGATGACGATTTCGCCGAACACTTCCTTGGCATGGTAGCCGCCGCTGGTGGCGTTGGCGGCGTTGAAGCCGATCACGTCACCGGAGGAGAGCGCGGTATCCGGGATGAACTGCGAGGTCATCCGGCGATACTCCACACCGGTGTTGATGGCGACATCATCGGCGCCCCAGCCCAGGTTGAACAGCGGGCCGCCGACGTTGGCCTGCGCCACTTCCACCGAGGAGGTGGTCTGGTTCTGGGCGATGATCGAGATCGCCTGACCCATCGCCGTGCTGAGCGTGCCGGGGCCGAAGATGTCGAGCGCCGTGCCCGAACCATCAAGGCCGCGCTGGAACGCAGCGCGCGAAACATTGCCTTCCTGCACGTTGGAGTTGCGGGTGCGGGCATAGGAGTAATAGGCGTCGTAGCGCCAGCCGCTGCCCAGATCGCCGCGGAAACCGACCAGCAGGCGGAAGGCGTTGCGTTCGTCGTTGTTGATGCGCGGGTTGATGTCGGACACGCGACGGAACACGTCGGCCGAGATCACGCCGGCGCCGTTGGCGATGGCGCCGGTGCCGCCGAACAGACCGCCCAGCGGGCTGACCGGCTGGCCGGTGGCGGGGTTGAGCGCGGTGCAGACGACGGTGCCCGCCGCATTCGGACCGCAACCGTTGGCCACGTCGATCGCCGCGCGCTGGGCGTTGATGGCGGTTTCGTTGGCGTCGATCGCCTGCAGCGCGGCAAAATCGGTCGCGCTCAGGAACGGCTGGACGGTGGCGAGACGGACGTTGAAGGTGCCGGAGACCGGGGTGGGCGCCAGCTGGGCGCGCACATCGTTCTGCACATAGGCCACTTCCATATAGGCGGTGACGCCCTTGCTGATTTCATAATCGGCATAGCCGCCCAGCAGATAGCGCTCTTGCGGCACCATCAGATAGTTGACCGGGGCGTAGTTGTAGGGATCGTTGACGAAATCATAGGGGCGGGCCGAACCGGTGCCCGAATCCCACATGCCGCCGCCGGCAGTGCCGAACACGGTGGTGCCGCCACGCGCCAGCGTGAAGCAGCCCGGATCATTGGCGCAGGTGGTGCCGGCCGGCGGCAGGGCCACGGCCGGATTGCGGAAGATCGCGTTCTGCGGAACGACGATACGGCCCTGCGGGATGGTGCCCGAGCCGCCGTTCTGGAAGCCACCGGCCGCACGGTCGGCGAAGGTGGACTGCGAGAAGGGACGCTGGCCGGCGAAGATCGGCTTGCGGTTGTAGTAGCTGCCGTAGACGGTGGCATGGCCACGGCCATCGGCGAAGCTGCCGCCAAAGGCAATGTTCATGTCGAGGCGGTTGCCGTCACCGCGCTCGGTCAGCGACTGGGTGACGTTGGCCTGGAAGCCTTCGAGATTCTTCAGCTTGAAGTTGACGACGCCGGCGATGGCATCAGAACCGTACACGGCGGAGGCACCACCGGTGATGGTTTCCACGCCTTCGATCAGGAACTGCGGAATCGTGTTCAGGTCGACGATCTGGGCGGTGTTGTAGAACATCCAGCGACGGCCGTTGACCAGCACCGAGGTGCGGGTGGCGCCAAGGCCGCGCAGGTTGAGGGTGGCGACGCCGCCGCCCGGATTGTTCGAGAAGGCAGTGGTGCCCGGCACGACCTGCGGCAGCGCGTTGACGATGTTTTCAACGTTCACGGCGCCGAAATTCTTGAATTCCTGGCCCGACACGACGGCCAGCGGCGCCGCAGTGTCGAGGTCACGCCGCGCGATGCGCGAGCCGGTGACGACGATGGTTTCTTCGGCCGCGGCGGCATCGGCAGCGGCAGCGGTGGCTTGCTGGGCAAAGGCCGGCGCGGACGCCAGGGCCATGCCGACGACGAGGCTGGCGAGGCCGGCCTGTTCGAGCAGAGTCTTCTTGATCACAATTTCCCCCTCAGGAAAGGTTCCAGATCGGTCGCCGGCAAGACACATGTGCATGAGGCAGGCACAGTCCACCCCCCGGCTTGCCTTGGGTGTTGCCTCATGGTCAGCCCCGCTACAAGGTGAAATGGCAGCGCGTGGTATCGCTTGTGCAGGCGTGTCGCCAAAATGCAACACTCCCGCCGACCGGGCCGGCGGCGCGGCCATTGTGGCGGCCGGGTGGCTGTGGCAGGGGCGATCCGGCTGCCCAGTGCAGCGGCACACGCGATGGGGCAGACGGAACCGGGCATGGCGGATCAGCGCACGACAGCGCAACGGCACGACAGCGCGCGGCAACCGCCGGTGCTGGTGGTTGATCTGGATGGCACCCTGCTGCGCAGCGACATGCTGTTCGAATGCTTCTGGTCGGCCTGTGGCCGCGATTGGCGGGCACCGTTCGCGGCGCTGGCGGCACTGGGCCGGGGCCGCGCCGCGTTGAAGCAGCATCTGGCTGCGGCGGCGCGGGTGGATGTGGCCACCCTGCCCTATGAACCGCTGGTGCTGACCGAGGTGCAGCGCTGGCGCGACGGCGGTGGCCGCACCGCGCTGGTGACGGCCAGCGATCATCGCCTGGCCATGGCCATTGCCGCGCATCTGGGCCTGTTCGACGACGTGCAGGGATCGGACGACGGCCGCAACCTGAAGGGGGAACACAAGGGCCGTTATCTGGAGGAGCGGTTCGGGGCCGGCGGCTTTGCCTATATGGGCGATGCCGCGGCCGATGTGGCGGTGTGGCGGCGGGCGGGCCAGGCGATCACGGTGAATGCTGCCGCCCGCGTGCGGCGTGCGGCCGAAGCCGCCTGCGCCGACACGCGCCATCTGGGCGGGCGCGCCGCCGGGCTGGAGCCCTGGGCCCGCGTGCTGCGGCCGCACCAGTGGCTGAAGAATCTGCTGGTGCTGTTGCCGATGCTGGCCGCCCACCAGCTGGATCTGCCAACGCTGCTGCGCGCGCTGCTGGCCTTCTTCAGCTTCAGCTTCATCGCGTCGAGCGTCTATGTGCTCAATGATCTGCTCGATCTGGCGGCCGATCGCACGCATCCGCGCAAATCCGCGCGCCCGTTTGCGGCCGGCAGCGTGCCGATCGCCCATGGCGGGCCGCTGGCGGCGGCGCTGCTGCTGGCCGGCCTTGGCGGTGCGGCCATCCTGGGCACGGCCTTTCTGGCGGTGATGCTGGGCTATTTCCTGCTCACCAGCGCCTATTCGCTGGTGCTGAAACGCCGCATCGTCATCGATATCTGCGTGCTGGCCGGGCTGTACACGCTGCGCATCATTGCCGGCGGAGTGGCGACCGGCATCCCGCTTTCGGTGTGGCTGCTGGCCTTTTCGCTGTTCTTCTTCCTGGCGCTGGCGGCGGTGAAGCGGCAGGCCGAACTGATCGACAGCGCGGCGCGCGGCAAGCTGACGGCAAGCGGCCGTGGCTATCATGTGGAGGATCTGCCGATCATTTCGATGATCGGGCTGGGCGCGGGCTATGTTTCGGTGCTGGTGGCGGCGCTCTATGTCAATTCGCCGGCGGTGGTGGAGCGGTATCGCACGCCCGAAGCCCTGTGGGGCGTGTGCGTGGTGCTGCTGTTCTGGGTGACGCGCACCGTGCTGGTGACGCATCGCGGCCAGATGCACGATGATCCGGTGGTGTTTGCCGCGCGCGATGGCACCAGCCGGCTGTGCCTGCTGATCATCCTGGCGCTGTTGCTGGTGGGGGCGCTGGCATGACGCGGGCCATGCTGGTGGCGCGTTATGCGGCCTTTGCGCTGGTGGCGACGGCGGCCAATCTGGCGGTGCAGCGCGCGGTGCTGGGGTTGGGCGATGATGGCGTGCATTTTGCAGCGGCCGTGGCGGCGGGAACGCTGGCCGGGCTGGTGATCAAATATGTCCTCGACAAGCGCTGGATCTTTGGCGACCGCGAAGGCGGAATCGCCGCCCATGGCGCCAAGTTCACCGCCTACAGCCTGATGGGGCTGGTGACGACGGTGATCTTCTGGGGCAGCGAAACCGCCTTCTGGCTGATCTGGCAGAGCGAGGCGATGCGCGAGGCCGGGGCGCTGATCGGGCTGGGCATCGGCTATGTCGTCAAATATCGGCTGGACCGGCGCTTCGTGTTTGCCGGCGCGGGGGCGGCATCATGATGCTGTCGGGCTGGGGGCGGTTTCCACGGGTGGACGCGCAGGTGGAACAGCCGCGCGACGCGGGCGCGCTGGCCGCCCTGGTGCAGGCCCGGCCCAGCCTGATCGCGCGCGGCAATGGCCGGGCCTATGGCGACAGCGCCGTCAACGCCGCCGCCACCATCGACATGCGGCGCATGAACCGGATGCTGGCCTTTGATCCGGCCAGCGGCACGCTGGTGGCGCAGGCCGGAGTGCTGCTGGGCGACATCATATCGGTGTTCCTGCCGCGCGGCTGGTTCCCGCTGGTGACGCCGGGCACGCGCTTTGTCACGCTGGGCGGCGCCATCGCGGCCGATGTGCATGGCAAGAACCACCATGGCCAGGGCAGTTTCCGCAGCTGTGTCGACTGGATCGAGGTGATGGACGCCGATGGCGCGGTGCGCCGCTGTTCACGTGGCGAGGAGCCGGCGCTGTTCGATCACACGCTGGGCGGCATGGGGCTGACGGGCGTGATCGTGCGGGCCGCGATCCGGCTGCGGCCGGTGGACAGCGGCTGGATCCGCCAGACCAGCATCGCCGCTCCCAATCTGGCCGCCGCCATGGCCGCGTTCGAGGCGGCACCGGAGGCGACCTATTCGGTGGCGTGGATCGATTGCCTGGGGCGGGGGGCGGCGCTGGGCCGGTCGCTGGTGATGCTGGGCGAACATGCCGGCATGCACGAACTGCCGGCCGGGCTGGCGGCGCAGCGCTTTGGCCCGCCGCCGCGCCGCGCGCTGGCGGTGCCGTTCGATCTGCCGGGCGTGGTTCTCAACCGCTGGGCCATGCGATTGTTCAACAGCCTGTATTACCGGCTGGGCGCGGCGCGGGCGGGGGCGCGGCTGGTGGACTGGGAACGCTATTTCTATCCGCTGGATGCCATTGCCAGCTGGAACCGGATCTATGGCCGCAGGGGCCTGGTGCAGTTCCAGTGCGTGCTGCCGCTTGAACAGTCTGCGGCGGGCCTGGCGGCGCTGCTGGCGGAGACGTCGGCCGCGGGGGCGGGGTCGTTCCTGGCGGTGCTGAAACGCTTTGGGCCGCAGGACGGGGCGTTTGCGTTTCCGATGCCCGGATACACGCTGGCGCTGGACTTTCCGGTGACGCCGCGCACGCTGGCGCTGCTGGATCGGCTGGACGCGATCACGCTGGCGCATGGCGGTCGCTTCTATCTGGCCAAGGATGGCCGGATGCGGGCGGACACCTTGCGCGCATCGGATGCGCGGGTGGCGGGCTTCCAGGCGTTTCGCGCCGCGAACGGCAGCAACGGGCGGTTCCGGTCGGCCCAATCCGAACGGCTGGCGCTGTGATGCCGGTGCTGATCCTGGGGGCACGCTCCGATATCGGGCTGGCGGTGGCGCGGCGCTTTGCGCGCGATGGCCACCCGCTGCAATTGGCGGCGCGCAATGCCATCGGTCTGGCGGATGACGCGGCCGATATGGCGCTGCGGCATGGCGTTGCGGTGACCCTGCACGAATTCGATGCTCTGGCCTGCGGCGGCCATGCGGCCTTTGTCGCCAGCCTGCCCGAACTGCCGGGGATTGCCGTGTGCTGTGTCGGCCTGCTGGGCGATCAGATTGAAAATGAGCGCGATATCGCGGCCGCAACGCTGGTGCTGCGCAGCAATTTCGAAGGGCCGGCGAGCGTGCTGGCCGCGCTGGCCAACGCCTTTGCGGCGCG
>JAGWWF010000032.1 GCA_018970445.1 Alphaproteobacteria bacterium | reverse complement strand
CGCTTCAACCGCAACGGCGCAAACTTGCCCATATGACCCGCGATGCCTGAACAATCGCTATGGCGCGGGCAGCCCCTACGCTCCAAATGGCGTCAACAACCCCTACAGCCGCGCCGGCAGCCCCTACTCAAACGAAAGCGCCAACAACCCCTATGCAACCAACGCCCCGAAACTTTATGACCAGCAGGGCAACTACCGGGGCCGATTGAGCAACAATCCTTACGCGCCTGATTCGACCTCAAATCCCTATGGGCAATATGGAAGCCCATATTCGCCGGTCAGCCCCAACAATCCCTATGGTGCAGGCAGTCCCTATGCCCCGCCTCTCATCGTGGTGCCGCAATAGCCCGACAGTTTGTCCAGGGCGATATTTGACTGCCCTTCCCCGTATAGACGCCCCCGCCCGCGCAATACGCCTTGCATAAAGCCCAGCCGGCCTTCGCAGATCGGCCCCGGCTGCCCCGCATGCAATGCTGCCCTTTGATATTTCCGCAAGTTTAATCAAGCCCGCCGCGCCTTGGCCCCGATATTCTCGCTCCAGCCGCATCGCTTGCCTATCACCCGCCCGCCCGGCTCCCGCCTTGCCAGCCGCATGATTTCCGCCGTTTGTTTATCGGCCCCCTTCAACACATAGCCCAGCACCTCGGCCAGGTTGGCGTCATGCACGTCTTGCGGCACCGCCACCCGCCCGCCGATACGCCGCGTATCCACCGCGCCCTTGGCATAGGCTGGCCCCTCCACACGCCCGGAACGGCGATTATAGCGCCCACCAGCCGCAAGCCGCGCCCATGCTCGCAAACGCCGTAGGAAGCCCCTACGCGCGGCCGCTGGCACATGGGCCAGGATATGAACGTGGGAGCCTTTGGAGCCGTCGCCGTCATCATTCTCCCGTATCCAGACACAAGCGAAGGGCAGGCCCCGCGCCGCCAGTGCATCGCGCCACAGTTTCAACAGCCGGCCCAATGCCGCCAGCGCCTCGGCATCGCTCTGGCGCATGGCCCCCCAATGCACTGTCACCAGCCGATTTAACGGCAGATCGGCGCGCTCGGCATGCACCACCGCCGCCGCCAGATTGCGCGCTTGGGCCAGCGAGAGCGCCACCGTCACCCGGTCACGCCGATTGCGCGCGCCACCCCATCGCCCGCGCTCAGCCTGCACCTTCGTTTTAAGGTCTATATTTGCACGAACCGTGCCAGCGTCGCCGGCTCCCGCGCGCTCCAAGGTGACGCGCGCCCGGCTGGCCTTTGGAGCCGCCATTGCAGCGCCCCCTTCCGCAAGTTTCAAGATGGCAGGGCAAAGCAAAGGGGAGCGGCAACAGCGCACCGCTCCCCCATGCCCCGGCTATGGCCTCAGGAGCCGTTTTCCGGCCCGCTCAGCGCGTGCGCGTCGCGCCACGCCTCCAGCGCCGCCAGAAGCTCCAGAAGCCGCTCAGGCGGGAACGTGCCGCCTTGCCGCGTCGGCTTCAACACGCCGTCGGCATCGCGCCACCACTTGCGCCAATTGGCAAAGGTGCGGCCATTGTGCTGCACCACCTCCAGCCGCCACACACAGCCGGCGCGCTCCTGCGTCTCGAACAACAGCGCGCTCATTGCCCGGCCTCCAGCAAGGTGACAGGGCAGCGCAGCACATAGCGGCCATGCCAGCCGCCGTCATGCGCCTCCCGCTCCGTCACGATGGCCAGGCCGTTTTCGTGGCGGAGCCGGTGGACATAGGCCCCCAGCCGGTAAGCCCAGTTGCTGACCTCCAGCGCCGTCACACCCGCCTTGCCGGCCTGCACCAGCGCCACCAGCGCCCGCGCCGTCTGCCCCCGCACGATGAACCGGCCCAATGGCCCCTTGGCCAGGATAACAGGCTCCCCGCGCTCCCGTCGCGTGCGCGGCTGGCTTCCCGAACGGCTGGCCTTGGCATTTGCCGCGCCGCCGCTTTGGGAGTAGGAATTGGCCGCCGGGGTGACAACGTCGGCACTCAAAAGGGCGGGAGCCGTTGGCGCGGCTCCCCCCACCCTGTTCCCGCCCATCATGGCCGCACCTCCCCGCCGAACGTCGGCAGGCTCTCGGCCCAGGCCTTCGCCTCGGCCTTGGCGATGCGTGACGCGCGCCCGATTTTGTGGATGCGAAGCGCACCCGCCTTCACCAGCCGGTAGAAGCTGGAGCGCGGCACGCCATAGATGCGCATGAACTCCGTTGCGCTGTAGAAGCCTTCAATCGCTTCCATCATACCCAATTGCCCTTTCTGGGGTCATGCACTCAGCGGGATGCCAAGTGATGCCCTGACAGGGCTTTGCCTTGCACAAATTCACCGTTCCACTTTCCCCGGATTGCACCGCAATTTTCCGGTGAGTTAGCGGGGAATTTCCTTCCGACCTCGCTTCCGGGGGCCAACAAGCGCCTCTATAGAACGGCGCGTCACGTGATTGTCGGGGAACGCCCGTTTAGCCATTTCCCAAATGGTGGCCACCCCCAGCGCCTCTTTTTCGCGACCTAGGGACTGCATCCAGTTACGCAAATCGGCTGTAGCAACGTGCGAAACCTTTTTGACCTCGGCCAATGCCTTTGCCGTCACCTTGTCATCGGGTCGCCAATAGACAAGTCTTTCAGGGTCGAACTCAAAAACGTGCTTATACCTGTGCATCACATCCAATGTGATGAGCTGGCGAATGTCGTTGGCACCAACGCAAAGGCCATAGATGACATACTCCCACCGGCGGGGAGCGTTGATGGCGTTTCCGTCCTCGTCATAATCAAAATCCGGACTTGATTTATACCCAAAATGAAAAATCCCCTGATGCCAGTAAGCTTGAGTGCAAGCGAACTCGTAGTCGCCAAACCGACCAAAACCCCCAAGACCGTCTGGATGCTCTCGGATGGCACGAAATACGCGCGATGCATGGGATTCCATCAATTCTTTGTCATACTCATCATCAATGCGAGTAACACTATCGGAGTTTCCACAAAGCCAACGTCGCGCAATGGGCGCGCTCCATTTCATAACGCTGCCACCCAGAAGGCCGGCTATTTCCCTCTTGGCCTCGACAAAATCCCAATAGCTCTTTGTCATCAGGTCTAGCGCATCAATGACGCGTAACCACTTGGGTTCCGTTCTCATGCCGCCACCATCGGCACCACGTTGCAGCTCTCCGCCACGCCGTCACAGTAGCGGGCCCAGGCCTCCATCATCAGGCGCCGCCGCTCCAGCAAGTCGCCGCGCCTGTAGGCGGCCTCGGCCTTGTTGGGGATGGCATGGGCCAGCGCCGCCTCGCTCAATTCATTGGGGAAGCCGCCCACCTCCCCGGCCCAATCCTTGAAGCTGGAGCGAAAGCCATGCGGCACCGCCGCCAGCCCCATGCGCTTCAACACCGCCGCCAGCGTGGCGTCACTCATCGGCTTTTTGGGGGACTGGCCCGGAAACACCAGATCGGCGTCATCGGTGCGCAGCGCTTTGGCCCGCTGGAAAGCCGCCAGCGCCGCCGGGGAGAGCGGCACCACATGCGCCCGCTTGCGCTTCATGCGCGCCGCAGGGATGCTCCACAGGCCCTTGTCCAGATCAACCTCATCCCATGTGGCCAGCCGGATTTCCCCGCTTCGCGCCGCCGTCAAAATCAGCGCCTCCAGCGCCAGCGCGCCCATGCCCTCGCGCGTGCGAAGCGCCGCGATAAAGCCCGGCATGTCGGCATAAGGCAGCGCCGTGAAATGCCCGGCCCCCGCGTCATTCTTGGGCAGCGCCTTGGCCAGCGCCCGCATGGGAGCCTCGGCCTCGCGCCAGCCTTTGCCATAGGCCCAATCCAGCACCGCGCCGATGCGTTGCTTCACGCGCCGCGCCGTTTCCGGCTTCTCCAGCCAGATCGGCGTCAACACGTCCAGGATATGCCCGCGCTCCACCTCATCAATCGCCACCGCGCCCATCGTGGGAAAGGCATAGGTGCGCAGCGTGGCAATCCATTGTTCCCGATGCTTGCCGTTGCTCCAGCCCTTCATGCGTTCCTTGTGCAGTTGTTCCGCCGCCTTTTGGAACGTCGGCAGGCCAGCCGCCTTTTTGCGCTCCAGCACCGGGTCAACACCCGCCGCATATTGCGCCCGGATTTCATCGCGCTTGTCCCGCGCCGTGGCCAGCGGCACCTTGTCCAAGCTGCCCAGCCCGAAATCACGCCGCTTGCCGCCGGCTTGCATGCGCACTGTCCAAGACGCGGCAAACGCCTTGGCCCCGTTCCCCACACCGGCCCGGCTTTCGCGCACCTCCAGAAATAGCCCGCCGCCGTCGGCATGCCGCCCCGGTTGCTTGCGCAGCGATTCCAGTTGCGTCGGCTTCAACAGTTTCTCGGCCATGACAGGCTCTCCCGCTCCCCACACCGTTCCCCACACTTTCCCCCACATGAGGCCCGCGATTGTGGGGAACGGCGCGGCATGATGTGGGAAGCATAAGCCGGTTAGCTCCTAGGTGAAAAGAGCTTTTTGGGAGCGGCTGGCATGGCTTGGGAGGAGAAAATGGCGGAGAGGGTGGGATTCGAACCCACGGTGAGCTTGCACCCACAACGGTTTTCGAGACCGTCCCAATCGACCACTCTGGCACCTCTCCGTGATGCGTGCGGGTGCCTGTTGCGGGGCGCCGGCGGGTCAGGCGGCGGCCTATAGCGCATGCGGGTGGAGGCTGCCAAGCCTCAAACCGCAGCCAGTGCCACGGCTTGCGACAGGGGCACCCCTTCATCACCGCGCTGGCGGCCCTATATTGCAGTTGCCGGCCGCGCGCCGGCCTGCCATCCCGCATGAAACCATTGTGACCAGAGATGACCGAACCGACCAGCCTGCCCGATGATGCCCCAACCCCGGCCACCTTCACCATCGGTGATGTGGTGCGCCACCGCGTGTTCCCGTTCCGCGGGGTGATCTTTGATGTCGATCCCGAATTCAACAACACCGAGGAATGGTGGCAATCCATCCCGGAAGCCATCCGCCCGCGCAAGAACCAGCCCTTCTACCACCTGTTCGCCGAAAATGAGGATTCCAGCTATGTCGCCTATGTCAGCCAGCAGAATCTGCTGCCTGATGGCGATGGCGATCCGGTGAGCCACCCCGGCGTGGTGCAGATGTTCGACGGGCGCGAGAACGGGCGGTATCGTCTGCGCCGCCAGATCCGCAACTAGGGTCCTGACCCTAAATCCGCTTCGCCAGCGCAATCGCGGTGCGGCAGCCGGCGCGGATCAGCGTTTCCATCACCGGAAAGGCACCGCCGCCGGTGTGGGCGGCCGCCGCATCGCGGTGGGCCACTTCGTCGGCGCGATAATCATCGATCATCGCCTTCAACTCCGGGTCGCTGCCATCGGCCAGCGCCCCGGTCTGCTCGCCATAATGTTGATCGATCACGGTTTCCACCGCTTCGGTGCAGGCCATGGCGGCCTTGGGGCCCAGCAGCGCGGTGCCGGCCCCCAGCGCAAAGCCGGCGACATGCCAGATCGGCCCCATCAGCGTGGGGCGCACGCCGCGGGCCGCCATGATGCGGTTCATGCCATCCAGGTGCCGCTGTTCCTGGGCGGCCATGTGGCGGATTTCGCCGGCATCGCGGTGGCGGCCACCCATCACTGCCAGTTGCCCGGCATAGATGCGCGCCGCGCCATGTTCACCGGCCTGATCCACCCGGATCATGGCGCGCGTGTCGGGCCGGCGATCACCGGGCAGGTGGCGTTTCACGCGCGGGGTTTCAGCATCAGCCATGCGGCCACTCCAGCCAGACACAGGGAACCGAAGAAATTCCATCCTGCCATGGAAATGCCCCACATCTGCCATGGCACGGCGTCGCAACGCACCAGCGGCTGCGCCAATATGTCGGCCAGCATGGATTTCGTGTCGCCGCCGGTGGGCGGCGCCGTGCAGCGGGTGAGGCCCTGCCACCATTTGCGTTCCACCCCGGCATGGAACAGCGCCAGGCCGGCATTGCCCAGCATCGCCAGCAGCGCCAGCAACCCGGCCAGCCACGCCGGCCGGGCCAGCGCCGGCTGCTGCGCCGAAAACCCGCCCAGCACCATCGCATCGATTGCCAGGAAGGCGGTGGCCATCAACGCCCAGCGCTGCCACCAGCACATTTCGCACGGAACCAGGCCGCCGATGACTTCAAACCCAAAGGCCCCGGCCAGCAACCCCAGGCTGCCCAGCGCCAGGATGATCGCGCCCAGCCGATCAGAACGCATATTTGACCACCACGAAGCCGCCGAGAAACAGCGCCGTGGCGGTGATGGCCAGCGCGTTGAAATAGCGATCGATCAGTTCCTGCGCGGTGGCGCCAAAGCGGCGCAGCACCAGCGCCACCAGGAAGAACCGCCCGCCCCGGCCCAGGATGGAGGCCGCAATCAGCACCGGGATCGACAGGCCCACCGAACCGGCGGCGATGGTGGCGACCTTGTAGGGGATGGGCAGGAAGGCAAAGGCCAGCATCCACAGAAAGCCATTGGCCTTGATGTCGGCGGCAAAGCTGACGAATTTTTCTTCATAGCCATAAAGTTGCAGCAGCGGCACGCCGATCGCCTGATACAGCAGCGCGCCGATGACATAGCCCAGCAGCGCACCGGCCACCGAGGCGGCGGTGGACACGGCGGCATAGCGCAGCGAGCGTTCCGGCCGGGCGATCGACATCGGGATCTGCATCACGTCGGGCGGCACGGGGAAGAAGCTGCTGTCGGCAAAGCTGATGCCGATCAGCCAGCGTTCGGCGCCGGGGCCGGCGGCCTTGGCCAAAGTCCAGTCATAGAGGCGACGCAGCACGGGCGATCCTTGGCAAGAACAAAGCTGCGCCGTGCTTAGACGGCGCGTGTGACAGCTGCAATCAGCGGCTGGCCGGCCCCGCCACCTTTGCGGCGGCAACCTGCAACGGCGCGGCCGGGACCGGAACCAGCCGGCCCACCAGCTTCAGGGCATAATCCAGCTGATAATCCAGCACGCCCCTGGCCTTGAGATCATCGGCCTTGGCCAGGAAGCGCGGATCGGCCAAGCTGTCCTGTTCAACCAGGCTGTTGGTGCTGTCCTTCACCTCGTTGATCAGATGCTTTTTCAGATCCGCCTCGCGCATCGGCTTGCGATCGGCCATGCGCGGGTCCGAAAGTTGCGGCACCACGATATCGGGATCGATGCCATTTTCCTGCACGCTGCGCCCCGATGGCGTGAAATAGCGCGCGGTGGTGAGCCGAAGCGCGGTTTCGGCCGACAGCGGATAGACGGTCTGCACGCTGCCCTTGCCAAAGCTGCGCTGGCCCAGAACGATGGCGCGGCGATGATCCTGCAGGGCGCCGGCGACGATTTCGGCGGCGCTGGCGGTGCCTTCGTCCACCAGCACCACCACCGGCTTGCCCAAGGTCAGGTCGCCGGCCTTGGCGTAATAATGATCGACATCATTCTTGGCGCGGCGGCGTTCGGAGACCACCTCGCCCGATTCCAGGAACACGTCCGACACCTTGATGGCTTCATCCAGCAGGCCGCCGGGGTTGGCGCGCAGATCGATGACATAGCCGGCCACCGCATCGCCCAGCCTGGCCCGGATGCCTTCAACCGCGGCGCGGGTGGCATCGCCGGTCTTGCTGTTGAAGGTGGTGATGCGAATCAGGCCAACCGGCCCGCGCACTTCCCATTTCACCGGCTTGATCACCACCACCGCGCGGGTGAGGGTGAATTCCAGCGGCTTGGCCTCGCCCTGGCGCACCACGGTCAACTTGATCCTTGTGCCCGGCGTGCCGCGCATCTTGTCCACCGCGTCGTTCAGCGATGTGCCATAGATCAGCTCGTCATCCAGATGGGTGATGTAATCGCCAGCCTTGATGCCGGCCAGCGCGGCGGGCGTGTCATCGGTGGGCGTCACCACCTTCACCACGCCGTCTTCGGCCGTCACGGTCAGGCCAAGGCCGGCATATTCGCCATCGGTCGTCTGCTTCAGATTGGCGAAATCCCGGCCATCCAGATAGGATGAATGCGGATCAAGGCTGGCCAGCATGCCGTTGATCGCGCCGCGGATCAGGGTTTTTTCCTCGACCTTGTCGACATAGGTGGCGCGCACCCGTTCCAGCACATCGACCAGGGTCTTCAGATCCTGATAACTGTCGGATTCGGCCGCTGCGTTGACAGCGGCATAGCCCGGCACCAGCACCAGTGCGGCCAGCGGCAGGGCAATCTTCCAATGGTTCGTCATCTTGGGCCGGACTCGCAACAAACTGGGGTGTAGAATAGCAGAAGCGCGGGCCAGCGCTACTCCCTGCGGCCTTGCGGCCGGCTGAACCGGCCGGGCACCGCGGTTCAGGCCCGGTGATAGGGGTGGCCATCCAGGATCGACACGGCCCGATACAGTTGTTCGGCCAGCATGGCGCGTACCAGCATGTGCGGCCAGGTCGCCCGGCCAAAGCCCAGCAGCAGATCGGCGCCCACGCGGGTGGCATCATCATGGCCATCGGCAGCGCCGATCAGAAAGCGCACCTCGCGCGCGCCATCATCGCGCCAGCGGCCCAGCAGGGCGGCCAGTTCGGTGGACGGCAGATCGCGGCCGCGTTCATCCAGCACAACGGTGCGGCCGCCGGCCATCGCCGGCCAGGCGGCGGTGTCGCCCAGTTCGGTGATGGCCAGCCGGCCCTTCAGCCGCTGGGCATAACGCTGCACCAGATCGGCTTCGGGCGACTGGCCGATGCGGCCACGCGCGATGATATGCAGCTTCACCGAACAGCCGGGGCGCGGATCAGCGCGGGCTGCCGATCGGTCCGGTGATGGGGGCAAAGGCCGGCGACGGATTGGGCGCTTCGTCCATGCCCCACATTTTTTCAAGATTGTAAAACGCGCGGACATCGGGGCGGAAGATGTGGACGATGATGTCGCCGCAATCGATCAGCACCCAATCGGCCGCCGGCAGGCCCTGCACACGGGCGCTGCGGCCGAAATCGGCCTTCATCTTCTCGGCGATCTTCATGGCCATCGATGCCACCTGGCGGCCGCTGCGGCCGCTGGCGATGACCATGAAATCGGCGATGCTGGTCTTGCCGGCCAGCGGGATCGAAACCGGCTCCACCGCCTGATCATCGTCCAGGCTTTTCAGGATCATGGCGTGGAGTTCGTCCACCCGGTCAGTCTTGGTCAAGCCTTGTTCCTTGCATCATGGGCCCAGCCGGGATCGGCGCTGCGGATTGCTGTAGCCGATTCCGTCCGCAAGCGGGAGTGGAGTTTGATGATGGCCGGCAGCGATGCCTGGGCAAAGCGCCAGGGCGGCGCGGGCGACCAGCCGGCCCATTTCAGCGCCGGGGCGGCCAGCAGCGACACGCCGGGCCGCGCCACCACCGCCAGCGGCACTTCCCGCAAAAAAGCCCGCCAGCGCCGCCAGCGGTGCAGTTCGGCCAGAATGTCGCCGCCGCCGATCCACACGAAATCATGGTGCGGGCAACGCCGTTTCAGCGCCCGCACCGTATCGACGGCGTATCGCGTGCCCAGCGCCTGCTCCAGCGCCGAAACCCGGATGCGCGGGTGCCGTGCCACCGCTTGTGCCCGCGCCACGCGCACGCCCAGCGCCGCCATGCCGGCCGCCGCCTTCAACGGGTTCAGCGGCGACACCAGCCACCATATTTCATCCAGCCCCATCTGTTCCAGCGCCACCAGGCTGATATGCCGGTGCGCGGCGTGCGCCGGATTGAAGCTGCCGCCCAACAGGCCGATGCGCGCCATCAGCGCCAATCCTCGCGCGCGTGATGGATGTGCGAAACCTGGATGATGCCGCCCTTGACGCGATAGAAGATAAGGTAGCCGAACCGAGGCACACTGATCTTGCGGCGGCCATCGGGCAACGGCGAACCAATGGCCGGAAACGTCAACAGCAGCTCCAGCCGGTGGGCAATGGCCAGTTGTGCATCACCAGCCAGCGCGCCATCAATGGCACCAAGCCAATCGTTCAACCGTACCAGGTCGGCCTGTGCCGCCTGCGAAAGTCGCAACTGCACGCGCTATTTCAGCTTCGCGCGGGCATGATGCCTTGCGGCCATCTCGCGCAACTTGGCGATGACCACTTCGCCGTCGATCCACTCGCCCCGTTCGATCTCGGCTTCAGCTTCAACGATGCTGGCCCGCAGCGCCTCCGGCATGGCCGCCCACTCGGCATCGCTGATCGCCGCATCAGTCCACTCACCAGCATCAACTTGCGGCGTGGAAGCAGTGGCTTTGCGCATATCCATACCGCCATCATACCCCATCACGGCCGCACCTGGCCAGTGCCGCGCACGATGGTCTTGAAGATGGTCAATTCGTCCAGCGCCACCGGGCCGCGGGCATGCAGGCGCCCGGTGGCGATGCCGATTTCCGCGCCAAAGCCGAATTCGCCGCCATCGGCAAACTGGGTGGAGGCATTGTGCAGCACGATGGCGGCATCCACCCGCGCCAGAAACCGCGTCGCCACCGCCTGATCGCGCGCCACCACGCTTTCGGTGTGCTGGCTGCCATGGGCGGCGATATGGGCAATGGCCCCGTCCACCCCGGCCACCTGCGCCACGCTGGCGATGGCATCCAGATATTCCGTGTCCCAATCCTCTGGGCTGGCAGGCGCGACCCGCGCATCCAGCGCCTGGATGGCCGCACACCCACGCACTGCGCAGCCGCCATCCAGCAGCGCCGCCACCAGCCGGCGCTTCAGGCCATCGGGCGCGGCGGCATCGATCAGCAGCGTTTCCATCGCGCCGCACACGGCCGTGCGCCGCAGCTTGCTGTTGATCACCACCGCCAACGCCATGTCGGCATCGGCGCTGGCATCGACATAGACATGGTTGATGCCATCCAGATGCGCCAGCACCGGCACCTTGGCTTCGGCCTGCACCCGCGCCACCAGCCCCTTGCCGCCGCGCGGGATGATCACATCGATCAGGCCTTGCGCGGCCAGCATGTCGCCCACCAGCGCCCGGTTCCCGGCCGGCACCATTTGCACCGCCGCCGCCGGCAGGCCCGCCGCGCTGAGGCCCTGCGCCATGCAATCAAGCAGCAGCGCGTT
The DNA here is from genome assembly GCA_018970445.1 of Alphaproteobacteria bacterium. GTDB lineage: Bacteria > Pseudomonadota > Alphaproteobacteria > Sphingomonadales > Sphingomonadaceae > Sandarakinorhabdus. The sequence continues at coordinate 8,610 of JAGWWF010000032.1, read as the reverse complement.
CGAACGCGCCGCCTCGCTGCCACCGCGCAGCAGGCAGGCATTGCCGGCCATCAGGCACAGCGCGGCGGCATCGGCGGTCACGCCGGGCCGGCTTTCATAGATGATGCCGATCACGCCCAGCGGCACCCGCACCCGGCTGAATTCCAGGCCGTTGGGCCGGCTCCAGCGCGCGATCACCGTGCCCACCGGATCAGGCAGGCCGGCCACCGTTTCCAGCCCGGCAGCAATCCCCTCGACGCGCCCCCCATCCAGCGCCAGCCGATCGATCAGCGCCGCCGACAGGCCGGCGGCCTCCCCGGCCGCCACATCGGCGGCGTTGGCCGCCAGCAGCTCGCCGCTGTGTGCCCTTATCGCGGCGGCGGCGGTGCTTATGGCCAGCGACTTTTGCGCCGTGCTGGCCGCGGCCAGCGCCGGCAGGGCCGCCCGCGCGGCGCGGGCCAGATCGTGCACCATGGTCATATCAGCACCAGATGATCGGCGTGCACCAGCGCGCTGCGCGGAGCATAGCCCAGCACGCCGGCCTGGTCATCATTGCGACGGCCGCAAATGGCGCGCGCATCATCGGCATCATATCCGGCCAGGCCCCGCCCCAGCAGCTCGCCAGCCGGGCCCACAATGGCCACCACGTCGCCGCGCCGGAACTTGCCCTCCACCTGCACCACCCCGGCCGCCAGCAGCGATGCGCCGCGCTTCAGGGCCGCCGCCGCCCCGGCGTCCACCGCCAGGCTGCCCGCCACCGTGATGCGCCCGGCCAGCCACGCCTTGCGGCCGCGCGCGTTGCGCGGCGGCAGGAACAAGGTGCCGCCACCGGCATCGGCAAACCGTGTCAACGGCCGTTCCACCCGGCCGTCGCAAATCGCCAGGGCAATGCCGGCCGCCCCGGCCATGCGGGCCGCCTGCACCTTTGCCGCCATGCCGCCCGATCCCATGCCCGACCGGGTTTCGGCCGTTGCCATCGCCATGATCTCCGGCGTCAACGCCTTCACCACCGGCAGCCGCTGCGCGGTGGGATCGCTGGCCGGATTGGCGGTATACAGCCCATCCACATCCGACAGCAGGATCACCCCGGTCGCGCCGGCCGCCTGCGCCGCCCGCGCCGCCAGCCGGTCATTGTCGCCAAAGCGGATTTCGCTGGTGGCCACCGTGTCGTTCTCGTTCAGCACCGGCACCGCGCCCAGATCGAGCAGGCGGGCAATGGTGGCCGCCACATTCAGATAGCGCCGCCGGTCTTCCAGATCGCCCAACGTGAGCAGCACCTGCGCGGCGGTCAGGCCCTGCGCGGCCAGCAATTGTTCCCACACCCCGGCCAGCGCCACCTGGCCCACGGCGGCGGCGGCCTGCGCATCCTCCAGGCTGGCCCGCCCGCCGCGGTCCAGCCCCAGCCGCCGCGCCCCCAGCGCGATCGCGCCCGACGAAACGATCACGATCTGCTGGCCAGCCGCGCGCCGTTGGGCCAGATCGGCCACCACCCCGGCCAGCCACGCCTGCCGCACCCGGCCCTCGCCATCGACCAGCAGCGACGATCCGATCTTCACCACCAGCCTGGGGCAGACGGCAGGATCGAAGGCCGCTGCGGGGATGGAGTTCCTCACGGCAGCGGCCTCTATCGGGCAAACCCGAATCCGCTCATGCCAAGCTTGTCGAGGCACCCACCGGCTGTGGTGCGTGCCTCGACAAGCTCGGCATGAGCGGACTGGTTCTGGCCATAATTTGCCATCACAGCGGCGACCATGTGCGACCTGCGCCGCTGTCGCGGTTCTGCTTCATCGCCTGCGCCCGGCCGGCGATTTCCATCAACCGGTCCAGCACCGGATCAACCCCCTGCCGGGTGGCGGCGCTGATCACATGCACCGGGGCGCCGCTGGCATTTTCCAGCGCCCGCCTCTTGGCGGCCAGCGCCTGGGGGGTCACCAGATCGGCCTTCGAAAGCGCCAGTATCTCCGGCTTGTCGTCCAGCCCGCCGCCATAGGCGCTCAGTTCCTCGCGCACGACGCGCCACTGGTCCACCGGGCCGGGCAGGCTGGCATCCACCAGATGCAGCAGCACGCGGCAGCGTTCGATATGGCCCAGAAACCGGTCGCCAATGCCCACACCCTCGGCCGCACCCGCAATCAGGCCGGGGATATCGGCCATCACCAGTTCCTGGCCCTTGTGGGCGACCACGCCCAGCTGCGGCTTCAGCGTGGTGAAGGCATAGGCCCCCACCTTGGCCCGCGTGTTGGAAATGGCGTTGATCAGGCTGGACTTGCCGGCATTGGGCTGGCCCACCAGGCCCACATCGGCCAGCAGCTTCAGCCGCAGCCACACCCACAATTCGCGCCCCGGAAAGCCGGGCTGGAACTGGCGCGGGGCGCGGTTGGTGCTGGTCTTGTAATGATCATTGCCCTTGCCGCCGTCGCCGCCCTTCAACAGCACGACGCGTTCCCCGATGCGGGTGAGATCGGCGATCAGGGTGCGCTCCTCATCGTCGGCCAGGATCTGCGTGCCCACCGGCACCTTGATCAGCAGATCATCGCCGCCCGGCCCGGTGCGGTTGCGGCCCATGCCATGGGCGCCGCGCGGGGCCTTGAAATGCTGGCTGTAACGAAAATCGATCAGCGTGTTCAGGCCATCGACACATTCGAAGATGACATCGCCGCCCTTGCCGCCATCGCCGCCATCGGGGCCGCCATATTCCACGAACTTCTCGCGCCGGAACGACACCGCGCCATCGCCGCCGGCACCGGAAGCGAGGAAGATCTTGGCCTGGTCGAGAAACTGCATGGCGATGTTCCAAACAAAAAGGGGAGCCGGTCGCCCAGCCCCCCTTTTCGAAATCCAGACGGGATGGAGCCGGGCTTATTCAGCCGCCAGCGGTTCCACCACCGGGTTGACCGACACATATTTGCGGCCCAGCTTGCCGGTGTGGAATTCCACGGTGCCGGTTGCCAGCGCGAACAGCGTGTGATCCTTGCCGATGCCGACATTGCGGCCGGGATGGGTGGGGGTGCCGCGCTGGCGGATGATGATGGTGCCGGCGTTCACCGCCTGGCCGCCAAAGCGCTTGACGCCCAGGCGCTTGCTTTCCGAATCGCGACCGTTCTTCGAACTGCCGCCTGCCTTCTTGTGTGCCATGGTGGGTTATCCTTAAATCTGGCGTGCGATCTTGCGACCGCTCAGGCGACCGAAGTGATCTTCAGCACCGTCAGCTGCTGGCGGTGGCCGTTCTTGCGGCGATAATTGTGGCGACGCTTCTTCTTGAAGATGATCACCTTGTCACCCTTGGTCTGGGCAACGATCTCGGCCGTCACGGCACCGCCCATTGTGAGCGCGGCGCCTTCGCCGGTCATCAGGGTTTCCAGGGTCACGGCCGCGCCAGCGTCCCCCTCGATCTTTTCGACGATGATCTTGTCACCGTCTGCGACCCGGTATTGCTTGCCGCCGGTGCGCACCACTGCGAACATGTCTTGAACCTTGGAAAATGCGGTTTGAACAAATGCCTTCGCCAGAATCACTGCTGATCCCGGCCCAGACGAAGGCGCGGCGTTAAATGAAGGCCCTGCACTTGTCAACGCACCCGATGCGGTTGCCGCATCGCGATTGCCTGCCGCCGCCAACCCGCCTATGTGTATGATGAAAGGTCTGGATACACATGCGCACCAATATCGTCATCGATGATCGGCTGATGCGCGATGCCATGGCGGCATCGGGCGCGCGCAGCAAGCGCGAAGCGGTGGAGCTGGGCCTGAAGCTGCTGCTGGCCCGCCGCCGCCAGGCCGCGATGCGGCCGCTGCGCGGCACGCTGGACTGGCAGGGCGATCTGGAGGCAATGCGCCGCGACACGCCGGCCGATCCGGCGTGATCCTGGTTGATTCCAGCGTGTGGATCGACTGGTTCCGCGGCCACCCCAGCGCCGAGGCCGACCGGCTTGACCAGATGATCGGCCATGATGATCTGCTGATCGGCGATCTGATCCTGACCGAGGTGTTGCAGGGCTTTGCCGATGATCGCGCCTTTGCCGCCGCCAGGGCGGCGCTGGCACCCTTCCCGGTGATCACCATTGCCGGCCCTGATATGGCCCTGGCCGCCGCCCGGCATCACCGCGCCCTGCGCCGGCTGGGGGTGACGGTGCGCAAGACGATCGACACGCTGATCGCTGCCCGCTGCCTGGCCGACGGGCTGGCGCTGTTGAGCAGCGATCGGGATTTCGATGCCTTCACCGCCCATCTCGGCCTGGTGCGGGCATGACCCGCCGCCGCGCCCTGTTGATCAGCATCGCCGCCCTGCTGGGCGCAGCGCTGGCGCTGGGCCTGTTCGATCGCGACATCGATGCCGAAACCGCAGCGGCCATCGCCGAACGCATGGCGCGGGATTATCATGCCCGCACCGGCCACCCCAGAAGCGAGTTCGCCACCCGCGAAGGCCGGTTGTGGGCCGATGGCTGGGAATATCGCTGGCGCTTCAAGCCCTGCCCCGAACTGGCCTCGCTGCGCATCTGGATCAGCCGCAACGGCCGCCGCGTGCGCTATGCCGAACTGCCGGAATGCGCCGCCAGCGATGGCGTGCCGCGCCAGCCGCGCACCGCCTGAAACGCAATCGGGCCGGCCTGCTGGCGGCAGGCCGGCCCGTTGTTGCCCGGATGCAGGCTCAGGCAGCGCCGATGGCGTGCTGGGCGATCATGCAATAGAGCATGGGGAAGGACAGCGCGAAATTGGTGCGCGAGAAGATCATCGCGGTGGTGCCGGCCTTGGCCTTCTGTTCGGGCGTGCCATCCACGATGCCCAGCGCGATCTTCTGGTTCGGCCAGATCAGGAACCACACGTTGAACGCCATGATCAGGCCCAGCCACATGCCCAGGCCGATCAACCGCTGGCCTTCGGCGAAGGTGAGCGCGTCAACCAGATTGGCGCCCGACAGGCCGATGCCGGCCAGCACGGTGAGCAGCGAACCATGGCGGAAATAGAGCAGCGCCTTGGGGGCGATGAACCTGGTCACGCCCGGCTTCAGTTCGGCCGGCACGGACGGCATGGTCGGGATCTGCACGAAGTTGAAATAATAGAGCAGGCCGATCCACAGGATGCCGGCCCACACGTGGATGACGCGCAGGAAGCCCAGCACCCAGCCGCCGGCATCGGAAAGGATCAGGCCGTGGTGGAAGGCCATGATGACGCCGACCATGGCCAGAAGCCCGATCAGCAGCGCGTTGGAAAGTTTGCCCAGAATTGCAGCCATGGTGAAAAACCCCGTTATCAAGTGTCTCGCAGCCCCTATAGGCGACCGATACCCTCTTGTTAAGGGGCAGGCTGCCCCGGCGCGCGTGCCCCGCTGATGCCCTCTTGCCGCAGCAGCCGGGCTGGCCTATAGGGCGCAGCATTCCTGCATGGTTGATGGATTGCAGGCTGCGCAGGCTGCTGCGTGGCGGCAAGGCCCTTTGGCCAGCGCAGCAGTGGAGAGTTGTTTGGCCCCGACCGATCTTGATGCCCGGCTGCACGCCATCATTGCCCCCGTGGTGGCGGCAATGGGGCTGGATCTGGTGCGCATCCAGCTGTCGGGCCAGCCCGGCAGCCTCACCCTGCAGGTGATGGCCGAAGACCCGGCCACCGGGCAGCTGACCATCGACCAGTGCACCAGGCTCAGCCGCGCGCTGGATCTGCCGCTGGACGAAGCCGATCCGATCAATGGCGAATATGCGCTGGAAGTCTCCTCCCCCGGCATCGACCGGCCGCTGACCCGGCCAAAGGACTGGCTGGCCTGGATCGGCCACGAAGCCCGGCTGAAGCTGGAGCCCAAGGTGGATGGCCGCGCCCGCGTGCACGGCGACATCGCCGGGCTGGATGGCGATGATGTGCTGATCACCAGCAAGGTGGGCGACGTGCTGCGCCTGCCGCTGGCCCAGGTGCAGGGCGCCAAGCTGGTGCTGACCGACCGGCTCATCAAGGCCAGCAAGCCGCTTGACCCCACCGGCGCCGACGAGATCATCGAAACCGGCGAAGGCCTGGAAGGGTCCTTGGCCGACAACGACAACGAAACCCCAGACAACGATCCCAGTGAGGACTGAAATGGCCACTGCCGCCACTGCCAACCGCGCCGAACTTCTGGCCATCGCCGATGCGGTGGCGCGCGAGAAATCCATCGATCGCGCCATCGTGATCGAGGCGATGGAAGATGCCATCCAGCGCGCCGCCCGCGCGCGCTACGGTGCCGAAAACGACATCCGCGCCAAGATCGATCCCAAATCGGGTGACACCCGCCTGTGGCGCGTGCTGGAAGTGGTGGAAGAGCCGGAGGATTTTTTCAAGCAGATCAGCCTGAAGGATGCGCTGAAGAAGGACAGGTCGGCCGAGCTCGGCAGCTTTGTCGTCGATCCGCTGCCGCCGGTGGAATTCGGCCGCATCGCAGCCCAAGGGGCCAAGCAGGTGATCGTGCAGAAGGTGCGCGATGCCGAGCGCGAGCGCCAGTATGAAGAGTTCAAGGATCGCCAGGGCGAGATCATCACCGGCGTCGTCAAGCGGGCCGAATTCGGCCATGTCGTGGTTGATCTGGGCAAGGCCGAAGGGGTCATCCGCCGCGATCAGCAGATCCCGCGCGAAGTGCTCAAGCCCGGCGACCGGGTGCGCAGCCTGATCCTGTCCGTCCGCCGTGAACCGCGCGGACCGCAGATCTTCCTGTCCCGCGCCCACGGCGATTACATGAAGAAGCTGTTCGCCCAGGAAGTGCCGGAAATCTATGACGGCATCATCACCATCATGGCGGTGGCGCGCGATCCGGGCAGCCGCGCCAAGATCGGCGTGATCAGCCGCGATTCGTCCATCGATCCGGTGGGCGCCTGCGTGGGCATGAAGGGCAGCCGCGTGCAGGCGGTGGTGCAGGAACTGCAGGGCGAGAAGATCGACATCATCCCCTGGTCGCCCGACACCGCCACCTTCGTGGTGAACGCGCTGCAACCGGCCGAAGTCGCCAAGGTGGTGCTGGATGAAGAGGAAGGCCGCATCGATGTGGTGGTGCCCGATGACCAGCTCAGCCTGGCCATCGGCCGCCGCGGCCAGAATGTGCGCCTCGCCTCTGCCCTCACCGGCAAGCAGATCGACATCATGACCGAAGCCGACGAAAGCGAGCGCCGGCAGAAGGAATTCGTCGAGAAGTCCGAAATGTTCCAGACCGAACTGGATGTGGACGAAACTCTGGCCCAGCTGCTGGTGGCCGAAGGCTTTTCGGAACTGGAAGAGGTCGCCTATGTCGATCTGGCCGAAGTGGCCAGCATCGAGGGCTTTGACGATGATCTGGCCACCGAACTGCAGAACCGCGCCATCGAGGCGCTGGAACGGCGCGAGGCCGCCGCGCGCGACGAGCGCACGGCGCTGGGCGTGTCCGACGATCTGGCCGGCATCGAGGGGCTGACAGAAGCCATGCTGGTGGTGCTGGGCAAGAAGAACATCCGGACGCTGGATGATCTGGGCGATCTGGCCACCGATGAACTGGTCGGCCGTTCGGGCATGCTGAAGGAATTTGCGCTGTCCGAAGAGGATGGCAACCGCATCATCATGGCCGCGCGCGCGCACTGGTTTGCCGACGATGCGTCCGACGGGGAGGACGCGCCCGCGGATGGAACCCCATGATCGCCTGACACCGGACAATCCGGCCACCGCCAGCAGGCGCCAGAAGGACAGCGAACGCCGCTGCATCCTGACGGGGGAGACTGCCCCGCGTGCCGGCCTGATCCGGCTGGCGCTGGGCCCCGATGGCGCGGTGGCGGCCGACTGGTCGGAACGCCTGCCCGGCCGCGGCGCGTGGATCAGCGCCGATTCCGCGCTGTTTGCCGGCGTGGCCGCAAAGGGCCGGCTGCGCGGCGCGCTGGCGCGGGCCTTCAAGACCAGCGCCTTCCACCTGCCCGATGATCTGGAACAGCGCATCACGGCCGGGCTGGAAGCGCGGCTGCTGGCCCGGCTGGGCCTGGAAAAGCGCGCCGGCACCCTGATCCTGGGCGGTGACCGGGTGCGCGAGGCGCTGGCGCGCGGCAAGGTCCTTGCCGTGCTGCACGCCGCCGATGCCCGGCCCGACGGGGCCGACCGTCTGGACGGCATGGCGCGCGCCGTGGGCGAATCCCTGGGCGAAACCATCACCCACCACCGCCTGCCGATCGGGCGCGAGGCGCTGTCGGCGGCACTGGGGCGCGACAATGTGGTGCACATGGGCGTGACAGATGCGGCAGCCGCCGCGCGGGTGCTGGCGGATGTGGCGCGGCTGGCCGGTTTCTGCCCGGCCCAAACAACGGTTGAATCGACAAATGACGGGACGGACAGCGCAACAGCCATTGCCCTGACGGCCGGCGAAAGGCATTAGGCGGCGGATCATGAGTGACGACAACAAACCCAAGCTTGGCATGCGCGCCCCCCTCGGACTGAACAAGTCGGTCGAGGTCGGCAAGGTCAAGCAGCAGTTCAGCCACGGCCGCACCAAGCAGGTGGTGGTCGAGGTGAAGCGCACCCGCGTGCTGCATCGCCCCGGCGAGACGCCGGCACCGGCCCCGGCCCCAACGCCGGCACCAACGCCGGCCCCTGCGCCGGCGGCCCGCGCGCCCGAACCGCCGCGCCCGGCCCCAACGGCGGCCCCCACGACGGCGCCCCCCACGAC
>JAGWWF010000017.1 GCA_018970445.1 Alphaproteobacteria bacterium | reverse complement strand
TGAGGCCAAATGGCGTCGTCGCGTGGCCTCGCCGGGGGGCAAAGCCCCGCCTGCGGCCCCGCTCCTCGCCATTTGGCCTCATGTCGCAATGACGGGGCATGGAATCAATGGGTCCTGACCCTAGCCTTGGCCGATGATCCGCATCGAACCCGCCACACCCGCCAGCCTGCCCGCCATATTGGCGATGCTGCCGCACACGGCCGATCACCACGCCATGCACTTTGCCGCCATGGCCAACGATGAAATCGTTGGCGCCGCAGCGCTGCAATGGCAAGGGCTGCACAGCCCGCCTGGTTTTGGCTTCACCCTGTTCGTTCGGCCGGCATGGCGATGCTGGGGCATCGGGCGTGCGATCATTGCTGCCATGGCCACGGCCGCCAGTGGCGAAACGGCCGGGCTCTGGTCTGCCGCGCGGCATGTCGATGGGTCGCCTGCCGCCGCCTTCCTCACCCGGCTGGGCTTTGCCCCAGCACAGCGCGACCTGCATTTTCGCATGGATGGGCAAAGGTTTCTGGATCATGTGGATGACATCATTGCCCGCCTGCGACGGTTGGGCCGCGTGCCGGCCGCTGCTGCAACACTGCGCCTGCGGGACGCCCCGTTCGATCAGCTGGCCATGCTGCTGGCCAACAATTTTCGCCAGCAACCCGCCACCATCGCCGCCCGCCTTGCCCTTGCGCTGCACGATCCCCTGGCGGCCGGCCTTGATCCCGATGTTTCGACCGTAACGCTGGAGGCAGGCACAGTGGTTGGCGCGCTTCTTGTCAGGATGGCGGATGATGTTGGCCAGATTGATTGCAATGTCGTGGCTGCCCACCGCCGCCGGTCCTGGGTGAATGCATTGCAGCTGGCGGAAACCACCCGCCGCGGCCTTGCCGTGGCATCACGGATCGGCTTCCACAGCGACAGCAGGATGCACGACAGCATCAACCTTGCCACGCGCTCAGGCGGAACATTGCTGTTCAGCGAAGCGCGATACTGGCGGGCGATGGACGATCAGGCCGCCGTCGCCGCCTGAGACCGCCGCCGCACCGCCGCACCGGCAAAGGCAAAACCAGCCAGCAATTCCATCCACATGGCCGGTTCCGGCACGGCAGATGCATATTCCACCCGATCCAAGCCATGCGCGGCAGTAAAAAACGCATTGCCGCAAGTCGTCCTGCCGTTGATCTGGAATTCAAGCGGCAGATATCGCACACTTGTTCCAGGGCCACTGGTGCCGCCAATAAATCTCGCTCCATGCGGACTCATGTCAGCTGCGCCGGTGATAACAACAGGCCCGGTTACGTTAGACAATACGCCCAGCCTCGGAATTCCCTCTACCGTGAAAGTTGCATCGATACTTTTCAAATTATCTTCGCTTCTATACACGAACTGTCCAGTATCATTGCTACAAAAAAACATCTCTGGTGAAAACATCATTCAAATAATTGAATTATTCCGTTATGATCGTTGTGGCACCGGATGGCGCGGCCATTCCGCCTGCGACCAAAATGCCGAGCGAAAATTTCTGAACGTTTCCGGTCATTTTTTGTACCTCACTGGATTAAAATTCGATCAGAACTTGTTGACACATGGATTATTCTCCAGATCAACCGGAAACTTTAACCGATCACTACTCCCGCCAACACCCCCCTTCCCGCCAATCGCCCGCCGCGCTATCCCGGCGGGGTGACCGCCGCCTCCCCCATGATCGCGCAATATCTGGCCCTCAAGGCGCAGGTGCCCGATGCGCTGCTGTTCTTTCGCATGGGCGATTTTTACGAACTCTTCTTCGATGATGCCGCCGCGGCGGCCGCAGCCCTCGATATCGCCCTCACCCGGCGCGGCGAACATGCCGGGGTGCCCATCCCGATGTGCGGCGTGCCGGCCCATGCCCATGAATCCTATCTGGCCCGGCTGATCCGCGCCGGCCACCGCGTCGCCATTGCCGAACAGGTGGAAAGCCCGGCCGAAGCGAAAAAACGTGGCAGCAAATCCGTGGTGGCCCGCGCCATCACCCGCATCGTCACGCCCGGCACCATCACCGAAGCCAGCCTGCTGGAACCGCGCCGCGCCAACTGGCTGGCGGCGCTTCTCCCCTCCCCTTCAGGGGAGGGGTCGGGGGTGGGGACGTCAGCCCAGCCACACACCGCCGCGCTGGCCTGGCTTGATCTGTCCACCGGGGCCTTCCATACGCTGGCCGGCACCATGGCCCAGGTGGAGGCCACGCGCGCCGCGCTGGCGCCAGCCGAAACGCTGGTGCCCGAAACCCTGCTGCCCGAATTCAGCGCCCTGCCCTGCACCCCGCGCCCGGCTGCCGATTTTTCCGCCGCCCGCGCTGCCGCCGCGCTGAAATCCCGCTTTGGCGTCGCCACGCTGGATGGCTGGGGCCAATTTTCCCCGGCCGAACTGGCCGCCGCCGGGGCCTGCCTTGCCTATGTTGGCGAAACCGCCTGCGCGGCTGCCCCGCTGATCCTGCCGCCCCGGCAGGAATTGCCCGGCCACCACATGGCCATCGATGCCGCCACCCGCGCCAGCCTGGAACTGCACCGCCACAATGGCCGCCACAGCCTGGAATCCGCCATCGATCGCACCGTCACCGCCGCCGGCGCGCGCGCCCTGGCCGGCGATCTGGCTGCCCCGCTCACCGATGTTGCCGCCATCACCGCCCGGCTTGATCTGGTGGCCTGGTTCATCGCCGATCCGCTCACCCGCACCGCCACGCGCACCGCGCTGGCCGCCCTGCCCGACATGGCGCGCGCGCTGGCCCGGATCAGCATCGGCCGCTGGTCTCCGCGCGATCCGGGCCAGCTGGCCAGCGGGCTGGCGGCGGCGCTGGCGCTCAAACGGCAATTGCAGTCCCGCGCCGCGCCACCGGCCCTGCTGGCGCAATTGCTGGCGCAGATCGGCACTGGTGGCATCGGCCCCCTGGTGGAACAACTGGCGCGCACCCTGGTCGATGAACCGCCGAACGAACTGCCCGGCGCCATCCGCGCCGGCTTTGATGCGGCGCTGGATGATCTGCGCGAAACCGCCCGCGACGGCCGCAGCGCCATCATCGCCATGGAAAGCCGGCTGAAGGCCGAAACCGGCATTGCGGCCCTGAAGATCCGCCACAACAATGTGCTGGGCTATCATATCGAGGTGCCGGCCGCCCGCGCCGATCCGCTGCTGCGCCCGGAAAGCGGCTTTGTCCACCGGCAGACCATGGCCGGCGCGGTGCGCTTTTCCAGCCCCGATCTGGCCAGCCTGGCCACCCGCATCCTGTCGGCCGCCGATCATGCCCTGGCCGCCGAAGCCGCCCATCTGGAAGAATTGCGCACCGCCGTGCTGGCCTGCGCCAATGCCATTGCCGCCACCGCCGCCGCGCTGGCCCGCATCGATGTGGGCGCGGCGCTGGCCGATCTGGCCGCATCGGAAAACTGGTGCCGCCCGCAGGTGGATGCCACCACCGCCTTCCAGATCGAAGCGGGCCGTCATCCGGTGGTGGAACTGGCGGTGAACAGGGGCGGCCAGCGCTTCACGCCCAATGATTGCAATCTGTCGGCCGATGCCCGCGTCTGGCTGGTCACCGGCCCCAACATGGCAGGCAAATCCACCTTCCTGCGCCAGAATGCGCTGATCGCCATCCTGGCCCAGGCCGGCAGCTTCGTGCCCGCCGCCGCGGCCCATATCGGCGTGGTCGATCGCCTCTACAGCCGGGTCGGCGCCGCCGATGATCTGGCACAGGGCCGCTCCACCTTCATGGTGGAAATGGTCGAAACCGCCGCCATCCTGTCGGGCGCGAGCAACCGCAGCCTGGTCATCCTGGATGAAGTGGGGCGCGGCACCTCCACCTATGATGGCCTGGCCATCGCCTGGGCCGTGCTGGAGGCGGTGCATGATGATCTCGCCTGCCGCTGCCTGTTCGCCACCCATTATCACGAGCTGGTGCCGCTCACCGCCAAACTGGCCAGCCTGGCCAGCGTTGCGGTGAAGGTGCGCGAATGGAAGGGCGATCTGGTGTTCCTGCACCAGGTGGCCCCCGGCGCGGCCGACAAGAGCTATGGCCTCGCCGTCGCCCGGCTGGCCGGCATCCCCGCCCCGGTGCTCGCCCGCGCCCGCGCCATCCTGGCCCGGCTGGAATCCCGCCGCGAACAAACCGGCGGCATCGCGGCGGGCGTCGATTCCCTGCCGCTGTTCGCCGCCCCCGCCACGGCCGCAACCCCTGACGCGCTGCGCGAAAAACTGGCCGCCATCGACCCCGACAACATCACCCCGCGCGAAGCGCTGGATCTGCTGGCCGATCTGAAGGCGCTGGCCACACGGTAATCAGGCCATCGCATGGGCTGCGATTCCTAATCTCAGCACCGTCATTGCTTGACCCGGCCCCCTCACCCGCCGCAGCGCAGCGTCCACCGCCGCGCCGGCTTGTCCACGTCCAGCCTGTGGCAGCCAGCGCTGCGCAGCAGCGGCACCGGCAGCCGCAGTTCGCGTTCCAGCCCGGCGATGCCCTTCACATCCGGCCAGGGCGCAAGGCGCGTCCAGCCGCGATCATTGGCCAGCCGCATCGTCGCTGCGTCCTGCTCCACCAGCAGCGGCGTCAGCCGCAGCGGCCCCACCACCAGCGGCGTTGCGAGGCTAAGCGGCCGCACCACGCGCAACCGCCGGTCGGCCGTGCGCCAGCGCTGCACCGGCCCGGCATAGACCCCGCCATGCAGGCGCATCAGATCCTGCCCCAGCGCCAATGACGCCACGGGCAGGTCCACCGCGGCCCATTCCAGCGCCACGAACAGCGCATCGATGCCCGGCACCGCCGTCACCCCCATCACCCCCTGATCGTGCGAGCGATCCGCGATGGCCAGCGCCAGATCGGCCGCCGGGCCGGGCGCAGCGGCCGCCCCCAACGCCAGCCGCAGGTGCGCATCCGGCATGGCCGCCAGCGACACCCGGCCGTCAATCGGCAGCGCATTGTCGGGCCGGGCAAGGCCGCGCGGGCTGGATTCCAGCCAGGTGGCCGGCAGCTGCACGCGGGCCTCGCCGCTGGCCAGCTGCACCTCCATGCGGTGCAGCACGGTGCGCGGGGCCACATCGGAACTGGCAACGCCTATGCGCTCCAGCGCGCTGCCCGGCAACGCCATCCCGCCCAGTTGATCGAACAGATCGGCCGGGCCGCTGCGGCGCAGCGCATCGGCCAGCTGGCCCCGCCATTGCGGATCAGCGCCCAGCGCCTGCAACCGCCCGGCCAGCAGCCGTTCGGCAACGCGGCCGTTCAGATGCAGCCCCTCGCGCCCGGCGTCCCCCGGCACCAGCCGCAGCGGCTCGCCATCCACGCGCACCACCAATGGCTGATCCACCGCCAGTTCCACCGCCGGCAGCGCCGGCAGCACCGGTTCGATCAGCGGCTCCGCCGCCGCCGCCACCGGCACGGCGGCTGTCTCGGTCGCCGCCGCCACGGCCCGTTCCGGCAGCGCGCAGGCCAGCTGCCAGCGCTGCTGCGCCTTGTCCACCAGCAGGCTGGTGCAGCCGGCGGCCTCCACCTGCGTGCGGGTCAGCATGATGTAGCGCGCCACCCGCCGCTGCTTGATGATGCGGCCGCGCACGGCCATGATCTCCGGGTCTTCCTCGGCATCGGGCGGGGTGATCTGGCCCCGGTCCAGGCTCATGGTTGCATCGCGCGGGCCGCCCTGGCGCACCGCCACCGCATCGATGCGGATCGGCCCGATCATCAATGGCCGATCCAGCACCAGCCTGCGCACCGGCCGCGCGATGCCCAGCAATATCTCCTCGCGCCACACCTCCCCCACAAAGCGCCCGCCCAGCGTGGCGGCCAGATCGGCGCCGGTCGCCGCCGTCACCAGCGGCAGCGGCCGGCGCATGCGCACATCCAGCCCCACCGCCAGAAAATGGCGGCCCACCTGCGCCACGCCATAGGCCGCCCGATCAATGCCGCCGATCAGCGGCAGATCGATCAGCTCGGCCGCCCCGCTGGCCGCCGTGCCTGGCGGCAGTGGCCATTCCACCTGCACCCGCCAGTGCGGCAACGCGAACGGGCCGATGGTGCCGGCCAGCGGCAGCCGCTGTTCGCCGGGGAACCAGTAATATTCGCGCCGCAGCAGCGCGTCGGCCTGGGCCATCCAGCCCTTGCCATGCCGGCCGCGCAGCACCGCCCGGCCACCGATCACCAGATCGGCGGTGTTGTCCATCGGCGCTGCCGACAGCCCGATGCGCGCCACGCTTTCATCGTTCAGGGTGACATGATCCACCGTGCCGGTTGAAAGCGCCAGCTGCACCGCCAGCCCGTTCACCCACACCGGCACAGGGGCATCGGCCGCCAGCACCAATGGCGGCGGCGGCGCTGCCAGTTCCGGCCCTCCGTCCTGTGCCAGCGCCGCCCCGGCCATCATCAGCCCTGCCAGCATCAGCACCCAGCCAGCCATTGCCGCTCCACCTTAAAAATCCGTAATGCTCTCCATGTGGCGAGCGCACACCGGCCTGGCAAGGGCCATTGCCGCCGCCAGCGGGCGATGTTAGGCTCCCGGCCGGGTCAGGAGGCTGGCTGGCGCGCGCCTGCCGCACAGCAGCAGGGAGACGCAGTGGTGGGCCTTGTCGGCACCAGCCTTGATCCAGCCGCCATCGCCAAGGCCGAAGCCCGCGCCCAGGCGCTGGGCATCGATCTGGCCGCGCTCAGCGCGCGCCTGCGCGAGGCCCGGCCCGCTGCGGTGAACCCGCAGAGCCTGCAGCAGGAACGCCGCAACTTCCTGCTCGCCCTGCACGATGGCGATGCCGCCCCCGAAGCCGAAGCCCGGTTCGAGCGCATCATTGCCGGCAACGAACTGCAACCGGTCAATTTCCTGCCGCGCGGTGCCCTGGCGGCGCAGGCCGTGCTGCGGGTGGTGATCAGAACCGGCACGGGCCAGCTGGCCGGTTATGGCACCGGCTTCCTGATCGGCGATGGCGTGTTCCTCACCAACAATCACGTGCTGCCCGATCCGGCCACCGCCGGCCAGTCCATCGTGGAGGCCTTTTACGAAACCGATCTGCACGGCCATGATCGCCCCGTGCAGCGCTTTGCCCTGGAACCGCACCGCCTGTTCCACACCTCGAAACCGCTTGATTTCACCATTGTCGCGGTGGCGCCACGGGCGCGCGGCGGCGAGGCGCTGGCGCCGCTGGGCTGGCTGCCGCTGGTTGGCAGCCGCGGCAAGGCCCTGGAAGGCGAATGGCTGACCATCGTGCAGCACCCGATGGGCCAGCCCAAGCAATTGTGCATCCGCGAAAACCAGCTGCTCAAGCGCGACACCGATGTGCTGTGGTATTCCACCGACACGCTCAGCGGTTCATCGGGATCGCCGGTGTTCAACAATGATTGGCTGGTGGTGGCCCTGCACCACAGCGGCGTGCCCGAAACCCGGGGCGGGCGCTGGCAAACCATCGATGGCCGCGATTTCCGCCCCGGCGTCGATGATGAAGACCAGATCAAATGGCTGGCCAACGAAGGCATCAGGGTCTCCCGCATCGTCGAGACGCTGGGCAGCGATGCGGCGATGGCCCGCCATCCCATGGTGCGCCCGCTGCTGAATTATACCCCCGCTGCCATCAACGCCACTGCCCCGGTGATGTTTGCCGCCCCGATCCCCGCCCCGAACCCTGCGCCGAACCCCACCCCGATCCCCGCCCCTGCCATCCCCCGTTCCACCGGAGAAACCGCCATGAGCCCGCGCCTGATCACCGTCACGCTTGCCATCGCCGATGATGGCAGCGCCACCATCGTCAACAGCGCGGCCGAGGCCGCGACGCTGGAGCGCGATGGCGCGGCCCGGCCGCCCAAGCGGCGCAAGAAGATCATCCGCGCGCCGGTTGTGCCCGAACAGGATTGGATCACCGGCTATGATCCTGAATTTCTGGGCAAGGGGGCGCTGGCGGTGCCGCTGCCCAGGGTGCGCAACCCCGGCATCATCGCCCCGCTGATCGATGCCTATGGCCAGAAATTCAGCAAGGCCGAAAGCGCGGCGGGCGTGCTGAAATACAATGGCTTCAGCGTGGTGATGCACAAGGAACGCCGCCTTGCCATCTATTCGGCCGCCAATGTGGACGTGGCCATTCGGCCGGAGACCGCTGAAGGCGAAAACAACTGGATGTTCGATGATCGCATCGATCGCAAATATCAGATCGACAACAGCCTCTATCGCGGCAACAAACTGGATCGCGGCCATCTCACCCGGCGTGAGGACATGGAATATGGCCCAACGCTTGTTGATGCGATCCGCCGGGCCAATGGCACGTGCACCTGGACCAACTGCGTGCCGCAGCACGAGATCTTCAATCAGGACAAGCATCCCGACAAGACGATCCAGCTCTGGCACGGGCTGGAACGCCATATCCTCGAAGACGGGGTGAAGGAGGATCAGTTCAGCGTCCAGGTCTTCACCGGGCCGGTGTTCGGCCTTGCCGATCCCGTCTATCGCGGCGTGGCGATCCCGCTGGATTACTGGAAGGTGGTTGCGGCCATCGATCGGGACGGCAATCTGTTTGCCACCGGCTATGTGCTGGGCCAGAAGGCGGTGCTGGATCAATTCGGCCTGGAAGCGGCTCGCGATGTGCCCTTCGGTGCCTTTGGCGTCTATCAGCGCTCGATCCGCTCCATCGAAAACCTCACCGGGCTGGATTTTACCTTTGGCAATGGCCGCCCCCTGTCGGAGGTCGATCCGTTAGAACGGGCTTCAACCCGGCCGCGCCGCCGGTCGCGGGTGGTTGGTGCCAACGAGATCGCCGGCGTGGCCGGTGATGACCGCATCACGGATTTCGACGATATCCTGCTGTATTGAACGCTGGCCCGTCCGGTGCGGGGCTTGACCGCCCCGCACCGCCCCGCCACGACTGCCAGCATGGCGGGATGGCAGTTCTGGGTGGATCGCGGTGGCACCTTCACCGATATCGTGGCCCTGCGCCCCGATGGCCGGCTGGTGACGGCCAAGCTCTTGTCCAGCGCGCCCGATCTTTATCAGGATGCAGCGCTGGCCGGCATCGCCCGGCTGAAGGGGGATGATCCCGCCCCCATCACCGCGGTGCGCATGGGCACCACGGTGGCCACCAACGCCCTGTTGGAACGCAAGGGCGAACCCACGCTGCTGGCGATCACGGCGGGCCATGCCGATGCGCTGCTGATCGGCCACCAGGCCCGGCCGCACATCTTTGCGCTGCGCATCGAACGGCCGGAACCGCTGCATGGCGCGGTGGTGGAACTGCCGGAACGGGTGGCCGCCAATGGCGACGTGCTGCGCCCGCTTGATGTGGCCGCCACCACCGCGCTGCTGGCCGATGCCCATGCCGCCGGCTGGCGCAGCATCGCCATCGCCTGCCTGCACGGCCATGCCCACCCGGCGCACGAACGCGCGGTGGCGCAGATCGCGCGCGGCCTGGGCTTCACCCAGATCACCTGCAGCCACGATGTGGGCGCGGTGATCCGGCTGGTGCCGCGCGCCAACACGGCGGTGGTGGATGCCTATCTGTCGCCGCCGCTGGCGGCCTATGTCGATCAGGTGGCCGCTGGCCTGGCCGGCGTGCGGCTGGATTTCATGCAGTCCAGCGGCGGGCTGGCCCGCGCCGGCCATTTCCACGGCCGCGATGCCATATTGTCGGGCCCGGCCGGCGGCATTGTCGGCATGGCGGCGGCCGGGCGCAGCGCCGGCGAAACCCGGCTGATCGGGTTCGACATGGGGGGCACCTCCACCGATGTCTCGCTGTATGACGGGGCGTTCGAACGCGCCGAGGAGGTGACGATCGCCGGCCTGCCCGTGCGGGTGCCGATGCTGAAGATCGATACGGTGGCGGCCGGCGGCGGATCGATCATCAGCGTTGCAGGCGGCCGGCTGAAGGTGGGGCCGCACAGCGCCGGGGCCGTGCCCGGCCCGGCCTGTTATCGCAATGGCGGCCCGCTCACCATCACCGATGCCAATGTGGCGCTGGGCGTGCTGCAACCCGATCTGTTCCCCGCCCTGTTCGGGCCGGGCGGCGATCAACCCCTGGATGCCGCCGTGGTGCAGGCCAAATTCGCCGAACTGGCCGCCAGGCTGGGCTGCACGGCCGAAGCCGCCGCGCACGGCGCGCTGGCCATTGCGGTGGAAACCATGGCCCAGGCCATCGCCCGCATCTCCATCGCGCGCGGCCATGATGTGGCGCATTATGCCCTGGCCTGTTTTGGCGGGGCCGGCGGGCAACATGCCTGCAAGCTGGCCGATGCGCTGGGCATGGGCCGGGTGCTGATCCACCCGCTGGCCGGCGTGCTGTCGGCCTTTGGCATCGGCCTGGCCGAAAACCGCGTGGTGCGCCAGCGCAGCCTGAACGCGCCGCTGGGTGCCGATCTGGCCGCACCAGCCCAGGCGCTGGCGGCCGAAGCCCGCGCCGTGCTGGCCGCGCAAGGGGAGGCGGTGGCCAGCACCCGGCTTTCGGCCCTCATCCGCTATGCCGGGTCAGACAGCGGGATCGAGCTGCCGCTGGACACGGCCCCGGCCATGGCGGCGGCCTTTGCCGAGGCCCAGTCGCGGCGCTTCGGCTTTGTCGTGGCCGGTGCCGATCTGGTGGTGGACACGCTGATTGCCGAAGCCGTTGGCGTCAGCCCCGAAATTGTCACCACGGCCCCGCATGCCGCCACCGGCGCCGGGCTTGCCGCCGCCGCGCCCCGGCCGGCCGCCACGCGGCGCGTGCATTTCGGCACCGGTTGGCAGGAAACCCCGCTGTTCCACCGCCACGATCTGCCCGCCGGCTGCACCCTGCCCGGCCCGGCGCTGATCCTGGATGCCAGCGCCACCACGCTGGTGGAGCCGGGCTGGACGCTGGCGGTGGACACCGCACTGAACCTCATCCTCACCCGCACCACGCCGCTGGCCCGCCCGGCCAGCCCGGCGTCGGTCGATCCCATCCGGCTGGAGCTGTTCGCCAACCGCTTCATGGCCATTGCCGAGGATATGGGCGAGGCGCTGAAAACCACCGCATGGTCGGTCAACATCAAGGAAAGGCTGGATTTTTCCTGCGCAATCTTTGATGCGGCCGGGCATCTGGTTGCCAATGCCCCGCACATGCCGGTGCATCTGGGCAGCATGGGCGACAGCGTGCGCACCGTGATGCAGGGCTGGCAGAACAGCACGCGCGGCATCCGCACCGGTGACATGTTCCTGCTCAATAACCCCTATGCCGGCGGCACCCATCTGCCCGATGTGACTGTTGTTGCACCAGTTTTTCTGGATGGCGGCACAGCGGCCGCCTTCTGGGTGGCAGCGCGCGGCCACCAGGCCGATATCGGCGGCATCACGCCGGGTTCGATGCCGCCCGACAGCACAGACATTTCACAAGAAGGTGTCATGATCGACAACAAGCTGTTGATCGATCAGGGAAAATTTCTGGAAACCGAAATGCTCGCCCTGCTCGGCTCCGGCCCGTGGCCGGCGCGCGATCCGGCCCGCTGCCTGGGCGATCTTCAGGCCCAGGCCGCCGCCTGCGCCCGCGGGGCCGCCGCCTTGCAGGCCCTGTGCGCCATGGAAGGGGCGGCCACCGTCGCCGCCTTCATGTCCCATGTGCAGGATGATGCCGAAGCCGCTGTTCGCAAAGCCATTTCCGGCCTTGCGAATGGCGAATCCAGCGTCGCCATGGATTGCGGCGGCACCATCAGGGTGGCCGTGCGCATCGATCACGCCGCACAGGCCGCCACCATCGATTTCACCGGCACTTCGCCGCAATTGCCCAACAATTTCAATGCGCCCTTTGCCGTCGCCCAGGCCGCCGTGCTCTATGTCTTCCGCTGTCTTGCCGGCAATGATCTGCCGATGAACGATGGCTGCATGCGGCCGCTCACGCTGATCGTGCCCGATGGCTGCCTGCTGCGCCCGTCGGCCCCGGCCGCGGTGGTGGCCGGGAATGTCGAAACCAGCCAGATCATCACCGATGCCCTGTTCGGCGCGGTGGGCAAACTGGCCGCATCGCAGGGCACGATGAACAATTTCACGTTTGGAACCAATGCGTTCCAATATTATGAAACCATCTGCGGTGGTGCTGGCGCGGGTGATGGATTTGCCGGTGCCAGCGCAGTGCAGACCCACATGACCAACAGCCGCCTGACCGATCCCGAAGTGCTGGAAAGCCGCTTCCCGGTGCTGGTCACCCGCTTTGCCGTGCGCCCTGGCTCGGGCGGGGCCGGGCGCTGGCCGGGCGGTGATGGCTGCATCCGCCACATCACCGCCCGCACCGCCATGACGGCCTCCCTGCTGTCGGGCCGCCGGGCCACCGTGCCGTTCGGCATTCATGGCGGCGGCCCGGCCCAGCCCGGCACAGCACGGGTGCAACGCGTTGACGGAACATGCGAAATCCTTGGCCCCTGTGCGCGTGTCAGCCTGGCGGCCGGCGATGCCATCATCATCGAAACGCCGGGCGGCGGCGGTTTCGGCGCATGACCACCCTGCCCAGCCTGTGGCCGCTGGCCGGCATCGCCCTTGTGGTGGCCGGCTTCGCCGTGCGCGCCAATCCGCTGGCCGTGGTGGTTGCGGCGGCCTTCGGCGCTGGTCTGGGTGCCGGCATGGCGGTGCCCGACATCATCGCCGCGCTGGGCAAGGCCTTTGTGCAGAACCGCTATGTTTCGGTGCCCTGGCTGGTGCTGCCGGTCATCGGGCTGATGGAACGGGCCGGTCTGCAGGAGGCCGGGCGCGCCCTGATCGAACGCACACGCAGCGCAACATCGGCGCGCATCCTTCTGATCTATCTGGGCTTTCGTCAGATCACCGCCGCCCTGGGCCTCACCCAGATTGCCGGCCATGCCCAAAGCGTGCGCCCGCTGATCGCGCCCATGGCCGAAGCCGCCGCCGTGCGTGACGATCCGGCCCTGGATGACGCCGGCCGCAACCGCGTGAAGGCCATGGCGGCGGCCACCGACAATGTCGGCCTGTTCTTTGGCGAGGATATCTTCCTCGCCATCGCCTCAATCCTGCTGATCAAGGGCTTCCTCGAAGGCGCTGGCATCGTGGTGGAACCGTTGCAATTGTCGGTCTGGGCCATTCCAACGGCGCTCACCGCCTTTGCCGTGCACGGGGTGCGGCTGTGGCGGATGGGGCGACGGCGATGATCGGCCTGGCGCAGCTTTATGCCCTCACCGGGCTGGTGTTTGGCGGCTGGGCCATCGCCACGCTGCTGGATCGCCAGCACGCGGCCCGGCTGCGCGGATTCGGCTTCTGGGGCCTGATTTCGCTGGAATTTCTGGCCGGCGACGGCTTCACCGATTTTGAAAATGGCGTCATCCTGCTGGCCATTGTTGCCCTGGCCCTGGCCGGTGCGCCGGGCAAGGGCACGCCCGCCACCAGCAGCGACGCCGATCGCGCTGCCAGCCTTGCCGCCCATGGCAACCGCCTGTTCCTGCCGGCCCTGATCGTGCCGGGCGTGGCGCTGGCCGGCACCTTCATCTTCCCGCGGCTTGGCCAGCTGGTCGATCCCCGGCAGGTCACGCTGGTCAGCCTGGGCCTGGGTGCCATCATCGCGGTGGCCACGCTGCTGATCTGGCTGCGCCCGCCGGCCCGCGCCGCCGTGCATGAAGGGCGGCGGCTGGCCGAAGGCGTGGGCTGGGCGATGATCCTGCCGCAAATGCTGGCCAGCCTGGGGCTGGTGTTTGCGCTGGCCGGGGTGGGCGACATCGTCGGCGCGCTGGCGCCGCTGGCCATCCCCGATGGCAACCGGCTGGCCGCCGTGCTGGCCTTCACCGGCGGCATGGCCATCTTCACGCTGGTGATGGGCAATGCCTTTGCTGCCTTTCCGGTGCTGATGGGCGGGATCGGCCTGCCGGTGCTGGTGCAGGGCATGGGCGGCGATCCGGTGGTGGTGGGCGCGGTGGGCATGCTGGCCGGTTTCTGCGGCACCCTGCTGTCGCCGATGGCAGCCAATTTCAACATCGTGCCGGCCGCGCTGTTGAACCTGCCCGATCGTTATGCCGTCATCCGCGCGCAATGGCCAACGGCCGCACTGTTGTGGCTGTTCAACACCGCCTTGATCTGGGGAGCCGCCTTCCGATGATTGTTGATGACGCACAGGCCGCCCGCATGGCCGGCATCGCCCTGGGCCATGTGGCGCGCGAATATCCGCACAAGCTGGATCATGTGCTGTCCGGCGATGGCGATGCGCAAGCCCCGCGCGCCCTGCACCCGATCTTCTTCGGCAGTTTCGATTGGCACAGCTGTGTGCACGGCTGGTGGCTGCTGTTCCGGCTGTTGCACAAATTTCCCGGCCATGCCCGCGCCGCCGAAACCCGCGCCCTGGCCGCCGCCAGCTTCACGCCCGAAAAGATCGCGGCCGAACGCGCCTATTTCGCCCGTCCCAGCGCCAAGGGGTTCGAACGGCCCTATGGCTGGGCGTGGATCCTGATGCTGCATGCAGAATTGTCACGTGCCAACAATCCTTTGGCGGCGGTTTTTCAGCCGCTGGCCGAAGATTTCGCTGCGGCCTGGCGCGCGCATCTGCCGCTGCTCACCTATCCGATCCGCACCGGCGCCCATGCCAACACCGCCTTTGCCCTGGTGCTGATCAGCCATTGGGCGGACGATCATGATCGGCCGCTTCTGGGCCTGATGCAGGCCCGCGCACGCGCCTGGTATGGGGCCGACAAGGCCGCCCAGGCCTGGGAACCGGATGGCGATGCCTTCCTGTCGCCCACCCTGATGCAGGCCCTGGCCATGGCCACGCTGCTGCCGGCACCTGAATTCCGCACCTGGTTCAAGGCGTTCCTGCCGGCCGCCGGCCAGCGCCAGCCGGCCAGCCTGTTCACACCGGCCATGGTGTCAGACCGCAGCGACGGCAAGATCGCCCATCTCGATGGCCTCAACCTGTCGCGCGCCTGGGCCTTCCGGCGCATCGCTGCCGCGCTGGGCCCGCGCGATGCCACCAGCCCGGTGCTGCGCGCCACCGCCGAAGCGCATCTGGCCGCCGCCCTGCCCCATATTGCCGGCGATTATGCCGGCGAACATTGGCTGGCGACCTTCGCACTGCTGGCGTTGATGGCCTAACGCCGTGGCGGGGGCGGGCCGCGCCGGGCCGGTGGCGGGCCGCGGCGTTCCGGTGCCCGCGGCGGTCCGCCGGCCGGGATGATGGCAATCTGATCCTCGGCGCTGTTGCCCTTGCGCGTCGCGTGGCGTTTCAGCGCCACCATGAAGCGTTCCGCCATGTCGGGCGCGATTTCCACCAATGTCTCGGTGGGGAAAATGCGGATGGCGCCGATGTCGGGCTTGGTCACGCCGCCGCGCCGGCACAACAACGGGATGATCCAGCGCGGATCGGCACTGTCGCGCCGGCCAACATCCAGCCGGAACCACACGCCGCCGCCATTGTCGTTGCCGCCCCGGTTGGGGCCGGGGCCGGCATCATTGCCCTGGCGGCGCTCCGGCCGTTCGGCGCGTGGTGCCGGGCCGGCGTCCACCAGCTCCTCGGCCTGCGGCAGACGGGCACGGTGCATGCGCACCAGCGCGGCGGCAATCTCGTCCACACCGTGCCGGGTGAGCAGCTCCTCGCCCAGGCGCTTGTCCTCGTCGTCCAGACCGCCAATTCCTTCGCCGATCGATTCAAGCAGGCGGGTGCGATCCTGGGCGGCAATCGCCTCCAGCGACGGCACCGGCAGCCATTCGGGCTTCACACCGGCGCTGTGCAGCATGCGCTCCACCCGCCGCCGCGCCGGATAGGGCACCACCAGCACGGCGGTGCCCTTCGATCCCGCCCGGCCGGTGCGGCCCGACCGGTGTTGCAGCGTTTCGGGATCGCGCGGCAGTTCGACATGGATCACCAGGTTCAATCCCGGCAGATCGATGCCGCGCGCCGCCACGTCGGTGGCCACGCACAGCCGGGCGCGGCGGTCGCGCAGCGCCTGCAATGCCTGGTTGCGTTCCGACTGGCTATGCTCGCCCGAAAGCGCCACGGCGGCAAAGCCACGCTCCACCAGCGATGCGTGCAGGCGGCGCACATTGTCGCGCGTGGCGCAGAACAGCATGGCGGTGGGCGCTTCGTGAAGGCGCAGCAGGTTCACCACGGCCGCCTCGATATCGGCCGGCGCCACCGTCACGCACTGATAGGCGATATCGGCATGGGCGGCGGCCCGGCCGGCAGTGGCCAGGCGCAGCGCGTCCGTCTGGTAATCGCGGGCCAGCTCGGCGATGCCCTTGGGCATGGTGGCGGAAAACAACAGGGTGCGGCGGCTGGGGGCGGCGGCATCCAGGATTTCCTCCAGATCCTCGCGAAAGCCCATGTCCAGCATTTCGTCGGCTTCATCCAGCACCACGGCGCGCAGGCTGTCCAGCATCAGTGCGCCGCGTTCCAGATGGTCGCGCAGGCGGCCGGGAGTGCCCACAACGATATGGGCGCCGGCGGCCAGCGCGCGGCGTTCCACCTGTTGATTCATCCCGCCCACGCAGGTGGCGATGCGCCCGCGCGCCGGGCCATAGAGCCAGGTGAGTTCCTTGGCCACCTGCAGGGCCAGTTCGCGGGTGGGCGCCACCACCAGCGCCAGCGGCCGGCCGGCATGGGCCAGGGTTTCCGCGCCGGCCAGCAGCTCATCGGCCATGGCCAGGCCAAAGGCGACCGTCTTGCCCGAACCGGTCTGGGCGGACACCAGCAGATCGCGGCCGCGCGCCTCTTCGGCGATCACGGCGGACTGGACGGGGGTGAGTTCCTCATAGCCGCGCGCGGCAATCGCCTGGGCCAGCGGCGCAGGGAGTGATTCCATTGTCATCGCCGGCCTATGGCGCAAATGCTGCCAAAAGGCGAATCGGCTGCTCCCCTCCCGTGGAGGGAGGGGAGCCAGGAACCTCAATAGACTTCGAACAGACCGGCCGCGCCCATGCCGCCGCCCACGCACATGGTGACAACGACATATTTCGCGCCGCGGCGCTTGCCTTCGATCAGGGCGTGGCCGGTGCAGCGCGCGCCGGTCATGCCATAGGGGTGGCCGATGGAGATGGAGCCGCCGTTGACGTTGAGCAGATCGGGATCAATGCCCAGCACATCGGCGCAGTGCAGCACCTGCACGGCAAAGGCTTCGTTCAGCTCCCACAGGCCGATATCGTTCATGGTCAAGCCATTGGCCTTCAGCAGCTTGGGAATGGCATAGATCGGGCCGATGCCCATTTCGTCCGGCTCCAGGCCGGCCACCGCCATGCCGCGATAGGCACCCAGCGGGGTGAGGCCGCGGCGCGCGGCTTCCTTGGCTTCCATCAGCACGCTGGCCGCGGCACCGTCCGACAATTGGCTGGCGTTGCCGGCGGTGATGCAGCCGCCTTCGATCACCGGCTTCAGGCCCATCAGGCCCTCCAGCGTGGTTTCCGGGCGGTTGCCTTCATCCTTGGTCAGGGTGATCTCGTGGGTGGAAACCTCCTTGGTCTCCTTGTTCACCATGGCCATGGTGGCGGTCATCGGCACGATTTCATCGTCAAACTTGCCGGCGGCCTGGGCAGCGGCAGTGCGCATCTGGCTTTGATAGCCATATTCATCCTGGCGGTCGCGGCTGACATTGTAGCGCCTGGCCACCACTTCGGCGGTTTGCAGCATCGGCATGTGGATATTGGGGTGCATGGCCACCAGGCTGGGATCGGAACCCACGCGCATCTTGTCGTTCTGCACCATCGAAATGCTGTCCACGCCGCCGCCAACGCAGATGCTCATGCCATCAACGATGATCTGCTTGGCAGCCGTGGCGATCGCCATCACGCCCGATGAACATTGCCGGTCCATCGACTGGCCCGACACCGTGACCGGCAGGCCGGCGCGCAGCAGCGACGTGCGGGCGATGTTGCCGCCCTGCACGCCCTGTTGCAGGGCGCAGCCCATCACCACATCATCCACCTCGGCACCCTCGATGCCGGCTCGGCTCACGGCGTGGGCGATGGCATGGCCGGCCAGCGTGGGCGACGGGGTGGCATTGAACGCACCGCGATAGGCGCGGCCAATCGGTGTGCGGGCGGTGGAAACGATGACGGCTTCACGCATGATCTTGTCCTTTCAAAGGAAAATGGAGCGGCGGTTCAGCCGACAAACGCCAGGGTGATCCATTCGGCGGCCAGCGCCGGCTTGGTCTCACCATCGATCTCGACGGTCACGTTCACGGTGGTCTGCCACGCGCCGTCCGGGCGCTGCGTCACGTCGGCAATGGTGAAGCGGCCGCGAACCTGCTTGCCCGATTTCACTGGCGCCATGAACCGCACCTTGTTCAGGCCATAGTTCACGCCCATGCGCGTGCCCTTGATGCCCGGCATCGCCGAATAGGCCATCACGCTGAGCAGGCTGAGCGTGAGATAGCCATGGGCAATGGTGGTGCCGAACGGCGTCTGCGCCGCCAGTTCCGGGTTGACATGGATGAACTGGTGATCGCCCGTCACGTGCGCAAAGGCGTCGATCTTGTCCTGCGGCACGGCGATCCAGTCCGAAACGCCCACTTCCTGGCCCACCAGGGCGCGATATTCGTCCAGCGTCAGCGATTTTCCAGCCATGCTTCTCTCCCCAGATTTATGGCGGCAACCCTAGGCCGCCGCTTCCGTTTGCGTCAACCTGCCAGAATCAGGGTTAACAAAGTCCTGTTAACCCAGTGGTTATCTTTTATTAACCATATCAGTGGCTTAGAGGGTTGGGCATCCCACCACCCACACCGGATGCCCGCCCATGATCGCCCATCGCCTCCTCCCCGCCCTGCTGGCTGCCAGCATCGCCCTGCCGGCCGGCGCCACCATCGTCATCGCGCCGCGCCTGGGGGCGCCCGATCCCGGCCCGCTGCCGGGCGAACGGCTGGCGGTCAGCTTTGATGCCGCCAATGCCGCCGGTTTTGTGTGGGATGGCGCGCCCGCCACCCGCATCGGCAGTGTGTCGGGCCAGGCCGCCGCGCCGGCCGGCGTCACCGGCCGCTTCGGCTTTGTCTCCACCCAGGCCGGGCGGCCCCGAATTGCCACGCTGCGCACCCCGGCACTCAATTCGATCAGCTTCTATTGGGGCAGCATCGATGCCCACAACCGGGTGCAGCTGCTGGGCACCGCCGGGCAGACTCTGCTCACCCTGGATGGCAACAATTTCACCCCGGCCAACGGCAACTGGAGCGCCACCCTCACCAACCGCCGCGTGCAGTTCCGGGCGCTGGGCAACAGCGATATCGGCGGCCTGCGCTTCATCGCGCGCGGCGTGGCGTTTGAATTCGACAGCATCGCCGCGAATGCCGTGCCCGAACCATCAAGCTGGGCGCTGCTGATCGCCGGTTTCGGCCTTGTTGGCGCTGCCACCCGCCGGCAGCGCCAGCCGATGGTCAGGGTGCCCGCCCGCTGATCTGCGTCGGGTCCACCAGCCGGCCATCGGGGGCGGCGGTGAAGCTGGTCTGGGTGGGATAGGCAAAGCCCACCCCCAGTTCGGCCAGGCGGCGCAGCATGGCAAAGCCAACCGCCTGCCGTGCGGCCAGCATCGCCGAATAGGCCGGCACCGTCACAAAGAAGGACAGTTCGAAATCCAGGCTGGATGCGCCAAAACCGGTGAACACCGCCTGTTCAAAGCGGGTATCGGCCACCTGTTCCA
The DNA here is from genome assembly GCA_018970445.1 of Alphaproteobacteria bacterium. GTDB lineage: Bacteria > Pseudomonadota > Alphaproteobacteria > Sphingomonadales > Sphingomonadaceae > Sandarakinorhabdus. The sequence goes on along the minus strand of JAGWWF010000017.1, from coordinate 55,398 downwards.
CCAGCCGCTGCAATTCGCCGGGCAGCGCCTCCAGCACGTCGGGCGGCGTCTGATAGATGATGCCGAATGTCAGCACCACGCGGCGTTGCTCGATGCGGCGCAGGTTTGCCACCTGCTGTTCCAGCAACTTTGTGTTGGCCATCACCAGCTGCTCGCCCGAAATCGCCCGGATGCGCGTGGTCTTCAGGCCGATATGCTCCACGGTGCCGGTGGACGTGCCGTAACTGATCACGTCGCCCACCCGGAACGGCCGGTCGAACAATATCGCCAGCGCGGCGAACAGATCGGCAAATATGCCCTGTGCGGCCAGGCCGATGGCGATGCCGCCCACGCCCAGGCCGGCCACCAGCGCCGTCACGTTCACGCCCAGATTGTCGAGGATCAGGATCGCCGCCAGCAGCCAGACCACCACATTCACCAGCACGGTGATCACGCCCATGGCGCTGCCCAGCGCGCGGGCATCTTCGGGGCTGGCATCGGCCCGGCGGCGCACCAGGCCCAGCACCAGTTCGCGCAGCCACAGCGCGCCCTGCACGGCGATGGCGATGGTGAACAGGCCATCCACCAGCCGCAGCAGCGGCCCCGGCGGCGCGATGGCGTGGGTGGCCCCATCCAGCGCCGCGGCCAGCAGGAACAGGCTGAAGGTGCGGTGGACAATCTCTCCGGCCAGCCCGCGCCAGCCCGGTGCCCGGCGGGGCAACAGCCGCCGCGCCAGCCACAGCAGCAGTTCCAGCCCGGCAAAGATCGCCAGCGCAATGCCGGCGCCGAACAGCGCCTCGCCGCTGTCCTGTGTCAGCCACTGCCAGCTTTCGCCCAGCGACGCCTCGATCCTGGCCCCGGCGCGGCCAACCGGATCGGCCATCACGCCATCATGTCCGCAAGGGCCGGGGCCAGCCAAGCCGGCCGCCGCACCACCACCCTGGCATCACCCAGGAACAACGGCCCGGCCGCCGTTTCCAGCCGCAGATGCACGATGGCGGCATCGCCGGCCCGGCTGCGCAGCTTGCCGCAGGCGCGGCCCTGTTCGTCCTTCACCTCCAGCGCATCGCCGGCATCGCCGCTGATCGTCACCGGCACCAGCCGGCGGCGCACCTTGTCTCTGTGGTGCATGCGCGCGGTGTTTTCCTGGCCCACATAACAGCCCTTGGTGAAACTCACCCCGCCCAGCAGATCGGCCCCGGTTTCCAGCCACAACAACTCGTCCTGGCCGATATCCGCACTGTCGGGCACGCCCACGGCGTGGCGATGCGCGTCATAAGCCTGCGCGCCCGCGGCCGCGCTGCCGGCCGGCCCGATCCAGCGCGCGCCCAGCGTGGGCCCACGCGCATCCATCGGTTCGCCGCCGGGCCAGCTGGCCAGCACCGCCAGATCATCACGGCGCACCAGCGTGACCGCCTTGCGCAACTTGTACATCGACAGCCGTTTCAACAGCGCATCGGCCTTTGCCTCGGCCACATCGATGAAGATTTCGCCATCGTCACCGGCATGCAGGTGAAAATCGAACAGCGCCTTGCCCTGCGGGCTGAGCAGCCCGGCAAAGACCGCGCGGCCGGGGGCCAGCAGGGCAACATCATGGGTGATCATGCCCTGCAGAAAGGCCGCGGCATCAGCGCCGGCAACCGACAGGACGGCACGATCTTCAAGGATGATGGGCTTCATGCCGGCTGAAATAGGGCCTTGTCCCCGCCCTGCCAATGGCCAGCCATGAAAAGCCGGGCCAGAGCGCTTGACTCTCTCCCCTGTTTCTCGCATTGGGACCGCCTTCGTCGCGGCGGCCATGCTGTCTGCGCGCCACCTGATTTACGCGGAAACGAAACCATGGCCAAGCCGACAACCATCAAGATCAAGCTCGTGTCCACTGCCGACACCGGCTATTTCTATGTCACCAAGAAGAACCCGCGCACCAAGACCGAGAAGCTGTCGTTCCGCAAGTTCGACCCGATCGCCCGCAAGCATGTGGACTTCAAGGAAGCCAAGATCAAGTAAGCTCCCTGCAGCGCCGAACGAACCAGAAGGGCCGGCGGCAACGCCGGCCCTTTTTGCGTTGCGGCAGCTTCGCCGCTTGGCAGCCTGCCCGCCACGCCTTAGGGCTTGATTGTGCTTCGCGACCGCCCTTCCCTCGCCGATCCGGCCGTGCTGGCGCTGCAGGCGCTCGCCCATGTCGCGGGTGACGAGGCGATGGGGCCGCGCTTCCTGGCGCTCACCGGCATGGATGCCGACGCCTTGCGCGCCAATGCCGGAAGGCCGGAAACGCTCACGGCCCTGCTGGATTATCTGATGGCCAATGAACATGATCTGGTGGCCACGGCCCAGGCCATCGGCGTGCAGCCCGAAGCGCTGGCGCAGGCCGCCCGCCGCCTGGGGAGTGACTGGTGAAACAACGCCCGCTGATCGTTTCGGATTGCGATGGCGTGCTGCTGCACTTCATCGCGCCCTTCATCGACTATCTGCGCGAGGCCCATGGCCTGAGCCTGCGCATGGACAGTTTTGCGCTGACCGGCAATGTGAAGCGCGCCGATGGCAGCGCGGTGGCGCCGCAGGAGTTTCCGCCGCTGCTCGATGGCTTCTTTGCCGACTGGATGCACAACCAGCATCCGATCATGGGCGCTGCCGATGCGCTGGGCCAGTTGGCGCGCGATTGCGACGTGGTGGTGCTCACCAACATCGCCGATCATCACGCGGCGCGGCGCACCGCCGAACTGGCCCGGCTGGGCATGCCCTATCGCGTCATCGGCAACCAGGGCGGCAAGGGCGCGCCGCTGAAGAAGCTGCTCGATGAATTTCAGCCCAGCGAGGCCATCTTCATCGATGATCTGCCGCCCAACCACACATCGGTGAAGGCGCATGTGCCGCATGTCCACCGCCTGCACATGGTGGCCGAAACCGAAGTGCGCCACCTGATCCCCGCCACGCCCGATGCCCACGCCCGCCATGATGACTGGCCGGCGATGCTGGCCCACATCGAAACCATCCTGAAAGGCTGATCGCATGACCCCGGAACAGAAACTCGCCGATCTTGGCATCACCCTGCCCAGCGCCGCCGCGCCGGCGGCCAATTATGTGCCCACCGTGATCGCCGGCACTCTGATGCACATTTCCGGCCAGATCCCCTTTGCCGAGGATGGCAGCCTGATGAAGGGCCGGCTGGGCGATACGGTCGATGTCGCCTTTGGCCAGGCCGCCGCGCGCCGCTGTGCCGTGGGCCTGATCGCCCAGATGAGCCAGGCGCTGGGCGATCTGTCGCGCGTCAAGCGCGTGGTGAAGCTGGGCGTGTTCGTCGCTTCGCACCCCGATTTCACCGATCAGCCCGAAGTGGGCAATGGCGCATCCGATCTGATGGTCGCGGTGTTCGGCGATGCCGGCCGCCACGCCCGCGCCGCCGTGGGCGTGGCCGTGCTGCCGCGCGGCGTGGCCGTGGAAGTGGATGCGGTGATCGAGATCGCCTGATGCCGGATGTGGCCGTGCGAGTGGTGGGCAGGGCCAGCGAGATCGCGCTGGCCGACTGGAACGCCTGTGCCGGCCCCGCCAACCCCTTTGCGCAAGGTGAATTCTTCCGCGCGCTGGAGGATTCGGGCAGCGCCGCCGCGCGCACCGGCTGGCAACCGGTGCATCTGGTCGCCGACGGCGATGATGGCCGCCCGGCCGGCATATTGCCCTGCTATCTGAAAACCCACAGCCAGGGCGAATATGTGTTCGATCACGCCTGGGCCGATGCGCTGGAACGCGCCGGCGGGCGCTATTATCCCAAGTTGCAGGCGGCCTTTCCGTTCACGCCGGCCACCGGGCCCCGGTTGCTGCTGCGCGACCCCGATTGCGCCCCCGCCCTGATCGCGGCGGCGCAACAGATCACCCAGGCCAACAATTTTTCCAGCGCCCACGCCACCTTCATCACGCCGCAGCAACAGGCGCTGTTCCGCGATGCCGGCTGGCTGATCCGCATGGGCGAACAATTCCACTGGCAGAACGACGGCTATCGCGATTTTCAGGATTTTCTGGCCGCCCTGTCCTCGTCGCGCCGCAAGATGATCCGCAAGGAACGCGAACGGGCCGTGGCGGGCCTGGACATCATCCACCTGACCGGGCGCGACATCACCGAAAGCCACTGGGATGCGTTCTGGACCTTCTATCAGGACACGGGCGCGCGCAAATGGGGCCAGCCCTATCTGAAACGCGGCTTCTTCAGCCAGATCGGCGAAACCATGGGGGATCGCGTGCTGCTGATGTTCGCCTGTGCCGCCGGCCGGCCGATTGCCGGCGCGCTCAACTTCATTGGCGATGAATGCCTCTATGGCCGTTATTGGGGCTGCACCCAGGATGTGCCCTTCCTGCATTTTGAACTCTGCTATTACCAGGCGATCGAATGGGCCATCGCCAATGGCCGCGCCCGCGTGGAGGCTGGCGCGCAAGGCCAGCACAAACTGGCGCGCGGTTATCGCCCCACGCGTGTGATTTCGGCCCACTTCATCGCCAATGCCGGCTTCCGCCAGGCGGTGGCCGATTATCTGGCCCGCGAAACCCAGGCCATGATCGAGGAAATCGAATATCTGGATGCCCATGGCCCGTTCAGGCAGCGGCAAGGCGAATAGCTGCTAAAGGGGGCGATGCGAATCGCCCTCCTGCTGGCCGTGCTGGCCACCCCTGCCACCGCGACCGAGGTGGTTCGCCTGACCGACGCGCAGCGCGACGCCGTGATCACCGCAGCCGCCAATGGCCCGGAACGGCCGGCCGTGCTCACCCCGCTGCAAGCCGCGCGCCCGTCCGTGCTTGACCGGCCGCTCTATCCGGAATTTTTCGCCGCCGATGGCCCGCCCATCAATGATCGCAGGGTGCACGGCGAAATGACGATGTTTGCCGGCAGCGGCGGCACCTTTGGCGTGGCCGGCACCGCCGTGCTGCCGGTGGGCAACAGTGGCAGCGCCGCCCTGTCGTTCATGCAGGGCACCAGCCGCTTCGGCCCGATCAGCGGCTTTGGCTTCGGCTTTGCCACCGGCGCTGCCGGCCGCAATCTTGCTGCCGACATCAGCAATCCCGGCCTGTTCCAGCCCGGCTTTGCCGGCTTTGGCCCGGGCCTGCCGCCGCGCCGCCGCCGCCGTTAAAGCGCGATATTGTCGATCAGGCGGGTGGTGCCGATCACGCCGGCCGCCATCAGCCGCGCCGCCGGGGCCGGGCTGCCCAGGCTGTGCAGCGTCTCGCCATCCACCAGTTCCAGATAATCCAGCCGGGCAAAACCGGCAGCCTTGATGCTGCGTTCCCCTGCGGCCAGCGCGGCGGCCACCGGCATCCCGGCCAGAATGGCGCTGCGCGTCGCCAGCAGGGCGCGGGGCAGCGCCAGCGCGCGGGCGCGTTCATCGGCCGACAGATAGGCATTGCGGCTGGACAGCGCCAGGCCATCATCGTCACGCACGATGCCGCAACCGATGATCCGCGTGGCGATGTCCAGATCGGCCGCCATGCGCCGCACGATGGCCAGCTGCTGCCAGTCCTTCTCGCCGAACACCGCCACATCGGCTTGCGCCGCGCCCAGCAATTTCGCCACCACGGTGGCCACGCCATCGAAATGCCCCGGCCGCACCCGGCCGCACAAAAGATCGGGCAGGCCGCCCACCCGCACGAAGCTGGCAAAGCCCGGCGGATACATGGTCGCCACATCGGGGGCATAGAGCAGGCTGCACCCCGCCCCGGCCAGCTTCACCGCATCGCCGGCCTCGTCGCGCGGGTAACGCGCCAGATCCTCGCCTTCGCCAAACTGCTTGGGGTTCACGAAGATGGAGGCGACGGCCACATCGGCCTGTTCCAGCCCCTTGGTCACCAGCGCCAGATGGCCGGCGTGCAGCGCGCCCATGGTGGGCACAAAGGCCACCCGCCGGCCGGCCTGCTGCCAGGCCCGCACGGCCCCGCGCAGTTCGGCCGGGGTTCGCACGATGGGCAAGGGGCTGGTCATCGAAATCTTCACGCGGGTTTGACTTGCGCGCCGGGCTGTGGGCGATACACACGCCAGTTGCAAGCGACAACAGCAGGCGACAGCAAGGGGCGAACGTGACGGCGCATGTGATCGTGCTGGCCAATGAAAAGGGCGGCACCGGCAAATCCACCACGGCCATCCACATTGGCGTGGCGCTGGCGCTGGCCGGGCGGCGCACCGCGCTGATCGATCTGGATGGCCGCCAGCGCACCGCCACCCGTTATCTGGAAAACCGCTGGCACCATGGCCAGCGCCACGGCCTTGCCCTGCCCGCCCCCGATGTGGCCGTGGTGTCCGATGGCAATGCGGCGGTGGATGAACTGGCGCTGCGCTTCGATCAGGCCGGGGTGCTGGATTTCATCATCGTCGATTCGCCCGGCCGCGATTCGGCCCTGGCCCGCGCCGCCATGGCCCGCGCCGATACGCTGGTGACACCGATCAACGACAGTTTCGTCGATTTCGATCTGATCGGCGAAGTGGATGGCGAAACATTCGCGGTGACGAAACCCAGCTTCTACGCCGAACTCGTCTGGGAAGCCCGCACGCGCCGCGCCCGCGACCAGGGCAAGAAGATGGATTGGGTGGTGCTCCGGAACCGGCTTTCGGCCATCGATGCCCGCAACAAGCAGCGCGTCGGTTCGGCGCTCGACAGCCTGTCTGCCCGCATCGGCTTTCGCGTGTTGCCCGGCCTGTCGGAACGGGTGATCTACCGCGAATTCTTCCCGCGCGGCCTCACCCTGCTCGATCGCGCCGCCCTGCCCGAATTCTCCCTCTCCCACGTTGCGGCCCGCAGCGAATTGCGCGCGCTGATCGCCGGCCTCAACCTGCCCGGCAGCATCGAGCTGGCGGCCTGATGCTGCTGGCCGTCCTTGCCGTCGCCGCCCTGGCCTGGTGGCTGCACCGCGAAGGGCTGCTGCTGCCCAATCTTGTCCGGCTGGGCGGCACGGCAGCGGCCGGCCTGCTGGCCGTGCGCTTCCTCACCAGCGGGCGCATCCTGGCGGCCGCCCTGGCCGGGGCCATCGCGCTGGGCTGGTGGCACTGGCACGGCAAGGCGGCCGGCGGCACCCAGCGGCTGGCCTCGGCCGCCCGCCTGCTGGGCGTGCCCGCCGATGCGCCTTCCGAGGTGATCTGGCAGGCCTGGCGGCAGAAGATGGCCAGCGCCCACCCCGATGCCGGCGGCAGCGACGATCAGGCCCAGGCCCTCACCGCCGCGCGCGACCTGTTGATCGGCGCGGCCGAAAAACGCCGCGACACCAGCGGCTGAACCGGCCGTAATTGCAAATGCAACAATTGCTTGGCATCAACGTGCCAACCCTGTCTCACAATTGCAAAGGCGCCGCCGTGACCCACCAGTTCCACCCCACTGCCCTGAGGGAATATGATATCCGCGGCATCGTGGGCGACAGCCTGACCGAGGCCGATGCCCGCGCCGTGGGCCGCAGTTTCGGCACCGCCGTGCGGCGGGGCGGCGGCCGGCTGGTGATGCTGGGCCGCGATGGCCGCGAATCCTCCCCTGCGCTGGCGGCGGCCGTGGCCGATGGCCTGATGGCGGCCGGCTGCGATGTCATCGATATCGGCCTGGGCCCCACGCCCATGCTCTATTTCAGCGTGTTCGAATGCGGGGCCGATGCCGGACTGATGGTCACCGGCAGCCACAATCCGCCCAACTGGAACGGCTGCAAGATGATGTTGAAGGATCGGCCCTTCTTTGGCGCCGATATCCGCGCCCTGGGCGCCCTTGCCGCCGCCGGCGATTGGGAAAGCGGCAGCGGATCATCGCGCTCGCTGGCCATCATGGATCGCTATGTCGAACGGCTGGCGCAGGATTTTCGCGGCGGCCCCTTCACCATCGCCTGGGATTGCGGCAACGGCGTTGCCGGGCCGGTGGTGGAACGCCTCACCCGCATCCTGCCCGGCACGCACCATCTGCTGTTTACCGAGGTTGATGGCAATTTCCCCAACCATCACCCCGATCCCACGGTGGAGGCCAATCTGGCCGATCTGAAGCGCGTGGTGCTGGAACAGGGCTGCGATTTCGGCGTCGCCTTTGATGGCGATGCCGATCGCATCGGTGCCGTCGATGGCCAGGGCCGGGTGGTGTGGGGCGATCAGCTGGTCGCCATCCTGGCCGAACCGGTGCTCAAGGATGTGCCCGGCGCCACGGTGATCGCCGATGTGAAGGCCAGCCAGGCGTTGTTCGATCGCATCGCGCAGCTGGGCGGCACGCCGATGATGTGGAAGACCGGCCACAGCCTGATCAAGGCCAGGATGAAGGAAGTGCACGCCCCCATCGCCGGCGAGATGAGCGGCCACATCTTCTTTGCCCACCGCTGGTATGGCGTGGACGACGGCATATTGGGCGCGGTCCGCCTGATGGAGGCGGTGCACGCCGCCGGCATCTCGCTCGCCGCCATGAAGGATGCCATGCCGGCGATGATCAACACCCCCGAAATGCGTTTCCAGTCATCGGAAGACCGCAAGTTTGCCGTGGTCGCCGAAGTGCTGGCCCGGCTGCAGGCGGCCGGGGCCACGGTCAACGAAACCGATGGCGCGCGGGTGATGCGCGCCGATGGCTGGTGGCTGCTGCGCGCCTCCAACACCCAGGATGTGCTGGTCGCCCGCGCCGAAGCCCGCGACGCCGATGCCCTGGCCCGGCTGGAGGCGGAACTGCACGAACAACTGGCGCTGTCGGGCGTGGCCGCGGTGAGCGTGGGGCACTGACCGCGCGTCCGCCGGTGCTGGCCCCTTTGCGCTGTGCGGAACAAGTCAGGGGAGAAAGGGCGCGGCAAAGCCGCGCCGTCGGACGACACACGAAAAGGGCAGCCTGAGGGCTGCCCTTTTTGGTCGCCGGCCGAGCTTGCGCGAGTCGGTGGCTATCGCAATGCGATAGCCACGCGCCGCGCCGCGCTTCAGAACCGCACGCCAACCATCACGCTGAACGTGCGCGGATCGCCATAATAGACCGTCTGGATATTCCCCACCGAGCTGAATTCCTGCCCGTCGGTGCGATACAGCCGGTCAAACAGGTTCTTCACGCCGGCCTGGCCATACCAGCGGCCGCTGCCGGCATCATAACGCACCAGCGCATTGGCCAGCCAGTAACCCGGCTCGGTCAGGCCGGGGCGGTTGTCCACGCTCAGGAAATGCTTGCCGACACGGCGGGCGTCCACCCCCAGGGTGATGGCGCCATCGCCCACCGGGATGCGATAATCGGTTGCTAGATTCAGCGTGATCGGCGGCGCGAATGCCGGCTCGCAGGTGACGGCGGTGCCGGTGGGGTTGCAGCTGAAGCTTTGCGGCGGCACCCGGCGGCCATCGTTGAACACATCATATTGCGCATCCAGATAGCCCAGGCTGCCGCGCAGCGTCCAATATTTGGTCGGCTTGGCGGTGGCTTCCAGTTCGATGCCCCAGATCGAAAGCTGGCCGGCGTTCAGCACCGGGAACACGCCGGTGGAACCCACCGTGCCGCCGCCCACACGCGCCTGGAAGTTGCGGAAATCGCTGTAGAACACAGTGCCCGACAGGAACAGCGCGCCGCCGGCAAAGCTGCCCTTGGCGCCGGTTTCATAGGTCCAGACCGTTTCGGGATCAAAGCGCGTCACCAGCGTGGGCGCGCCGTTGACCACCAGGGTGAGATCATTGGCGCTGTTGGCGCGGCCGTTGAAGCCGCCCGATTTGAAGCCGCGGCTGGCCGAGGCATAGACCAGGCTGTCGGCATCGGGCTTGTAGGACAGGGTGAAGCTGGGCGTCCACGCGCCATATTCGGCCTTGTTGTCCAGATTGAACGGCGCCGGCAGATTGTCAGGAAAGCGGAAGCTCAGATTGTTCAGCCCGGCGAACGAAGAGGCGGTGACGGTCAGGCGGTTGTAGGTCCGCTCTTCCCAGGTGTAGCGCAGGCCGGCGGTGAAGCTGAGCGCGTCGGTGAGCTTGTAGCTGGCCTGGCCAAAGGCGGCATAGCTCTTGGTGGTCTGCGCATCGTCGATGAAACGGGTGAATGTCACCGGCCCGCCCAGGAAGGTGAACAGATCATCGGCATAGGCTTCCTGGTGCGATCGCACCCGTTCATTCAGATAGAACAGGCCGAACACGCCGGAAAACCGATCGCTGTTCCACTTCAGCTGCACTTCCTGGCTGAACTGGCGCTGATCAATGCCCACGAACACATCGCCCAGCTCGGCCTGGCTGGCATCGATGTCGATGAACAGATCGGGATCAAGGCTGCGCCAGCTGGTGATGCTGGTCAGGGTGATGTCGTCGGTCAGCGTCCAGTTGGCGGTGGCGTTCAGGCCCCAGTGATCCAGCCGCTGGCCTTCATTGCCGCGAAAGCTGGTGGAGGCGCGAAAATCATAGCGGCCATAGGGTTCGGGCTGCACCAGCGTGGTGACGCCGGCCGGGAACAGGCTGGTCTGCAACAGCGGCGCGGTGGGATAGCCCAGGGTGAGGGCGTTGCGCTGGCGGTTGTAATCGCCAGACAGCAGCAGCTCCAGCCGCTCGGTCGGCTGGGCGCGCAGGATGCCCCGGAAGGTCAGGCTGTCGCGATCATTATATTCGCGGCCCGTGCGCGGATCGGTCACCAGCCCGTCGCGCTTGTCCCACTGGCCGGCCAGGCTGAGCGCCAGCTTGTCCCCGGCCAGCGGCGAGCTGACATAGCCGTTGAGCACCCACTGGTTGTAGCTGCCATACTGGATGGAGGCTTCGGCCTTGCTGTCGGTGAAGCTGGGCTTGCGGCTGACGATCGACAGCGCGCCGCCGGTGGTGTTCTTGCCATAGAGCGTGCCCTGCGGCCCGCGCAGCACCTCGATCCGTTCCACATCGAACAGGTTGAGCAGCGCGCCCTGGATGCGGGACAGATAGACACCATCGACATAGATGCCCACGGCCGGATCGAAGGTTTGCAGCGCATCGGGCTGGCCGATGCCGCGGATGAAGATATTGGCGCTGGCCGCCGAACCGCGGCCCTGCACCAGGTTGAGATTGGGGGCCGCGGCCTGCAGGCCCGACAGATCGACCGCCTGGAATTTCTGCAAGTCGGCCTGGGAAAAGGCGGTGACGGCCACCGGCACATCGATCAGCTTTTCATCGCGGCGGCGGGCCGAAACGATGATTTCGGCCGATTCCATCGCCGCATCGGCTGCGGTTGCGGTCTGGGCGGCGGCCGGCAGCGATGCCAGCAGGCTGATGCCGGCCAGAAGCGCGATTCGGGTGCTGGTCTGGATCATGTCATTCTCCCCACCATGGCCGGGCCGGGTGTGCGGGCCGGGCTTGTTTCTGCTTGTGGCTTGCAATACTGAAACCTGAACCAGTATTCAACTCTGTACCGCGACAGGCGCGATTATTGCGGTTATGGGGGCCGGATTTGGCGGAGGATGTGACTTTGACGCAACAAGCGCTGGCGGCCCCCGTGGCCGACAAGACGCCGCGCACCGCGCGCGGCCAGCGCACGGTGCGCGCCATCCTGGATGCCGCGGCGGCCGAATTTGGCGAGCGCGGCTATCATGAGGGCAGCATCGCCCGCATCGCCCAGCGCGCCGGGGTGGCGATCGGCAGCTTCTACACATGGTTCGATTCGAAAGAGGCGGTGTTCCGCGCCCTGGTGGCCGACATGAGCCGGCAGGTGCGCGAAGCGGTGGTGCCGCACATATTGGCCGCGCCCGACCGGCTGGCCGGCGAACGCGCCGGGCTGGCCGCCTTTCTGGACTTTGTGCGCACCCACAAGGCGCTGTATCGCATCATCGATGAAAGCGCCTTCGTCGCCGAAGACGCCTATCGCGCCCATTATGTCAGCGTGGCGGCCGGCTATGCCAGCAGCCTGGAACAGGCCTTTGGCAAGGGCGTGGTATCCGATGGCGACTGGCAGGTGCGGGCCTGGGCGATCATGGGCATGAACGTGTTCCTGGGCCTGAAATTCGGCGTGTGGGATGAAGGCCGCCCCACGGCCGAGATTGCGGCGGCCGCCCACGCCCTGATCAGCGACGGGCTGGCCCCGCGCCGCTGAACGGACAGGCTGTCGCACCCCGGCTTGAACATTACATATCCGTAATTATCTACCGGTCAGCCGGCACCGCCCGCTGTGGTTTCCCCCCGTTTCCACAGCCGGCGGGTCGCGGACGGCCACCCCACTCTGGCCATCCGCGACAGCCGGCACCTGTGATGGAGTAGCAAATGCGTATCCTTGCCCTGACGCTGGCGATCATCATCAGTGCCTCGGTGACGGCGGTGGCCACTTCGGCCACCGGCGTGCCGCCCCACCCGATGCTCACCCGCGGTTGATGGCGCAACCCCGGCCGGCCGCCCCCGCCGGCCGGGGTTGACCTGCCAACCACGGCCTGGCGCCGAAATCGGCCACGCGCGCATGGGTTTTCGGCCACAGCGCGCGCCTGTTTGGTCACCGCGCGGCGCGAAACGGCCACGCAATCACGCCACCCGCCCACAGCGCCCACCAGACGATCAGCGGCTGCGCCAGCAGGCGCGGGCCGTGATAGCCCCAGCCCAGGGTCTGGCCATTGATGGCGATGCCGTCCACGGCATGCTTGATGTTGGCCGGGAAGACGCACACCGCATAGGCCGCCAGCCCCCAGGCCGCCGCCTGGCGCAGCCGCGGGATCATCAGGCCGATGGCGCCGGCAATCTCCGCCACTCCGGTGGCCAGCACCACCTCGCGCGGGGCCGGCACCCAATCGGGCATGATCGGCAGGAAATTGTCCGGGCTTTTCAGATGGATGAACCCCACCGCCACATAGGCGAGCGCCAGCACGGCCCGCGCAACGGCGCGGGCATTACCGCCCATCGGCATCCCTGGCCAACGCCGCCGACAGATCCTTGTCCCGCGGCAGGCTGGAATCGCCCATGGTCTGCAGCATCAGCACCACGCCGAACTGTCGCACTCGATCGGCCATGAACAGCGTGCCGGCCGCCCCGCCCCAGCCATAGGCATCGGCGGTGCCGCCGCCCCAGCTTGATCCGGCCGGGGTGCCGCTGCGGGTGTCGAACAGGGTGACTCGCCCGCCGGCGCCAAAGCCGTTGCTGCCATCGAAAAACACGCCGGGCGGCATCAGATTGCTGGTCGCCAGCCGCGCCGTGCCGCGCGGAATGATCGTGCGGCCTTCAAATTCGCCTTCATTCAGAACCATTTGCGCGAATTTTGCATAATCCCGCGCCGAACTCACCAGCCCGCCGCCGCCCGAAAGCAGCCGGGGCCGGGTGGTGAAGCCATCGCGTTCCAGGGTGGAAATCGGAATGGGCTTGTCCAGCAGCTTGGTGGTGCCCGGTGCCGTCCACAGATAATTGGCCGCCAGCCGCGCCCTGTCCTGCGCCCAGAAGCCGGTGTCCTTCATGCCCAGCGGCCCAAACAACTGCTGTTGCAGCACTTTATCGAATGTCATGCTGGTCAGCCGTTCCAGCAGCGCGCCGGCCACATCAAGGCTCACCGAATATTTCCACGCCGTGCCGGGATCGAGCGCGAGCGGCAGGCCGGCCAGCGCGGCGGCCATCACCTGCAGATCGGGCAAGGCCCCTTCCCCCGGCTGCAGGAACGCAGGCACACTGCCGGGCTGAATGCCCAGGCGCTTGTATTCCTTTTCCAACGGGCCGTTGCCGTTGATCGAATAGGAAAATCCGGCCGTGTGCGTCAGCAGGTGGCGCACCGTGATCGGCCGGGCCGCAGGCCGCGATTCCAGCCCCTTGGCCGGATCGATTGCCACCTTCATGTCGCGATATTCCGGCATGATGTCGGCAATCGGCTGATCCAGCTTCAATTCGCCGGTGGCCACCCGCTGCATGATCGCCATGGCCGTGATTGGCTTCGACATGGAATAGACCCGCCACAGCGTGTCCGGCGTTGCCTTGATGCTGCCGCCAAAGGCCGTCACCCCGGCCGAAACGAACACCGGCCGGTGCCTGCCCGGCTCCAGCAGCGCCACCACGGCACCGGGCACCCGCCCACGCGCCACATAATCATCGATCAGCGCCTGCACCGCATCGTGGCGCAGCGGGGCCAGCCGGGGCAGCGGCACTTGCGCTGCGGCCCGGCCAAAGCCGGCACCGGCCACACCGGTTCCGGCGGCCGCCACGGCAATGGCCTGCAACAACTGGCGACGATCAACAGCCTGCATCATTCAATCCCCTTCCAACAGGCGCAGCGCCTGCGCGCGGGCCTCTGGCGTGACATCCGCGCCCGACAGCATGCGGGCAATCTCTTCCTGCCTTGACCCGGCGTCAAGCAGGCGCAGGTTGGTGCGGGCGGTGCCGCCGGCGCTGGACTTTTCGATGCGCCAATGGCTGTGGCCGCGGGCCGCCACCTGCGGGCTGTGCGTCACCACCAGCACCTGGGCCTGGCCGGCCAGGCGCGCCAACCGCTCTCCGATGGCCGATGCGACAGCACCGCCCACACCGCGATCAATCTCGTCAAAGATCATCGTGCCGGCGCTGCCCGTACTGGCCAGCGCCACCTTCAACGCCAGAATGAAGCGGGACAATTCCCCACCCGATGCGATCTTCAGCAAGGGCGCAAAATCGGCACCGGGGTTGGTGGCGATCTCATACTCCACCCGTTCCTGCCCGTCTGGCCCCCAGTCGGCGGCCGGCAGCGGCGTGATGGCGGTGCGGAACCGGGCCGCATCCAGCTTCAACGGCGCCAGTTCGCCCGCAACGGCCGCATCCAGCCGCGCCGCCGCCGCCGCCCGCGCTGCCGACAAGGCTGCCGCCGCCCGGCCATAGCCGGCCTGCGCGGCCGTCACTGCTGCTGCCAGCGCCGCCAGCCCATCCTCGCCTGCCGCCAGCGCTGCGGCGCGCGCCGCCAGCGTCTCTGCCAGCGCCGGCAGCGCGTCGGCCTCCAGCTTGTGCTTGCGCGCCATCGCCCGCAATTCGAACAGGCGGCTTTCCACCGCTTCCAGCCGGGCCGGATCGGCTTCCAGCGCCCGTGTCGCTTGGGCCAGTCTGGTTTCGGCCTCGCCCGCCTCCACCAGCGCCCGGTCGAGCGCGGCGAGCGCATCGGCCAGCAGATCATGCTCGGCGCTGATCCGGTCAAGCCGCCGCGCCGCCTGAGCCAGCGCGGCGCTGCCGTTGTGCAGCTGACCGGCTACGGCGGCCAGATCATCCGCAATGCGGGCACCTTTTTGCATGGCAGCGCGGGCCAGCGCCAGTTCTGCTTCCTCGCCCGGCTGCGCTGCCAGCGCCTGCAATTCGGCCACGGCATGATCCAGCCAGTCACGATCGCGCTGGTCGGCGGCCAGCCGGGCCTGCGCCGCCTCGGCGGCCGCCGCAGCGGCCTGCCATGTGGCCCAGGCGGCCCGGCACGCCGCCAGTGCTTCCACCAGCCCGCCAAACTGATCCAGCAGCGCCCGGTGGCCACGTGGGCTCAACAGGCCGCGTTCATCATGCTGGCCATGGATTTCCACCAGCGCGCCGCCCAGTTCGCGCAACAGCGCCGCCGAAACCGGCTGATCATTCACAAAGGCCCGGCTGCCGCCATCGGCCTTCAGCTGGCGGCGCACGATGATCGGGCCATCATCATCCAGCGCGTTGGCGGCCAGCAGCGCCCGCGCCGGATGATCGGTGGCCACCTCGAATGTTGCCACCACCCGCGCGGTTTCGGTGCCGGCCCGCACCAGCGCGGCATCGGCGCGATTGCCCAGCACCAGCCCCAGCGCATCAAGCAGGATGGACTTGCCCGCCCCGGTCTCGCCGGTCAGCACCACCAGCCCAGGCGCGAACTCCAGCGCCAGCGCTTCGATCAGCACGATATTCTGTATGGCAAGCCCGGTCAGCACCCCGCCTTGTTAGCCGATAGCCGCCCGCCCAAGCGAGCGGCATTTTCAGGCCCGGCCATCACGCCGGCAATCACGGCAGCGGGCGGCATTCCTGCTTGCATCGGCAGGAAAATCGAATATAGGCGCGTGCTTCTTCCGTTGTTCCGGGATGATCGGGCCCGGCCATGTCGCATGGCCGCTGCGCAAGCTGGCCAGGTTTGCATCGGTGCCCGGAATTTCGCTGAACCAGATCGATCAAGACAGGTGCCCCATGGCCGTTCCCAAGCGCAAGACCTCGCCTTCCCGTCGCAACATGCGGCGCAGCCATCATGCGCTCACCGCCACCCAGTTCCAGGAATGCTCCAACTGCGGTGAACTGAAGCTGCCGCACAATGTGTGCGGGGCGTGCGGTTTCTACAACGGCCGCGAAGTCGTCGCCGCCGAAGCCTGACAGCTGGCGATCGCCGCCTTGGCCCGCCAGTCATGACAGCCACGCCCCAGGCCGGCCCGGTCATCGCCCTCGATGTGATGAGCGGCGAATCCGGCGTGGCAGAAGCTGTTGCTGCGGCTGACATCGCCGCAGAACGCTATCCCCGCCTGACCTTCCTGCTGTTCGGCCAGGAAACCGCCATTGCGCCGGAACTGGCCCGTCACCCCCGGCTCGCCGGCCGCGCCCGCATCGTCAACAGCGACGATGTGGTCTCGATGCGCGACAAGCCCAGTCAGGCGCTGCGCCGCGCCCGCACCACGTCGATGGGCTTGGCCATCGATGCGGTGAAACAGGGACAGGCGCATGCCGCCGTGTCGGCCGGCAACACCGGTGCGCTGATGGCGATGGCGCTGTTTGCGCTGCGCACCATGGCCGGCATTGATCGCCCGGCGCTGGCCGCGATCCTGCCGACGCTCAAATCCGAATCGGTCATGCTCGATCTGGGCGCCAACACCGAATGCGACGCCACCAATCTGGTGCAGTTCGCCGTGATGGGCGCGGCCTTTGCGCGCACGGTGCTCGGCCTGGAACGGCCCCGCCTTGGCCTGCTCAACATCGGCGAAGAGGAATTGAAGGGCACCGAAGAGATTCGCCAGGCCGCCGCCATCCTGAAGGCGGCCAGCCTGCCGATGGACTTTGTCGGCTTCATCGAAGGCGACAAGATCGGCACCGGCGACATCGATGTCGTCGTCACCGATGGCTTTTCCGGCAACATCGCGCTGAAGACCGCCGAAGGCACCAGCCGCCTTGTCACCGGCCTGCTCGGCAATGCCTTCCGCTCGTCGATCTGGGGCAAGCTGGGCTATTTCATCGCCCGCAGTGCCTTGCAGACCCTGCGCAACCACCTTGATCCCAACGCCCACAACGGCGCGGTGTTCCTGGGCCTGAACGGGCTGGTGGTGAAAAGCCATGGCAGCGCCAACGCGCGCGGTCTGGCCAATGCCATCGGCGTGGCGCATGATCTGGTGCGCGACGATGTCAGCCGCCGCATCAGCGCCGATCTGGCCGGCATTGCCATGGGCCAGACCCGCACCCCGGAACCCGACGCCGCATGATCAGTCCAACCGCCCGTCGTCGCTCGGTCATCACCGGCACCGGCAGCTATCTGCCGCAAACCGTGCTGAGCAACGCCGATCTGGCTGCCCGGCTCGACACGTCGGATGACTGGATCATCGAACGCACCGGCATCCGCCGCCGCCACATTGCCGCCGAAGGGGAGTTCACCTCTGATCTGGGCAGCGAGGCCGCGCGCCGGGCCCTCGCCGCCGCCGGCATCACCCCGGCCGACATCGATCTGATCGTCGTTGCCACCGCCACCCCGGATCAGACCTTTCCGGCCGTCGCGACCGTGATCCAGCACAAGCTGGGCATGACGCACGGGGTGGCCTTCGATGTGGCCGCCGTCTGTTCCGGCTTTCTCTATGCCCTCACCGTCGCCGATGCGCTGCTGGCCACCGGCGCGCACAATCGCGCCCTGGTGATTGGCGCCGAAACCTTTTCCCGCCTGCTCGATTGGGATGATCGCACCACCGCCGTGCTGTTTGGCGATGGTGCCGGCGCCATCGTGCTGGAGGCACAGATGCAGCCCGGCACCAATCAGGATCGCGGCGTTCTGGCCACCAGGCTGCACAGCGACGGGCGCTACAATGATCTGCTCCATGTCGATGGCGGGCCGGGGTCCACCGGCACCACCGGCCATCTGCGCATGAAGGGCAAGGAGGTGTTCCGTCACGCCGTTGTCAATCTTTCCAGCGTGATGGGCGAAGTTCTTGATGCGGCATCGTTGCAAGCTGCCGATGTGGCCTGGGTGGTGCCGCACCAGGCCAATCTGCGCATCCTCGAAGCGACGGCGAAGAAACTTGGCCTTGATCCGGGCCAGGTGGTGGTCACGGTTGACGCGCACGCCAACACGTCCGCGGCCTCGGTGCCGCTGGCGCTGGACACCGCGGTGCGCGATGGCCGCATCCAGCCCGGTGATCTGCTGCTGCTGGAGGCGATGGGCGGCGGCTTCACCTGGGGCGCGGCCGCCGTGCGCTGGTGACATTTTCGTGAAACTTTCCAGTGGCGAATCGATGAAAGCCGCGTAGAATCGTGCCCGGCGGCGGTGCCAGTCACCATCCATGAACCGGCTGGCGCGCGCAGGGTTGGGGGAGAGCATATGGCAAGCAAGGCAAGCGCCGGCAGTGTCACCAGGGCTGATCTGGCCGATGCCGTGCATCGCGAAATTGGTCTGTCGCGAACCGAATCGGCCATGCTGGTCGAATCCGTGCTGGACCGCATTTCCGATGCCCTGATCGCTGGATCCAACGTCAAGATTTCGAGCTTTGGCAGCTTCGTGCTGCGCAAGAAGGGCCTGCGGGTTGGTCGCAACCCCAAGACCGGGGTGGAAGTGCCGATCGAGCCGCGCACCGTGCTCACCTTCCGGCCCAGCCAGCTGCTGCGCGAAGCCATCAATCGCGGCTGATCGTGAGCGCAAAGGCCGACAGCGCATTTCGCACCATTTCCGAAGCCGCCGATGATGTGGGCGTGCCCGCCCATGTGCTGCGCTTCTGGGAAAGCCGCTTCCCGCAATTGCAGCCGCTCAAGCGCGCCGGTGGCCGCCGTTATTATCGCCCGGCCGACATGGCGCTGCTGCGCCGGATCAAGGCGCTCTTGCAGGATCAGGGCATGACGATCCGCGGCGCGCAACTGGCGCTGGCCGCCAGGGCCACAGCGGCCGTTGCGGCACCAGCCGCGGCCAGCGGGATCGACCGCCAGGCCCTGCTGGTCATCCGCAACCGGCTTGCCGCCGCGCTGCTGGCCTGACCGGCGATGAAGGTCATCGCCCTGTTCAGCGCCAAGGGCGGGGTGGGCAAATCCTCGCTTGCCGCCAGCCTGGCCCATGGCGCCGCCACCCGCAGCGGCCGCCGCACCCTGTTGTGGGATCTGGACCCGCAGGGCGCATCGGGCTGGCTGCTGGGCGTTGAACCCAAGGCCGGGGCCAAGGCCCGCAAGCACCTGGCCGCCGCCAGCCTGGCCGATCTGGTGCAGCCATCGGCCTTTGCCAATCTTGATGTGCTGGCCGCTGATCGCTCGCTGCGCCGGCTGGAGGCCGATCTGGCCGGCGAAGACAGCGAGAAGCGCCTGAAACGCGCGCTGAAACCGCTGGAAGACCGCTATGACCGGGTCATCCTTGATTGCCCGCCCGGCCTGACCGAGCTGGCGGATCAGATGTTCCGCGCCGCCGATCTGATCGTGGTGCCGGCCATTCCATCGCCGCTTTCCGGCCGGGCCCTGGCCCAGCTGGAGGCGCATCTGGCCGACGAAATGAAATCACCGCCGCCGTTGCTGCCGGTGTTTTCCATGGCCGATCGCCGCAAGGCGCTGCACAAGGCGGCGCTGGCGGCCCATCCCGAATGGCCGGTCATCCCTTATGCCAGCGCGGTCGAAGCCATGGCCGCCAGCCGCCAGCCCGTCGCCAGCGGGCCGGCCGCCACCGCCATCAATGCCCTGTGGGCGGCGGTGGAGCGGCGGCTCTCGGCCTGACCGCTCCACCCGCACAGCCTCACACCGTCAGGCTCATGCCGCGATAGATGCGGCTGCGATAACGGCTGTCTTCGGCATCGGGCAGCGGCGCGCCAGCCAGCAGCACGGCACGGGCAAAGCGGCGCACCTCCTCGCTGTGTTCGGCGTCGCTGCGCGGTTCTTCCGAACGCACCCGGCGCGTCAGGTTGATCTGGTTCACCGCCACTTCGTGCACCAGCCGCTCATTCTCCACCGCGATGGTGGCGGTGAAGGCGTGCAGCGTCGTCTTGACGAAATTGGCCAGGGCAAACGCGCCCTTGGCCCCTTCGCCCATCGGCACATCGGGCGACACCAGCACCAGCTGGCAATTATCGAACAGCGACACCTTGCGGCTGATCCGGAAATGATGGGTCAGATTCTGCTCCACCACCTCGGCAAAGCCGGCGCCATCCAGCGGCGCATCGCCGTCGAACAGCCGGTCGGGCAGCGCGGCGAGCGGCGTTGAAACAATGGTGGTCGGGTGGCCCCAACTGGCCAACGCCTGATCCATCGCGGTTTCGATGTCGCCATCGATCACCAGGGTTTCCACCCGGCTGCCGCCCTGGCCGATATGGCTGCGGATCGCTTCGGCCCCGGCCGCGCTGGCGGTGATCAACACCACGCGCGCCACATCGGTATCCAGAAAACCCTGCGCGGCCGCGCCCAGATAATCGGCCAGATGTTCACCGATCAGCCACACGGTCTTGCCGCCCATCTGGGCCAGCCGTTCGGCCTTGGGGCTGCCGAACAACTCGCGTTCGGTGTGGCTGCGCTCCACATTCAGGCCGCCCGACGGCATGAAGGTTTCACCCGACACGGCGCGGTCCGCCAGGAAGAACACGGTCGCCTGCGCCACTTCGGTTTCGGTCGGCATCTTGCCCAGATGCAGCTGGCTCAAGACGCCGCCGCGCACCTTGGCCGCCTCGCGCCCGATCTGCGCCACCGGCAGCCAGGGCACATCATCGGGCGGCACGCGCAGCAGCCAGTCGTTTTCATCGCGCGCCTGCCAATCGGTGCCGATCAACCAGCCGCCCAGCCGCAACCGCTTCAGCAGCTTGGCCGCCAGCACCGGCGTCAGGATGAACCGGTCCCAGCAGCAGCGTTCATCACCCTCGCGGGCGCAGGCCAGCGCCAGATCGCGCAGGGCTTGCGGGTTTGACCGGTCATGGCTCAGCTGCACGCTGTCGTTGCGGGCCAGCCGGGCCAGCACCTGCGCCACGGCTGCGCCGCCGCGCACCGATTTGATCACGGCGGCGTGCACGGCATTCAGCCGCTTGTTTTCCAGGATCAACCGCCCGCGCCGATCGAACAGGCCGGGCTTGCCGCCCAGCCCGGCCAACCGGTCGCCATCCACCGGGCCGGGGGCGATGGCGTTGATCTGGATCTGCGGGCCCAGATGCCGGGCCATGGATTCGACCAGCGCGCGCTGGCCGGATTTGGAAACGGCATAATCGGTGCGGTTGGGATAGGACACGGCAAGGAATTTTTCCCCGCCGAAATAACTGGAAACATTGAGGATATAGCCACTGCCCTGTTGGCGCATCAGCGGCACCACCATCTGCATCAGGGCATAGTTGGAAATGAGATTGGCGAACTGGGTGTGGCGGAACGCGCCCACGTCCATGTCAACCGCCATCTCCTCGGCGCCCGAAATGCCGGCATTGTTGATCAGATAATCGATGCGGCCAAAGGCCTTGAGCGTTTCATCAACGGCGCGGCGCAGGGAGGCCATGTCGGCCACGTCGATGCCGGCCAGGGTGCGCACCCGGCGTTCCACCCCGGCAAAGCCGATGTCCTGCAATTCGCCCACGATCCGATCCCGCGCGGCATCCAGTTCGGATTCGCGGCGGGCCACCATCATCACCTTGGCCCCGGCCAGGGCCAGCAGCCGCGCCAGGGCACCGCCGATGCCGGCCGAACCGCCGGTGATCAGCGCCACCTTGCCCAGATGCAGCCCGGTGATGTTCTCGGCCGTGCCCACCAGCGCGCGGCGGGCGCCGGTGGCCTTGGCGATGCTGGCCGGCAGATAGAGATTGATCGGTTCCACCTGCCGGTCGGTCAACAGCAGGCGGGCGGCATGGCCGGCAGCGAAATCGCGGTTTTCCACCTCGCCATTGCCATAACGCACGATCTGGTTGCCCCAGATCACCCGTGGCGTCTTGCCCTGCGCATGGGCCACGCGGGCCTCGTCGCGCCACACGCGCAACAGTTCCTCGATGGCGGCGCGTTCCACATCGGCCCACAGATTGCCGGCGCCATCATCGCCGTTGGTGATGAACAGCACGCGCGGATCGGCGGCCAGATCGGTGGCGCGCTGCCAGTAACGATCCAGCGTGCGCGCCAGCGCGATCGCGCCTTCCAGTTCATCGTCGACAAAGCGTTCGACATCGGCATCGGTCGCCGCACCCAGCGCACCGGTAAAATAGCCGGGGCCGCGCGTGGGCAGGATCACCGCGCCATCAATGGCCCCGCCCGCCGAAAATTCCGCCAGCGCCGCATCCATGGCAACATGATCGTGGCGCGCAAAGCGCACCGCCGTCACCCCGGCCGGGAGCCGGTCCTGCGCATCATCCAGCGCCGATTGGGCATGATAACCCAGCAGCACGCGCGCGCCCTGGCCGGCGAACAGGCCAGCGATGGCCAGGCCATCATCCAGCTGGTTGCCGGCGGCGACCAGGATGGAACGGCCATCGCCATCGATGGCGCGCATGTCGGGCCGGTGCAGGAATTCCGATGCCGATTCCTGCGGCACAGCCATGCCGTGCGTCACTTCGAAATCATGCGCGGCAAAGGCGGCGCTTTCGTCCGATCCCAGGAACACACAGGCGTTGGCGATATCGGCCGGCGTCGGGAAGGTCTTGGCCTTGGCTTCGCCCGCAACGCTGCGCTCCAGCGCCATCAGGTCAAAGAACTGATTGGCGGTGCTGCCGGGCGCATCGCCCTTCAGGCCATCCATGGCGGCAAACACGGTGCGGATGCGTTCCGAAGCAATCGGGCCGGGATACAGCGTGTTCACCCTGATGCCGCGCGGCCCCAGTTCGCGCGCCAGCCGCTTCGACAGGATGTTCAGCGCCGCCTTCGGCACCGTATAGGCGGCGCGGCCGAAATAATCGGTGCGCGAAAAGATGGTGGAGACATTGATGATGCTGCCACCCTCGCCCATGGCCGGGGCGGCGGCGCGCACCAGATTCCATGCGACCACCATGATGTTGCGGGCGGCATCGCCCACCGTCTCGCTGTCGGGCGTGCCGTCCAGTTCCTGCGCCGACAGCGGCAGCGCGCCCAGCACCTGCTTGGGCCCGGCCGAACCGGCATTGTTCACCAATATGTCGATGCGGCCATGGCGGGCCACCACTTCGGCAATGCCGGCGCGCACCGATTCGATGTCGGCACCGTCCATGGTGACGATGCTGGCCCCTGCGAACCCTTCAGCGCCGCCGGCATCGGCCACGGCGGCTTCCATCGCGGCGGTGGTGCGCTTGGCGTCGCGGCCGCTCATCACCACGGTGGCGCCTTCGGCCAGGTAACGCCGCACGATGCTGCCGCCCAGATTGCCCGCAGCGCCGGTGATCAGTGCCACCTTGCCGGCCAGCCGGCCGTGGCGTTCAGCCTCGGGGGCCGGCACCGGCACCCCGCCCTCGGTCTTGGTCATCGCGTTCATTCCCCTTGCCCCTGGGTTGCGGCCCACGCCTCATAGAGTTCATCACGCCCGCGCAGCCCCATGGCCGGCAACGCGTGGTTGACGATATAGGTCGCCCCGGTGTGGCGATTGTCCCACATGCTCTGGTGGGCGTCCGGCAGGCCCTCCCACGGCACCACCGTCGGCTCGGTCACGTCCAGGATGCCGGCGGCGATCATGTCGTTCATGCGGGTGACTTCATAGGCGTTGCACAGGTGGGTGCCGCGAATTTCCGCCACCGGCATGATGATGCGGCGCTGGCGCGTCCACACCTGCGGGGCATAGAAATTGTAACGCTGCCCGGCCATGTCCTCGCAGTAAACCACGCGGCCGGTGAATGGCTTCACCATGGCGGTGGTCACGCCCAGCGTGTCCTGCCCCGCCCGTTCCAGCACGATGTCCGGGTTGCCGCGCGGATTGTCGGGGCTGCGCAGCAGCTTGCCCACTGCATTGCCAAAGGGTTTCAGCGTCTTGTCCTGGAACTGGCGCACGGCTTCGCGGAAGGCTTCGATATCCTCGCGCGCCACCGGCAGGCGCGGCATGGTGTCGGGCCATTCGAAATTGGCCCCTTCCCGCCGCTTGATGCCTTCCAGGCTGACCACGCCGGCCACCGCATCCTCAAAACCCAGGCTCAGGATGAACTCGCGCTGGCCGTCGGTGCTGGTGACAACCACGATGCGGCAGCCCAGCCCGCGCGCCGCCTCGATCATCTCCAGCCCCGTCTCGTCGGCCAGCGCCCTGGTGCCGGGGCCATAGAAGATCAGCACGGCCTCACCGCCGCGGGCCCCCGCCCTGGCCAGCATGCTGACCGGATCGGAACCGCCCCGCTTGCCCATGAAGCTGAGGTGATAGCCAGAAGACGCGCCATAAAAGGCCAGCACGCCGCCATTGCCCAGCAGCTGGAAGCTGCGCGGGAAGGCGGTTTCACCAGCGTGGGACACGGCATAATCAGCCAATTTGCCGCCATTGATCGCCTTGTATTCGGCCACCAGTGCCTCGCCGGCGGCTTCCCACGCCGCCCAATCCGCCTTCGTGCCATCGGGCACCGGCGTGAACAGCGCCTTGAACCGCGGATCGGTGCGGTCGAGCGCGCCCACCGCGCCCTTGCCCTTCACATATTCGGCGCGAGTCGGGCTCGAAACTAGGCCGGTCACCGCAAGGCCGCTGGCCTTGGCCGATTTCAGCGCATCCAGCCCGGTGCCGGTGGCCGAGCCTTCGATGAAGATGGTCTTGCCGCCCACAATCTCCAGCGTGGTGTAGAGACAGCGCCAGATGGTGCCGAGGTTGAGGATATAGGAACCGGCCTGTTCCAGCGTCAGATCGCCGGGCACGGGATGCAGCTGCGGCGCCTGCACGGTGAGGAACTGGGCATGGCTGCCCGATTTGGTCTCATAACCCTGGATGGCGAAATCGGCATACATCGGATCGCGCCCGGCCTGCGGGGAAAGCAGGTCAGAGGTGCCGGAATAGACCGCCACCATGTCGCCCACCTTCAACCGGCCTTGCGCGCGCACCTCGCTGCCCAGCGCCGCGACCAGCGCCAGGCCGCCCGAACCGGTGAGCTGCACATCCTCTTCATGATTGTCGAACGGGGAGACGGGAATGCCGGTCAAGGCCCAGATATCGTTGAAGTTCACTTCGGAACTGAGCAGATAGACCAGCGCCTCGTTCGGCTCCGGCTGCGGCGTTGGCACGATCAGCTGCTTTTCATGGCTGGCCGGCGGGCCAAACTGCGGCGCGCCGGTTTCCGGGTTGCGCGCGATGCCAAAGCCATATTGATGGCCCGGAATCGGTGTCACCCCCGGGAAGAAGGGCGCACCCACCGGCAGCAGATCGCCGGCGGCTTCCAGCCGCGTGGCGCGTGCCTGGAACTCCGCCTCGACATGCACGCCATCGCGGCGCACCGGCAACGGCGGTGCCTTCTTGTCCATGAACAGGCGGATGCCGGTCTTGCCGCCATCGGGATCCACCACGGCCTGCGCAAACAATTCGGCTTCACGGGCAAGGCCGGCCGCCATGCCCTGCGTCCAGCCGGTGCGGATGGCATCGATGGCCCGCGCGCCGGCCTGGCCACGACCGGCCCAGTCCAGCTGCTTGAGGATGCGCTGCACGTGCGCATCGGCCAGCGCATGATCCAGATCGACATGGCCTTCATGTTGCCAGGCGGTCCTTGCCGCCTTGCGCCGTTCGGCCCAGGCCCGGCCCAGATGGCTGGTATCGCCCAGCCGGACAAATTCGCGCACCGCGGCATGGGCAAGGCTGAGCGCATCGGTCGCGCCATCGGCCACTGCATCAATCGCGCCCATTTCCAGCGCATCGGCAGCTGCCACGCTGCGCCCACCCAGGATCAGATCAAGCGCATCCAGCATCCCGTCCGGCCCGCGCCGATCGGTGAGCAGGCGCGGCAGCCGCTGGGTGCCGCCATAACCGGGCAACAGGCGCAGGCGGATTTCCGGCTGGCCAAAGCGCGCATGGCTTTCGGCCACCCGATAATGGCAGGCCAGCGCAAATTCCATGCCGCCGCCCAGCGCCACACCCTGGATGGCCGCCACGCAGGGCTTGCCCATCTGCTCGATCTTGCCGAACGCCAACTGGGCGTTGGCCGGCAACACGCGGGCTTCCTCAACCGTGTGGATTTCCTCCAGGAACTGGCGGATATCGGCGCCAGCCACAAAGCTGGCGGTGCCGTCGCCGGTGAACACCACCGCGGCCACATCCTCGCGCCGCGACAGATGTTCCACCACGATCACCAGTTCATCGATGGCGCGCTCGTTCAGCGCATTGACCGGCGGGTTGGTGATGAACACCGTCGCCACCTTCCTGCCCGGTGCGACCAGATTATACTGGATGCGGAAATAACGGTAGCGATCAAAGATGTCCTGATCTTCGGACAGTCGCTGCTTGCGTTCCCACGCACCGATCACGCGGCGCAGCTCGTCCAGGCTTTCCGGGTTCTTCAGGGTTGTCACATCGCCCAGCGCCGTGCCTTCCACCAGCGCGCGGACCATGCGGCGCATATATTTGCCGCTGCGGGTTTCGGGGAACTGGCTCACCGTCAGGAAGTCGCCCGGCACCGCCACGGCACCCTTTTCGCTGCGCACCAGATCGGCCAGCCGGCGTTCGTCGTCGCGGGTGATCACCTGCCCCGGTGCGGGCGTGATGAAGGCCAGCGGGGTGAGGCCCTTTTCGCGGTGCGGCGCGCCCACCACCAGCACGTTGCCCACCGGGCTTTCCGGATTCAGCGCCTTGTCGCGCAGGATCGCGCCCTCAATCTCTTCCGTGCCCATGCGGTGGCCGGAAACATTGATCACATCATCGCTGCGGCCGTGCAGCGAAAAGCCATCATCATCGCCCTGCACCGCAAAATCGCCCTGGGTATAGGCCCACACGCCCTGCCAGCGGCCCCAGTAACCATCGCGCCAGCGCGACGCATCGCCGGCCCAGCCGCCAGCCACGCGGCCGCCCTCCACCCGGAAATTGTCGGCATCGCCCCACACGGTGCGCGCCAGATAGGGATAGGGGGCGGCGATGATGATCTCGCCCTTCTCGCCTTGTCCGGCCTTGCGCCACGTCACGCCGTCACTGCCCTCGCGGGTCAGCAGCACGCGCGCGGCCTTGTCGCCGGCCTCATCCTCCACCCACACATCGCCAACGATCCACGGCAGCGGGAAGGTGCGGGCATCGGCGGCCAGCGGGAAATCGCCATTGCCATAAAAATGCGTCCAGGCGATGCCGCCATGCTCGGTCGCCCAATAGCTGTTGATATATTGCGGCGTGACATGATCCATGCCGAAGGCCTGCACCGGCGGCGAGCAGGGTTCGGCACAGAAGGTGGCGACCCTGAGCTTCGACAGATCGTACCCCTGGATATCCTTCAGATTCTGCGGATCGGTCATCACCGCCTTCAGGAAGGTGACCCCGGCCTTGAAGATCGTCACACCGTGATTCTCGATCATCGCGGCAAAGCGCCCGGCGTGCGGGAACACCGGGGAGCCTTCGGCCAGCACGGTGGTCACGCGGGACAAGAGCGCCGCCGCGATCATGTAGCTCTGGCCGGTGATCCAGCCCGGATCGGCCACCACGAAGATCGTGTCGCCGGGGCGCGCATCAAAGGCAACGGTCATGGTTTCCATGATGCCGCTGGCATAGCCGCCATGGACATGGACAACGCCCTTGGGCTTGCCGGTGGAACCCGACGTGTAGATGAAGAACAACGGATATTCGGCATCGACCGGCAGCGGCTTCGACGCTTTCCACAGCGCCGCCACAAAGGCTTCATCGTCCAGCGCGTGCAGCGCCGCTTCGTCAGCCAGGCCGGCGGCGGCCAGAATCTCGGCCAGCGCGGCATTGGTGAGATCATGGCCCCACACGTCGCGATCCCGCCACACCAGATCGGGCACATGGGTGTGATTGGCAACGATCACCGCCTCCACGCGCGGCGGGGTGCTCACCAGCGCTTCGGCAATGGCGATGCGGATGCGCGCCGATTGGGCGGCATCCACCAGGCCGTCCTTGCCCAGTTCGGCCAGCGCCCGGCCCAGGCCGCGCATCACGTCGCCGCGCTCCACCGTCACTTCGCCCTGCAGCGCCGTGGCAACGATGCCGGCCATGGCGGCGCGGGTGGCCTGCGGCAAGCCAAGATCGCTGCCGTCCAGCCGCTCGGCCAGCAGGCGCAGGGCCACGGTCACCGGCACATAATTGTCCAGCGCCGGATCGGTATAGGCCGTCTTGAACGGCACCACCTGCGCGTTGCGATAGCCACCATCGGCGGTGATGACGATGCGGGCGCCGGCATCGTGGATCCGGTCCGACAGGGTCTTGTCGGAAAAGCCGCCGAACACCGGCGTGTAGATCACACCGATGCGCTTTGCGCCCTCGCTCCA
This sequence comes from Alphaproteobacteria bacterium, assembly GCA_018970445.1. Lineage (GTDB taxonomy): Bacteria > Pseudomonadota > Alphaproteobacteria > Sphingomonadales > Sphingomonadaceae > Sandarakinorhabdus. Next base: position 27,092 of record JAGWWF010000017.1, on the reverse strand, counting down.
GTACAGCTGCGCCGGCACGTTTGGCATGTTCAGCGCGATGCGATCACCCGCCTTCAGGCCCAGCCGAGTGAGCGCGATGGCGCACTTGGCCGCTTCCAGCAGCAGCTGCCGGCGGGAGACGGTGAGGCAATCCACCGGCGCACCGCGGCCGTTGTTGGCGGCCAGATCCCAGCGATCGCCTTCAAAGATGAAGGCGGCTTCGGCGCCATGGCCGGCCAGCACGTGCCGATCCAGTTCGTTGAAGGCGGCATTGGTGAACCCGCCTTCGAACCAGCGGAAATTGGGCGCATCATCGGCGTTGAAGGCGCGGGCCCAGGGCGCAAAATCGACACCCAGATCGGCGGCCACCGGGGCCGCCGTCTCGGCATCCCAGCCGGCCCAGCGGCCATCGCCTTCATGGCTCACCCACGCCTTGCGGCCGTCCATGTCCACCAGCCAGTGCAGGTTGCGCGCGGCAATCCTGCCGTGGAACGCGCCCGGATCGGCCAGCACGGCCGCGCGCATGGCCTGCCAGTCGGCACGGGTCCGCACCGGGTTGTGTTCGGGCCGGGGCACCGGGGGACGCAACGGAGTGGCGGGATCGTACATGGCTTTGCCCTCTGCCAACTGTCGGCGGCGCGGCATGGCGACACCAACGGAAAGGAAAACTGTATGGAGCCCGCGCTTAGTGAAATATTATGTCACCGCCAATACCATAACGGACATTTTCATGCTGATGCGACATTCTGCCCGCCCTGCTGCCAATGGCAGCCGGCGCGCGCCGGTCAAAAGGCGTTCTTGGGCAGCAGCACCGCACCGACGGTGCGGACCAGGATGTAGAAATCCAGCCAGATCGACCAGTTGTCGATATAATAAAGGTCATGCTCGAAGCGCTTGATCAGCTTGTCTTCGGTATCGGTTTCGCCGCGCCAGCCGCACACCTGGGCCCAGCCGGTGATGCCGGGCTTCACCTTGTGACGCGCGGCATAGCTTTGCACCACTTCGGAAAACAGCCGGCCACCGGCACGGGTTGATGGCGCGTGCGGGCGCGGGCCAACCAGGCTCATGTCACCCAGCAGCACGTTGAACAGCTGCGGCAGCTCATCCAGACTGCTCTTGCGCAGGAAGCGACCCACCCGCGTCACGCGCGGATCGTCGCGCGTGGCCTGGTTGATATTCTTGAATTCCAGCTGGTTGTGATACATTGATCGGAACTTGAAGCAGTTGAACGTGCTGTTGTTGAAGCCTTCGCGCGGCTGGCGGAACAGCACTGGCCCCGATGAATCCAGCTTGATGGCAATGGCGATCAACGCCAGGATCGGCCAGATCATCGCCAGGATCAGGGTGGTCAGCAGCTTGTCCTCGATGGTCTTGATCAGCGCCGAAAGGCCACTGATCGGCCGGTCGAACAGGGTCATCACCGGCACGTCGCCCAGGATCACCACCGGCTGGCGGGCATAGGTGAAGGCGGCCAGATCGGGCGCCAGCCGGACCTTCACCGGGGTGAGCGCCAGGCGCGTCACCACATCCTGCAACCGCTGTTCCGCCGCCCAGGGCAGTGCCACCACCACCTGATCGACCAGGCCTTCGCGGATCATCTCGATCAGCGCCGAAAGATTGCCCAGCACCGGCACCCCGGCCACATCGGGCGGCAGCCGTTCCGGGGAGCGATCGTCGAACATGCCGACCAGTGTGATCGTCAACCGGTCATGCGACTGGACATATTGGGCAAAGCGCAGGCCCTGCTGGCCCGTGCCAAAGATCGCCACCCGTTCGTTGAAGGTGCCGCGGGTTTTCAGCCGCCGCACGCCGATCACGCCAGCAGCGCGCGCGACGCACAGGGACGCGCTGGCCAGCCCCACCCAGCTGATCGCCCAGCCGCGCGAAACCTGATCCGATTCCTTGAGCAGATAGCCCAGCGTGACCAGAAACACCGCCGTCAGCAGCCAGGCCATGATCACCCGGGTCCAGCCCTTGCGCACCGAAAACTGCGCATCAATGTCATAGGCGCCCATGCTTTCGGCCAGCACGGCGTAGGCCGCCGCCCCCACCAGCACCACGCGGCTGTGGGTATCGAGCGTGCTGCCGAAATCCCAGATGCCCAGCGCAATCAGCAACAGGCCGGAGATCGCAACCGCCAGAAACTCCACCACCCGGCCCAACGTGATCGCCAGGCCCAGCGGCACGCCCTTGCGGCTGCCGACGGCATCAGGTGCAGATTGCTGCAAAATGGGTCTTTCGGAATTCATTTAGCACTGGAACTTTGCTAAGAAAAATTTACTGGTTCTCGCAGCCGCCGCCCGATTCAGCATGGCCACACCCGCCCGGCTTGTATAGAGGCAGCGACAAAGGAGTGATTGGGATGGAAACGCCATATGATTGGTTGACGGTGATGGCGTTTGCCGGCCTGATCGTGCTGTTCCTGCAGCGCAGCCAGGGCGAACCGCGCGATCACCTCTGGCAATATCTGGTGGCGTCCATCGGCTGCGCCGTCACCAATTACATCGGCAACGAGGCCATGAAAAGTGGTGAGATTGCCCTGCACGGCGGCGCCGTTCTGCTGTTCGTCGGCACAGTGGGTTTCATCTGGCGCGTGCTCAAGCCCTTCGATCAGAATTGATCCATTGCCAACCGGCAGGGTGACGGCGATGCGGGTGGCGATCACCGGGCACCTGCCGCGTCGGCATATCTGCGGCCGATCAGGGTGGGCAGTTCGACCGGGTTGACCGATTGCAACATGGTTCGGGCAAAGTTGCGCATGGTCTCCAGCACCTGCGGCGACGGCTCTGCCGGGATGCTCAAACGCACCAATATGCCGTCGGCAATGAACCCGTCCCATTGCTGGCGCAGCTTGACCAGCCGCTGTTCGGTGCCGCTGGTGGGCAGATCATCGCCGATGCGCGTCCAGTAGGTGATGGTTTCCACCCGGCTTTCAGACCGGGCAACCAGATCGCGCACCGGCAATTGCAGCCCGCGCTGCACTTCCAGCGTGGACATGCGCACGTCCTCGATCGAAAAGCCCACGGCCGAATAACAGACTTCAGGCCGGTGCAACTGCAGCGCATCGTTCTGGACCTCGCCATAGGCCATCACCAGAAAGATCGGCAGGCTGGTCGGCGATTCATACAGGCGTGCGAGCTGGTCGCCATACAGGCGATCGGCCAGGGACCCTTCCTTGGGCTTGGGCAGCACGATCTGGGCCGACGGCACCTCCGCCCAGTCGCCAATCTGGGTAGGCACGATCTCGTTCAGCGTCCTGCCTTCCGGCATCAGCACCAGCCGCCCGCGCGGCGTCAACGCAACGGCGCCCATGGAGCCTGCCACAAGTGCCCCGCCGAGCAGAAAGTCGCGCCGGGTCGGGCCGCTCATGCCGGCGTTCCCTTTGGCTCCAGCCGGCTGCGCAGCGGGGTCAACACCCAATCCAGCACGAAGATGAGCAGCAATGCCGAAACGAATGTCACCATGCCGGCAAAATTGTGCAGATAGCCCTGCGCCCAGGCATTGCCGAGATGATGGGTGATCAGCACCAGCGCTGCCACCCGCACGCAATTGGCGATAATGGCAATCGGAATCACCATGCCCAGCAGCAGCATCGAATAGGCCGGGTTGGAGCCGCGCAGCAGATAGACATAGAACAGCCCGATCGCCGACAGGCTGACCAGCGAATTGAGCCCGGCACAGGCATCTTCGACCAGCAATTGATAGGCACCAACATACAGCGTCACGCCCATGCGCGCGATCGGGTAATCCAGACCGACCAGGCTGTCGGTCACCAGTTGCGAAACGAATTCCTTCAAGGGCAGCGTGATCTGATCCAGAAACCAGCCCGGCAAGGGTATGACAAAGCCAAGATAGAAGATCGGGAACCACAGCAGCCGCAGCACCGCAAAGCCCCAATATTGCTGGATCACTGCCACCATAACCAACAGCAGCGCTGCGGTTTCGACGCTGATGAATTCAAATGCCCGCCCGGCCACATAGAACAGCAACGCCAGCAGCATCAGCGCCCCGGTGACGATCGGATTGCCCGGCCGGGCCCGTGCCACGATGTCGCCCCAGCGCCGCACGACGAGCCACAGGCCAGTGACCAGAACGATCACCCCATGCACGCCCGATTCTTCCTGCCAGGGCCCATTGGCAAGGCTGAACAGCGTGGGCAGCGCCAGAGCCGCCAGCCCGGCCGCCAACGGCCAGTGGCCGCGCACGAAACCACGCCAGTCCGGCCAGACCGGAACGGCAGCCAGGCGAACTTCAGAAGTCATTCAGCACGGAACCGACCACGGCGCAGCGCGACGAGGCCAACTGGTCCGCCAGCAGGCTGACATCCTTGTAATAGCTCTGGTTGGTGCGCCCGACGATCAGGGCATAGGCCGCGGCCCCTGCGATGTTCAAGGCATCGGCACTGGTGTTGGCCGCCGGTGTATCGAACAGCACCAGATCATATTCGCGCAGCAGGCTGTTCACGCCATCGCGGAAGCGGTTGCCCGACAGCAGTTCCTGCGGCCGGCTGGTCGGCGGGCCGGCGGTGATCACCGCCAGGCCGGGCAGCACATTGGCATTCACCACCCGTTCCGGCCGGGCGACCTGAAGCGCCAGAAAGCTGGACAGGCCGGGCGCATTGGGATCAAGGCCAAAGATCTGATCCTGGCGCGGGCTGCGCATGTTGGCATCCACCAGCAGGATCTTGTAACCCACCTGGGCCAGCGCGACCGCCAGATTGGCGCAGACATAGGAACAACCATGGCCATCGGCGGTGGACACCACCGCCAGGCCACGCCGGCCGTTCTTGATGTGCTGGGCAATGATCTGGGTGCGCAACATGCGGATCGATTCCGCCCGCACCGAACCGGGATCGGAAATGACGATCAGTTCGTCCGACGTCGGCCGCCGCACGACATTCTGCAACGCCATGGCGTTGATCAGCTGTTCGCGGGCCCGATCCAGTTCCTCGGTGGTGAGATAACCGATTTCCAACGCCGCCTGATCGAAATCAAGCCCACGTTCGGCGGCATGCGCCGTCACATGCATGACCTGATCGGGCGTGAGAAAGCCCAGCCGCGTCAACACATCGCGGATCGGCGCATCGTAACGCTCGCCACCGGCCACCCGAACCCGTTCGACAACACCGGGCTCGACGTCCTCGAAGGGGACTTCCTGTTCGTTATTGTCCATTCACCAATCCTTGCGCAGCCGTCACGTCATGCCCCGGCAGGGCCTATTGCGCCGGCAGAAGCTGTTCCGCATCGCGGCCGCGACGGGCCAGCAGCCGCTTGAGCACGCGCCGCCATTCGGGTTGCCGCTGATCGGCCACCACCGCAAACACCGGCACCCGCGCGGCAAAGCCGAGATCCTCGGCACCGCGCACCCGGCGGTTCAGCAGTTCCACCAGCAGGCCCATCAGCACCCCAATGGCCAGGCCGATGCCGCCGGCCAGCGGCAGGATCAGGCGCCAGTTCGGGAAGGTCGGATCCGGGCTGACCATGGCATCGCCCAGCACGATCAGGCCGGCGTCGGCCACGTTCGATTCCAGCTGGAGTTCGCTGGTGCGCTTGGCGGCCTGTTCATATTGCTGGCGCCGCAGTTCCACTTCGCTGGTCAGCTGCCCCAGCTTGTCCAGCTTCTCCTTCATGGCAAACACCGTGGCGCGCTGCGCCTCATATTCGGCCACCAGCTGCGCGATGCCGCCGCGCGACGCCCCCAGCTGGGCGGCACCGGCGGAACGGGCCGCGGCCTGTTCACGCACCAGCTGGCGTTCCAGCTGCGCCCGGCGCGCCATCATCGCGATGTAGGTCGGATGCTGGGCACCCAGCCGTTCGGCGGCCTGCTCGATCTGGTCATTCAGCGTGGCCAGTTGCACCTTCAACTGATCCACCACCGGGCTGCTCGTGGTCTGGCGCACCGCTTCGAAATTCTGGATGCCCGCGTTCGACCGGGCTTCGGTCAGCGCGGCCTGCAGGCTGGCCAGCTTCACGGTTTCGGCTTCGCCGGCGGCCGTCATCACGATGCCGTTGTCCTGCTCGAACTTGGTCTTCAGCGCTTCGGCGCTTTGCAGGGTGCGCAGGGCACGGCTGGCCTGCTCACGATACCATTCGGCGGTGCGACCAGCAGAATCGGTGCGGAATTTCAGGCTGTTGTCGATATAGGCATCGCGCAGGGCGTTCACCGTCCGCCGCGCCACTTCGGGCACGCCGGCTTCATAGGTGATCTCCATGATGTTGCTGTTCTCGATCTGGGTCACCTGCACGTTGTTGACGATCCGATCGGCCAGCCAGCGGCGGAAATCGCCATAGCCACCGGTTTCGGCCTGCCAGGTGGCCAGCAGGTTGGCGTTGCCGGTCAGGCCCAGCCGGTCCACCGCCTCGCCGGCGATGCGATAATCCTTGATCAGCTCCAGCTGGGTGCGGATGAACATCTTGATGCCCGATGCGTTCAGCACCGTGCCCGTCACCGGGTCGGGCTTGAAATTGTCCATCAGCACGCGCGCCGTGGCGGGATAGCGGGCGGGCAACAGATTGCCAACGGCCACCCCCACCAGCAGGCCCAGGAACACCGCAAAGGAAATCAACCAGCGGCGCGCCACCAGGATCCGTATCAACTGAATCAGGCTCATCGATTTCCCCCGGCGAGGCCGGCTCCCTCAAACATCGGAACGGGCCGGCACATGCCGGCCCGCAGCCAATCAGAACAGTCGTTCCTTGATGATGATGACATCACCATTTTGCACTTTCTGTGACGGATCGACATCGACTTCCTTGCCGTTGCCCCGCACCAGGCCAACCCGATCGGCCTTGCCCGACGCCGTGACGCCGCCGGCCAGCGCGATCGCCTGCCGGATCGTCATGCCCGGCAGGATCGCCTTCATGCCCGGACCGTTGATCTGGCCATAGATGAAGAATGTCTCAGCCGTGGGGACAAACAATGTATCGCCCGGCATCATCAACGGATCGTCACCGGGCGCGCCGCGCACCAGCTTTTCCACTTCCAGCCGCTGTTCCGGCTGGCCGGGGCGACGCAGAAACACATGATTGGCCCCATCCGGACGCACCCATCCCGCCTTCAACAGCAGTTCCAGTGCATGATACGGCCGATCGAGCGCAAAGATGCCCGGTGTGCCGACATTGCCGGCCACATTCACGGTGCGCGACACATAGGTGCCGATTTCCACGTTCACCAGCGGCTGCTTCAGGAAACCGCCGGCGACCAGCTTGTCGGTGATCAGGCGGGCCAGGGTGATGTTGGTTTCGCCCTGCGCCTTGATCACGCCGATCAGCGGCATGACAATGGTGCCATCGGCCTTCACCCGCGTGGTGACGTTGAATTCGGTCTGGCCATAGACAATGACCTGAACGGCATCATCCGGGCCCAGTTGATAACCGGCATAGGCCGGCTGAGCAGCCACGGGGGCCGCCAGCAGGCTGGCCACCACCGCCAAGGCAAACATCGTCTTCATCGCAGCACCTATTTCTTGCCCAGTTCAAACCCGATGGTCAGGCCCACGCCCGTCGAATCGAAATTGAAAACGGCCGGGTCAGACCGTCTTTGATTGTGCGACACATCCAGCGCAAGCCTGAGCCGCCGCCCCAGCCGGGCATTGATGTTGGCAAAATAGCGATCGAACTTGTCGAAATTGCGCGGCACCCGTTCCAGTGCCGTGGTCGCCACGCTGCGGAAGCGCGAATCCAGCTGGTCCCAGCCGGCCGACATGGTGATGCCGTCCTTCAGCTTGAACACCGTGCTCAGCTGGAGATTGTCGACCACGCTGAACTGCGCGCCGATGAAATTGTTGGCGCGCACGCTGCGGCCCGCCCGCGCGTTCAGCGCCAGTCGCGGCGTCAGGCGAAACAGCAGCGCCGCGTCATAACCGCCGCCGCTGAAGCTGGAACGATCGGCAACCTGGGGAATGCCATCGATGATGATCAGGGTGCCATCATTCTTTGGCCCGGTATCCAGATAGGATCCACCCAGCGTCAGGGTCAGTCGCGACCCGAACTGCCGGCTCCAGCCCAGCCGGATGCTGCGCTGCAGCAGGCCATCCTCCTCCTGGCCGGTGGGCGTCACCACAAAGCGGCCGGTGAAGCTCATGTCGCTCAGCGACCCATCAACCGACAGCGTGCCCAGCGCCGGACGGGTGAATGACAGGCCGCTGGTATAGGTCCAGCGCCGGGAATCGAAGGCACTGGTGCCCGGCCCACGCGCCAGGCCGATATCCGCAAAGGTGGCGCTGGCATTCAGCCGCAACGCGGAACCAAAGCGGCAGGCCAGCAAGGCGCCGCCCTGTGTCGTGCGTTGCTGGATGCCGCCGAACTGGCCGATGTCGGTGGTCAGCACCAGATTGCGGGCATAGCTGGCACCGGCATCGATGTTGCAGCGGGACAGCTGGGCCGCCACGCCCGCGCCAAGGCGCTGGCGATCGGTGGCCGGCAGGATATTGTTGGCCACAATGATGTCGCGGCCATAGGTGCCGGTGGCATAGAAGCCCAGCCGGCCGGCACCCAGGCCATAGGTGGCCGTGGCACTCGGCCGCAGGCGCCAGCCATCATCCTTCACCGGCCGCCGGGCCAGATTGTCTTCATAGCGTGACAGGAAGCTGGCGTTGAGCTGCAGGCCGCGGCCGGGAAAACCGGCCAGCCCGGCCACACCGGCGCTGGCGGTTTCCAGATCGTCATTGTCGTCCACGGTGGGCACCGGATCGCCAACCGGCTGGCCGGGAAGGGTCTGCGCCGCCGCCGGTGCGCTGGCTGCGGCAAGTGCGGCCAGCATGACAACACATGCCGACCCAGCCGCGGACGTCCACCAACGAATCGGCAGCCCGGTCACCACTGATCCACTCGTCCGTCCGTTCATACCGGCCTGCACCTCCACATTGTTCGACAGGTCTGCCCCATGTCCGGCTGCCATCCGGCACAACATCCGGTGGCTCACCAATGTTGGGCACCTGCTACACGCCCGGCCCGCATCCGGCAACCATTTCGCCGGCCAAGGCAACGCAAATTCAATTCTTCTGGCCGCCATCGGGTGAATTCCCTCTCGCGTCTGCAACATTCTCATGGCAAGGGGCGCGCAATCGCCCGGCATGAAGTGCCGTAACTTGCCGTGCCCGCCGATATTGGCTGGCGCAGCCGTGACGAGAATGTGGGGACAGGATGATCTGGAAACGCAAGTCGCAAGCCAGTATCGAAACCAACGGCGCGGCCGAAACCGAAATTCCGGTCGCGGACACGCAGAGCAGCGTCACCCTGGTTGAAGCCTTTCCGTCGACCCCCTTTTACGAGCGGCCGGCCAACGAAGGCGAATTGTGGCGCGATCCCACCGCACGGGAACCCGGCCCGATGCTGCCGCGCTTCATCGCCAGCGCCGCCGATGACATTGAATCGGCCTCGGCCGACCGCCTGTCGCGCCGGCGCCTGGCCCTGCGCGATGCGCTGGGCGCCTCCCAGCCGGTGGTGATGCGCGAAGCCTTTGCCGGGCGCCACGATCCGATGGGCCGGCTCATCACCGCCATCGAGGAACAGCGTGTCCATGTCGTGATCTATGGCGAGCGCGGCATCGGCAAGACCAGCCTGGCGCATGTCTTTGCCGAAACCGCGCGCGAGGCCCGCTATCACGTCATCTACGCCAGCTGCGGCACCGCGGCCAATTTCTCGGACATGTTCCGGTCGATCCTGGCCCGCATCCCGCGCATCTTCCACACCTCGGTGCTGCCCAATTCGGCCGAAGCCGAAGCCGGCGACAATTTCGACATCATGCTGCCCAATGGCGAATATGGTGCCCGTGAACTGGCCGATGTGCTGTCCGGTGTTGTCGGCACCCGCGTGCTCGTCATCCTTGATGAATATGATCGGGTGGTCGATGTGAACTTCCGCCGCGATGTGGCCGAACTGATCAAGAATCTGTCTGACCGTGCCGCCCGCGTGCAGCTGATCATCACCGGCGTCGCGCTCAATCTTGATGAGCTGATCGGCTATGCCCCGTCGATCCGCCGCAACATCACCGGCCTGCCGATGACGCCGATGACCAAGGCCGAGATGCGCGAGCTGCTGCGCATGGGCGAACGCGCTGCCGACATCGTGTTCGGCGATGATGCGGTGGAAACCATCGGCCAGATGGCCGGCGGCTCGCCCTATCTGGTGCGCCTGCTGGGCCACCAGGCCGGGCTGATCACGCTGGATGCCCGCCGCGACCGGGTGAACGAAGCCGATGCCCGCAAGGCGGTCGAACTGGTGATCCGCGAATGGCAGGCCAGCCTGCCGCGCCGCGTCCAGTCCAACCTGTCGCGCGAGGAGGCCAAGACGCACTGGCAGTTGCTGGTGGCCGCCGCCCGCGCCGGCAGCTCGGCCGATGGCTGGTTCACGGTGGACGATGTCTATGCCGAAATGGGCGGCGCCCTCTCGGCCCTGGCCATCGAACGTGACCTCAAGCTGTTCGTCAACACTGTCGATCTGCTGGAACGCCGCGAAGGCCCCGGCGATCCGCATTTCCGCTTCGGCTATCCCGGCGTCGCGTCGTTGCTGATGATGTCGGCCGCCATGGCGCGGCTGGTCGCCTGACCGCAAGGCCGGCTGCAACAGCGCGCGACGAGGAAGCCATGGCATTTGCAGTGCGCGAAAAGCTCAAGCTGGTCTGGCTGCGCCGGAACGAATATGAAAATCGGGCGCTGCGCGACTGGTTCGCCAGCCGCTGGAAGATCGAGGTCGGGCTGTACAGCTATGGCTGCTTCGATCCGTGGCGGATTTCGGCGCATACCCGCATCGGGCGCTACTGCTCCTTTGCCCGGTCGGTGCGCGTCGTCGATCAGAACCATCCGCTCGACGCGCTGACCACCCACCCCTATCTGTACGAGCCCCGGTTCGGCGTGGTCGAACAGGGCCTGCCCGAACCACAATGGCTGATGGTGGAAGACGATGTGTGGGTGGGCCACAACGCCACCATCCTGCCGGGCTGCAAGTTCATCGGGCGCGGCGCGGTGATCGCGGCCGGCGCCGTGATCAACCAGGATGTGCCGCGCTATGCCATTGCCGCCGGCATGCCCGGCCGCGTGCTGCGCCCGCGCTTTGATGAAGAGACCATTGCCGCCATCGAAGCCAGCCAGTGGTGGCTGCTCGACAAGGCGGCCTTGCGCGATCTGATCCGCCGCAATCCCGATGCGGTGTTCCACCCCAATGCCGCCAATCTGGCCGGGATCGGCCGCCAGCCATGATCGCCAGCAGCACGGGGCCCGATCCGGTCGTTTCGGTCATCATCCCGCACTTCAACATGCCCGAAACCCTGGCCCGCTGCCTCGCCACGGTTGCGGCGCAACAGGTCGATGGCCCGGTGGAGATCATCGTTGTCGACAATGGCTCGCGCTTCACGCCCGAAACGGTGGTGGCGCGCTTCCCCGGCGTGCGGCTGATATCGGAAACCACGCCCGGCCCCGGCCCGGCCCGCAACGCCGGCATCGCTGCCGCCCGTGCGCCAATCCTGGCCTTCATCGATGCCGATTGCCGCGCCGGCGATGGCTGGCTGCAGGCCGCCGTGAATGCCGTGCGCGCCGGCGGGCCGCGCGGGCTGGTGGGCGGTGATGTGCATATCGATGTTGTCGATCCGGCCCGGCTCACGCCGCTGGAAGCCTATGAGGCGGTGTTCGGCTATCGCCAGCGCATGTATATCGAACAACAGGGTTTTGCCGCCACGCTCAACCTGGCCATGCACCGCGATGTCCATGCCGCGGTTGGCCCCTTTGCCGGCATCGGCATTGCCGAGGATCGCGATTGGGGCCTGCGCGCCACCGCTGCCGGCTATGCCCATGCCTATTGCGAGGCGATGCGCGTCTATCACCCGGCCCGGGCCACGCTGGATGAACTGTGGCGCAAGTGGCAACGCCACATCGCCCATGATTGGGCCGAACACCGCGCGGCCGGCCACAGCTGGTTGCGCTGGCATGGCAAGGCGGCGCTGATGCCGGTATCGGTGCTGGTCGATGGCCTGCGCCTGCTGGCCAGCCCGCGCCTGTCGGGCCTGGGCAACCGCGGCCGCGGCCTGGCCGTGCTGGCCCGCATCCGCATGATGCGCATGGCCGAAATGCTGCGGGTCACCCAGGCCGGCAGCGAGGATGCCGGTGCCCACTGGCAGAAGGACAAGGCGTGACCGCGACCAGCCAGACGGCAGCGCCGCGCCGCAGCGATCACCGGATGTCGTCCGGCGACGGTGCGGTTCTGGGCGTCGTGATCGTCAATTTCCGCGGCGCCGATGATACGATCGAATGCCTGGAAAGCCTGCTGCGCGTGCCGATGCCGCTGCGCATCGTGGTGGTGGAAAACGGCAGCGGCGATGATTCGGCCCAGAAACTGCGCGACTGGGCCGCCGGCCGCTATCAACCCGCCGCCGAATCGGCCGACATGGCAATCCTGTCCAGCCCGGCCATGCCCAAGCCGGTGCAGATGGCAGAATTGCGCGCCGATGCGCTGCCGTCCGGGCCGGGCGCGGTGGCGCCGCTCACCCTGATCCTGTCCGATGCCAATCTGGGCTTTGCCGGCGGCAACAATCTGGGCCTGCGCCTGTTGCAGGGCGATCGCCGGCTGCAATATTTCTGGCTGCTCAACAATGATACGGTGGTGGCACCATCGGCCCCCGGCAGCCTGGTGCAGCGCATGGCGGCCACACCCAACATCGGCATGTGCGGCACGGTGGTGTGCCATTACTGGCAGCCCGATCGGCTGCAGGCGTTGAATGGTTATGTCTTCAACCGCTTTACCGGGGCCGGCCGTGCCATTGCCGGCGAGGACCCGGCCAGCATCACCTACAGCCCGCAGGACGTGGCCGACGCCACCGATTTCGTGCTGGGCGCCAGCCTGGCCGTCAGCCGCGCGTTCCTGGCCGATGTCGGCCCGATGTCCGAAGATTATTTCCTCTATTTCGAAGAGATCGACTGGGCGATGCGCAACCGGCGGCGCGGCGATGCGGCCTATGCCACGGCCTTTGCCCATGGCGCCACCGTGTTCCACAAGGCCGGCCGCGCCATCGGTTCGCGCAGCCTGAAAAGCGGGCGCAGCGCCTTTTCCGAATATTGGATGGCGCGCTCGCGCCTGCGCTTCACCTGGCGCTTCTTCCCGCTGTTGTGGCCGCTGCACTGGGTCCTGTGCTGGGCCATGCTGGCCAACCGGCTGCGGCGACGCCAGCCCGCCAATGCCCGCGCCCTGGCGCTGGCCGCCCTTGGCCGGCCGTTCCGGTGATGGCCGCCCTGTCCCTTCGATCTGTGCCTGCAAGGAACCATCATGGCATCGTCTGAACTGCGGGTTGGCCTGTTGTGGCATGCGGCCAATGCCAGCAATCTGGGCATGGGCGCGCTCACCGCCGGCAATCTGGCGCTGGCCCGCGCGGCCGCGGCCAAGGCCGGGGTGAATGCCCGCTTCGTCATCATTTCCGCCCGCGATCCCGGTGCACTGGCCGAACCCGGCCTCGATCTCGAGGTGCACGACGTCACCGGCCGCTACATGATCGATCCGCGTGGCCTGCTGGCCGATGCCCGTGCCTGCGACATCATGCTCGACATCAGCGCCGGCGACAGCTTCACCGATATCTATCCGGCCAAGCGCTTTGCCTATATCGCCGGCACCAAGATCGTTCCGATCCTGATGGGCACGCCGCTGGTGCTCAGCCCGCAAACCATCGGCCCGTTCAGCCGCCAGCCGCACAGCGCCATCGCCGCCTGGATCTGCCGCCGCGCCGCGGCCGTGTTCAGTCGCGACGAACTGTCGATCAGGGCGCTGGCCAGCCTGGCACCCGGCGTGGCGGCGCAGCAGGTGGTCGATGTCGCCTTTGCCCTGCCCTTCACCCGGCGCGAAAAGACGCCGGGCCGGTTGCAGGTCGGGCTCAACGTGTCAGGCCTGCTGATGAACGGCGGCTATGCCGGCGGCAACCAATATGGCCTGGGCTTTGATTATGCCGCCCTCACCCATCGGCTGATCACCGCGCTGATCGAACGCGGTGATTGCGACATCCATCTGGTGCCGCACGTGATTGCGCCGCACATGCCCAATGATGATGATGCCGCTGCGGCCGATCGGCTGAAGGCGCAATATCCCGCGCTGCACCGCCACCCGGATTTCCCGTCGGCCAGCGCCGCCAAGGGCTTTGTGTCGGGCCTGGATTACATGATCGGCGCGCGCATGCACGCCACCATCGCTGCCTTTTCCAGCGGCGTGCCGGTGGCGCCGATCAGTTACAGCCGCAAGTTCGAAGGGCTGTTCGGGGCCTTTGGCTATGACGGGCTGGTGCGGCGCGACATGGATGATGATGCGGCGCTGGCCCATATCCTGGCCGGGATCGACCGGCGCGATGCGCTGGCCGCTGCCATCGCCCGCGCCCAGCCGCAGATCGATGCCGGCCTTGCCGCCTATGTCGATGCGCTCGCCGCGCTGTTCGGCCGTTTTGCAAAATGAATGTCACACGGGCGCGGCATTGACCGCAACCGGGCAGCGCGGCAAAGGGGGGCAACAACCGGCCCCTTGCAGCCGTTCCTGCTGATCAGATGGAGATGACGATGGTGAGAATTTCCAAGCAGTTGCTGCTGATCGCCGCGGCCAGCCTGGCGCTGGCCGCCTGCGACCAGAAGGGCGCCAAGCCCGAAGGCCAGGTGGTTGCCACCATCGACGGCCAGGAAGTGACCATCAATGAAATGAAGATGGAAGCCAATGGCCTGGGACAGCAGGCCGCCGGCGTGTCGCAGAAGCTGATCGAATCGGTGGGCCTGGCGCGCGTGCTGGAACGCAAGATGCTGGCCGCCGAAGCCAAGCGCCGCAAGCTGGATCAATCCCCGCAGTTCGTGCTGGCCAAGGCCCGCAACGATGAAAATCTGCTGGTGCAGGCCCTGCAGGCCGAAGTGGCCGGCAAGGTTTCGGAAACCCCGCGCGAAGCCGCGCAGAAGTTCATCGAGGAAAACGCCATCATCTTTGGTGATCGCCGCATCCTGATCCTGGATCAGATCCAGTTCCTGCAAACCCCGCTGATGGACAAGCTGCCGCTGACCGATGCCAAGAACATGGCGGCGGTGGAACGCCAGCTGCTGGATGCCAACATCGAATTCCGCCGCGCGCCGCAGCAGATCGATACGCTGCTGCTGGATCCGCGCCTGAGCAAGGAAATCGTCCGGCTGGCCCAGGGACCCAATGGCGAACCCTTCATGTTCACCGATCAACCCGCCGGTGCGCCGGCGCCGATCGTCTACATCAACGTCGTCAGCGATCAGAAGACCGAGCCGTTCACTGGGGAACGCGCCATTTCCTATGCCCAGCAGCTGATCCAGCGCCAGGAAATCTCCAAGCGCCTGCAGGCCGAACTGACCCGCCTGCGCGAGCTGAACAAGGGCAAGATCGTCTATGCCGCCGGCTATGACACGCCGGAAAACACCGCCAAGGCGATCGACAAGGCCGCCGCTGCCGCCGCCAAGGACAAGGCCTCCCAGGAAGCCCGCGCCAAGGCCGGTGCCGCCAAGGCCGGCAGCCCGGCGCCTGCCGCCAAGTGACGGGGGTGCCGTCCGCTTCGGGCTGAACGGGGCGGCGGCAGCCAGCAGGATGACGGTGGCACAGCCATGGATGCGGATTTCCTCAAGCGGGTAAGACGGGCCGACAGCTGCACCGGCTGCGGCCTGTGCGCGGCGGTTTCGCCCGGCATCCGCATCACCGCCGCCGGGCCGGGCTGGGCCCGGCCAGAACAGATCGGACCGGTCTCGGCCGCCGAAGATCAGGCCATTGCCGCCGCATGCCCCGGCCTGGTGGTTGACCAGCGCGACAACCCCCATGATCCGGCCGAACCGCTGTGGGGGCCGCAACGCTTCACGGGCGTTGGCCATGCCAGCGATCCGCTGCTGCGCCACACCGCCTCGTCGGGCGGGGTGATTTCGGCGCTGCTGGTGCATGCGCTGGCCAGTGGCCTGGTGGATTTTGTCGTGCAGGTGCGCGCCGATCCCGATCAGCCCACCGGCAACATCACCAGCATCTCCACCAGTCCCGATGATGTCCTCACCGCCGCCGGTTCGCGCTATGCCCGGTCCTCGCCGCTGGCCGGGCTGAACGATTGGCTGGCACGACCGGGCCGTTTTGCCTTTGTTGGCAAGCCGTGCGACGTGGCGGCGCTGCGGGCGCGGGCCAAGGCCGATCCGGCGCTGGCGGCGCGCGTGCCACTGATGCTGGCGTTTTTCTGTGCCGGCATCCCGTCCGACCGCGCGGTGGGCCGCATCCTCGATCATCTGAAGGTGGCGCCCGGCGATGTGGCCGCCTTCCGCTTTCGCGGCGATGGCTGGCCGGGCTTTGCCAGGGCCAGCCTGCGCGACGGCAGCAGCCGGCAGATGACCTACAACGACAGTTGGGGCCAGATCCTGTCGAAGGAAGTGCAGTTCCGGTGCAAGATCTGCGCCGATGCCGTGGGCGCGGCGGCCGATGTGGCCTGCGCCGATGCCTGGTATGGCGATGATCGCGGCTATCCCAGTTTCGAGGAAACTGACGGCCGCAGCCTGGTGATGGCGCGCACGGCCGCCGGCCTGGCGGTGCTGGATGCCGCCCGCGCCGCCGGCACGCTGGCCACCCAGCCGGTGCCGGTGGCCGACATCATCCGCATGCAGCCGCATCAGGCCCGGCGCAAGCGCCAGGTGCTGTCGCGGCTGTTCGCCATGCGGCTGGTGGGCCGGCCGGTGCCGCGCTATCTGGGCCTGGCCGTGGCCCAGGCCGCCCGGCGCGAACCGATCATGGCCCAGGTGAAAAGCTTTGCCGGCCTGGTGCGCCGGTTCATCAAGGGAACCGCATGATGACGAAACGCCGTGGCATCATCCTGGCCGGTGGCTCCGGCACGAGGCTCTATCCGCTCACCAGGCCGGTCTCCAAGCAGTTGATGCCGGTCTATGACAAGCCGATGATCTATTATCCGCTGTCGGTGCTGATGCTGGCGGGGATCAGCGATGTGCTGATCATCACCACACCGGGCGATGCGGCGGCCTTTGCCGGCCTGCTGGGCGACGGCAGCGATTGGGGCATGAACATCCAATATGCCCAGCAGCCGCGCCCGGAAGGGCTGGCGCAGGCCTATCACATCGGTGCGGATTTCGTTGGCAATGATCCATCGGTGCTGATCCTGGGGGACAATATCTTCCACGGCCACGGCCTGCCCGAATTGCTGGCCAGCGCCGCGGCGCGTGACCATGGTGCCACGGTGTTCGGCTATTATGTCAGCGATCCCACCGCTTATGGCGTGGTGTCGTTCGATGCCAACGGCCGCGCCGAAACCATCGAGGAAAAACCGGCGGCACCGAAGAGCAACTATGCCGTGACGGGACTCTATTTCTATGACGGCAATGCCGTGGCCATGGCGCGCGACCTGAAACCCTCCCCGCGCGGCGAACTGGAAATCACCGATCTCAACCGGCTCTATCTCGAAGCCGGCGCGCTGAATGTCGAACTGATGGGCCGCGGCTTTGCCTGGCTTGATACCGGCACCCATGGCTCGCTGCTCGATGCTGCGCTCTATGTCCGCATTGTCGAAGAACGGCAGGGCCTGAAGATCTGCTGCCCGGAAGAAATCGCCTGGCGGCGCGGCCTGATCGATGATGATCAACTGGCCCGCATCGCGCAGCCGCTGCGCAAATCAGGCTATGGCGAATATCTGCTCAGCCAGCTGAAGGCCGGGCGATGAACGTCGTCGACACCCCCCTGCCCGGCGTCAAGCTGATCGAACCCAGGGTGTTCGGCGACGCGCGCGGCTTTTTCCTCGAAAGCTGGAACGCCGCCAGCTTTGCCGCCGCCGGGCTTGATCTGGCGTTCGTGCAGGACAATCACAGTCGTTCGGCGAGGGGCGTGCTGCGCGGGCTGCACTATCAACTGAACAATCCGCAGGGCAAGCTGGTGCGCGTCACGCAGGGGGCCGTGTTCGACGTGGCGGTGGACATCCGCCGTTCCTCGCCGCACTTCGGCCAGTGGGTCGGCTATGAGCTTTCGGCCGAAAATCACCGCATGCTGTGGGTGCCGCCCGGCTTTGCCCATGGCTTCCTCGTCCTCTCCGACACGGCCGACTTCCTCTACAAATGCACCAGCCTCTATGATCCGCCCAGCGATCGCGGCATCCGCTGGAACGATCCGGCCATCGGCATCGCCTGGCCGGGGCTGGATGGAGACCCCACGTTGTCGGGCAAGGATGCCATTGCCCCGCTGCTGGCCGATGCGGAGCTGTTTCCATGAAGATATTGGTTGCCGGCAGCGGCGGGCAATTGGGCCGGGCGCTGGCCGCCACGGTGCCGGCCGGCGCAACCCTGATCGCCCAGCCCGAAGCCGAATTCGATATCGCCAATCCCGATGTCGTCGCCCGCGTGGTGGCCGAAACCGGGCCCGATCTGCTGATCAATGCCGCCGCCTGGACCGCGGTTGACATGGCGGAGGCCGAAGAGGACGCCGCGCACCGCATAAATGCCACCGCCGTGGGCTTTCTGGCCACCGCAGCGGCGAAATCGGGCACGCGCTTCGTGCAGATTTCCACCGATTATGTGTTTGATGGCCAGGGCCACAGCCCCTATGCCCCCGCCACGCCGCCAGCCCCGGCCAGCGCCTATGGCCGCACCAAACTGGCCGGCGAACAGGCGGCACAGGCCCATCACCCGGCCCCGCTGATCATCCGCACCGCCTGGGTCTATGCGGCCCAGGGCAACAACTTCGTGCACACCATGCTGCGCCTGATGGCAACACGGGACGAAGTGCGGGTGGTCGCCGATCAGATCGGCACCCCCACCCACGCCGCCAGCCTGGCCCGCGCCATCTGGGCGCTGGATGGCCAGGCCGGCCTGTTCCACTGGACCGATGCCGGCGTGGCCAGCTGGTATGATTTTGCCGTGGCAATTCAAGAAGAAGCGCTGCGGCTGGGCCTGCTCGACCGCTGTGTGCCGATCATCCCGATTGCCACCGCCGATTATCCCACCCCGGCCCGACGCCCGGCCTACAGCGTGCTCGACAAGGCCAGCAGCTTTGCCATCACCGGCCCCGCCCGGCACTGGCGCGCCGAACTGATCGATTGCCTGAAAGAACTGCAGCCATGACCCATTTGCTCGTCACCGGCGGCGCCGGCTTCATTGGCGCCAATTTCGTGCATTACTGGCGACACCACCACCCCGCCGATGCCATCACCGTGCTCGATGCCCTCACCTATGCCGGCAATCGTGCCAATCTGGATGGCCTGCAAGGCGTTGATTTCGTTCACGGCGATATCCGCGACACCGCGCTGGTGGAACGTCTGCTGCGCGATGGCGGCATCGAAACCATCGTGCATTTCGCCGCCGAAAGCCATGTTGATCGTTCGATCCACGGCCCGGCCGCCTTTGTTGATACCAACGTGCTGGGCACGCTGTCGCTGCTGACCGCCGCGCGTGCCGTGTGGCTGGCCGATGGCGGCAAACCCCATCGCTTCCATCATGTGTCCACCGATGAGGTCTATGGCACGCTGGGGCCCGATGATCCGGCCTTCAGCGAAACCACCGCCTATGCGCCCAACAGCCCCTATTCGGCCAGCAAGGCGGCCAGCGATCACCTCGTGCGCGCTTGGCACCACACCTATGGCCTCAATGTCACCACCAGCAATTGTTCAAACAATTACGGGCCTTACCAGTTTCCGGAAAAGCTGATCCCGCTGTTCCTGATCAACGCCCTGCACGGCCGGCCGCTGCCCATCTATGGCGATGGCATGCAGATCCGCGACTGGCTGCATGTGGAGGATCATTGCCGCGGGATCGAGGCCTGCCTGCTCAAGGGCCGGGTCGGTGAAACCTACAATATCGGTGGCGGTGCCGAACTGCCCAACCTGATCGTCATCGAAACCCTGTGTGCTGCCGTGGATGCCGCCTTTGCCGCCGATCCCGGCCTGGCCGCCCGGTTTCCGGATGCGCCGGCGGCCAAGGGCCTGCCGACAGCCAGCCTGAAGACCTTCGTCACCGATCGCCCCGGCCATGATCGCCGCTATGCCATCGATGAAACCAAGGCACGCGGCGAGCTGGGCTATGCCCCGGCACGCAGCTTCGAACAGGGCTTTGCCGCAACCCTCGACTGGTATCTGGCCAACGAAGCCTGGTGGCGCGCCGTGATCGATGGCAGCTATCGCGACTGGGTGGCCACCAACTACACGCGCTGATCGGGTTTCGCTTTGCCGGCAAGGGCTTGATTGTTACAGCGGGCCATGCGCCCGCCCCTGCTCCGTTTGCGCTACACGATGATCCGCGAACTGCTGGCCAGCCAGGCCAGCGGTGGGCAGGTGCTGATGCTGGCTGCCGCCGCCGGGCTGTTCGCCGCCAACAGCGCCCTGTCAGACCAGTATTTTCACCTGCTGCATCTGCCCATCGGCCCGCTCAGCCTGCTGCACTGGATCAATGATGGCCTGATGGCCGTGTTCTTCCTGCTGGTCGGCTGCGAGATCAAGCGCGAGCTGCTGGATGGCGAAATGGCCAGCTGGCCGCGCCGCATCATGCCCGGCGTGGCGGCGGCGGCCGGCATGGCGGTGCCGGCACTGGTCTATCTTGCCCTCAACCGCGCCGTTCCGGCCAATCTGCCGGGCTGGGCCATTCCTACCGCCACCGATATCGGCTTTGCCCTGGGGGTGATGGCCTTGCTGGGCGATCGGGTGCCGGCCAGCCTGAAACTGCTGCTCACCGCCATCGCCGTGATCGACGATCTGGGGGCCATCGCGGTGATAGCCGCCGTCTACACCGAGGGCCTCGACCTGGCGGCGCTGGCCGTCGCTGCCGGCCTCACGGCCGCGCTTGCGCTGCTGTCGTGGCGGCGCGTGCCGGCCGTGTGGCCCTATCTGCTGCTGGGCGCCGGGCTGTGGCTGGCCATCCACGCCAGCGGCATCCATGCCACGCTGGCCGGCGTGATCACCGCGCTCGCCCTGCCGATCCGCCCAACGCCCGGCACCGCGGACGATCGGGACAGCCCGCTGCTGCGGGTGGAACACACGCTGGCGCCCAGCGTTGCCTTCGCCATCCTGCCCATCTTCGGCTTTGCCAACGCCGGTGTCGAACTGCGCGGCCTGTCACTGGCCACTGCTGTGGATCCGCTGGTGCTGGGCATCGCGCTGGGCCTGCTGCTAGGCAAGCCGCTGGGCATCTTCGGCACCATCATGGCGCTGGTGCGGCTGAACATCGTCGACATGCCCGCTCATGCCACCACCCGCCAGCTCCTGGGCATGGCGATGCTCTGCGGCATCGGCTTCACAATGAGCCTGTTCATCGCCGCCCTGGCCTTTGGCACCGGCACCCCTCAGGAAGCGGCGGCCAAGCTGGGCATCATCGCCGGCAGCCTGGTTGCGGCCCTGATCAGCCTGGCGGTGCTGCGCCGCTGACATTCGCCCACATGCGACACAAGTGACACATCTGGGCCATGTCAACGCGCCACCATTGCCATATCAAAGAACCGGGCAGCACATTGCAGGCTCGCCGCCATGCAGGACAGGGCGATCAGCCCAGATTGGCGCGCAGCATCCAGGCCGTCTTTTCGTGCACCTGCATGCGCTGGGTCAGCAGATCGGCTGTCGGCTCGTCACGGGCGGCATCGGCCAGCGGGAACACGGCGCGCGCCGTTCGCACCACGGCCAGCTGGTCTTCGGCCAGGATGCGCACCATGTCGTCGGCGCGGGGCGTGCCCTCGGCCTCCCTGATCGACGACAGCGCGGCAAAGGCCGAATAGCTGCCCGGGGCCGGTTCGCCCAGGGCGCGGATGCGTTCGGCAATCAGATCCACCGCCAGCGCCAGTTCGGTATATTGGGTTTCGAACATCAGGTGCAGCGAATTGAACTGTGGCCCGGTCACGTTCCAGTGAAAATTGTGGGTTTTCAGATAAAGCGTGTAGCTGTCGGCCAGCAACCGCGCCAGGCCGTCGGCGATGGCCTTGCGCTGGCCATTGGCCATGCCCAGATCAATCGCGTCGTCCTTGGGCTTTTTCTTCGCCATCGCCTGTCTCCTGTTGCGCGGGCAGGATAGGGCGGGGCAGGCGATGGCGTCCATCCGGTTTTTCCGATGACCGGCATCGCCGTTTCGATCAGCGACAGACCACGCGGCCGCGATCGATGCTGTTGCCGATCACCGCGCCGGCGGCACCGCCGATGATGCTGCCCAGCGTGCGCGATCCACCCGGCGCCAGCACATTGCCCAGCACCCCGCCCGCCAGACCGCCGACGATCAGGCCCGTGCTGCCATCACCGCGCCGGCAATAATAGCGGTTGTCATACCCCCGCCACACCGGATCGTTCCAGCCCATCGCCCACGGCCGATCATTGGCGGGGCGATAGAAATGTTCGGCATGCCAGCCCGGCCGGTTCCAGCCGTCCTGGCGCCAACCCCAATCATTGCCGGGCCGGCCGCCCCGGCCCCAGCCATTGCCATTTCCGGGGCCACCGCCCCAGCCGGAACGATAGAGATCACGGCGATCCTCGATGAATTCGCGTTCCGCCCGGCGCAGTTCGCGCCGCTCCTCGCGAATGTCATCGCGGTCGCCGCGCCACTGGGCGCGGGCAAGCTCGCGGCGTTCCTCCTGAACCCGGTTCCAGCTGCGCTCCACTTCGCGCGGGCTGGCGCGGCGGCGGTCGCGCCAATCATCATCATGGGCCAGGGCCGGCGCGGAAACCGCCAGTCCGGCCAGCAACATCATCGGCAAACGCATCGTCATGGCATCACCTCTCCATGGTCAATCAAGGGGTTCAGCGGCACACCACGCGGCCGCGATCGATGCTGCGGCCCAAGAGGCCGCCCACCACCGCGCCCAGCACGGCACCGCGCGTGCGGCTGCCGCGGCGGGACAGTTCCGAACCAACCACGCCGCCAACGGCGGCGCCAACCAGCGTGCCGGTGCCGCCATCGCTGCGCCGGCAATACTGGCCACCGCGGGCATCATCCCAACCCCGCCGGTCATCCCAGCCCCGCCGTTCATCCCAGCCGCGGCGATCATCCCAGCGCCGATCATCGTTCCAGCCGGCATCCTGCCATTGTCCAGGCGGCGGCAACTGGGCGGCGGCCGGCGCGGCCAGTGCCAGGCTGGCCAGCATCAGGCCGGGCATCATCGTGATTGTCGTTCGGCGCATCATGGGCTCCTTCGTTCCTGCTGATGAGCCAAGCTGTCGCACAGGCGGCCTGTGACGATCCTGAACGGGTCCGTTATCGCCGGTTCAGCTTCCGGGCAGCGCCGACAAGGGCGTCTTGGCCGCCTGCCCCGGCACCTCGCGCACGAAGCGCGGCACCAGATAACCGGGCAGCAGGCCGCGCACCTGTGCCTCGATGGCGCGGGCGCGGCCTTCATCCACATCAAAGTGCGCCGCGCCGGCAACCGGATCGGTGAGATGCATGTAATAAGGCAGCATGCCGGCCGCAAACAGCCGGCGGGCATGGGCGGCGATGATGGCGGCATCATCATTCACCCCGGCCAGCAGCACCGACTGGTTCAGCAGGGTGACGCCAATCGCCCGCAGCCGGCCCAGGGCGGCGGCGACATCGTCGGAAATCTCGTTAGCATGGTTGCTGTGCGCCACGATCACCACGGCCAGCCGGGTGCCGGCCAGCAGATCGATCAGCGCCGGCGTCACCCGATCCGGAATGGCCATCAGCGTGCGGCTGTGCAGGCGCAGGGTGGTGACATGCGGCACGGCCGCAATCGCCGCCACCAGGGCCGCCAGCCGGGCATCGGCCAGCGACAGCGGATCCCCGCCCGACAAGATCACCTCGTCGATGGCCGCATCGGCCGCGATGGCCGCCATCGCGTGCGCCTCGCCGGCCCGTGTCAGCATGGTGGCCCCATAATCGCTGTGGCGGCGAAAACAGTAACGGCAATGGATGGCGCAGGCGCCCGACGCGATCAGCAGCGCCCGGCTGCGATATTTGCGCAGGAGGCCGGGCGCGGCGCGAAAATCGGCCTCTGCCAGCGGATCGGTCAGCCGGCCGGGCTGCGGCAGCGCCTCCTCTCCGCGCGCCAGCACCTGGCGCAACAGCGGATCATCGGGATCGCCGCGCCGGATCAGGCTGCGGAAATGCGGCGGCGCCAGCACCGGAAACGCCGGCGCGGCCAGCACGCCGGCCGGAAAATCCGCCTCGCCCAGGCCCAGTTCGGCCAGCAGATCGGCCGTGCTGATCCGCGCGGCGCGCTGCTGCGCCTGCCAATCGGGCCACATGGGCTGCGGGTGCGCGTTCATCGGTCGGGCCTTGAAACAAGAAACCCCGCAGCCGGTGCTGCGGGGTCTTGGCGGAACATGGTGGGCGCGACAGGGATTGAACCTGTGACCCCTGCCGTGTGAAAGCAGTGCTCTACCGCTGAGCTACGCGCCCGTTGTTCCGGTTCGGGAGCGGCCGATTAGGCGAGATGCGCAGCGCTGTAAAGCCCTGGCTTCACACCCCGGCCAGAATTTTCCGGCCAGGCCGTCCTCAATGCCGCACCGCCGGCTCGGCCACCACGGCTGCGGCCGGCTGCACCGCCTTTTCATCGGCTTCGGTCCATTCGATCGGGGTCAGCGGCTGGGTCAGCGCCAGCGCCAGCACTTCGTCGACATGGGATACCGGAACGATGGTCAGGCCCTGCTTCACATTGTCGGGGATTTCGGCCAGGTCCTTCTCGTTCTCGGCCGGAATCAGCACGGTGGCGATGCCGCCGCGCAGCGCCGCCAGCAGCTTTTCCTTCAGGCCACCGATCGGCAGCACCCGGCCGCGCAGCGTCACCTCGCCGGTCATCGCCACATCGCGGCGCACGGCCACGCCGGTCAGGGTGGAAATGATCGCCGTCACCATCGCGATGCCGGCCGACGGGCCATCCTTGGGCGTTGCGCCTTCCGGCACGTGCACATGGATATCCTTCTTTTCGAACAGGCTGGGCTTGATGCCATAATGGGTGGCTCTGGCCCGCACAAAGCTCAGCGCCGCCGAAATCGATTCGGTCATCACGCTTCCCAGCTTGCCGGTGGTCTTGATCGTGCCCTTGCCCGGCGAGGTGACGGCTTCGATGGTCAGCAGATCGCCGCCCACCTCGGTCCAGGCCAGGCCGGTGACGGCGCCGATCTGGTCTTCGCTGTCGGCCAGGCCAAAGCGGAATTTGCGCACCCCGGCAAATTCGGCCAGATTGTCGCTGGTCACGGTCACGCTGCTGGCCTTGCCTTCCAGGATGCGGCGCAGCGCCTTGCGCGCCAGCTTGGCGATCTCGCGCTCCAATTTGCGCACGCCGGCTTCGCGGGTGTAATAACGAATCAGATCGCGAATGGCCTCGTCGGCCACCGCAAACTCGTCTTTCTTCAGGCCGTGTGCGTCATATTGCTTCTCGATCAGGTGCCGCCGGGCGATCTCCACCTTCTCGTCCTCGGTGTAGCCTGAAAGGCTGATGATCTCCATGCGGTCCAGCAGCGGCTGGGGCATGTTGTAACTGTTGGCGGTGGTCACGAACATCACGTCGGACAGGTCGTAATCCACCTCCAGATAATGGTCGTTGAACGCCTTGTTCTGTTCGGGATCCAGCACTTCCAGCAGGGCAGACGCCGGATCACCGCGGAAATCCTGGCCCAACTTGTCGATTTCATCCAGCAGGAACAAGGGGTTGGATGCACCTGCCTTCTTCAGGTTCTGGATCACCTTGCCCGGCATCGAACCGATATAGGTCCGCCGGTGGCCCCTGATCTCGGCCTCGTCGCGCACGCCGCCCAGGCTGTGGCGAATGAATTCACGCCCCGTCGCCTTCGCGATGCTGCGGCCCAGGCTGGTCTTGCCCACGCCGGGCGGGCCGACCAGGCACAGGATCGGCCCCTTCAGCCTGTTGGTGCGCGCCTGCACGGCCAGATATTCGATGATCCGGTCCTTCACCTTTTCCAGGCCGTAATGATCCACGTCCAGCACGGCCTGCGCGGCGACGATATCCTTCTTGATGCGCGATTTCTTGCCCCATGGCAGGCCCAGCAGCGTGTCGAGATAATTGCGCACCACCGTGGCTTCGGCCGATTGCGGTGCCATCGCCTTGAACTTCTTCAGCTCGGCCAGCGCCTTGTCGCGGGCTTCCTTGGACAATTTGGTCTTGCCGATCTTCTCTTCAAATTCGGCGGCCTCGTCTTTCTCGTCCTCTTCGCCCAGCTCGCGCTGAATGGCCTTCATCTGCTCATTCAGATAATATTCGCGCTGGGTCTTCTCCATCTGCTTCTTGACGCGGGTGCGGATCTTCTTTTCCACCTGCAGCACGCCCAGTTCGCCTTCCATGAAGGCGAACACCTTCTCCAGCCGCAGCCCGACATCGGGTTCGGCCAGCAGGCTCTGCTTGTCGGCGATCTTCAGGCCCAGATTGGCCGCAACCGTATCGGCAAAGCGCGCCGGCTCCTCGATCGCGGCGATCTGGCTGGCGATTTCGGGGGCGACCTTGCGGTTCAGCTTCACATATTGTTCGAACTGCTTCTGGGCAGACCGCAGCAGCCCCGTCAGCTCGGTCTCGTCGCGCAGCACATCCTCGCGCGCCGCCACCTCGGCCACCAGATGATTGCCGGCGCCATCGAGGCTCACAAGGCTGGCGCGGCTCTGGCCTTCCACCAGCACCTTCACCGTGCCATCGGGCAGTTTCAGCAGCTGCAGCACGGTGGCGATGGTGCCGACATCATACAGCTCGTCGGCGCCGGGATCCTCGTCTCCCGGGTTCTTCTGGCTGAGCAGAAACACCGTCTTGCCATCGTTCATGGCGGCTTCCAGCGCGCTCACCGATTTTTCGCGGCCAACGAACAGCGGCACGATCATCTGCGGGAACACCACGATATCGCGCAGCGGCAACACGGCCAAAGTCTGGGGAAGTGGCGTCTGGTTGGTCATGGTCTCTCCACTGGCGCGGCTGCCGGCCGGCCCATACACCACCCGATATGGGAGGCGCAGCGCCGCACTGCAATGGCAGAATCAGCGCAGGCGCACCCGCGATGGATGCAAGAGCCATGCCGGCCCGGCCGACAGATCAGCCCGTCACGGCGCCGGTGGCCAGCAGGGCGGCAATGGCGGCATTATCATAACCCAGGGCGGCAAGCGTCTGCCGGCTGTGCTGCCCCAGATGCGGCGCGGGGCCGGGCGGCGGCAGCGGCGCGCCAAAGCGCGCTGGCGCGCGGGCCTGGCGCACGCGGCCCAC
>JAGWWF010000042.1 GCA_018970445.1 Alphaproteobacteria bacterium | reverse complement strand
GGAAGGTGCCCACCGGCAGCACCCCGGCGCTGCAACTGGACGATGGCCGCATCATCAGCGAAATCACCGTGATCGCCGAATATCTGGAAGAGCTTCACCCCACCCCCGCCGTGATCGGCAGCACGGCGCAAGAACGCGCCGAAACGCGCAAATGGGTGCGGATCATCGATCTGGGCTATGTCGAGCCCATGGCCAACGGCTTTCGCGCCACGCAGGGCCGGCCGATGTTCAACGGGCGCTTTCCGCTGGCGTCAGAGGGCGCCGGCGAGGAGCTGAAGGCGATTGCGGCGAAGAAATTGATCTGGCTCGATGGGCTGATGGCCGGTGATTTCATCTGCGGCGACCGCTTCACCCTGGCCGACATCCTGCTGTTCTGCTTCATCGAATTCGGCGCGGTTGTCGGCCAGCCGCTGCCCGATGGGCTGGCGTGGATTCCGGCCTGGCGGGCACGAGTGGCAGCAAGGCCCAGCGCCAAGGCATGAAATCATCCCCCCGTGGGGAAGGATCTCACAGCTCGATCAGCCCGTCGGGCAGTTCGTTCACATCATCGGCGTTGCGCGGCAGGTGGCGCGCCAGCACGGCACCGGCGCGGCCGATGGCCGCCACCAGCCCATCGGCGGCGCGGCCAGCCTTGATGCCGCTGGTGAGCGCGGTGATCGTTTCGGCCCATTCATCGGGCGCGACACAGGTGAACACGCCATCATCGGCGATCACTTCGGCGACATGTTCGGCTTCATCGAGATAGAGCAGCACGCCGGTGCGGCCCGCCGTTCGGGTGAGGCCGCGGGCGCGAAACTGGGTCATGGCAGCGGCATGCACCCGATCCCGGCGCAGGCCGCGCGGGGTGAGGGTGCGATCCAGCCGGGCCAGCGCCACCAGCGCCAGCGTGGCCACGAACACCAGCGCCTGCACGGCGGCAAAGCCTTCGATGGCGCGGGCTTCGCGGGTGGCGGCATCCAGCGCATCCCAATCCGGGAACAGCGATGATGGCATGAAACCGGCCAGCACGGCGGCGAACGGCAGGGTGAAGGCGGCCAGCGCGGCGGCGGCCAGCATGGTGGCGGCATAGCGGTGGGGCCGCGTGTTGATGATCACCACGATTTCGCCGGCCGTGGTGGCTTCGGCCGCAGCGATGGCGGCTGCAATGCGGGCGCGATCGGCATCGTTGAACAGCATCACCAATCCCCCGACGCGCCGCCGCCGCCAAAGCTGCCGCCGCCGCCCGAAAAGCCGCCAAAGCCGCCGCCACCGCCGCCGCCGCCCCAGCCGCCATCACGGCTGCTCCAGCTGCCGCCCAGATCGGGGCCCCACAGGATCACGGGCCCGCTTCGCCGGCCGCGCGCGCCGCGCCGGGTTGCGATGATGATCCACACCAAGATGATGATCAGCCAGACCAGCGCGCCCCAGCCGGGGCCATCATCATCGGTGGTGCTGCGGCCGGCGAATTGCTGCGCGGCTGCCGCCTGCTGTTCGGGCGGCAGCGCCAGCAGGGCGATCAGTTCGTCAACGCCCGCTTCCACCCCGCCGGCCAGATCGCCGGCCTTGAAGCGCGGCACGATGGTGCGGCGGATGATGCGGCTGCTCACCGCATCGGTGAGCGTGCCTTCGAGGCCATAGCCCACCTCGATGCGCAGCTTGCGCTGCGCCGGGGCGATCAGCAGGATGGCGCCGTTGTTCCGGTCCTTCTGGCCGATGCCCCAGGCGCGGCCCAGTTGATAGCCATAGTCCTCGATCTCGTAACCGCCCAGATCGGGCACGGTGGCCACCACCAGCTGGGTGCCGGTGCTATCCTCCAGCGCCTTCAGCCTGGCATCCAGCCGCGCCACCGCATCGGCCGGCAACACGGCGGCGGCATCGACCACCCGGCCGCTCAGTTTGGGGAACACCGGATCGGCAAATGCCGGTGCCGCCAGTTGCAGCACCAGCAGCAGGGCCGACAGCCAGAAGGCCAGGCTGGCCCAGCGGCGCACGTCGGGGGGCAGGTTCATGGCGCGCCTTTCGCGGGCCGGAGGGCAGGGCCTAGGGTCAGGACCCATTGATTCCATGCCCCGGCACGGCCCGGAGCGGCCCGGCACGAGTGAGTGAGCGCCGTGGCGCACCCGATCGGGTGCGTCCAAGCGAAGCGAGCGCTGAGCCGGGCCGCTCCGGGCCGCCCTTCGGGTTGCGACATGAGGCCAAATGGCGTCGTCGCGTGGCCTCGCCGGGGGGCAAAGCCCCGCCTGCGGCCCCGCTCCTCGCCATTTGGCCTCATATCGCAATGACGGGGCATGGAATTAATGGGTCCTGACCCTAGAATTTCACTTCCGGCGCCTTGTCGGCATTCACGCTGGTGGCCTTGAACGGCGCGATCGGCTGCGCGCCATAGACCACCCGGGCGGTGATCAGCGTGGGGAAGGTGCGGATTTCGGTGTTGTAATCCTGCACGGCCAGATTGTAATCGCGCCGCGCCACCGCGATGCGGTTTTCGGTGCCTTCCAGCTGGCTTTGCAGCGCCATGAACTGTTCGTTGGATTTCAGATCCGGGTATTTTTCCACCGTCATCAGCAGCCGGCCCAAAGACTGGCCCAGCGCGCCTTGCGCCTGTTCGAACTGCGCCAGCTGCGCCGGATCGGACAATTTGGTGGGATCGACCGTCACCTGCGTGGCGCTGGCGCGGGCCCTGGTCACGCCTTCCAGCACCTCCTTTTCCTGGGCGGCCATGCCCTTCACCGTGGCGACCAGATTGGGGATCAGATCGGCGCGGCGCTGATACTGGTTTTCCACATCGGCCCATTTGGCCTTCACCGCCTCTTCCTTGGCCGGAATGGTATTGACGCCGCAGCCCGACAGCAGCAGCCCGGCCGCCGCAACAGCGGCCAGCGTGGCAGGACGACGAAGATTATGGCTCATCGAAGCAGTCTCCGGTGCGGGCGGCTTGCGCAGGGCCGCGATTGTGGCAGATTGGGCGCGTGGCACGTGACAGCAAGATAGTGCGCCTGCTGGAAATTCAAGGGGGGCCGGGTGATGCTGCGGGAATTCAAGGCGTTCATCGCGCGCGGCAACGTGCTGGATCTGGCGGTGGGCGTGATCATCGGCGGCGCCTTTGGCACCATCGTGTCGGCCTTCACCGAAGATCTGGTGATGCCGATCATCAGCCTGTTCACCGGCGGCATCGATTTTTCCAGCCTGTTTGTGGTGCTGGGCACGATCCCGGCCGATTACAGCGGCAGCACCACCGATTACGAAGCGCTGAAGAAGGCCGGCGTTGCCCTGTTCGGCTATGGCAAGTTCCTCACCGCGCTGATCAATTTCATCATCATCGCCTTTGTCATCTTCCTGATGGTGTGCGCCGCCAACAAGGCGCTGGCGCCGCCATCGGCCGCGCCGGCCGAACCGCCCGGCCCCAGCCCGTCCGAAGTGCTGCTGGCCGA
>JAGWWF010000016.1 GCA_018970445.1 Alphaproteobacteria bacterium | reverse complement strand
TCTTCACTCACGCGGCATTGCTGGATCAGGCTTTCGCCCATTGTCCAATATTCCCCACTGCTGCCTCCCGTAGGAGTCTGGGCCGTGTCTCAGTCCCAGTGTGGCTGATCATCCTCTCAGACCAGCTA
This sequence comes from Alphaproteobacteria bacterium, assembly GCA_018970445.1. Lineage (GTDB taxonomy): Bacteria > Pseudomonadota > Alphaproteobacteria > Sphingomonadales > Sphingomonadaceae > Sandarakinorhabdus. The sequence goes on along the minus strand of JAGWWF010000016.1, from coordinate 78,547 downwards.
AGGATCGTCGCCTTGGTAGGCCTTTACCCCACCAACTAGCTAATCCTACGCGGGCTCATCCCTGGGCGATAAATCTTTGGTCCGAAGACATCATACGGTATTAGCAGTAATTTCTCACTGTTATTCCGTACCCAAGGGCAGATTCCCACGCGTTACGCACCCGTGCGCCACTAAGCCCGAAGGCTTCGTTCGACTTGCATGTGTTAGGCATGCCGCCAGCGTTCGTTCTGAGCCAGGATCAAACTCTCAAGTTCATGCGACCGATCACAGCGGGGAAAACCGCCACGACCGACCGACGTTCAGGAGCTTATCTGTCTGCACAACATCACTGACATTCCGGCCCTAAAGCCGGTGTGCTTTGTGGTATTGAGACATATAAGCGTTGGTTTAACCACGGTATCCGGAGCCTGAACCCCCGAACCGTGGACCGCCGCCCACATGTCCCTTCATTTCTAACCGACAATGAGAAAGAGCGAAATCAACCTGTCCCCTGGTTGCCCAGGTTCCTGACCAGTTTCATATTCGAAGTCGGCGGCGAGCGCTTCGCTTGGAAGCAGTGGGCTCGTCGTCGGCGACGGGGGCGGCTTATGATCCGCTCGAAGCATCCCGTCAACAACTTTTTTTCATCTCCGTTCCGATTGCTCGGAAGGTCCGAAATCCCGGCACCGCACTGATTATTTTCCCACTTTTTCGGTGGGTCAAGATGACCGCTGCTGTTGTGGTGGCTGTCTGGAGGAGCGCTGCTCCCCGTCGGCCGGGAGCGCTCCTCTATGGTCGACCCCCCGGCCTTGCAAGCGCTTTTTTGCGGAAGCGCGAAATTTTCTGTCGCTTCCTTGGAAGAAGCATACGCAAGCCCAGACGTGGCCGGCGGCCGGAACCACGAATCGCCGGCCGAATCCAACCAATCTGCCAATGGGTACCGCCAAACCGGCAAGAATCGCCCGCCCGGTCCAGCCAGACGGCGCGGATCAGCTGGCGATATAGTGCTTGAGCGATTCGGCTTCGGCTTCGGCATCCTCGATCCGGCGTTTGACCAGATCGCCGATCGATACCAGGCCCAGCACGCGATTCGCGTCCACCACCGGCAGGTGGCGGAAGCGGCGATCGGTCATCACCGCCATGGCGTCGGGCACGCTCATGGCGGGGGACGCCGTCACCACCGGCGCCGACATGATGTCCTGCGCCAGGGCGTCGTGCACGCCGCGGCCGTGGGTGTGCAGGCAGCGGCAGATGTCGCGTTCGCTCACCAGGCCTTCGATGTGATCACCATCCATCACCAGCACCGCGCCGATGCGGTGGCGATAGAGAAGTTCCGCGATGATACTGACCGGCGTGTCGCGCGCCACTGTCACCAGTGGCTTCTTGCCGACGAGAATCGAACCGAGCATGATTCGCCTCCCCATGGCGGGCCCCACAATCGGGCCCGCTGTTGCTTGGATGTGAAGCATGCGCCCGAATCAGCCGGAAGGCAAAGCCCCAGACACAGGCGCCAGCGCGGACAACTGGGCGCGGTTCCGCCGTCTGATGCTGTGGGTGGGGCTGGCCACGCTGCTGGCGCTGGCCGGCGGCCTGTGGTGGCTGTGGGCCAGCGGCGCGCCGGCGCGGTGGGAATTGTGGGTGGCCGCGGCCGGGGCCATCGCCGGCACCATGCTGCTGACCGGCGGGCTGATGGGCCTGGTGTTCCTGTCCAGCCGCTCCGGCCATGATGCGGCCGTGGGCCAGGCCGATCCGCAGATCGAACGCTGGCCCTACGATCAGTGAGGGTTGCCTATTCGGCCGCCGGTTCGGCTGCGGCCTTCTTCGGGCGGCCGCGCCGCTTGGGCGCCGATTCGGTTTCCGCAGCCGGCGCTTCGGGTGCGGGCGGCGCCTCGATCACGGCCGAATCGCGCTTCAGGCCCAGCTTGCGCCCGGCTGATTCGGCCGCCGGCAGGGTGGCGGGCGGCGGCAGCGCCTGCAGCAGCGATTCGCGATCATCAATGCCGTCCTGTTCCGGGCGTTCCGGCCGCCGTTCGCGGCGGTCACGCTGGCGATCCCAGCGGCGCTCCTGGCTGCGTTCGCCCTGCGGGCGCTGATCACGCGCGCCATCGTCGCGGCTGCGCTCGTCGCGGGGACGGTCATCGCGGGGGCGGTCGTCGCGGCTGCGCTCGTCGCGGGGGCGGTCGTCGCGGGGGCGCTCCTCGCGGCGGTCACGCCGCTCGGCCGGGCGCGGTTCTGGCCGAGCATCCATGTCTTCGCCATTGTCATCGTCGCCGTCGCTGCCGTCGGCATCCGTGTCCAGCCCGTCATCATCAAAGGCATCGCGACCGCGGCGGCCATCGCTGCGGCCGTCGGGCTGGCGATCGCGATAATCACCCAGCACACGATAATAATGTTCGGCATATTGCAGATAATATTCCGCCGTCACCCGATCGCCGGCCTGTTGGGCGTCGCGGGCCAGGGCGCGGTATTTTTCCAGCAGCTGGGTGGCATTGCCGCGCTGGCGGTTGTCCAGCCGCGGGCCATAATTGTTGCCACCGGCCATCTGTTGCGGGCGTGGGCCATTGTTGCCGCCACCCCTGCGCCGCCGCTGGTTGTTCCTGATCAAGATCGTCGTCCCCGTTGCTGCCGGTTGCTGGCCAGACCATGGCCCCGGTGGGTGAAAATCCGTAAGCACCCTCGCGCGCTGGTGCAGCGTCGCATCGCGGGCCCTGCCGGTGCCGGATGCAGCCGTTGGCCCTGTCAAACCCCTGGGGCCATCAATGCACGAAGGCTGGCCTGCCGCAATTGCTGCGCTGGCCATCCGTTCGCGCCGTAGCGGCAAACCGGCCGGCCGCCAAGGAAAAAACGATTCAGCGTGCCAGCTTGGGTGCCATCGACGCCATCAACTGGAAACAGGCATCGGGATCCTGGCGCTTCAGCCCCAGCAGCTGCATCTCGGCCGCGCCCTCGCGACCGACCGGGATTTCGGGGCGATCGGCCGTGATTCCGGCGATGATCTGTTCGGCGGCTTCATGGATGGAAATGCCGCCATCCACCGGATCATCGCCGGCGCCCTTGCGGCTGCCATCGGCGGTGAGCGCGTTGGCACCGATGCCGGTGGCGACAAAACCGGGCGTGAGCACATGCACCTGCACGCCGTATTGAGCGATTTCGGCCCGCAGCGCATCCGACCAGCCGACCAGCGCATGCTTGGCCGCGCAATAGCCGGTGCGCAGCGGCGAGCCGACCTTGCCGGCCACCGAGGCGTTGTTGATGATCCGCCCCGACCCGCGCCGCACCATCGCCGGCAGCACCAGCTGCGTCAGCCGCAGCGGCGCGAAGAAATCCACCTCCATCAGGGTGCGATAGACGCCAAAATCCGTGTCCAGCCCCAGGCTGCGCTGCGAGATGCCGGCGTTGTTGACCAGCCAGTCGATGCCGCCCGTCGCCTGCTCCACCCGCGCCACGATGGCCGGCAGCGCATCCAGATCGGTCACTTCAAAGGCTTCGACCAGGCTGCCGGGGCAATGGGCCGCCACATCGTCCAGCGCGGCCCGGTTGCGGCCCGACAGCACCAGCCGGGCGCCGCGCTGCGACAGCGCCAGCGCCAACCCCTTGCCGATGCCCGACGAAGCGCCGGTGATCCAGATGCTGGTGCCGTTCAGGTCGTTCATTGCAGATAACTCCAGCCAGCGGCGGGCACGCCGATCAGCATCGGATGCGCCCAGATGATCAGGCCCCACAGCCCCAGGCCGCCCACAACCGGCACCAGGCCGGGCCACAGCGCGCGCAGCGGCTGCCGGCCGGCCAGGATGGCCATGAAGGGCACATGGCTGGTGCGGGCCATGTGGGCGGCATAGGCGGGGTTCTGGCGGCGTTTCTTGCCATCCTGCAGCGCCGATCCCAGCAGCGCCAGCGTGCCAACGCCGCCGGCCAGCACCAGCGTGCGCAGATCGGCCGTCATCACGATGTGCACCCCGGCCCAGACGGCAAAGCTCCACATCATCGGGTGGCGGGTGATGCGCTGCATGCCCCTGGGATCGCCCTTCACCCCCGGCATCATGGCGGGATTGGGCGCAGACACGGAACCCACGAACAACATGCAGGCCACGGCCATGGCAATCACCGCCGGCAGATAGGCGCTGGCCGGCGTGTCCCACAATTTTTCGGGCGGGATCTGCCGCCACAGCTGCACCGCGCTGCCGAAACTGGCCAGCGCCACCAGCGAATAGAGGATGGCAAAGCCCTTTTCGCCGATTCGCGCCACCAGCGGGCCACGCAACGGGTGCGAAAGCAGTTCATGGCTGGCAACGAACAGGCCAACCAGCAGCCCCAGCAGCAGCAGATCCGACACGATGACCCCTTCCCCTGACGGCGCGGCGCGCCGATCAGCGGGGATATTGCAACGGCAGATCGGTGCGGCCAAGGGCCTTGTAGCGATTGGCAAGATCAGTCTGGCGGCTGGTCATCGGCTGGGCGACGCCATCGATGTAGACAGCGACCGGCGCGCTGGCCAGTTCCAGCGGATCGCCATCCCAGATCACCACATCGGCACGCTTGCCCACCGCCAGCGTGCCCAGATCGGCCAGCCCCATGATTCGGGCCGGGTTGGCGGTGATGGCGGCCAGCGCCTGGCCCTTGCTGAGCCCCTTGCCGCCGGGCACCGCCGCCTGCGCCACGGCATTGCCGGCATAGGCCGGCAGGTTGAACGGCGCGGTGCCGCCGATGCCGCCCAGCGCGCCCAGCGCCACGGTGACGCCGGCGGCCTGGAGATGGCCGACATTGTTGCGGCTGGCCGCCAGCGATTCAAAATCATCGGGCAGATCATACAGGCTGTGGGTGATCACCGGCACGCCGGCGCGGGCAATGTCGGCCGCCACCAGCCAGGCCTCGCGCGCGCCCACCAGCACCGGGCGCAGGGCGGGGTATCGGCCCTTCAGCTTCAGCACTTCGGAAATGTCGCTGGCGCGTTCGGCATGGATCAGCAGCGGCTGGCGGCCATCCAGCACCGGGGCCAGGGCTTCGGCATCCAGCCGCTTTGCCAGTGCGCCTGAATCCTGGCCGCGATCGAACAGCGCCGGGTTGGCGGCAAGGCGCTGCGCTTCGGCCAGCATGTTCGCCAGCTGCGCCCAGGCCGCCGGGCGGGAGCCGCCGGCCAGCCGCGCGCCGTTTTCGCCCATTTCCACATATTGAAACGCGCGCGCGCGCGTGAGGGTGGGGCCGCCGGCGGCCAGGCTGATCACCACGCCCTGCCCGCCAAAGATGGTGCTGGCCGAATCGGGCACCACCACGGCGCGGGTGATGCCGCCCAGCCGGTTGATGGGAATGTGCAGGGATCGCGGATTGATCGCGGTGGACATGTCCAGCGCGGCGGAGAAGGCCGATTGGCGCGCGCCGCCATCATTGGTCTCGCGCACGCCGTTCACTTCGGTCAGGCCGATGTCGCTGGCGGCGGCAATGATGCCGGGGGTGATGATGCGGCCCTTCGCCTCCACCACCGTGGCGCCGGCCGGCACCGGCAGGCCGGCCCCCAGCGCGGTGATGCGGCCATTGTCGAACACCAGCGTGGCGTTGGCGATGATGGTTTCGCCCTGCCCGGTCATCAGCGTGGCACCAGTGATGGCGGTGGGGGCGGCCAGCGCCGGGGCGGCCACCAGTGCCGCAGTCAACAGCAGCCGCTTCATTTCACCTCTCCCACGCCGGGCTGGCCCAGTTCGAAATCCGATAGCGGCCGCCGCTTTGGATCGGCCCAGTCATAGATCAGCGCCCCATCGATCCAGACGTTCATGGGCCGGGCATAGACGCTGAACGGTTCGGCCGACCACAGCACCACATCGGCGGCCTTGCCCACCTCCAGGCTGCCGGTCTTGTCGGCGATGCCCAGGCCTTTGGCGGGGTTGAGGCTGAGCCAGGTCCAGGCGGTTTCGGGCGGGATGGCGATGCCCAGCCGGCGGCCGGCGGCCAACGCCTTGCTGGCTTCCTGGTTCAGGCGCTGGATGCCGTTTTCATCATCGCTGTGGACGATGGCGCAGGCACCCGCATTGTGCACCAGGGCGATATTTTCCTTGATGCCGTCGAAACTTTCCATCTTGAAGCCATACCAATCGGCCCACATCGCCGAGCAGATGCCTTCGGCCTTCAGCATGTCGGCGATCTTGTAGCTTTCAACCGCGTGGTGGAAGGTCGTCACCTTGTAGTTGAACTCGCGCGCCATGCTGATGACATTGGCCATTTCATCGGCGCGATAGCAGTGGTTCTGCACCAATATCTCGCCGGTGAGCACGCCCATCATCGTATCCAGCGCCAGTTCGCGGCGCGGCGCGTCGGTGGGCTTGGCAGTGCCGGCCTGGGCGCGGCGGGTGTAATCCTCCCACCGCCGCTTGTAGGCGGTGGCATCCGACCAGAGCTGGCGGGCATAGGCGATGTTGCCCATGCGGGTGGAGGGCAGCTGGTTGCGGTTGCCATAGACGCGCTTGGGATTTTCGCCGCAGGCCATCTTCAGGCTGTAGGGTGCGCCCGGAAACTTCATTTCCTGCACGCTGCGGCCATAGACGGGTTTCAGCGTCGTGCCGCGCCCGCCGAACAGATTGGCCGAACCGGGCAGCACGTGCAGCGCGGTGATGCCGCCGGCCAGCGCGCGGGAAAAGCCCGGATCCTGCGGCCACACGCTGTGTTCGGCCCACACTTCCGGGCGGGCCGGGCTGGTGCCTTCGTTGCCGTCGCTGTGCGCCTCCACCCCGGGGCTGGGATAGACGCCCAGATGGCTGTGGATGTCGATGATGCCGGCCGTCACATATTTGCCGCCGGCATCGATCACGCGCGCGCCATCGGGAATCGCCACCGTGGCCCCGATTTCGGCCACCTTGCCGCCGTCCAGCCGGATCATGCCATTGTCGATGCGGCGGCCGGCGCCATCATAGATGGTGGCACCGCGGATCACCGTGGCTTGCGCCGGATAGGGCCGATACTGGCTGGGCCAGGGATCCCTGGGCGCAGCGATGATTTCGGGTGGCGGGGCCGGCGGTGGCGGCAATGGCTTGTCCTTCGCGGCCGCCGCCGTGGCCAGCGCCAGTGCCGTGAACATCATGCTGCGCATCACATCGCTCCCTGTTGGCCATGATGGTGGGCCAACAGGGGCGGCGTGGCAAATTACGCTGCGGCCATCATTTCACGCCGTGCATCAGCCGCTTGAGCAGCGGCGAGATCAGCAGCAACACGCCGCCGATGGCCGCCGCGGCCAGGCCGATCGTCTGGAACACCTGGGTATAGGTGTCGAGGCTGACCTTGAGGTTGGTCACCTGCCCGCCCACGGTTTCGACGCTGGCCACCTGCGCCACCAGCCCGCCGACATATTGGGCGCAGGCGATGGACACAAACCACAGGCCCATCATCAGGCCAACGACACGCGCGATGGAGAGTTTCGTCACCATCGACAGGCCCACCGGCGAGATCATCAGTTCGGCCATGGAATGGATGAGATACAGGCCGGCCAGCCACCACAGGCCGACCTTGAAATCATCGCCGGCAAACTGGCTGCCCCACACCAGGAACAGAAAGCCGCCGCCCACCCCGGCCAGCGCCAGGCCGAACTTCACCGGAATGCCCGGTTCCAGCCCGCGCCGGCCCAGCGCCTGCCACATCAGGCTGAACAGCGGGGCGAGCATGACGATGAAGATGGCGTTGAAGAACTGGGTTTGTGCCGGCGAGATGTCGAACAGGCCGAACACCGACAATTCGGTGTTGCGTGCGGCAAACAGCGTGAGGCTGGAGCCGGCCTGTTCGAACAGGGTCCAGAACACCACGTTGAACACGATCAGGATGATGGCGGCCAGCATCATCTGCCATTCCTGCCGGTTGCCATAGAGGATGGACCAGATCGGGATGAGCAGCACACAGGCCAGGAACGTGCCGAACAGCACCTTGCCCAGGATGGGCAGGCCGGCGAGATAGCCCAGGAAGCCGGCGCCTTCCACCGGCGGCGGCGCGGCCATCAGATTGGTGAACAGGAACCACACCAGCGGCACACAGGCGATGGCGCCCAGATAGATGGGAATGTCGCGCTTTGGCGCCTGTGCCGGCGGTTCGCCATAGCCTTCCAGTTTCGGCCCGGCGAACTGGATCAGGAACCAGCTGAGCGTCATGCCCAGCGCTGCCAGCAGGAAGCCGGCCCACCAGCCATAGGCATCGGCCAGGAACGGACAGGCGAGCTGGCTGCCCAGCGAGCCCAGGTTGATGCCCATGTAGAAGATGGTGAAGCCGGCATCGCGGCGGCTGTCGCCCTTGGCATAGAGGCTGCCGACCATGGTGGAGATGTTGGGCTTGAAGAAGCCATTGCCGATGGTGACGGCGGACAGACCGAGCAGCATGATGGTGACGAACAGCGGATCACGTTCGCCGCCAGCTTCGAAATTGCCCTTGGGCAGCCGGCGGCCTTCACGGCCATCGCCGAACAGCAGCGACACGCTGCCGTCTTCATTGCCCTTGATCTGATATTTCTCGCCGTCGACCGTGACGAACTGCGCCTTGCTGTCGCCCGTGCCTTCCACGGCCACGGCATATTGGGTGCCATCGATCTTGGCCCACGGCTTGGCCGCTTCACCGCCGAAGCACAGGGTGAAATAGCCCAGCGCCATCAGGATGGCGCCGAACTTCACCGCCTTTTTCGATCCCAGATAATTGTCGGCGAGGAGCCCGCCGACCAGCGGGGTGAGATAGACCAGCGCGGTGAAGCCGCCATAGAGGCTTGTGGTCGTGCTGTCGGAAAACAGGAAATGATTGGCCAGATAGAGCGTCAGCAGCGCGCGCATGCCGTAATAGCCAAAGCGTTCCATCGCTTCGGTGGTGAACAGGCGCGCCAGTTGCGCCGGATGGCCGAACCATTGCGGGCGGCTGTCCACCACGCCGCCAGTCTTGCTGTTGCTCAAACCCTGTCTCCCGCGCGGCCTCTCCCCGGCCGCCTGCCGGCATGGTGATAGCGATGCCGGGGCCAAACGCCAAGGGCTGCGGGGCTTGACGGGCCGACAGCGCCGGCGTCTGCTTGGGCCATGCGCGCCCTGATTGCTTCCCTGATCGCCCTGGCCCCGCTGCCGGCCAGCGCCACCCCGATGCTGTTGCAGCCCGACCGCGTGTGGGATGGGGAGGCCATGCACAGCGGCTGGCAGGTGCTGGTGGATGGCACCCGCATCGTGGCGGCCGGGCCGCAGCTGCCGGTGCCGGCGGGCACGCAGCGCATCGCCCTGCCCGGCCAGACGCTGCTGCCCGGCTTCATCGAAGGGCACAGCCATCTGCTGCTCCACCCCTATGACAAGACGCCGTGGGACGATCAGGTGCTGAAGGAAAGCCAGGCCTATCGCGTGGCGCGCGCGGTGGTGCATGCGCGCGCCACGCTGATGGCCGGATTCACCACAGTGCGCGATCTGGGCAGCGAAGGGGCCGGCACCGCCGATGTCGGCCTGAAACGCGCCATCGACGAAGGCCATGTGCCGGGGCCGCGGATGATCATTGCCACCCGCGCCCTCGTCGCGCCGGGCAGCTATGCCCCCAAGAATGATGCCTGGGCGGTGCCGCAGGGCGCCGAAGAGGCTGACGGCCCCGATCTGGTGAGCGCGGTGCGCCGGCAGATCGGGGCGGGGGCCGATGTGGTGAAGCTGTATGGCGATTATCGCTGGCGGCCCGGCGAGGGCAGCCGACCAACCTACGGCCAGGCCGAGATCGCCGCCGCCGTGGCCGCCGCCCATGATGCCGGCCGGCCGGTGGCGGTGCACGCCAACACGGCCGAAGCCATGCGCCGCGCCAGTGCCGCCGGGGCCGATGTGATCGAACATGGCGGCGAGGGCGATGCCGCCACCTTTGCCCTGATGGCGAAGAACCGCACCGGCCTGTGCCCCACCCTTGCCGCCGGCGAGGCCATTGCCCGCTATCGCGGCTGGAACGGGCAGGAACCGGCCCCGGCCGACGTGCAGGCGGATCGCGCCGCGTTTCGGCTGGCGATGCAGGCCGGCGTGCCGATCTGCATGGGCGGCGATGTCGGCGTGTTTGCCCATGGCGAGAATGCGCGCGAGATGCTGGCAATGGCCAGCGCGGGCATGAGCGCCGCCGGCGTGCTGACCGCCGCCACGGCCGGCAATGCCCGCATGTTCGCTTTGGCCGATCGCGGCCGCATCGCGCCGGGCCTGCTGGCCGATCTGGTCGCGGTGGCCGGTGATCCGCTGGCCGATCTTGCGGCCGTGATGCGGGTGCGGTTCGTGATGAAGGGCGGGGAGACAGTGCGCCGCGATTGACTGGACGGCTGGGCCGGCTATGCGCGGGCGCCATGGATGCCTTCAACGACCGCGCAACCGCCGCCACCCTGATCGCCACCCGCCGATCCGGCAAGGCGCGCGACATGGTCGCGCCGGGGCCGGATGCCGCACAACTGGCCAGCATCCTGGCCAGCGCGGCGCGCGTGCCCGACCATGGCAAGCTGTTTCCCTGGCGGTTCGTGGTGGTGGCGGATCGCGCCGCCTTTGCCGAGCGGCTGCTGGCCATCTATCTGGCGGCAAAGCCCGATGCCGGCCGGCTGGAGCAGGAGGCGGTGACGCAGTTCGCCACCCAGGCGCCCTGCCTGGTGGTGGTGATCGCCAGCCCCAGGCCCAGCCACATCCCGGTGTGGGAGCAGGAGCTTTCGGCCGGGGCGCTGTGCCAGAATCTGTGCCTGGCCGCCCATGCCCACGGCTTTGTTGCCAACTGGCTGACCGGCTGGGCCGCCTATGATGCGCAGGTGCTGGCCCTGTTTGGCGGCGCGGCGCCTGAACGCATCGCCGGCTTCTTCTATATCGGGGCGCCCGCCAAGGCGCTGGACGAACGGCCGCGGCCCGACATGGCCGCCATCACCCGCGTCTGGCCCGGCTGATCAGCGGCAGACCACGCTGCCGCTGCCGGCGACCTTTTTGCTGCAGGTTGCGCCGCCAGTCAGCGTCACGTCGCCTGAACCGGCAACGCTGATCGCGGCCTTGCCGCTGGCCCGGGCCTGCACATCCCCGGAACCGGCCAGCCTTATATCGGCGTTGGTGCAGGCCAGGCCCGACAGATCGGCATCGCCACTGCCGGCAAGGCGCAGGTTGAGCGCGCCGCACTGGCCCCCGGCCTTGAGATTGCCGGAACCGGCCACCGCGGCATTGACCGTCCTGGCGTCAATCCGGCCAATGGCCAGATCGCCGGAACCCCCCAGTTTCACGTCGAACACGTCGGCCGCGCCGGCATCGGCCTGAACATCGGCCGAACCGCCCAGCGAAACGCCGCGCAGCGCCGGCAGCGTGACGGCGATGGTGACCGCCCTGGACGACCAGTTCCACAGCGAGGATTTGCGGCCAATGCCCAGCGTGCCGCGCGCAACGCCGATTTCCAGCCGATCAAGATCGGCCTGGGCCCCGGTGGCCACCACCGAAAAGCCATTGCCACGGCGGATCACGACAGTGTCGCTGCCGCCCACAGCCACCTTGTCGAACCCGGTCACATCGAAACGCCGTTCGGCTGCCAGTGCCGGCATGGCGGCAAGGCTGGCGGCGATCATCAGGCAGGCACGGATCATGGCTGGGCTCCATCGTGTATTATCATCATAATACACGATGGAGCTAGCGGCGCAAGCCTGGCAGGTTGAGCCCGAAGATGTTGATTTCAATCACAAAGAAACACAGGATCCACAGCGCGGCATCGACAAAGTCCAGCCAGGCGCCGCCCTGCCACCACAGCAGGGCACAGACGAAGGTGACGAGATAGAGGGCCCAGCGCAGCACCGATCGCACCGGCCCGCGCGCGCCATCGGGATAGAAGAGATCCACCCAGATCAGCAGCGAAATCGCCAGCCAGGCGCTGGCATTGGCGATTTCGACAGGATCGCGGATGCCGATATAATGATCCAGCGCGAACAGGGCGCAGCCATAGCCGGCGAGTTCGGCCAGCAGCGCCTGCGGGCTGATCCGGGTGAGGGCAACGCCCTGCGCCAGCCGGCCGGTTTCCCATTCGAACACGGCAAGGATGATGATCCAGCCGATCTGATCGATCGCCTTGGGCGCCAGCCAATCATCGGCCGCCCACATGAAGACGGCCACATTGGCCAGCAAGGCGGCATAGACCAGCGCCTTGAAGGCCTGGAACCAGTGCAGGCTTCTGGTCAATGCCGGTGCAGATCGGCGGGGCAGGACGGCGCGTGAAGGCGGCTCAGGCCGCCTTCAGCACCTGTTCGATCTTTTGCTGGGCCGCTGGCTCGTCAATATTTTCCATCGCCGCCAGTTCGCGCGCCAGCCGGCCGATCGCCGCTTCATAGATCTGGCGTTCGGAATAGCTTTGTTCGGGCTGATCCTCGGCGCGGTGCAGGTCGCGCACCACTTCGGCAATGCTCACCAGGTCGCCCGAATTGATCTTGGCTTCATATTCCTGGGCGCGGCGCGACCACATGGTGCGCTTGATGCGGGGCTTGCCCTTCAGGGTGGTCAGCGCCTCGTTCATGGTGGCCTGGCTGGACAGCTTGCGCATGCCCACGCTTTCCACCTTGTTCATCGGCACCCGCAGCGTCATCCGCTCCTTTTCAAAGCGCAGCACGAACAGATCGAGCGAGATGCCGGCGATCTCCTGGCTCTGGATTTCAACCACGCGGCCAACGCCGTGCTTGGGATAGACGACATAATCGCCCACTTCGAAACCGAGCGTCTTGGCAAGTGCCATGGAATGATGTTCCTCGCTTGTACCCGGCCTGATGGTGCAACTGGCCATGCGGGCCGGCAATCGTGCCAGCGCCACGCGCCCTTCCCGCCATCGGACCTGCCTGCTCAACCACCTGATCTGGCCCGTTGCCCGCCCGGCAGGAGGGCGATGCGGCAACGGAACCCGCGAACCGAAAGACGATGCTCACCGTCTGTCACGGCGTCGCCTTAGCACGCTTTTGTCACAAATTCCACATGACTCGGCCACCGGACGCGGTTTTGCCGCGTCGCGGTGGCCGAAAGCCCGTATCTTGCCGATGCAACAGCGGCAAAACCGGGCGCGGGCCGGGATTCAGGAGCCCTTGCCGGGGTTGGCCGAGAAATATTTGTCGAACTTGCCGTCTTCGCCCTTGTGCGAATCGGCGTCATCCGGGGTTTCGCCCTTGATGGTGATGTTGGGCCACTGCGCCGAATAGGCGGCGTTCAGTTCCATCCACTTTTCCAGGCCGCCCTCGGTATCGGGCAGAATGGCTTCGGCCGGGCATTCCGGCTCGCACACGCCGCAATCAATGCATTCGTTGGGGTTGATGACCACCATCGTCTCGCCTTCATAGAAGCAGTCGACCGGGCAGACTTCAACACAGTCCATATATTTGCACTTGATGCAGGCTTCAGTGACAACGTAGGCCATAAAACTCCCCTCGCGACGGCGCATTGCTCCGTTCTGGTGGTGAAAAACCCCTGTTTCGCCAGCGCGCCTTAGGCGACGGCCAAGGCGTCTGGCAAGGGGTCATGTGCCGCAGCGGCCGGCGGGGCCCGCCCGGGCGTGAGGTCGGTGTAGAAATTGCGCGCTTCCACATAGGGGCCGCGCCGATCCGGAATCCCGTCCACACGCACCACGATGATGGCATCCCCGCGCGGCCAGCTGAGCACGCTGCCGGCCCTGACCAGGGCCGAGGCGCGTTCCACCACCCGGCCATCCAGGCGCAATCGTCGGCTTTCGCACAGGCCCTGTGCTTCGGATCGTGATGGCGCCAGCCGCGCAAACCACAGGAACTTGTCCAGCCGGAGGCCCGCACCGTAAACCAAATTCTACCTGCCTTTCATCGCTGCCAGGATGGCAAAGGGCGAAGCGGCATTCCCCCCGGCATCGGGAACGGCTTCGGTGGCGGGGCGGCGGCCAGCCGGTGGCCGGCCGGCCCAGGCGAAATGCGGCGCGCCATCGACCAGGCGCGGACGATAGCCCAGGGCGCGCAGCAGACGCGCCAGCCCATCGGCCGACAGGCCCAGGCTGGCGGCCCAGTTGGGATCGGGCATGAACGGCGTGCGGCCATCGCGGCGTTCGTGGATGTGGCGGGCGAGCCGATCGACCATGTCGATGCGCACCGCCTGGGCGCCCACCCGCCAGAAACCCGCCACCGCGAGCCATTCGGCCGACAGGCCATCACTGGCGATGCTGACCCGGCCCGGCGGCGGCAACGGCGGCAGTTCGGCGACATCCTGTGCCACCGCCCACAGGGCCAGCCGCCAGCGCGTGGGTTCCGGCCGCAGCAGGGCGGGCTGGAACACATGTTGCGGCCCCAGCCGCACGCCCAGCCGGCCCAGCATCTGGCGATCCGATCTGGCCAGCCCGGCCAGCTGTTCGGCAAGGGCGGCGCGGTCCAGCACGCCCAGGCCCGCCACCAGCTGCACGATCAGGCCGCGCGCCGGCGGCGAGACATCGGCCAGTCGTTCGGCCAGCTGGCTGAGCGGCCGCAGCACATCGGCAATGGCGGCGGCCACCCACGTCTCCAGCCGCAGCTGCACGCGGCGGCGATCATCGGGGGCGAGCGCGGTGACGGCACGATCCAGCTCCACCCGCGGGCTCAGCGCATCGCGGCCCTTGCGCAGACAGGCCACGCGCGCACCGCGCCAGTGCAGTTGCTGGCCGCCACTGCCGCCGACCAGCGCAAAATCGCCGGCCGGGCTGTCGGCCAGCTGGCGGGCGCGGTGGGCGCGTTCGCGCACCAGATGGCGTTCGGCCGCCGCCAGCAGCAGCCGCTGTTCGCCGGCGCGGGCCGCGGCATCGGCGGTGAAGCGGAACCCGTCGATGCGGCCGATCTCCTCGCCATCCACCGCAACCGCACCATCGGCGGCAATGGCGACCAGCGCATCGCTGCCGCGCGCCTTCAGATCCTTGAGCAGCACCGCCGTGCGGCGATCGACAAAGCGCTGGGTGAGCGCGCCGTGCAGCGCGTCGGACAAGCGGTCTTCCACCGCGCGGGTGCGTTCGGCCCAGCTGGCCTGATTGTCCACCCAGTCGGGCCGGTGGGCCACATAGGTCCAGGTGCGCACCGCGGCGATGCGATCGGCCAGCGCCTCCACATCGCGGGCAACGCGATCCAGATGGGCAATCTCGGCCGCGATCCAGGCTTCGGGCAGGCGGCCATCGGCTTCGGTGAGGTGGCGGAACACCCGCGCCACCAGCCGCGTGTGGGCTTCCACCCCGGTCTTGCGATAATCGGGCAGGCTGCACGCCTGCCACAGGCGCATCAGGCCGGGCTGGCCGGCCAGGCGGCGGCTGGCGCGTTCCATCACCCAGGGCTCCCCCGCCAGCCGCTTGAGCACGGCCAGATCCAGCGCATCATCGCTGCGCACCAGTTCGGCGCGCGGCGGCCGGGCATCCATGGTGGCCACCAGCCGCGGCAGGCTGGAAAAATCCAGCGCGCTGTTGCGCCACACCAATTGGGTGAGCGGTTCGAAGCGATGGGCTTCCAGCCCCTCGATCTCTTCGGCGGCAAAGCTGCATTGTTCCTGCGCGCCCAGTTGCACCGTGCCGAAGGTGCCATCGCGCTGGTGACGGCCGGCGCGGCCGGCAATCTGGGCCATTTCGGCCAGAGTCAGCCGGCGCTGGCGCTTGCCGTCGAACTTGCCCAGCCCGGCAAAGGCGACATGGGCGATATCCATGTTGAGGCCCATGCCGATGGCATCGGTGGCCACCAGATAATCCACCTCGCCCGATTGATACATCGCCACCTGGGCGTTGCGGGTGCGGGGGGACAACGAGCCCATGACCACCGCCGCGCCGCCCTTTTGCCGGCGCAGCATTTCGGCGATGGCATAGACCTCGGCCGCCGTGAACGCCACGATGGCGGTGCGGCGCGGCAGGCGTGACAGCTTCTTGGGGCCAGCATAGGCCAGGGTGGAAAAGCGCGGCCGGGTGATGATTTCTGCTTCGGGCAACAGCTTGCGGATCAGGGGTTTGAGCGTTTCCGAGCCCAGGATCATGGTTTCGGCATAGCCGCGCGCGCGCAACAGGCGATCGGTGAAGACATGGCCGCGTTCGGGATCGGCACCCAGCTGGCCTTCATCGATGCCGACAAAGGCCACCTCGCGATCCAGCGGCATGGATTCCACCGTGCACAGGAACCAGCGCGCCTGCGGCGGCACGATCTTTTCTTCGCCGGTGATCAGCGCGACCTGGTGGGCCCCCTTGGCCGCCACCACCTTGTCATACACCTCGCGGGCCAGCAGGCGCAGCGGAAAGCCCATGATGCCGCTGGCATGGCCGCACAGACGCTCGACCGCCAGATGCGTCTTGCCGGTGTTGGTCGGCCCCAGCACGGCGGTGACCGTGGCGGCCAGATGGGACGAGGCGGGGCGGTTGTTCACCGGGCCACGGTGGCGCGACCAGCGCGCCGCGACAAGGCCATGTGGCAACGACAACAGACAGGATGACAAGGGGTGGCCAACAGGGCCAGGGGCGGAACGGGCCGCCGGACGGTCACGCGGATCGGTCTCGATCAAGCATGGGCGCACGGTGACATGAGCCGATTCGCGGCGCAAGAGTCCTTGATGCGCCGGGCCGTGGGGCGGCAGACTTGTCCACAGCTTGTTGCGCAATTGACACTGCGAATCGACACGGGCACATCAGCTGCGTGCCGGCCAGCGGCACAGCGGGCCAGCGCGCCGTCGTGCCGGTGGCGGGCCCTTGGTTGGGGGTTGCCCTTGTATCAACCCGGATTTCATCCCGCAGCCGGCCGCAGCCTTGCGCTGCCCGTGCCGATGCGGACACAGCGGGCAGCGCGCCGCGGGCTGGCCCAGGCATGGCAACGGCTGGCCGTGGACTGGCAGGACGCGCGGCGCGGGATCGCCCATGGGGCCATCGATCTTGATCTGGGCACCGCCATCGGCAGCCGGCGCTGGTGGCTGAAGGCCGGGATGTGCGCCACCCTGATCGGCCTGGCGCTGTGGGCCGGCGGGCGGGTGCAGCCGATCCTGCCCGCCCTGCCGGCGCCGTTCACGCCGGCCCAGCAGGACGAGGCGCGGCCACAAGCCATCGCGCCACTGGCACTGGGCGGGGTGACGGGCGCGCGCCCGCGCGTCAACGCCCGGCTGTTGCGGCCGCTGGCCGAACCGCCGGAACGGCCACGCGTGGAACGCAGCGTCACCATCGGTGCGCGCGGGCTGGCCGCCGCCCTGCGCAATGCCGGCGTGGGCAGCAGCGATGTGGCCGAGGTGGTGCGGCTGCTGGCCGGCATCCAGCCCGGCGGCGGCGTGCGGGCCGAACTGGTGCTGGGCCGGCGTGAAACCCGCACCGTGCCGCGGCCGCTGGAAAGCCTGGCCGTGCGGGCCGCCTTTGATCTGCGCGTCGAAATCAGCCGCACTGCCGGCGGCCTGACCATGAGGCGCATCCCGATCCGGGTGGATTCCACCCCGCTGCGGGTGTCGGGGCTGGTGGGCAGCAGCCTCAACCGGGCGGTGCGCAGTGCCGGCATTCCGGCGGCCCAGGCCAGCGAATTCGTGCGCCAGCTGCGCCATGTCGTCGATTTCCAGCGCGGCCTTGGCAAGACCGACCGCTACGACATCATCATCGAACAGGATCGCGCCGAAACCGGCGAGGTGCGGCACGGCAAATTGCTGTTTGGCGCGATCATGCGCACCGGCAAGACCCCCGTGGAAATCGGCGTGTACAAGGGCGAATATTATCTGGGCAGCGGCGAAGGCGTGAAGAAGGGCCTGATGAAGACGCCGGTGGACGGCGCCCGGATGACCAGCGGGTTCGGCATGCGGCTGCACCCGCTGCTGGGCTTTTCGCGCATGCACCAGGGCGTGGATTTCGGCGCCGGCAGTGGCGAGCCGATCATGGCCGCCGGTGGCGGCACCATCAGCTTTGCCGGCTGGCATGGCGGCCATGGCCGGTATGTCATGATCCGCCACAACAAGGAACTGGTGACGGCCTATGCCCATATGGGGCGCATCGCGGTGGCCGCCGGACAGCGCGTGCGCCAGGGCCAGATGATCGGCACGGTGGGATCATCGGGCCTGTCGACCGGGCCGCACCTGCATTACGAAGTGTGGCTGCGCGGCAAGGCGGTCAATCCGGTGTCCCTGCGCTTCATCGGCGGCGCGGAATTGAGCGGGCGGGCCCTGAACGACTTCCAGCGCCAGATGAACCGCTGGCGCGCCCTGCCGGTGCTGGGCCGCGCACCGAAATCGGCAAGCGCCACAGCGCGTTGACATGTTTTGGCCATGCTGGCCTGCCATAAGACACCAGGATGCGCCGGATCGTGCCTGCCCTACTGCTGCTGCCCCTGCTGGGCGGGGCCGGCCCGTTGCCCCGCCCGGCGCGGCCGGTGGCGCCGATCGTGTCGCAATCCTGGGGCGAGGAAGCGCTGCGTGACCGAGTGGGCGAAGCCGGCGACGTGATCCGCATCGCCGGCATCCGGCCCGGCATGGCGGTGGCCGATATCGGCACCGGTGGCGGCTATTATGTGCTGCGCGTGGCGCCGCTGGTCGGGCCGCAGGGCCGGGTCTATGCCCAGGATCTGTCGGCATCGGCGCTGGAGCAGGTGCGCCAGCGCGTGCGCAATGCCGGGCTGCGCAATGTCCGCTATGTTCAGGGACGGCAGACCAGCGCGCGGCTGCCGGCGGCCAGTGTGGATGTCGTGCTGATGGTGCACATGTATCACGAGATCGAGCAGCCCTATCTGCTGCTTGATCGGCTGCGCGCCAGCCTGCGGCCGGGGGGGCGCATCGTCATCGTCGATCTGGATCGGCCGTCCGAAGCCCATGGCATGCCCAAGGCGCTGCTGGTCTGCGAGGTGAAGGCGGTGGGTTATGAGCTGGTGGGGGTGACCGACATCGCCCAGGGCTATGTCGCCGTGTTCCGGCCGGGGGTGCGGCCCGATCCGGCCAGTGTGCGCGCCTGCCGGGCCTGACCAAATTGCCGCATTTGCGCCGCCGTGCCGGCCGTGGCAGGGCGCGGCCATGCACATCCCGCGCATTGTCCTGTTTTATGGCCTGGCTGGCCTGATTCCGTTTTTCGCCAGTCCGGTCGGCACGCTGATTGCGCCCGATTTCCGCTGGCAATTCAACGAGGCACTGCTGTGGTGGGCCGCCATCATCCTGAGTTTTCTGGGTGGCGCGCGCTGGGGTGCGGCGGTGCAGGCCGACGCCCCGTCGCCGCGGCTGATCGGGCTGGCCATGCTGCCCAGCATCGCCGGCTGGCTGATCCTGCTGCTGCCGGCCACCGCGCGGGTTTTCCAGTTCAGCGCGCTGGCGGTGGCCCTGCTGCTGCATCTGCTGTGGGATCTGGCGGCACGGGCGCTGCCCGGATGGTATGGCCGGCTGCGCCTGGTGCTCAGCGCCGGAGCGATCACGGCGCTGGCCTGGCAGGCCCTGTTGCAGGGCTGAATCAGGCGCTCCAGCGCGCAAAGATGGCGGTGGGCAGCAGCAGGCCGCGGCTTTCCTCGCGGATCGCCATGTCGCCCACCTCGATGCTGCCGCCACGGCTGGCCGTGGCCTGGCCGATCAGCGGATGGAGGGCCAGGGCCGACATGCGGATGGCATAGACGGTGAGCACCAGGAAGCGCGCATCATCGGCCAGCAGTTGCCGTGCCAGATCAACCAGTTCGGGCAGATCGCGTTCCAGTTGCCACACCTCGCCATCCGGCCCGCGGCCATATTTGGGCGGATCGAAGATCAGGCCGTGATATCGGGCCCCGCGCCGCACCTCGCGGCGCAGGAATTTCAGCGCATCATCGATGATCCAGCGCACCGGCGCATCGCCAAGGCCCGACAGCCCGGCATTCTCGCGCGCGGCCGCGACGCTCTTCCTGCTGGCATCCACATGCGTCACCTGCGCCCCGGCATGGGCGGCAACCAGGCTGCCAACGCCGGTATAACCGAACATGTTCAATATCTTGTCACCGGGACGGATACGGCCGGCCAGCCAGTCCCACTGGCCGCCCATGTCGGGGAAAAAGCCCAGATGGCGAAATGGCGTGTTGCTGGCCCAGAAACGCACCGGCCCGCGCGCCAGTTCCCAGCGATCGGGCACCTGCGGCTTCAATTGCCAGCGGCCGCCACCATCCTCGTCACTGCCGCCGATGAATTCGCCATCGGCTTTCCAGTCGGGCGCGGCCGGGGCCCACATCGCCTGGGGTTCAGGGCGGATGAAGCGGAAGCGGCCATAGCGTTCCAGCTTGCGGCCATGGCCGGAATCCACCAGGCCATAATCGGGCCAAGCCTCTGTGATCAATGTGGAAAGCCCGGTCATGCAGCCGGCTTGTGGCGGCCGATTTCGGCGCGGGCGGGGGCGCCGGCCAGCATGGCGGCCCCGGCGGCGCGGGCCTGTTCCACCGTCACCGCCTCGATCCGGGCGACCAGTTCGGCCGGCGGCAGGAAGCGGCCATGCACCATCAGGCTGCGGCCCAGATAATCCGCCGTGCCCTGCGCGCCTTCCAGCGCCATCAACAGGCCGGCAACGGCCTGGGCACGGGCGCGATCAAGTTCTGGCTTTTCAAGGCTTTGCGCGGTCTGGTGCAGCACCTCGCCGATCAGGGCGCGGGCGGCGGCGGCCTGTTTGGGATCGGTGGCGGCGTGCACGCTCATCAGGCCGGCATCGGCATAGGGCTGCAGCGAGGCCGAGACGGTGTAGGCCAGCCCGCGCTCTTCCCTGACCTGTTGAAACAGCCGGGACGACATGCCGCCACCGGCGGCCAGCGTGTACAGCAGCGCGGCATCCTGGGCGGGGTCATGGTGGCTGGGAGCGGCCCAGCCGGCGGTGAGCTGCGCCTGTTCGATCCGGCGGCTGTCGTGGTGGCTGCTGGCGGCAAAAACCGCCGATTCGGTGGCCGCAACCGGCGCACTGGTGGCGGCGCCAGGGATGGCGGTGGCCGCCAGCCGGCACAGGGCGGCGTGATCCACCTTGCCGGTGGCAACCAGCGTCAGCCGCTGCGGGGCATAATGGCTGGCCTGCCAGGCGCGCAGATCGGCGGCGGTGATCCGCGCCAGGCTGGCCTCCTCGCCCAGGATGGAGCGGCCCAGCCCCTGCCCCGGAAAGGCGGCGAGCTGGAGATGGTCGAACACGATGTCGTCCGGCGTGTCGCGGGCCTCGCCCAGTTCCTGCAGCACCACCTCCTTCTCGCGCGCCATGTCGTCGGCATCGAAGCGGGCGCCGGTCACCAGATCGGCGATCAGGTCCACCGCCAGCGGCAGGTCGCGCGCCAGCAGGCGGGCGTGGAACATGGTCGAATCGCGGCTGGTCCAGGCGTTGAGCTGGCCGCCGACATCCTCCATCTCCTCCGCGATGGCGCGGGCGGAACGGCGGTGGGTGCCCTTGAACACCATATGTTCGAACAGATGCGCCAACCCGTTCAGCTCTGGCCGTTCCTGGCGCGATCCGGCATCGGCGATCAGGGCGACAGCGGCGGTTTCCAGCCCCGGAATCGCCCAGCTGGCCACGCGCAGGCCATTGTCGAGGATGGTGATGTCGGGCGTGGTCACCGCGGCCGGGCCCTTTGGGCAATATAGGCTTCGATGGCCTGCAATTGCGCGGGCGCCACATCATAGCGTTCCGGACGGCTCATCAGATCGGCCAGCCGCGCCGGCAGGGCGGGGGTGATGCCGGTGGCGGCGGCCACGGCGGCCGGGAATTTGGCCGGGTGGGCGGTGGCCAGCGTGATCATCGGCGCGGTGCCGGGATCGCGCCGCGCGGCGGCAGTTTCCGTTTGGCGTCGTGCCGCCGCAAGGCCGATGGCGGTGTGCGGATCGAGCAGTTCGCCCGTCTGCGCCAGCGCCCAGCGCATGGTGTCGGCCATTTCGGCGCTGTCCACCCGTGCCGAGGTGAACAGGCGCGCAGCGGCGGCGCGCTGATCATCAGGCAGGCGCAGCTGCTTCGTGGCTTCGAATTCGGCCATGCGCGCCGCCAGCCCGGCGCCGTCGCGGCCGGCCAGATCGAACAGCAGCCGTTCGAAGTTGGAGGAGACCTGAATGTCCATCGACGGTGCATCCGTGGGGCGCACCACGCCCTGGCTGTAATCCCCGGCGGAAAGGGCGCGGTGCAGGATGTCATTCTCGTTCGTCGCCACCACCAGCCGTTCGATGGGCAGGCCCATCTGCGCCGCGACATAGCCGGCAAACACATCACCGAAATTGCCGGTGGGCACGGCATAGGCGACGGCGCGGTGCGGCGCGCCCAGGCTGAGCGCGGTGGTGAAATAATAGACGATCTGGAACATCAGCCGCGCCCAGTTGATGCTGTTCACCGCGGCCAGCGGGAAGCGGCCGGCAAAGGCGGCATCGTTGAACATCGCCTTCACCAGCGCCTGCGCATCATCGAAATTGCCTTCGATGGCGATGTTGTGGATGTTGCCATCCAGCACCGTCGTCATCTGGCGGCGCTGCACCGCGCTCACCCGGCCGTGCGGGTGCAGCATATACACCTCCACCCCGGCCCGCCCGGCCAGCGCATCGATGGCGGCCGAACCGGTGTCGCCCGATGTCGCGCCGATCACCGTCACATGCTGGCCCGATGCGCCCAGGAAACGCTCGAACACCAGGCCCAGCGCCTGCAGCGCGATATCCTTGAAGGCCAGCGTGGGCCCGTGGAAAATCTCGGCGAGGAAATGCCGATGATCCAGCTGTTTCAGCGGCACCACGGCGGCGTGGGCAAAGCGGCCATAGGCGGTGGTGAAGATCGCCCGCAGCGCCGCTTCATCCAGGCAGTCGCCGGTGAACGGCCGGCACACGCGCACCGCCACCTCCACATAAGGCAGGCCGGCCATGGCGGCGATTTCGGCCGGGCTGAAGCGCGGCCAGGCTTCGGGCACATAAAGCCCGCCATCGCTGGCCAGGCCGGCCAGGGTGGCCCCTTGAAAATCGAGAATCGGGGCCTGCCCGCGGGTGGAGACGTAGCGCATCAGACGGTGCGATCCTTGGGGCGGAAGACGGGAATCGTGCGCCGCAGATAATCATCGAACAGCGGCACGGTGAAGGCCGTATCGCCATAGGCGGGCGAGTAGATCATGCCCTTCTTGATCAGCGCACTGCGTGTCGGTGCAGCGCTGGTGGTGCTCAGCTTGAGTTTTTCGGCAATGTCGCCCGAACGATGGGCGCCGGGTCCAAGTTCCGCCAGCGCCCGCATGTAGATTTTTTCGGTGGGCGTGCAGCGGTCGAAGCGGACCTGGAAGAAGCTTTGATCCAGCGCGGCAATCGAAATCGGGGTCGCCCTGGCGACATCGGCCGCAGTGATGCCGTCACCTGCCGCCACATTCCAGGCATCATGCGACCATTGTTGCAGGAAATAGGGGTAGCGGTCGGTCACGGCCATGATCTGCTGGATCGCGGCCGGATCGATGGTGACCTGTTCGGCCAGCGCCGGATTGATGATGGCAGCGGCAGCATCATCCGGGCTCAACGCGCCGATGCGTGGATAGGTGAACAATCGTTCGGCATAGGATTTCGAATTGCCGGCCAGGCCCAGGATCTGGGGCAAGCCGGCACCGATCATGACCAGCGGCAGCTGGCGCTGGTTGATCTTGTGCATGCCCATGATCAAGGCGCTGAATTCGATCGTCGACAGATATTGCAGTTCATCGATGATGATGGCCACCGGGCGATTGGCGGCCTTGGCCGCCTCTCCCAGCGCCAGGATCAATTCGGGCAGGTCGGCTTCAAGATCACCGCTGTCGGCGACGCCCAGTTCGGCATCCAGGCCGATTTCCACCCCTGCCACATTGATCTTCAGCCCCGAAAGAAAGCTCTTCAGCACCCGCAGGCCGCGTCGGGCCTTGTCCCTGGCCGCATCCAGCGTGTTGAGCGCGAACAGACAGCGGCGGAATCCCGGCAAGAGCAGTTCGGCCAGCGCCTTGCCTTCATGCGCCTCGACATCGACAACCAGGAAGTGCAGCGCCTCGGCCATTTCCCGGGCGCGATTGAGCAGAACAGTCTTGCCGACACCGCGCAGCCCGACAAGAATCGGGAACTGCACCGCGCGCCCTTCGCTGGTGCGACGCAGGACAACATCGACGGTCGACAGGATGTCGGCCCGGCCAGCCAGTTCCGGCGGTGGATTGCCGGCACCGGGCGCATAGGGGTTGCGGACGCTGTCCATTCAAACTTTATCCAGTTATAGGATCACGGCGCTATAAGTGCATAAACTCTGTTTGATCAAGCCGGAACACGCCGCCGCAGCCACAGGCCATAGATGGCAGACAGCGCAACGGCGAGGCCGAACCACTGGCCGGCATAGGCCAGGTGATTGTCGGGCAGATCGGCGGCGCTGGGCTGCTGGGCCTTGCCCAGCGGCGCGATCGGCGCATCGGGGATCAGCATGAAGCGCGGGCGGCCGGGGGCATCGCCATAGGGCCGTTCGATCAGCACGCCCGACAATTCGTGATCCAGATTGATCACGACATCCTTGGCATCGATGCGCCGCGTCCACCCGGCCACGGCAACGATATCGGGCGGGCGATCATTGGGCCGGCAGGACACGACGACGAAATAGCCCGATGTGCCGCCAGCCGACGCGCCCGGGCGCAGATCATAGGGTTTCTTTGGCCCGGCGTGGCAGCCGATTTCGGCCCGGCGATATTGCAGCGACAGTTCGCGGGCCATGGCCCGCTGGAATTCACCGGGGGAGACCGGCGGCAGGCTGGGGGCGGCGGCCAGCCGTTCGATCAGCCGGTGTTTCCACGCTCGCCGTTCCAGTTGCCAGCGGCCAAGGCTGCACAGCACCAGCACGCCGATGATGGTGATGAGCGTGGGCAGAACGGGCAGGCGGCGGATCATGGCCTGCCTTCACCGGCATCGTGGCGATATTCAAGTGCGACCAACAGCCCCTTGGACAGGCGCAGCAGGCCCAGCGACAGGCCGGTGACGATGGGCCCCCACAGCAGCATGTGCACCCACAGCGGCGGCGCAAAACGGAAATCCACCACCAGCGACGCCGGCAGCACCAGCGCGCCAACCAGCAGGATCACCCCGGCGGTGGCGCCATCGCCAACATTGAAGCGGCCATAATCCAGCCCGCAGGCCCGGCAGGCGCCGGCAAGGGCCAGCAGCCCGGAAAACAGGGGGCCGCCGCCACAGCGTGGACAGCAGCCCCGAAGCGCGACCTGCGCGATGGTGAGTTGATCAGCCAAGCGCGCTGTGGGCCACAGCCGCGCCGAACTTGGAGCCCCAGACATAGATGGCGATGAACAGGAACAGCCACACCACATCGACAAAGTGCCAATACCAGGCCGCCGCTTCGAAGCCGAAGTGGTGACGCGGGGTGAAATCACCCCGGTAGGTGCGCGCCAGGCACACGATCAGGAAGATGGTGCCGACGATGACATGGAAGCCGTGAAAGCCGGTCGCCATGTAGAAGGCGGCACCATAGATGCTGTCGGCCAGGCCATATTCGGCGTGATGATATTCATAGGCCTGCACGCAGGTGAAGATCAGGCCGAGCGCGATCGTCACCCACAGGCCGTTCTTCAGGCCCTGGCGATCATCGTGGATCAGCGCGTGGTGGGCCCAGGTGACGCTGGTGCCCGACAGCAGCAGGATCAGCGTGTTCAGGAGCGGGAACACGAACGGATCGAGCAGTTCGATGCCCTGCGGCGGCCACACGCCGGCGATGCCTTCGTGCGCCGACGGATAAAGCGCGGCGTTGAAATAGGCCCAGAACCAGGCGACGAAGAACATCACTTCCGAAGCGATGAACAGGATCATGCCATAGCGATGGTGCAGCTGCACCACGGGCGTGTGATCGCCAGTGTTGGCTTCGTGCACCACATCCTTCCACCACAGGTAGAACATGGCGCAAACGGCGGCCAGGCCAACGAAGAAGGTGGCCATGCCCCAGCCGGCCTTGTGCATCCAGCCGATGGCGCCGGCGGCGAGCACCAGCACCGCCATCGACATCATCAGCGGCCGCGATGACGGATTGAGAATATGGAAATCGTGGGTCTTGCCCGCAGCCATGATGGTGGCCCTATCCTGATATGTTACGATTTGTCGCACCGCTTAGCCTGCCAACCGGGGGCTTGTCCACCGGATAGAAGGTGTAGCTGAGCGTGATTTCGTCGATCTTGCTGGCGATCGGATCATCCATGATGGCCGGATCGACATACCATGTCACCGGCATGTCCACCGTTTCGCCGGCCTTGAGCGTCTGTTCGGTGAAGCAGAAGCAGGCGATCTTGATGAAATATTGCCCGGCCACATCGGGGGAGACGTTGAACACGGCGCGACCGGTGACGGGCACCCCGCTGGTGTTGGTGGCGCTGTAATGGGCCAGGCGCTTTTCGCCGATCGGAATCGTCACCTCGGTCTGCTTCTGGTGGAAGCGCCAGGGCAGGCCGGGGGCGACGTTGGAATCAAAGCGCACCTTGATGGTGCGACCGGCAACGGCGGCCAGCCGATCGGCGCCGGGGGCAGCGGCCGCCACCTGGGTGGTGCCGCCAAAACCCGTCACCTGGCAGAACAGACGATAAAGCGGCACGGCGGCATAGGCGACGCCGATCATCGCCACCGCGCCCAGCGCCGCGATCAGCCCGGTGCGGCGGTTGGACTGGGCCAGGCCGGCGTCCAGGCTCATGGCTTGGCCGGCACGGCAACGTCGGGCGCGTTCTTCACCTGGCCGGCCATGCGCACCAAGGTGATGCCGAAGAACAGCGCCACCAGCGTGAACAGCAGTATGCCCAGCGCCCGGTTGCGCGAGGCGCGGCGGGCATGGAAGGCTTCACGCTCGGCCGCGGTCCAGTTGGCGGGCTCCACACTCATGGCAGCAGCAGGGCATCGGCGACGAGCGCGCCGAACAGGCAGGCCAGATAGAGGAGGCTGAACTTGAACAGCTGCTTTTCCGGCCCCATCCCGGCCGGCGCGGTGGCGGTGTTCCGCCACACCTTCACGGCCAGACCCAAGAACATGATTCCCAGCGTGATGGCGGTGCCGCCATAGGCCCAATCGGCCAGCCCCAGCAGCGTGGGCGCGATGGTGACCGGCACCAGCACAGCCGAATAGGCGAGGATCTGCCGGCGGGTTTCGGACAGGCCATGGGTGACGGGCAGCATCGGCACGCCGGCCTTGGCATAATCAGCCTCCATGAACAGCGCCAGCGCCCAGAAGTGCGGCGGCGTCCACAGGAAGATGATGGCGAACAGGATCCAGGCCAGCAGCGGCGTGTCGCCGGTGGTGGCGGCCCAGCCGCAGATCACCGGAAACGCCCCGGCGGCGCCGCCGATCACGATATTCTGCGGCGTGCGGCGTTTGAGCCAGGCGGTGTAGACCACCACATAAAAGAGGATGGAGACGGCAAGCCAGAAGGCGGCGACCCAGTTGAGCGCCAGGCCCATCATCGCCACCGATCCGGTGCCCAGGATGACGCCGAATGCCAGCGCTTCAGGCTTTTCCAGCTTGCCCGCCGGCAGCGGCCGCTTGGCGGTGCGCTTCATCACCGCATCGATATCGGCTTCATACCATTGGTTGAGCGCGCCGGCCGCGCCCGCGGCAACCGCGATGCACAGGATGCCAACGAAGGCGAGGAACGGGTGCAGCCGGCCGGGGGCCACCACCATGGCGCAGGCGGCGGTGAAGATCACCAGCGTCATCACCCGCGGTTTCAGCAGGGCGAAATAATCCCGCCAGTCGGCCAGCAGGGTGCCGGGCATGGCCAGATTGGGGGCCAGATTGGGGGCGCTGGAAGGGGCAGCAGCGTCAGACATGGGAACAGCCTTCGGGGGTGACACCGCGGTGCCACCCCCGTGATGCGGTCACTTGATGACCGGCAGGGTTTCGAACTGGTGGAAGGGCGGCGGGCTGGACAGGGTCCATTCCAGCGTGGTCGCGCCTTCACCCCAGTAATTGTCTTCCACCTTGCGGCGCGAGGCGAAGCTGACAATCAGGTTGAGGAAGAAGAAAACCATGCCCACGCCCATGATCGCATAGCCATAGGAAGCGATCTCGTTCCAATAGGCATAGGCATCCGGATAATCGGGGATGCGACGCGGCATGCCATCCTGGCCCAGGAAGTGCATCGGGAAGAACAGCACGTTCACGCCGATGAAGAAGACCCAGAAGTGCAGCTTGCCCAGGGTTTCGTTGTACTGCTTGCCGAACATCTTGCCGAACCAGTAATACCAGGCGGCAAAGATGGCGAACACGGCGCCCAGCGACAGCACATAGTGGAAATGCGCCACGACATAATAGGTATCGTGGAAATAGGTATCCACCCCGGCGTTGGACAGCAGCACGCCAGTGACGCCGCCGACGGTGAACATGAAGATGAAGCCGATCGCCCACAGCATGGGGGTGTCGAACTTGATCGAGCCCTGCCACATGGTGGCAATCCAGCTGAAGATCTTGATGCCGGTGGGCACCGCGATGATCATGGTGGCGGCGGTGAAATACATCTTGGTGTTCACATCAAGGCCGACGGTGAACATGTGGTGCGCCCACACGACAAAGCCGATGAAGCCGATGGCCACCATGGCATAGGCCATGCCCAGATAGCCGAACACCGGCTTCTTGCTGAAGGTGGACACCACCTGGCTGACGATGCCGAAGCCGGGCAGGATGAGGATGTAGACTTCGGGGTGGCCGAAGAACCAGAACAGATGCTGATAGAGGATGGGATCACCACCGCCATCGGCCGTGAAGAAATGCGTGCCGAAGTTGCGATCGGTGAGCAGCATGGTGATGGCACCGGCCAGCACCGGCAGCGACAGCAGCAGCAGGAAGGCGGTGACCAGCACCGACCACACGAACAGCGGCATCTTGTGCATCGTCATGCCCGGTGCGCGCATGTTGAGGATGGTGGTGATGAAGTTGATCGCGCCCAGGATCGAGGAGGCGCCGGCGATGTGCAGCGACAGGATCGCCATGTCCACGGCCGGGCCGGGGTGGCCGGCGGTGGACAGCGGCGGATAGACCGTCCAGCCGGTGCCGGCGCCGTTGGCACCGGCCGGGCCTTCGACGAACATCGAACCGCACAGCAGCAGGAACGACGGCACCAGCAGCCAGAAGGAGACATTGTTCATGCGCGGGAACGCCATGTCGGGCGCGCCGATCATGATCGGCACGAACCAGTTGCCAAAGCCGCCGATCATGGCCGGCATGACGGTGAAGAACACCATGATCAGGCCGTGGGCGGTGATGAACACGTTCCACAGATGGTTGGCCTGATCGACATTGCCCTGGGTCATGAAGGTGAGCCACTGGATGCCGGGTTCGGCCAGTTCCAGCCGCATCACGCCCGAAATCGCGCCGCCGATGGTGCCGGCGATGATCGCGAAGATCAGATAGAGCGTGCCGATATCCTTGTGGTTGGTCGAGAAGAGCCAGCGCTGGATGAAGCCGGGCTTGTGATCGTGCGCATCATCGTGCGCACCGGCGGTGGCGGCGTGAGCCATGGTCGGGTTTCCTCTTCTCGGAACTTATTCGGCGGCGGCCGGGGCGGCAGCGGGGGCGGCTTCGGTGGCCGGGGCGGCAGCGTCTGCCACCTTCGGCTCGATGCCGTTCTCCTTCTGCTTGGCAGCCACCCAGGCATCGAACTGCGCCCGCGGCAGCACTTCGATGGCGATGGGCATATAGGCGTGCTTGGTGCCGCACAATTCGCTGCACTGGCCGAAATACACGCCCGGCTTGTCCACCTTGAACCAGGTTTCGTTGATGCGGCCGGGCACGGCGTCCATCTTCACATAGAAGGCCGGCATGGCAAAGCTGTGGATCACGTCGGCAGCGGTGGTGAGGATCTTCACCGTGGCACCGGCCGGCACCACCAGGCGATTGTCGACATCCAGCAGCTTGGGCGTGCCGCGCTTGGCGGCCTCGTCGTTGGTGAGCATGATCGAATCGAAGGTGAAGCCGCCCTGATCGGGATATTCATATTCCCAATACCACTGGTGGCCGATGGCCTTGATGGTGAGATCGGCCTTTGGCGGATCATATTGATTGGCCAGCAGGCGGAAGCTGGGGAAGGCGACAACGATCAGGATCAGCGCCGGCACCACCGTCCAGATCACTTCGATCGTGGTGTTGTGGCTGTTCTTCGACGGCACCGGGTTGGCCGCGGCGCGATAGCGCACGATCGTCCAGGCCAGCAGCACCAGCACGAAGGCCGCCACCACGAACATCAGCGGGTTGAGCACATTGTGCACCATGTTGTGCGCTTCGATGGCGATGTCGGTCACCGGCGCCTGCAGATCGATGCCGCCCGTGGGCTGGCCGATGCCGGGCGTGGCCGGCAGCAGGGCCGGCGTGGCGGCCGGCACAGCGGTGGTGGCCACCGGCGGCACCGGCGCTGCGGCCACGGCCTCCTGTGCGGCGGCGAAAGCCGGGGCAAGCATCGCCCCGGCGGAAAGCATCATCATGATTATGCGGCGCATACTGCCCCTGGCCTGAAACGGGCGGAATCATCCGCCAAATTGCGTATCTCCTATGCCGCGCTGCACCGCAACACGCAAGCCGGAAACACGCCGCACCCTGCGGAAGTATCAGGGCTTCAGATTATGGAAGGTGGCAGATTGCCGCGCCATCTGGGCCTGCACGGCGGCCGCCATGTCTTCGCCCTGCAGCATGCCGGCGTTCCAGACCGCCACATATTCAAGGCCATCGGCCACGCTGTGATCGCGGCCATAGTTGAGCACCTGCTTGATGCCAGTGATGGCCAGGGGCGATTTCGCACAAATGTCGCGCGCCATTGTCTCGGCCGCGGCCAGCGCATCGGCATGACTGTCCGCCACCTGGTTGACAAAGCCCCATCTGGCCGCTTCGGCCGCTGGGAACTTGCGGCCGGTATAGGCCAGTTCGCGCACCAGCCCCTGCGGCAACAGGAAGGGGATGCGCTGCAACGTGCCGACATCCGCGACAATGGCGACATTGATTTCCTGGATGGTGAAATAGGCATCGGCCGTGGCGATGCGCAGATCGCAGGCGGTGACCAGATCGACGCCGCCGCCGATGCAGCCGCCCTGGCACACGGCAATCACCGGCACCCGGCAATTGTCGATCACGTTGAAACTGTCCTGCAGCTCCTTCACGTGGCGGCGGAAGGCCTCGCGCTGGCGGCCGATGTCGCCGCCGCCGCGCGCCGCGCCGTTCTGCCCGGCCCATTTCAGATCCAGCCCGGCGGTGAAATGCCGGCCGGTCGATGCGATGATCACGCAGCGCACCGCCATGTCGTGGGCGATCTCTTCGAACACGCGCACCATTTCCGGCCAGAAATCGCCGTTCATGGTGTTCAGCTCGTCCGGGCGGTTCAGCGTGATGCGGGCGATGCCGTCGTCAACACGGTAATCAAGCGTCTTGAGTTCCATTGCAGGCTCCCACGGTCTATGAAACAGGCATGACCAAGTTCACCGTCAACGGCAATCCTGTCGAATTTCTGATGGACCCTGCCACCCCGCTGCTGTGGGCGCTGCGCGAGGCGGCGGGGTTGACCGGCACCAAGTTCGGCTGTGGCGCCGGCCTGTGCGGGGCGTGCACCGTGCATGTGGATGGCAAGGCGGCACGCAGCTGCCAGCTGGCGATTGCCGATCTGGAAGGCACGTTCGTCACCACCATCGAAGGCCTGTCCGACAATCGCGACCATGTGCTGCAACAGGCGTGGATTGCCCTTCAGGTGCCGCAATGCGGTTATTGCCAATCGGGCATGATCATGGCCGCCGCCGCCCTGCTGAAGGACAAGCCCAACCCATCAGACGACGACATCAACGCCGCCATCACCAACATCTGCCGCTGCGGCACCTATGGCCGCATCCGCAAGGCCATCCATCTGGCTGCCAGTGGCCGGGTGGATGCGGGCGTGCCGGGGCCAGCGATCGATGCCGGCGAGGCGGCCGCGCGGGTGCCGGCATTGAAGGGGTGAGCGCTGGCGTTTTTCGGCAAACTGGTCTAAAAGATCAGAATGACTGAGAACCTTGTTCTTGAAATGCTGCGCACGATCCGGGCCGACCTGTCGTCGGTGCGCGAAACGCTGCGCGAACATAGCTTGAGGTTTTCCGAATTGAACAGCGCCGTTGCCGGCCTGCGGCGTGACGGTGCGGGCGATGCCGAGGTGACTGCGCACCTCAATGTGCGTGTTGACCGTCTGCGCGACGAGGTTGATCGCATCAAGCGCCGGCTTGAGATCGTCGATTAGAGTGTTTTTTGCGATCAGTCTGGATCGGAGGCACGGCGGCGATTTTCGTTCACGGCAAGAAGCGAGGTGGGCGCGATGCAATTGGGATCGCAACCGGTGAGCGACGCAGCCATGGGCCAAAATCGCCCCGCCCCGCAAGGGTCGCCAGAACGGCGACAACGTAGATTCAGACTGATCGGGAAACGCCCTACCGCCACCAGCGCGACAGATCATCGGACAGATCATCGCCGCGTTCCTGCTGGGTGCGCCACCAATCGGCCGGGCCACGGCCATTGTCCGCAATGATCGGCGCCAGATAGATGCCGGGATAATTCACCTGCTGCATGACGGCGTGGGTGCGGCGCAGCACGGGTGCCAGCCGGCCGTCACGCCGCACCCAGGCCTCCATGCGGGTGATGCCCACCGTGGCACCGGCATGATCTTCCCCGCCATAGGAATAGCGTTGCACCACATCGGCGCTGGCCAGCGGTGCGGTATCGACCAGCAGGCAGCGGCCGGAGCCAGCCAGTTTCTGTTCGGTTTCCGGATAGAGCCAGGGGATCTGCCGCGCGGTCTTGCCCACCGGCGGGCACGGCTGGCCACCGGCCGGCACCAGCTGCATCCGCGGCAGGGTGACGGGCCGGGCCGGATCGGTGGTGCGGCCATCGCCGATCAGCACGGCGGCCACGCCATGATCGGTGAAGGCCTCGATGCAGGCGAGATCGCAATTTTCCACCAGGCCCAGCAGGGCGACCGTGCCGCCCCGCGGCAGGGTAATCCTGTCGCCCCGGTCGCCGGCCACGGCCCCGGCCAGCCCGGCCTGGGTGTCGCGCGCCGATTGCCAGGCCGGTGCGATGGCCAGCGCCGCCACCAGCATGGCCGCCGCCGCCCAGCCGGCCGGGCGCAGGCCGCGCCGCGTGAGCAGCAGCGGCAGCAGGATCGCGCTCATGTACAGGAACAGGCCCGGCGCGATCAGGGCATAGAGCAGCACCGGGATGGTGACGATCAACAGCCCCCACCAGCCGAAGATGCCCAGCCACAGCGCCACCGCCGCGGTGCCGCCGGTGATCATCCAGGCCCAGCCGATGCGTTTTTCCCAGCGGGACAGCGGTGGATCGAACAGCACGGCAATCAGAACGGATTGAGCGTGTAGCCGCGCTGTTGATAGAGGGCGTGGGCGGTGATGGCCGACAGCGCCATCTTCACGCCGGGGATGAGATCGGCCTTCCTGATGCCCTGGCTGGCCGCCGTCTGGCCGCACAGGATGAATTCCACGCCGGTGCCCAGCAGTTTCTGCACCGCATCGGCGCTGGCATTGGCCTTGCCATCGTTGCGGGCGGCATAGGCGGCGGGGTTCAGCAGATCGAGCGCGGCCGGGCCGTGGAAGATCAGCACGATCTTCACCTTGTTCTGCGGCACGCCGGCGGCGACATGCATGTTGAGCGTGCGCGCCGCGGTTTCGATCTGGCGGCTCAGCTGGCCAGGGGTGGTTTTTGCGGCCAGATCAAAGGCGATGCGGAATTCGGCGCCCCTGGGGATCGGCACATCACTGGCCACCGGGGCGATCGGGCCCACATCTGCCAGCACCGGGCCGGGGCCAAAGCCGCTGCGATCCTGGGCCAGCGCCGGCGCCGCGATCAGGAGGGTGGCAAGGAGCGCGGCACGCAGCATGGGTGGGCCTTTCAGAACGGGTTCAGCGTATAGCCCTGCGCCTGCAAGACGGCGTGGGCGCTGCTGGCAGAGATGGCCAGTTCCACGCCGGGAAGCAAGTCGGCCTTCTTCACGCCCATGGCGTTGGCGGCCTGGCCGCAGACGATGAAGCGCACGCCCTGGGCCAGCATCGCCTTCACCATCGCCTCGCTGGCGTTGGCGGCACCGGCGTTGCGCGCGCCATAGGCCGCCGCCGTGGTGAGTTCGGCAATCGCCGGGCCATGGACGACCACGGCCACCGCCACATCCCGCTGCGCCATGCCGTTGCCGACATGGGAATTGATGAAGCGCGCCGCGGTTTCAAAGCCGGGGTTGCGCTTGCCCGGTGCAGCAGCGGTGACATCATAGACATGGCGCAGCACCGTGCCCCTGGGGATGGCCAGATCATGTTCGGTGGCGGTGTAGCTGCCGAAGCCACGAAAGACCGGGCCATCGATGGCGGCGGCGGGGGTGGCGAGCAGAGCCAGCGCGAGCAGGAGGCGGCGCATCAGCCGAAGCTCCGCAGGCTTTTCAGGGTGGATTCGGCCTCGGCCACGGTGCGGCGCACGATCTCGCCGGCCGGCAATATCTCGCTGATGCCGCCGCCGCCCTGCCCGGCCGCCAGGCACTGGGTTTCGGGGATGACATCGAGCACGCCGGCAATCGGCCCCAGCCGGTTCAGCTGCACCGATTCGGCGACCTGGGCGGCGAACGGCTTGGCGTTGCGGTTGTCGAAATCGCGGTTCGAATCGTTGACGATGGCGCGCAGCGTCTTGCCGGTGAACACCTTGGAAATCACCGTGTCGCTTTCGCTCATGCCCACAATCGCCTCCTTGTATTTCTGGCCGGCGTGCGCCTCGTGGCTGGCGATGAAGCGGGTGCCCATCCACACGCCGACACAGCCAAAGGCCAGCGCGGCGGCAAGGCCGCGACCGTCATACAGGCCGCCGGCCGCCACCACCGGGATATCGACGGCATCGACGCACTGCGGCCACAGCGCGACGGAGGCGACGCTGCCGGTGTGGCCGCCACCTTCCGTGCCTTGCGCGATGATGACATCGCAGCCGGCCTCGGCAGCCTTGACCGCATGCTTCACATTGCCGGCCATGCACATGACGACGATGCCGGCCGCCTTCAGCTCGTTGATGATCGCCACCGGCACGCCCAGGCCGGCGATGAAGGCCCTGGCGCCGCCCTTGATGATCACGTCCACACTGGCGGTGAGGGTTTCGGGCTGGGCGGTGAGCAGATCGACGCCGAACGGCTTGTCGGTCAGATCCTTCACGCACGCCATCTGATCGGCGATGAATTTGGGCGGCAGGCCGGCCATGCCGAGCGAGCCGAAGCCGCCGGCGGCGGACACGGCGGCGCAGACTTCGGCGTAGGAGACGCCGCCCATGCCGGCCAGCAGCACGGGATGTTCGACGCCGAGGAGATCGCAGATCGGGGTGTGGATGGTCATTCGCCAAACTCCCCCCTCCCTTTCAGGGAGGGGCTGGGGGAGGGTGCGAGCCGCAGGCGAGCCGGCCCCCAATGATCGTCAAGGGAAGGGCTCGCTGCGCTCGCCACCCTCCCCCGGCCCCTCCCCTGAAGGGGAGGGAAGATTATTCGGCCGCGGCGGCTTCGCCCCAGCCGATGATGGCTTTGGTTTCCAGGAAATCGGCAAAGCCGTGATCGCCCCATTCGCGGCCGTTGCCGGATTGCTTGTAGCCGCCGAACGGCGCCATCAGATCGAACCCGGCCTGATTCACGTTGACCTGGCCGGCGCGCAGTTCGCGGGCCACCCGCCTCGCATGTTCCGGCTCGCCCTGCACATAGGCGGCGAGGCCATAGACGGTGTCGTTGCCAATCGCGATGGCGTCGTCCTCGCTGTCATAGGGCAGCATGGCCAGCACCGGGCCGAAGATTTCCTCGCGCGCGATGGTCATGTCGTTCGTCACATCGGCAAAGATGGTCGGCTTGACATAATAGCCCTTGTCGAGCCCTTCGGGCCGGCCGGGGCCGCCGGCGACCAGCGTGGCACCTTCCTTGATGCCCTGTTCGATCAGGCCCTGGATCTTGTGCCACTGGGTTTCGCTGACGACCGGGCCCATGGCGCTGTTGCCATTGGGATCGCCCACCGTGGTGGCTTCGGCGACCTGCTTCGCAATGGCGGCGGCTTCCGCCATCTTCGCGCGCGGCACCAGCATGCGGGTGGGGGCGTTGCAGCTCTGGCCCGAGTTCATCATCACGCTCTGCACACCGCCAGAGACGGCCTTCACCAGATCGGCATCGGGCAGCACGATGTTGGGCGACTTGCCGCCCAGTTCCTGCGCGACGCGCTTGACCGTGTCGGCCGCGTTCTTGGCCACCGCGATGCCGGCGCGGGTCGAGCCGGTGAAGCTGACCATGTCGACATCCCTGTGGGACGACAGCGCCACGCCCACACCGGGGCCATCGCCGTTGACCAGGTTGAACACGCCCTTGGGCACGCCGGCGGCATGAAGGATTTCCGTCCAGATCCAGGCCGAGAAGGGCGCGATTTCGGACGGTTTCAGCACCATGGTGCAGCCGACGGCCAGCGCCGGGGCCACCTTGCAGGCGATCTGGTTGATCGGCCAGTTCCACGGGGTGATGAAAGCGCAGACGCCGATCGGCTCCTTCGTGATCAGCGTGGTGCCCTTCAGCTCATCGAACCTGTAATTCTTCAGCACTTCGATCGCGGTGCTGATGTGGCCGATGCCCAGCGCGGCCTGGGCCTGGTTGGACAGCCAGGCCGGGGCACCCATTTCTTCGGTGATGGCGGCGGCCATGTCGTTGTAGCGCTTCTGATATTCGCCAGCGATGGCGCCCAGCAGCTCGATGCGTTCCTTGACGCTGGTGCGGGCAAAGGCCGGGAAGGCGGCCTTGGCGGCGGCCACGGCGCGATCAACGTCGGCCGCGCTGCCCAGATTGATGCGGCCCGCCACCGCCTCGGTGGCCGGGTTGATCACATCAGCCAGGTTGGCCACGGCCGGATCGACCCATTGGCCGTCGATGTAGAATTTGGTGTAATCGCGCATGGCTCATCCTCCCCAGGATCGGAATGGGATTGTTGTAGCACGGCCGGGGGCGCTTTGCGCGCTTGGGCATTTTGAGGGGGGCGGCCCCTATTTCACCGGCAGCAGCAGTTCCACCGCCGCCGTCATGGTTTCCACCCCCGTGGCAATCGTCGGGGCCGGATCGGGGGCCCAGCCGCTGTTGTGCAGCGACGGGATGGCGGGGCCGCCGGCCTGGGCCGCATCCCATTTCGCCTGGGGCACGCCGCCCAGCCAGTAGATCACCGATGGCACCTTGGCCTCCAGCCCGAAATACTGGAAATCCTCCGACGCCATCGACGGATCGAGATCGACCACCCGCACCGTGCCCAGCCGGGCGGCGAACTGAGCCTTCAGCCGTGTGGCCAGCGGCGTGTCGTTCAGCGTGGGCACGCCGACGGGCGATGTGGTGGTTACGGGCATCAGGGCATCGGGCAGGCCGGCGGCAATCGCCTCCCCGCGCGCCACGCGGGCAATGCCGTCCAGCAGGCGCTGCTGCTGGCGGGCATCGTAACTGCGGATGGTGAGCTGCAACGTCACCTCATCGGGGATGATGTTGCTGCGGGTGCCGCCGTGGATGCTGCCCACGGTGATCACCGCCGGCTGAAAGGGATCATTTTCGCGGCTGATCAGCGGTTGCAGCCCGGTGACGATGCGCGCGGCCAGCGCCACCGGATCTTTCGTCGTTGCCGGATAGGCGCCGTGGCCGCCGATGCCCTTCACCACCATCTCCATCGAACTGCTGATCGACAGGGCGCGCAGCGGCGGCACGCTCACCGTGCCGGCCGGAATGGCGGCGCTGTCGTGCAGGGCCAGGGCGAAATCGGGTTTGGGAAAGCGGGTGAACAGGCCATCGGCGATCATGGCGCGCGCGCCGCCCAGCCCCTCCTCGGCCGGCTGGCCCACCATCACCACCGTGCCGCGCCAGCGCCTGCGGTTTTCGGCCAGCCAGCGCGCCGTGCCCACCCACACCGTCATGTGGATATCATGGCCACAGGCGTGCATCACCGGCGTGAGCGGGCCATTGCCATAGCGGCCCATGGCCGTGCTGGCATAGGGCAGGCCGGTTGCTTCCTTCACCGGCAGGCCATCCATGTCGGCGCGGATCAGCACGGTGGGGCCCTTGCCGTTCCTCAGCACCGCCACCACCCCGGTGCGGCCGACCTTTTCCGTCACCTCGAAGCCGGCGGCGCGGGCTTCGGCGGCCAGGATGCCGGCCGAACGCACCTCCTCAAAGCTCAATTCCGGGTGGGCGTGCAGATCCTTGTACAGCGTGACCAGATCGACCGGCGCGGCCAGGGCCGGCACCGCCAGCAGGCCCGCGGTCAGGCCAACAATCCCGAAAATCCGTCCCATGCCAGCTTGCCCCCGACCATGATCATCAATCCATGCATGATGGCATAAAAGCGCGGGCCATCAACCCGGCGCACCAGAACGGTGCCGGCCCAGGTGGACAGCAGCGCGGCCGGCAGCAGGGCGGCGGCCAGCGCCATGTTGGCCGGGGTGAAGGTGCCCAGCGCGGCATAGGCCGGCACCTTGAGCCAGTTGATCACCGCAAAGAACAGGCTGCTGGTGCCCAGGAAGATGTCGCGCGGCAGCTTCATCGGCAGCACGTGCATCTGGAACGGCGGCCCGCCGGCATGGGCGATCTGGCTGGTGAAACCGGCCACCGCGCCCATGGCCACGCCCTGCCAGGGCGGGCCGACCCGCGCTGCCACCCCGCGCCGTTCCGCCCGGATGCGCTGCAGGCCAAAGCCCAGCGCGATCAGGCCAACGGCGGCCTCCACTGCGGCCACCGAGACGAAATTGGCCAGCGCCCAGCCGCCGAATATGCCCAGGCAGGAACCGGGCAGCATGCGCATCAGGATGGGGCCGCTGCGCTGTGCCCCAAACGCCCGCACCGAAAACACATCCTGCACCAGCAGGATGGGCAGCAGGATGGCGGCAGCCAGCACCGGACTCATCCCCAGCGCCATCACCGGCACGCCCAGCACGCCCAGCCCGGCAAAGCCGCCCTTGGCCAGGCCCAGGATGGTCACGCCAACGATGGCGGCCACCCAGAAGGCCGCCGTTTGCGCGGCCAGCACGGCGATCAGATCGGCCACCGGTTCAGGCAGCCCGGATTTCGATCAGCACCAGCCGCGCGCTCCAGCGCGGCCAGGGCAGCGCCAGCCGCCAATGCCCGTCGCCCAGCGCGGTCAGCACGCCCAGCTGGTCGCGATCGCGATCCTCGCCATAGCGCAGGCGGCCCGGTTCACCGGCCAGGGCAATGCTGCCCAGAAACACCAGCCGGTCAACATCGGGATAAAGCGTGCCGGCAAAGCGCTGCGGCC
This sequence comes from Alphaproteobacteria bacterium, assembly GCA_018970445.1. Taxonomy (GTDB): domain Bacteria; phylum Pseudomonadota; class Alphaproteobacteria; order Sphingomonadales; family Sphingomonadaceae; genus Sandarakinorhabdus. Next base: position 39,462 of record JAGWWF010000016.1, on the reverse strand, counting down.
CCGGCGCGGTTTCCAGCCGCAGCACTATGCCATCGGCGGCCAGCGTGCATGGCGCCCAGGCTTCGGCCTGCACCGGCGGCACCGTGCGATCCCCGCCCTGGCGCCAGCCCAGCCGGATGATGCGGCACTGCGCCGGCCCCGCCGCCGGCAGGGCCGCGGCGCTGGTGCGCGCCGGATCGGCCACCGGGCCCAATGCCGCCTGCGCCGCGCCTGCCCCGGCGGTGGCAATATCGGCCTGCGCCTGGGTCCAGGCATCGGACAGGCGGGACAGCCGGCCACGATCATCGGCCCGGATCACCGCCTGCCACACGTCGGCGCGGCGCACCACGGCAAAGGGTTGCAGCTCGTCGTTCCCGCTGCACCCCGCCAGCAGCGGAAACGCCAACAGCCACGCCGCCAATGGCCTTGGCCGCATCATTCGCCCAGCATGCCGCGCACGAAGCCGGCCAGGCCAAGCTGGCGTTTGCGGCGCAGCCGTTCGGCCTGCAGGATGGCCCTGATCTCGCTCAGGCAGGTTTCGGCGTCATCATTGACGAGGATATAATCATATTCGCCCCAGTGGCTGATCTCGTCGCGGGCGCGGGCCATGCGGCCGGCGATCACGTCGGGGTGATCGGTGGCGCGGCTGGTCAGCCGGCGTTCCAGTTCGGCCAGGTTGGGCGGCAGGATGAACACCCGCACCAGATCGGATGCGGCATCGGTCTGCTGCAACTGCTGCGTGCCCTGCCAGTCGATATCGAACAGCACGTCGCGGCCGGCGGCCAGCGCCGCCTCCACCGGGCTGCGCGGCGTGCCATAGCGGTTGCCGAACACGGTGGCCCATTCCAGCAGGGCATTTTCCGCCACCATCGACTGGAACTGATCGGTGCCGACGAAATAATAATCCACCCCGTCCACCTCGCCGGGGCGGGGGCGGCGGGTGGTGGCCGAAACGCTCATGGTGATGTCGGGGTCTTCGGCCAGCAGGGCGCGCGACAGGGTGGTCTTGCCGGCGCCCGACGGCGATGACAGCACGAACATCAGCCCGCGGCGGGCTGGCGCATCACGGCGGGCAAACTGGGTCACTTGCGGCGGAACCGATCGAGCGTGACGACATTGCCGCTGTTGGAGCCGCCATCCGTTTCGGGCGGCGGTGCTTCGGGTTCGGGCGGCTGATCGGGCGGGATCTCGCCATCCTTGGCCGCAAATTGCAGGGCGAAATTCACCGCCGGATCGACAAAGCCGACAATGGCATCATAGGGGATGACCAGCGTGGCCGGCATCTGGTTGAACGACAGGCCGATGGAAAAATGATCATCGGCCACCACCAGATCCCAATAACGATGCTGGATGACAATGGTCATCTCGTCGGGATAACGTTCCTTCAGGTGCGCCGGGATGGCAACGCCGGGCGCACGGGTGCGAAAGGCGATATAGAAATGATGGCCGCCGGGCAGGCCGCCATCGGCCTGGATGCGGCGCAACACACGGCTGACCACGCCGCGCAGCGCGTCCTGGACGATGTCGTCATAGGGGATCAGGCTGTCTGGGGTGGTTTCGGTCACGACGGGCGGCCTTGGCTGATGTGCGTGGTCTGGATTGGCGCGGGGCGCGGGCGAGGTCAAGCATCCATGCCATGGCCGTGTGACAAGACGCATCGCGCCGCCGCACCCCGGCGTCGCCGGCAACAGGGAGAAGCGGCACATGCGACAGCAACTGGCAGCGGTGGTGATGCTGGGCAGTGTTTCGGGCTGCGTGGCCAGCGGCGGGCTGCCCCGGCCAGCGGCCACCGCACCGCCGCTTGATCCCATCGCCTTCTTTGCCGGCACCACCCACGGCGAGGGCCGGTTGCGCATCGCCACCCGCCGGCCCCGCAGCATTGCGGTTGAAGGGCACGGCGTGGCGATGCCCGATGGCACGATCCGGCTGGAGCAGACGGTGACCGTGGCGGGCCAGGCGCCGACCCGGCGGCAATGGACGCTGCGCCGCGCTGGCGACAGCGGGTTCAGCGGCGCGTTGAGCGATGCCAGCGGGCCGGTGCGCGGCCGGCTGGCCGCTGGCCGGCTGCACCTGCGCTTTGCCATGAAGGGCGGGTTTCAGGCCGAACAGACACTGGCGTTGCAGGCCGATGGCCGCACGCTGCACAATGTGATGATCGTGCGGAAATTCGGCCTGCCGGTCGCGCGACTGGATGAGGTGATCCGGAAAACCGATTGATTCGGCCATGTTGCCCGCCCCCCCAAACGGCCTGAATTTTCCGGGGGGCCTTGCCGCACGCAGGTTGGTGAGGGGGTAATGTTGCCCGGCCCCCCAAATTGACTGAATTTTCCGGGGGGCCTTGCCACACGCAGGTTGGTGAGGGGGTTCTGTTGCCCGGCCCCCCTCTGGCCGCTGGAATCCACTTCTGTTGCCCGGCGTGGCCCGTGCCGCGCTTTCGGCCAGTGTAACCTTTGGTCGGTGAAGACCTTCAGTTACGCTGCGATCGCGAATGCCTCGTTGTCGTTGGCATTTGTGGTGTTTGAACGGTTTTACGGCGCATTCAGGCCGGGCGAAAACATCGTCTTTGAACACACGTCGATTCTGGTTCGGCCCCAAACATCGCCCCGACAACGGGTTGGAGAATGGTGGAGCCGCCGGGTACTGCCCCCGGGTCCGCTGCGTCTATTCCACGGCATCATTTATCGCCATAGCCGGCAAGCCGGCACATCCCATGTAGGCGCTGGGCGGCGATTCCTCAATCCCCTGCCAGGCGGCGATACAGGGTGGGCAGCAGCAACAGGGTGAGCAGGGTGGAGGAGATGATGCCGCCGATCACCACCGTGGCCAGCGGGCGCTGCACTTCGGCCCCCGCCCCGCTGGCCAGCGCCATCGGCACAAAGCCGATCGCTGCCACCAGCGCCGTGGCCAGCACCGGGCGCAGCCGGTCGATCGCGCCGGCCACCACCGCTTCGGCGCGGGCCATGCCGGCGGCGCGCAGCTGGTTGATATGGTCCACCAGCACCAGGCCATTGAGCATGGCAATGCCCGACAGCGCGATGAAGCCGATGGCCGCCGTGATCGAAAACGGCATGCCGCGCAAGGCCAGCGCGAACACCCCGCCGGTGACGGCCAGCGGAATGCCGGCAAACACGATCAGCGCCTGGCGCAGCGAACCCAGCGCCGCGAACACCAGCACCAGGATCAACAGCAGGCAGGCCGGCACCAGCACCGCCAGCCGGGCCTTGGCTTCCTGCAACTGCTTGAACTGGCCGCCAAATTCGATGTGATAGCCGGCGGGCAGCGGCACCGCCCTGGCCAGTTCGGTGCGGGCGCGCGCCACATAGGCCTCCACATCGCTGCCCGACAGGTTGACCAGCAGCGCGGCGCGCTTCTGGCCATTGTCCCGCCGCACCGGTTCCACCGCCATCACTTCGTGCAATGTCGCCACCCGGCCCAGCGGCACCAGCCCGGCCGCCCCCACCCTGAGCGGCAGCGCCCGGATCGCATCCAGATCGGCGCGCTGCGCATCGGCCAGGCGCACCACGATGGCGTGACGGCGGATGCCTTCCAATATGGCCCCAACCTCTTCACCCGCCAGCCCGGCGCGGATGGCGCGGTTCACCTCGTCTGCCCCAAGGCCCAGCCGCACCAGCGCTTGCGTGTTCACCGTCACCACCAGGCTGGGGGTGCGGCCATCCACTTCAAATTCGGCCTGGGCGGTGCCGGGCAGGCGTTCCAGCACCTTGAGCGCGGCGGCGCCCAGCGCCTCCAGCCGGTCATCATCATCGCCGTGGATCTTCACCGACAGATCGGCGCGGGTGCCTTCCAGCATCTCGTTGAAGCGCATTTCGATGGGCTGGGCGAACAGGAAGCGCTGATCGGGGTGGATGCGCCGGGCTTCGGCCGCGATCGCCTGCACCAGTTCGGCCTTGGTCTGCGGGCCGGTAGCCGGCCATTCGCCCTGCGGCCTGTAGTGGACATACAGATCATTCTCGTTCGGCGGCATCGGATCGGTGGCCACCGCCGCCGTGCCGATGCGCGAGAACACATGGGTAATCTGCGGGAACTTCTGCAGGATCGCCCGTTCGATCGCCTGTTGCTGGGCCAGGCTGGCCTCCAGGCTCATGTCGGTCGGGCGATAGACCATGGCGGTGATCGCGCCTTCGTCCAGCCGCGGCGTGAACAGGGTGCCCAGCCGGGTGAAGATCAACCCGGCGGCCAGCATCACCAGCAGCGCCGGCACGATGGCCAGCGCCGGCCGTGCCAGCGTGGCGGCCAGCACCGGGCGATAGCCGGCCTCCAGGCCGCGCATCAGCCGGCCGGGGCCATGATCGCCGCCAGCCCGCAGGAACAAGGACGCCAGCGCCGGCACCAGCGTGAGGCTGACCAGCAGCGCCGCGGCCAGCGCCAGCATCACCGTCTGCGCCATCGGACGGAACAATTTGCCCTCCACCCCGCCCAGCGCCAGCACCGGCACATAGACCAGCGTGATGATCGCCACGCCAAAGGCCACCGGGCGGGCGACCTCACCCATCGCCCGCGCGATCAGGGCGCGGCGCGCGGCCTCGTCCAGCGGCCGGCCCAGCCGCGTCTGTTCTGCCGCCAGCCGGCGCAGGGCGTTTTCGATGCCCACGATCGCCCCATCAACCAGCAGGCCGAAATCCAGCGCCCCCAGGCTCATCAGATTGCCGGAAATCTCCAGCCGCGCCATGAAGATGGCGGCGATCAGAAAAGCCACCGGGATGACGGCGGCGACGATCAGCGCCGCGCGCCAGTGGCCCAGCATGAGGATGAGCACCAGCGCCACCAGCAGCGCGCCTTCCGACAGATTGGCCTGCACGGTCGCCACCGTGCGTTCCACCAGATCGGCCCGGTCATAGCGCACGCGGATCACCATGCCACGGGGCAGCGCCGCCTGCACATCGGGCAGGGCGGCATCGACAGCACGCGCCACCTCGCGGCTGTTGCGGCCGGCCAGCAGCATGATGGTGCCCAGCACCGCCTGTTCGCCATTCACCGTCGCCGCGCCCGATCGCAGGGCGCTGCCCACCCGCACCGTGGCCAGATCGGCCACGGTGAGCGGCCGCACGCCGCCGGCAAATTTCACCGGCAGCGCGCCAATGGCTTCGGGCTGAATCACGCGCGCATCGGTGCGCACCACCAGCCGGCGACCGGCACGGCTGATGGCGCCGCCGCCGGCGTTTTCGGCAAAGGCCGCCACCGCCGCGGCCAGTTCGGCCGGCGTCACCCCAGCGGCGGCCAGCCGGGCCAGATCAGGTTCGATCACATATTGGCGTTCCAGCCCGCCGATGCTGTTCACCTCGGCCACGCCGGGCACGGTGCGCAGCATGGGCACCACCACATATTCCTGGGTTTCGGCCAGCGCCATCAGATGATCATCTTCGCTGCTGGCCGGGGTCAGGCCGGGATGGTGCGGTTCGTCATCGGGCGGATGATCCCATTCCAGCGTGTAATAGAGGATCTCGCCCAGCCCGGTGGTGATCGGCGCCAGCTGCGGCGCGGCGCCGGGTGGCAGCAGCGCGGCGGCCGTGCCCAGCCGTTCCGCCACCAGCTGGCGGGCGCGCAGCACGTCGGTGCCGTCTTCATACAGCAACGTTACCTGGCTCAGGCCCGACCGGGTGAGCGAGCGGAAGCCGGTGAGGCCGGGCTGCCCGCCCATCAGCCGTTCGATCGGCACGGTGACACGGGTTTCGATTTCCGGCGCGGCCAGGCCCGGCACCGCGGTGTTGACCTGCACCTGCACGCCGGTCACATCGGGAATGGCATCGATCGGCAGGGTGGCAAGATGCCAAAGGCCGATGGCCACCGCGATGATGGCAGCCAGCACGATGCCGCCGCGGTTGCGCTCGCTGGCCGAAATCAGCGCGGCGATCACGGTTCGCTGCCGCCCCCGATGGCGATGCGGATGGCCTCGCGCGCGTCCCACAGGCCGGCGCTGGTCTCGACCACGGCGGTCAGGGCATCAAGCCAGCCGGTCTGCATGGCAACATAGGTGGCCAGCGGCACCGCGCCCAGCCGATAGGCGCGATCGGCTTCCTGCGCGGCGGCGGCAAAGCGCTGCGGGGCATCGGCCGGCCAGCGCGCCAGCGCCTCGGCACGGGCGCGATAGAGCGCGGCATCGGCGTGAAGCTGCGCCAGGATACGGCGACGGGCGGCAATCAGCGCCGCCTGCCCCTGCGCCTCGCGGCCTTCGGCCACGGCAACATCGCCGGCCTGGCGGTTCCACACCGGCAATGTGGTGCTGGCGCGCAGGCCGACCACCTGGTCCTGCACATCGCCGCGATCACGGTTGATGAACGGCCCGATGCTGATCGCGCCCACCCGGCCCTTTTGCGCCAGCCGCACCCCCAGCCCCTGCTGTTCCAGCTGGGCCTTCAGCGCCAGCAGCTCGAAATTGCCGCGTTCGGCCTGTTCGGCCAGCTGGCTGATGTCGGGCAGCGGCGGCGGGCCGAGCGGCGGGCGCTGGATGCGCAGCCGCGCCGGAAAGGGCTGGCCACGCAAGCCGTTGAGTTCATAGAGCGCCGCATTATAGGCCGCTTCGGCTTCGGCGGCGGTGCGTTCGGCGGTGATGGCAGCGGCCTCCAGCACGGCGGCTTCGATGCGCGGCGTCTGGCCGGCCGGATCGCGCGCCACCAGCACGCCGGCCAGGCTGCGCAGCCGGGCGGCCACGGCGCGCGCCGCCTCGGCCCGGGCATCGGCAGCGAACAGGCGGGTGCCCAGGCTGCGGGCGCGGCCGGCCAGCGCGGCTTCGAACTGGGCCAGGCCCAGCCGGGCCAGCGTGACATTGCCCTGCGCGATGGCCTTCCGCAGCGGCAGCCGGCCGTTGAATTCGATGGGTTGCAAAATCGCGGCGGCAAAGGCCGGGCCATCGCCAAGCCGTTGGCCGGTCTGCACATTGTCGGTGCGGCGTTCGCCAAATTCCACGCTTATTTCCGGATCGGCAAGCCGGCCGGCCGCCGCTGCCCCGGCCTGCGCGAGGCTGATCTGGCGCACCAGAAACTGGCGTTCCGGATTGCCGGCCACCACGTCCGCTGCCAGCGCCTCGATCGACACGGCCGCCGTCTGGCCGCGCGCCGGGGTGACGACAAGCAGCGCAATCAGGGCAAGACAGCGAATCATGCCGCTTGGCCTACACGAGGGCAAGTTGCAGTGAAACTCGTTCTTTTACTTGGAGTTAGCTGCGATCAATTCGCGATAGCGGGACAGCACGGCGCCGTTGATCACATCCCAGTCAAAGGCCTGGGCGGCGGCCAGCCCGGCCGCGCCATGGGCGGCGCGCAGCTGCGGATCGCTGCAATAGCGCGCCAGCGCATCGGCATAGGCGGTCATGTCGCCCGGCGCGATCAGCGCGCCGGTGAGCCCATCGCCGACCAGGCATTCATTGCCGCTGGCCCGCGCGGCGACCACCGGAATGCCGCTGGCCATGGCTTCCAGATTGATGTTGCCGAAGGTTTCGGTGGTGGACGGGTTGAGCAGCAGATCGGCGCTGGCATAGGCGCGGGCCAGATTGGTGCCGTCCAGAAAGCCGGTGAAGATGGCATCGGGCAGCTGGGCGGCAAAGCGTTCGCGCGCCGGGCCTTCGCCCACCACCAGCAACCGGTGGGCAATTCCGCGCTGTTTCAACTGGTTGACGGCCGCCGCCACCGTATCGAGGCCCTTTTCCAGCACCAGCCGGCCAACGAAACCGATCACGGGTTCGGCATCGCCGATCCCCAGGCTCCAGCGCCATTCCGGGCTGCGGCGGGCGGGGTTGAACCGGGTCTTGTCCACACCGCGGCTCCACACCGCGGGCGTTGCCGCGATGATCCGCGCGTCCTGCATCATCGCGCCAAAGCCTTGGGTGGTCACGAAAATTTCGTCGAGACCGGCATAGAATCGGCGCAGCAACGCCTCGATGGCGGGGCGCACAAAGCCCAGCCCATAATATTCAAGATAGGTTTCAAAGCGGGTGTGGATGGAGGCCACCACCGGCACGCCAAGGCTGCGCGCCAGTTTCTTGGCGGCATGGGCGGCAGGATCGGGGGCAGACAAGTGGATGATATCCGGCGCAAATTCGCGGATATCCTGTTTCAGCCGTTCGGGCAGGCCCAAGGCAACGCGATATTCGCCGCGCCCCGGCACGGCCAGGCTGGGCACCGAAACCAGGGTGCCGGCCGGTTCAAAGGCCGGCGTGTCGCTGGTGGGGGAATAGACCCGCACCGTGCAGCCTTCGCGTTCCAGAAAGGCGACCAGCCGGTTCAGCGCCTGGTTGGCCCCGTCGCGGACATAATTATAGTTTCCGGAAAACAGCACCACCCGCAGCGGGCGGGCCGCTTCGGGTGCAAGCGCTTCCGGCAATTTGAAGGCAGTGGCCACACTCTTGTCCTGCACGGTGGACGAATCCCGTCCGATGGTGGCGGTGTGCCTGTGCATTGTGGCCAAGGCGCGGCAATTGGTGGCCGAATTGGTGGACGGCTCCAAGAAAAACCCCGCCGGCAGCGCTGCCGGCGGGGTGTTTCATGCCCGAACGGGCCGCCGGCGTCAGCCTTCGGTCTGTTCCAGTGCCTGCTGGCTGGCCTTCTGCACGGCGCGCAGGGCGACGTCGCGCGAATTGGCGGCCACGCGCAGGCGGTTCATGCCGGCGCCGGTGCCGGCCGGGATCAGCCGGCCGACGATGACATTTTCCTTCAGGCCGGTCAGCGTGTCGATCTTGCCCTGCACGGCGGCTTCGGTGAGCACGCGGGTGGTTTCCTGGAAGGACGCCGCCGACACGAAGCTCTTGGTTTGCAGGCTCGCCTTGGTGATGCCCAGCAGCACCGGCTTGCCGGCGGCAAAGCGGCTGCCTTCGGGCAGCTTGGCGTTTTCGCTGTCCATCTCCTCGCGGTCGACCTGTTCGCCCACCAGCAGCGTGGTGTCGCCGCTTTCGGTGATTTCCACCTTCTGCAGCATCTGGCGCACGATCACTTCGATATGCTTGTCGTTGATGCGCACGCCCTGCAGGCGATAGACTTCCTGGATTTCAGCGCACAGATATTCGGCCAGCGGCTCCACACCCAGCACTTCCAATATGTCGTGCGGGTTGGGGTTGCCATCGATCAGATAGTCACCCTTGCGCACGAAGTCGCCTTCCTGCACCGCCACGTTCTTGCCCTTGGGCACCAGATATTCGGCCGGATCGCCGCCTTCTTCCGAACGGATGGTGATGCGGCGCTTGGTCTTGTAATCCTTGCCGAATTCCACGCGGCCATCGATACGGGCGATGATCGCATTGTCCTTGGGGATGCGGGCTTCAAACAATTCGGCCACGCGCGGCAGACCACCGGTGATGTCGCGCGTCTTGGCGGCTTCGCGCGGAATGCGCGCCAGCACGTCGCCGGCCGAAACCTCCTGGCCATCGGCCACCGACAGAATGGCATCGGCGGCCAGCATGTAACGGGCGGCTTCGCCAGAGCTGTCGTCCAGCAGGGTGATGCGCGGGCGCAGATCCTCCTTCTTGTTGCTGGATTTCCATTCGGCCACCACCTTGTTGGTGATGCCGGTGGCTTCGTCCACCTCTTCGCGCAGGGTCAGGCCTTCGATCAGATCCTGATATTTCACCTTGCCCGATTTTTCGGTGATGACCGGCAGGGTGTAGGGATCCCATTCGGCCAGCCGGTCGCCCTTGGCCACGCTGGCGCCATCGGCCTGTGCGATGATCGAGCCATAGGTGATGCGATGGATCGAGCGTTCGCGGCCTTCGGCATCGCGCAGCACCAGTTCGCCGTTGCGGGCCATGGCAATGGCGCGGCCGCGGCTGTCGGTGATGGTGGTGAGGCCACGATATTCCACCGTACCGTCCACCGGCGCATCCAGGGTCGATTGTTCCGACACCTGGGCGGCGCCGCCGATGTGGAAGGTGCGCATCGTCAGCTGCGTGCCGGGTTCGCCGATCGACTGGGCGGCAATGACGCCCACGGCTTCGCCCATGTTCACCGGCGTGCCGCGTGCCAGATCGCGGCCATAGCAGGTGCCGCAGACGCCGCCACGGGTTTCGCACAGCAGCGGGGAGCGGATCTTTACTTCCGCCACCGCGGCCTTTTCGATGCGCACCACGTCGGGTTCGGTGAGCAGATGGCCGGCCGCGGCCACCACTTCGCCGGTCTTGGCATCCACCACATCCACCAGCACGGTGCGGCCCAGGATGCGTTCGGCCAGCGACACGATGGTGTTGCCGCCTTCGACGATGGCCTTCATCACCATGCCGCGTTCGGTGCCGCAATCCTGTTCGACCACCACGCAATCCTGGGACACATCGACCAGACGCCGGGTGAGATAGCCGGAATTGGCGGTCTTCAGCGCGGTATCGGCCAGACCCTTGCGGGCGCCGTGGGTGGAGTTGAAATACTCCAGCACGGTCAGGCCTTCCTTGAAGTTGGAGATGATCGGCGTTTCGATGATCTCGCCCGACGGCTTGGCCATCAGGCCGCGCATGCCGGCCAGCTGCTTCATCTGCGCCTGGGAACCACGGGCACCGGAGTGGGCCATCATGTAGATGGAGTTGATCGGCGCCTCGCGGCCATCGGGCCGCTTCTTCTTGGAGCTGATCTCCTTCATCATTTCGGTGGCGACCTGGTCGCCGCAGCGCGCCCAGATGTCGACGACCTTGTTGTACTTCTCACCCTGGGTGATCAGGCCGTCCTGATATTGCTGCTCGAAATCCTTCACCAGCGCCTTGGTCTCGTCGACCAGCCGCGCCTTGGCATCGGGGATCACCATGTCGTCCTTGCCAAAGCTGATGCCGGCCTGGAAGGCGTGGCGGAAGCCCAGCGCCATGATGGCATCGGCGAACAGCACCGTCTCCTTCTGGCCGGTGTGGCGATAGACGGTGTCGATGACGTCGCCGATCTCCTTCTTGGTCAGCAGGCGGTTGATCGTCTCGAACGGCACCTTGTGGCTTTGCGGCAGGGTTTCGCCCAGCAGCAGCCGGCCCGGCGTGGTGTTGACCCGCTTCATGTAACGCTGGCCGGCCTCATCGGTCTGCGGCACGCGCGCGATGATCTTCGTGTGCAGGGTGACGTTCCGGTTGAACAGCGCCTGGTGCACTTCGGCCATGGTGCCGAACGCCATGCCTTCGCCCGGTTCGCCGTCCATTTCCATCGACAGATAATAAAGGCCCAGCACCATGTCTTGGCTGGGCACGATGATCGGCTTGCCGTTGGCGGGCGACAGGATGTTGTTGGTGGACATCATCAGCACGCGCGCTTCCAGCTGGGCCTCAAGGCTCAGCGGCACGTGCACGGCCATCTGGTCACCATCGAAATCGGCGTTGAAGGCGGAGCAGACCAGCGGGTGCAGCTGGATGGCCTTGCCTTCGATCAGCACCGGTTCAAAGGCCTGGATGCCCAGGCGGTGCAGGGTGGGCGCGCGGTTCAGCAGCACCGGATGCTCGCGGATCACCTCGTCCAGGATGTCCCAGACTTCCTTGCGTTCCTTTTCCACCCATTTCTTGGCCTGCTTCAGGGTCATCGACAGGCCCTTGGCGTCAAGCCGCGAGTAGATGAACGGCTTGAACAGTTCGAGCGCCATCTTCTTGGGCAGGCCGCACTGGTGCAGCTTCAGTTCCGGGCCGGTGACGATCACCGAACGGCCGGAATAATCGACGCGCTTGCCGAGCAGGTTCTGGCGGAAGCGGCCCTGTTTGCCCTTCAGCATGTCCGACAGCGATTTCAGCGGGCGCTTGTTGGCGCCGGTGATGGTGCGGCCACGGCGGCCGTTGTCGAACAGGGCGTCAACCGCTTCCTGCAACATGCGCTTCTCGTTGCGCACGATGATGTCGGGCGCGCGCAGTTCGATCAGCCGCTTCAGGCGGTTGTTGCGGTTGATGACGCGGCGATAGAGATCGTTGAGATCCGACGTGGCAAAGCGGCCGCCGTCCAGCGGCACCAGCGGGCGCAGATCGGGCGGGATGACCGGCACCACGGTGAGGATCATCCATTCCGGCTTGTTGCCGGAATTGATGAAGCTTTCCACCACCTTCATCCGCTTGATGATCTTCTTGGGCTTCAGTTCGGACTTGGTGGTGCGCAGCTCCTCGCGCAGCTGCTCCATCTCGCCTTCAAGATCCAGCTGTTCCAGGAGGATGCGGATGGCTTCGGCGCCGATGCCGGCCTGGAAGGCATCCTCGCCATATTCCTCCTGCGCGGTCATCAGCTCGTCCTCGGTGAGGAGGTCGAACTTCTTGAACGGGGTCATGCCCGGTTCGATCACGACATATTGTTCGAAATAGAGCACGCGCTCCAGCTGCTTCAACTGCATGTCGAGCAGCATGCCGATGCGGCTGGGCAGCGATTTCAGGAACCAGATGTGGGCCACGGGCGCGGCCAGTTCGATATGGCCCATGCGCTCGCGGCGGACCTTGGACACGGTCACTTCCACGCCGCATTTTTCGCAGACAATGCCCTTGTATTTCATGCGCTTGTACTTGCCGCACAGGCACTCGTAATCCTTGATCGGGCCAAAGATGCGCGCGCAGAACAGGCCGTCACGCTCTGGCTTGAACGTGCGGTAGTTGATGGTTTCCGGCTTCTTGATCTCGCCGTACGACCAGCTGCGGATCTGTTCCGGGCTGGCGATGGCGATCTGGATCTGATCGAAGGTTTCCGGCTTGGCCGCCGGCGAGAAGAAGTTGGTGACGTCGTTCATGTGTCTGTCTCCAGAAGCGGAGTGGAAGGGGGCGTGGCGGCGGTGTCAGGCCTGCCCCGTCACTCCACCTTCTCGTTCGACTGCAGCTGGACGTTGAGGCCCAGCGAGCGCATTTCCTTGACCAGCACGTTGAAGCTTTCGGGGATGCCGGCTTCGAACGTGTCATCGCCCTTGACGATGGCTTCATACACCTTGGTGCGGCCCACCACGTCGTCGGACTTGACGGTGAGCATTTCCTGCAAGGTATAGGCCGCGCCATAGGCCTGCAGCGCCCACACTTCCATTTCACCGAAGCGCTGGCCGCCGAACTGGGCCTTGCCGCCCAGCGGCTGCTGGGTGACCAGGCTGTAGGGGCCGATCGAGCGGGCGTGGATCTTGTCGTCCACCAGGTGGTGCAGCTTGAGCATGTAGATATAGCCCACGGTCACCTTGCGGTCGAACTGGTCGCCGGTGCGGCCGTCGAACAGCTCGACCTGGCCCGACGAATCCAGCCCGGCCAGCGCCAGCATGTGCGACACGTCGCTTTCCTTGGCGCCATCGAACACCGGGGTGGCCATCGGCACGCCGCCCACCAGATTGCGCGCCAGTTCCACCACCGCATCGTCCGTCAGATCGACGACGTCCAGCGCATATTGCGGGCCATAGATGGCCTGGAACAGCGCGCGGATCTCTGCGGCGCTGCCGGTCGCCATCGTGTCGTTGATGGCTTCCAGCATGGCGGCGATCTTCTTGCCCAGGCCGCGCGCGGCCCAGCCCAGATGGGTTTCGAAGATCTGGCCGACGTTCATGCGGCTGGGCACGCCCAGCGGGTTGAGCACGATGTCCACCGGGGTGCCATCGGCCAGGAACGGCATGTCTTCCTGCGGCAGGATGCGGGAAATCACCCCCTTGTTGCCGTGGCGGCCGGCCATCTTGTCGCCCGGTTGCAGCTTGCGCTTCACCGCGACGAACACCTTGACCATCTTCAGCACGCCGGGCGGCAGTTCGTCGCCGGCCTGCACCTTGGCCTTCTTGTCTTCCAGACGGGCGGTGATGGCGGTGTGGGCTTCATCCCACTGCGCCTTCAACGCTTCCAGACCGGCCTGCACGCCATCATCGGCAACGCCGAACTTCCACCATTCGCGGCGGGGATGCTCGTCCAGCAGGGTCTGGTCGATGGTCACGCCCTTCTTCACGCCCTTGGGCGCGGCCACGGCTTCCTGGCCCAGCAGGGCATCGGTGAGACGGGCATAGGTGGCACGATCCAGGATGGCGCGTTCGTCGGTGGCGTCCTTTTCCAGGCGCTCGATCTCCTCGCGCTCGATCTGCAGGGCGCGCTCGTCCTTGTCGATGCCGTGGCGGTTGAAGATGCGCACATCGACGATGGTGCCCGACACGCCCGGCGGCAGCCGCAGCGACGTGTCGCGCACGTCGCTGGCCTTTTCGCCGAAGATGGCGCGCAGCAGCTTTTCTTCCGGCGTCATCGGCGATTCGCCCTTGGGCGTGATCTTGCCGACCAGGATGTCGCCCGGCTCCACTTCGGCGCCGATATAGACGATGCCGGCTTCGTCGAGACGGGCCAGCGCGTCTTCACCGACATTGGGAATGTCGCGGGTGATGTCTTCCGGGCCCAGCTTGGTGTCGCGGGCCATCACTTCGAATTCCTCGATGTGGATCGAGGTGAAGATGTCTTCCTTGACGATCTTTTCGTTGATCAGGATCGAATCTTCATAGTTGTAGCCGTTCCACGGCATGAAGGCGACGAGCACGTTGCGGCCCAGCGCCAGTTCGCCATCCTCGGTGGAGGGGCCATCGGCGATGATGTCGCCCTTCTGCACCAGATCACCCACCGTCACCAGCGGGCGCTGGTTGATGCAGGTGGACTGGTTGGAGCGCTGGAACTTCATCAGCGTGTAGATGTCGACGCCGGACTTGCCGGGCTCCACATCCTGGGTGGCGCGGATGACGATGCGGGTGGCATCCACCTGGTCCACGATGCCGGTGCGCTTGGCGGCGATGGCGGCGCCGGAATCGCGGGCCACCGTGCCTTCCATGCCGGTGCCAACGAACGGGCTTTCGGCCTTCACCAGCGGCACCGCCTGGCGCTGCATGTTCGAACCCATCAGCGCGCGGTTGGCGTCGTCGTTTTCCAGGAAGGGGATCAGCGAGGCCGCGACCGAGACCAACTGCTTGGGGCTGACATCGGCCAGCGTGATGGTGCCGGCCGGCGCCATCAGGAATTCGCCGGCCTGACGGGCCGAGATCAGCTCTTCCACGAACACGCCATTGGCATCGATGCCGGCATTGGCCTGCGCGATGGTGTGGCGGGCCTCTTCCATGGCCGACAGATAATGCACCTCGTCGGTCAACTTGCCGTCGATGACCTTGCGGTACGGCGTTTCGATGAAGCCATATTTGTTGACCCGGCTGAAGGTGGCCAGGCTGTTGATCAGGCCGATGTTCGGGCCTTCCGGCGTTTCGATCGGGCAGATGCGGCCATAGTGCGTGGGGTGCACGTCGCGCACTTCAAAGCCGGCGCGCTCGCGGGTCAGACCGCCCGGGCCGAGCGCCGAGACACGGCGCTTGTGGGTGACTTCGCTCAGCGGATTGGTCTGGTCCATGAACTGCGACAGCTGGCTGGAGCCGAAGAATTCGCGCACTGCGGCCACCGCCGGCTTGGCGTTGATCAGATCGTTGGGCATGACCGTGTCGATGTCGACACTGCTCATGCGCTCCTTCACCGCGCGTTCCATGCGCAGCAGGCCAACGCGATACTGGTTTTCCAAGAGCTCGCCCACCGAACGCACGCGGCGGTTGCCCAGATTGTCGATATCGTCGATCTCGCCCTTGCCATCCTTCAGATCGACCAGCGTCTTGATCACCGAGGCAATATCCTCGCGGCGCAGCACGGTCATGTCGTCCGGGCAATCCAGGCCCAGGCGCATGTTCATCTTCACCCGGCCCACCGCCGACAGATCATAACGATCGGGATCGAAGAACAGGCCATAGAACATGGCTTCGGCGGTCTCGCGCGTCGGCGGCTCGCCCGGGCGCATGACGCGATAGATTTCGGCCAGCGCATGGTCGCGGCCTTCCACCTTGTCGGCCATCAGCGTGTTGCGGATCCACGGCCCGGTGGAGACATGATCGATGTCGAGCAGCTCGATGGTCGATTGGCCGGACCGGTCGATGCGCTCCAGATTCTCGGCGGTCAGCTCGTCACCGGCCTCGATGTAGATTTCGCCGGTGGCCTCGTTGATCAGATCAAAGGCGCTGTAGCGGCCAAAGATCTCTTCGGTCGGGATCAGCAGGCTCTTGCAGCCGTCGGTGGTGGCCTTGCGCACCATGCGCGGCGTCACCTTGGTGCCCATCGGGAACACCACTCCGCCGGTTTCGGCGTTCACCACGTCGAACGTCGGCTTGGCGTTGCGCCAGTTGGCCTCCACGAACGGCACCACCCAGCCGGCCTCGCCATTGGCGCCATGGCCGCGCACCCACACCACCCGGCCATAGAAGAGGTTGAGGATCTCTTCGCTATGCCAGCCCAGCGCATAGAGCAGGCTGGTCACCGGCAGCTTGCGCTTGCGGTCGATGCGGACGTTGACAATGTCCTTGGCGTCGAATTCGAAATCCAGCCACGAACCGCGATAGGGGATGACGCGGGCAGCAAACAGATATTTGCCCGATGCGTGCGTCTTGCCGCGATCATGATCGAAGAACACGCCGGGGCTGCGGTGCATCTGGCTGACGATCACGCGCTCGGTGCCGTTGATGATGAAGGTGCCGTTGCCGGTCATCAAGGGCATGTCGCCCATGTAGACGTCCTGCTCCTTGATATCGAGCACGGAGCGGGTTTCGGTATCGGCATCCACTTCGAACACGATCAGGCGCAGCGTCACCCGCATCGGGGCGGCATAGGTCATGCCGCGCTGGCGGCACTCGTCCGTGTCATACTTGGGCTCTTCCAGTTCGTAATGCACGAAATCCAGCTCGGCCGTGCCGGCGAAATCGCGGATCGGGAACACCGAACGCAGGGTCTTTTCCAGGCCCGACACATAACCCACCGCCGGGTTGGACCGCAGGAACTGTTCATAGCTTTCGCGCTGCACCTCGATGAGGTTGGGCATCTGCACCACTTCGCCGATGTGGCCGAAGGTCTTGCGGATGCGGCGGCGGTTGTTGAACGGCTTGACGCCCTGCGGCGGCTTCATCTGGGTGGCCATGGTCTTCGTGTCGCCTCTCTTGCAGGGCCGGTGACGGCCTTGCGGAAAACAGCAAAAACCGCACGTCATTCCCGCAGGCTGCGGCAATGTCGCACGGTCACTGGCGATGCAACTCCCGCCACCCTTCCATCCGTCGCGGCCTGATCGCGCTGCAGGCCGTGTCCCGAAAGGTGGCGGGCTGACCGGGAATCGGGGGGCCCGGCCAGTGATTGTGCCGCCGTGTAGGCCGGTTGCTGGATCGGGGCAAGGGGGTGTGGCGGGGTGCGTCAGTAATGGTCGCGGCACTGCGCCACTTCGATGCGCTGATCTTTGCCGGTGCCCACGCAGCGATAGACCAGCCGATGTTCTGATGTGATGCGGCGTGACCACCAGCCGCTGAGTTCACCGCGCAGTGGTTCCGGTTTGCCAATGCCGCGAAACGGGTCGCGCATTGTATCGGACAGCAAGGCATTGATACGGGCGATCATGTCTTTGTCGTGCGCCTGCCAGTGGCGATAATCGTCCCAGGCGGCAGCGGTGAATTGCAAATTCACAATTGCAGGTCATGTTCGACGAATTTGCCGGCGTCAGCATCGGCGATAGAGGCCAACAGACGTTCGGCATTGCGCGGATTGTTGAGCAGATGCGCTGTTTCCACCCAGCCCGCGAATTCGCTGGCCGCCATCATCACCACCGGTTCCTTGCCCTGGCGGGTGATCAAAATGGGTGCACGATCATCGTTGGCGCGGTCCATGTAGGTGGCCAGGTTTTTGCGCAGGTCGGTGTAGCTGACGTGGATCATCGGGCGGCTCCTGTGCGGATTTCTGTACAGATTGTCCGCCAACCGGTCAAGAAAAAGGGGCGACCCCGCGTGGAGTCGCCCCTTTCGTTTCTTCGACCACACCGGGCCGCGGCAAAGCCGCAGCCTGACGTCGAACGGGTTCGGTTGGCTTTGTGCCAACCGCCCCGCCGGCCGAGCTTGCCGGAGTCGGCAAATAGCGCGCTGCGCTATTTGCACGCCCGGCTGCGCATTACTTCAGTTCGACAGTCGCGCCGGCTTCTTCCAGCTGCTTCTTGAACTTTTCGGCGTCGGCCTTGCTGATGCCTTCCTTCACGGCCTTCGGCGCGCCTTCGACCAGCGCCTTGGCTTCGGTCAGGCCCAGGCCGGTGATGGCGCGGACTTCCTTGATGACGTTGATCTTCTTGCCGCCGTCGCCGGTCAGGATCACGTCGAATTCGGTCTTTTCTTCGGCGGCCGGGGCAGCAGCAGCGGCCGGGCCGGCGGCCACGGCCACGGCGGCGGCGGCGGAAACGCCCCACTTTTCTTCCAGCATCTTGGCCAGTTCGGCGGCTTCCAGCACGGTCAGGGCGGAAAGCTGGTCAACGATCGAGTTCAGGTCAGCCATGGTGATTCTCCAGTGTGTTCAGTTGGTTTGCAGATGAAAGCGAAAGCCTTACGCGGCTTCCTTCTCGGCATAGGCGGTAACGACGCGGGCCAGCTTGGCGGCCGGCGCGTTGGCCAGCTGGGCCAGCTTGGTGGCCGGCGCATTGACCAGGCCGATCAGCTTGGCACGCAGTTCGTCCAGCGACGGCAGTTCGGCCAGGGCCTTCACGCCGTTCACATCGAGGACAGTGCCGCCCATGGCGCCGCCAACGATTTCGAACTTGTCGGTCGTCTTGGCGAATTCCACCGCAATCTTGGCGGCGGCCACCGGATCGGCAGACGTCGCCAGGCCCACCGGGCCGGTCAACAGATCGCCGATCGGCTGATAGGGCGTGCCTTCCAGCGCGATGCGGGCAAGGCTGTTCTTCGTCACCTTGTAGCTGGCACCGGCAGCGCGCATCCGGTTCCGCAGGTCGCTCGATTGCGCGACCGTCAGACCATGGTTGCGCGTGACCACGACCACCGAGGTTTCGGTGAGCGTCTTGGCCAGGCTGGAGACGGCTTCGGCTTTTTGGGCGCGATCCATGCTCACTCCTTGGTTTCATGCCCGCCAAACCAGGTTCGGCGGGCCGGTGATGACGCAGCATCGCTGCCGCGCCGGCTCATGAGCCTTGCGCCTGCCAATCACCATCGCTGGGGAGGAGCGGGCACCAGGCCCGTCCGAAGAGGATCGTCACCACGCCGGCCTTGCCAGCGCAGACCGATCAGGCACAGGCCCGACCGGGGAAAACCAACCTCGTCTCATGCAGGCCCAACTGGCTTAAGGGCAGAACCCACCTGCAATCTCGGACGGTCGCACGATCCTTCGACCGTGCGGATGCGGCGCGATAGGGGCTGGGGTGCGCCGAGTCAAGCGCCGCGCTGCGCGCGCCATGAAAAAGGGCCGGAAGCGATGCCTCGCCCCGGCCCTTTTCCGTTGGCTGGATCAACCGATCAGTTGGTGACGCCGGTGGAGGCCGGATCGACCTTCACGCCGGGGCCCATCGAGGAGCTGACGGCGACCTTGAGCAGATATTTGCCCTTGGCACCCGACGGCTTGGCCTTGACCACGGCATCGAGCAGCGCGTTGAAATTGGCGCGCAGATCATCCTGGCCAAAGCTGGCCTTGCCCAGGATGCCATGGATGATGCCGGCCTTTTCGACGCGATATTCGATCTGGCCGCCCTTGGCCGCCTTCACGGCTTCGGTCACGTTCATGGTGACGGTGCCCAGCTTGGGGTTGGGCATCAGGCCCTTGGGGCCCAGAACCTTGCCCAGCCGGCCGACCAGACCCATCATGTCGGGCGTGGCGATGCAGCGATCGAAATCGATGGTGCCGCCCTGCACGATTTCCAGCAGGTCTTCGGCGCCCACCACGTCGGCGCCGGCAGCGCGGGCCTCATCGGCCTTGGCGCCGCGGGCGAACACGCCCACGCGCACGGTCTTGCCGGTGCCCTTGGGCAGCAGCACGACGCCGCGCACCATCTGATCGGCGTGCCGCGGATCGACACCCAGGTTGAACGACACTTCGATGGTTTCATCGAACTTGGCGGTGGCCAGGCTCTTCACCAGGGCGATGGCATCATCGACCGGATAGAGATGGTCACGGTTGACGGCCGCGCTGAGCGCCTTGGCCTTCTTGGTCATTGCCATTGGATCAGCCCTCCACCACTTCCAGGCCCATCGCGCGGGCCGAACCTTCGATCGTCTTCATCGCCATGTCGATGCTGTTGGCATTCAGATCAGGCATCTTCTTTTCCGCGATCTCGCGGATCTGCGACTGCTTGATCTTGGCCACGGCCGCGCCCTTGCCCGGCGTGGTGCCGCCCGATTTCAGGCCTGCGGCCTGCTTGAGCAGATAGGAGGCCGGCGGCAGCTTGGTGATGAAGCTGAACGAACGGTCGGCATAGACGGTGATCACGGTGGGGATCGGCGTGCCCTTTTCCATGCCTTCGGTCTTGGCATTGAACTGCTTGCAAAATTCCATGATGTTGACGCCGCGCTGGCCCAGCGCGGGGCCGATCGGCGGGCTGGGGTTGGCCATGCCGGCCTTCACCTGCAGCTTGATATATCCGGTAATCTTCTTGGCCATCGGGCCACTCCTTGTTGTGTGGTGCTAGCGGCCGGGGCAACCGGCCTCCCACGCCTGTGGTGGATGGGCAGCGTTACTTCTGCTTTTCCACCTGTTCGAAGCCGAGTTCGACCGGGGTTGCCCGGCCGAAGATCGACACCGAAACCTTGACGCGGCCATGGTCGTAATCGATTTCCTCGACCAGGCCGTTGAAACTGGCAAACGGGCCATCGAGCACGCGCACGCTGTCGCCGATCTCGAAATTGGCCTTCTTCTTGATCTTGGCGGCCGGGGTTTCCTCCGCCTTGGTGTGCAGCATGCGGGCAGCTTCCGCCTCGGTGATCGGCTGCGGCTTGTTCTGCTGGCCCAGGAAGCCCGTCACCTTGGGGGTGTTCTTGACGAGGTGGAACACATCGTCGGTCATCGCCAGCTTGGCCAGCACATAGCCGGGCATCGACTTGCGCTCCACGGCGCGCTTCTTGCCCTTCACCACCTCGGTCACGGTTTCGGCCGGCACCTCGATGGCATCGATGAAGGCTTCCAGCCCCATGCGGCGGGCTTCGGCGAGGATCGCCTCCTTCACCTTGTTCTCGAAACCGGAATAGGCGTGAATGATGTACCAGCGTGACATGTTTTTCCTCAGGCAGCCAGGCTGAGCAGGAACTTGACGGTGCGGCCCAGCACCTGATCGATGCCGAGGAAAAAGACCGACAGCACGCTGGTCATCACCAGCACCATGATCGTCATCCGCACCGTATCGGGCAGCGTGGGCCAGGCGATCTTGCGGGTTTCGGTTTGCACCTGGCGCACGAATTCCGCCGGAGACACCCGGGGCTTCTTCGCCACTTCCGCTTTGCCGTCGCTCACGCAGCTTCGCCTTTTGCCAGACCAAAAACCCAACACGAATCAGCCCCGTGCGGTGCACAGGGCCGCCCATCAACACCAAGAACCGGCACGGGGCCCTGCCCCGCCGCCGGCTGCCTTGGCATCACCACGCCCTTCACATGGGATCAGCCGCCTTTTGCTTCAACCACTTGCGGCCGAAATTCCGGGCTGCTGGCAGGAGTGGAGGGGCTCGAACCCCCGGCCCTCGGTTTTGGAGACCGATGCTCTACCAACTGAGCTACACTCCTAGGCGCAGGCGTGCGGCTATAGAGAGGCGGTGCCCAAGGTGCAAGAGGGCCGCGCGCGAGACCATTGAAACAGCGGCACGCCTGCCGTAGAGGCAAGCTGAGCGCGGGTATAGCTTAGTGGTAAAGCTCCAGCCTTCCAAGCTGGCTATGCGGGTTCGATTCCCGCTACCCGCTCCAGCGCCGCCGGCGCTGCGCGACCAGCGGCCGCAGCCGGCTTCACCATCGCAAAATCGCCCGCCGCCGCCTTAATCCGCCGCCCTGACCGCCGTTCCCCTTGCCAGATGCAACATGGGTCGCGGGAAGGACAGGGCAATGCAATATCAGCCGGGGCCATATCAGGCGGCAGCCGAAGTGCCGGCACCGGCCGATCTGGCGCCAGGCGGGGCGGCACCGGCCGGCGCGCTGGGCTGGTTCGATCGGGTGCGCGGCCTGCTGGTGCGCACCGGGCTGCCGGCAGAGCCGCCGGTGTATGACGTGCTGTGGCGCTATGTGCGCGATGATGATCATGATCTTTCGCTGGCCATCGACCGGGCCATCGCCGGCGACGGGTTGACGATCAGCACGGTGATGGCGCTGCGCGAGACCCATCTGGGCCAGATGAGCGAGGCGCAGGTGAACCAGCTGATCGCCGAGGCCCAGGGCCAGGCCGAAGCGCTGGGCCTGCGCATCCAGACCGGGCAGACCGATCTGGCCGATTACGGCCGCGCCATTGCCGTGGGCGGCGCCAAGCTGGCCGGGCCGATCGACGCCACCGGGCTGGCCGCCCTGCTGGACCAGCTGGGCAGCGCCACCGCGGCCGTGCAGGCCGCCAATGCCCGGCTGATGACCGAACTGGATCAGGCCGCCGCCGAAAGCCGGGCGCTGGCCGACCGGCTGACCCAGGCCGAACGCGCCGCCGTGACCGATGCGCTGACCGGCGTGATGAACCGGCGCGGCATCATGGCCGCCCTGGACAAGGCCCAGGCCGAGGCCGAGGCGACCGGCGTGCCGCTGGCCCTGACGGTGGTGGATATCGACCATTTCAAGCGCTTCAACGATCGTTTTGGCCACGCCATGGGTGATGATGTGCTGTGCTTTGTCGCCCGCCATCTGGCCGACCGGCTGGGCCGCGACGGCGGTCTGGTCGGCCGGCTGGGCGGCGAGGAGTTCGTGGGCGTGATGCCGGGCGTGACGGTGCAGGCCGCCGCCGGCCGCATCGACCGGGTGCGCGCCGAACTGGCCGGCCAGGTGCTGCGCAGCGCTGTCGATGGCAGCAGCATGGGCCGCATCAGCTTTTCCGCCGGCGTTGCCGAACATCGCGCCAGCCAGAGCGGCGACGAACTGATCGCCAGGGCCGACAGCGCGCTTTACACGGCCAAGCGGCTGGGCCGCGACCGCGTGGTGCCGGATCGCGGCTGATCGCCGGAGCCATGCAAGTTGGCCGTTGACAGGCGCGCGCGACTGCCCCATTTGGCCGCCTCCCGACAGGCACGCCCAAGCGGATTGTGGAGGGGTGGCCGAGCGGTCAATGGCAGCAGACTGTAAATCTGCCGGGTTTCACCCTACGTTGGTTCAAATCCAACCCCCTCCACCACCGTGCCGCCAGCACAGGATGGCAATGTGACATGGGCCGCAGGCCGCACCCCAAGAACCAGCTGGGCCAGAAAAGCCCGTTCCCGCGCCTGTATGGCCGCCATGCGGTGTTTGCCGCGCTGGACAATCCCGACCGCAGCCACCGCAAATTGTGGCTGACACCGGCGACGGCCAAGACCATCGTGATCCCGCCCGGCCTGCAGGTGCAATATGGCGATGATCATGATCTGGGCCGGCTGTGCCCGGTCGATGCGCCGCACCAGGGTTATGTGCTGGAGGTGGAGCCGCTGGAGACGGTGTGGCTGGGCGACATATTGAAACAGGCCAATGATGGCGACAACCGGCCGATCGTGGTGCTGGACCAGGTGACAGATCCGCACAATGTGGGGGCGATCATGCGATCGGCGCTGGCGTTCAATGCACGGGCGCTGGTGACGCAGGATCGCCACAGCCCGGCCGAATCGGGGGTGCTGGCGCGCAGTGCCAGCGGCGCGCTGGAGACGTTGCCGTGGGTGCGCGTGGTCAATCTGGCGCGCGCGCTGGGCGAGATCGGCGAGGCCGGCTTCTGGCGCATCGCCCTGGATGGCGACGCCCCCGACGATCTGGAAACCGCGCTGGGCCGTTGCCAGCCGGCGCTGGTGCTGGGCAGCGAGGGCGAAGGCCTGCGCCACCTGACCATCGAGAATTGCGACCAGCTGGCCCGCCTGCCGATTTCGGGCGTGGAAAGCCTGAACGTGTCCAACGCCGGCGCCATCGCGCTTTATGCCTGCGCGCGGCGCGGGCGGTAACGCCCGGCCGCGCGCTGCATTGCCTTAGAACTGCACGCGGGCGCCAAAGCGGAACACGCGGCCCAGCGGATTGCCGATGAACGGATCGTAGGACGGTTCCAGACGCGATCCCGGCGGATCGGCATTGGTGAAGTTTTCCACCGAGAATTGCAGCTGGGTCTTCACGCCTTCGAACGGCAGATCATACTGGAAGTGGATGTCGTGCTGGGTGAAGGCATTCACCGTGGCACCAAAGTTGGTCGGGCCAAAGCTGGTGCTGGCACAATTGGTCAGGCCGATGCAGCGATCATCCCGCACCCCATCGACATAGCGCAGCTGGTAGCGGGCGTTGAAGCCATCGATGTTGTAATTCACCCAGGCATTGGCCCGGAACGGCGAGACGGTGAGCGGATCGCGGAAATAGTTGGTGAAGCCGCGCGCCTGATAGCCGCTTTGCAGCAGCACGCCGCGGAAGACGAAATCCTCGAACTTGAAGTTGAGGATGAAGCTGCCCTGGGCCCCCACGCTGAGCTGGCCGCCGAGCATGCCGGTCTTGTAATCGATCGACAGGTCAAGGCCGCTGACCTTGATGCCGGGGCCGTTCACCCAGTCGGTGCGGACGCGGGAGATGTCGAACCCGGTGGTGGTGCCCTGCACGCAGCCGCCCTGGAAGGTGATCAGATTGGCCAGCACGCTGCTGCAATTGGCAAAGCGGGTGCCGTTGGCCGCAACTGCGCCGCTGGCCACCGAGGTGGCAATGGCCTGGGCCGGCGTGGTGGCGATGCGGTCGTTGACGTCAAAGCTCCAGTAATCCGCCGAAACGCTGAAGCCGCCGGTCTTGACCACGGCACCCACATTGTAGGTGAAGGCGGTTTCCGGCCCCAGATCGTTGGGGTTGCCGAAGATATCGACCGACTTGAAGTTGTTGGCCGCCGCCTGGATGCCGGCCAGGCTGGTGATCTGGTTGCGGGCGACCTGGTTGGCGCGCGGCCCGCGGAAGGTGGTGCCCACCGAACCGCGCAGGATCAGCCAGTCGGTGGCGTTCCAGCGCACCGTGCCCTTGGGGTTGAAGGTGCTGCCCACCGCGCCGCCATAATCTTCGAAGCGGGCGGCCGCGGTCACCTCCAGCCGGGTGCTGACCGGGATCTTCACTTCCGCGAACACCGCCTTGACTTCCTGCGTCACCCGTTCGGCGCGGGTGCCGCCCAGGAAGATGAAGGAGCCAACGCCTTCGATCGGCGTGCCGACGCAGCTGCGATCACCCAGCACGAAGCAGGGGTTCACGTTCAGATCGGATTCGGGGTTGATCGGCGCGCTGTTCCAGCGGTTGCCGCGATACTGGGCACCAAAGGCATAGGCGATCGGCCCGCCGCCCAGATCGATGCCGGTTTCGCCGGAGAAGATGGCATCCAGAACCGTCTGTTCTTCCACCTGATAGGTGCCGTTCTTGACATGCACCCAGTTGACCAGATCAACGCTGTTCGACGCGCCCGGCACGAAATTGGGGTTGGTCAGCCCCTGGATCGAGATCGGCTGCGCGGCGTTGATGAAGGGGTTGAACCATTGGCAGCCATTGGCGCCCGGCGTGGTGCCGGTGCAGTTGGGGCCGCCCAGGCCGTTCAGGGCCGCCTGCAGGCGGCTGCCGATCATGTCGGGCACGGCGGTGCGCCGGTCAGACCGCCACCAGGTGGCATAGAACTGGCCGCGGAAATTGTCGGCAAATTCATGCTCGATCCCGCCGGAGAAGCGATAGGCCTTGTTGTTGGCCCGGCCACGGCCGGTGCCGCGATCGGGATCGGCCGGATTGCCCAGCCAGCCGAACGGCCGCCAGAACACCGCGGTGACGGCCGTGATCGGATTGGCCGGATCGTTGGCGGCAAGCCCGGTTTGCGACAGGAAGGGCGCGACGCCGGGGTTGTTGGGCGCAACGCTGAAGGCGTTGGCCGAACCCGAACCGCGCGGGCCCTGGGTGGGCGGGAAGGACGGCGAATAACCCAGGGAGTTCAGATCGGTCTGGGCATAGAGGAATTCCAGCCGCACCTTTGTGCGATCCGACACTTCCCAATCGGCCTGGGCATAGGCCTGGTAGCGATCTTCCTCTTCGATGATGTTGTTCCACGGGATGAAGCTGAACCGGCACAGCGTGCCGTCGTTCACGCCGCCCACCGCGGCGCAGCCGGCGTTGCCGCCGTCGCGCGCGGTCACGGAGGTGCCATCCTGACGGCGCACGTTGAACAGACCGGGCGTCGACAGCGCCGACCAGCCCGACGGGTTGACGGCAAAGGGCGTGCGGCTGAACGCACGGCTGAAATTGGCGAGCGTGGAGCGGTGCTGCCAGCCAAAGCCGGCCATCAGGTTGAGCCGGCCGAACTGCTTGCCAGCCAGGATCGATCCGGTCCAGTTGCCGCGCGAGCCCTTGATGGCATCGAAATCACCCTGGATGATCACGCCATTGAGATTGCTGCGGGTTGTGAAGTTGGCGACACCGGCAATGGCATCGGAACCATAGGTGGCGGCCGCGCCATCCTTCAGCACTTCGATGTTCTGCAACGCAAACACCGGGATCAGGTTGGTATCGATGAAGCCGTCACCCGGTGCCAGCACGGTGCGGCGGCCGTTGAACAGCACCAGCGTGCGTTCCGGGCCGAGGCCGCGCAGGTTCAGCGAGCCATTGCCCTGAAAGCCCTGCGAAGCGGTGGAATATTGGTTGGAATCACCCAGCGTCGCGCCCACCGACGGCAACTGCTTGATGAATTCCAGCGGCGTGCTGACGCCCTGCTGGTTGAGGTCATCGGCCGTGAACACGTCGATCGGCATGGCCGCGTCTTCGCGCGCGCCGCGGATGAAGCTGCCGGTGACGACGATTTCCAGATCTTCCTGCGGCTCGGCCTCGGCCTGGGCGGTCTGTGCCGGTGCCGGCTGCTGGGCGGCGGCAGCCGATCCCCAGGCCAGCGCCGATGTCATCACGAACAGCGCGCTTCCGGCGCGCAAAGCAGCAAGAGCCATTTCTTCCTCCCCAAAAAACGCGCGTCCAGCCTCTGCCCAGAGCGGGCGGGCCAGTATCACGACACGTTGAGTGTTAAGGCAAAATGGCTGCTTGGCAAGGGCCGATTCGGCGCTGGGAAATGAGAGGGTGCGCCCGCCAGAACGGGGCGCGAACGCGGCCGCCGCCGTTCAATAAGCCTCGGATTCATAGATGCGGGACAGATCGCCGGCCCAGGGCCCATGCCACTGCGCCAGCAGGCGATCGGCGTTGGTCTGGCCGCTCGCGACAATTTCACGCAAGGGGGCCAGAAAGCCCTGTTCGCTGTCGCCGGCGGCGTTCAGGCAGGCGCGCGCCAGCAGCCCGGCATCGGCAATGGCCAGCACCTGGGCCCCCAGTTGCTGCAACGTGCCGCCATTGGGGCTGGCCGCCCCCAGCGCCAGCGCCGGCACCTCGCGGCGCAGCCGGTCGTGATCGGCCGCTGTCCAGTGTTTCACCACGTCCCAGGCGGCATCCAGCGCCGTCTGGTCATACAACAGGCCCACCCAGAAGGCCGGCAGCGCGCAGATGCGATCCCAGCGGCCGCCATCGGCGCCGCGCATTTCCAGATAGGATTTCATCCGCACTTCGGGAAAGGCGGTGGACAGATGATCCTTCCAGTCGCCCAGCCGCGGCTTTTCGCCGGGCAGCGCCGGCAGCCGGCCGGCGAGGAAATCGCGGAAGCTCTGCCCGGCGGCATCGATGTAGCGGCCATCGCGGTAGACAAAATACATCGGCACATCGAGGGCATAATCGGCATAGCGTTCAAAGCCGAAGCCATCTTCGAACACGAAGGGCAGGGTGCCGGTGCGGGCCGGATCGGTATCGGTCCAGATATGGCTGCGGAAGGACTTGAAGCCGTTGGGCTGCCCCTGCGTGAACGGCGAATTGGCGAACAGCGCGGTGGCCAGCGGCTGCAGGGCCATGGAAACCCGGAACTTCTTCACCATGTCGGCTTCGCTGGCATAATCCAGATTGGTCTGGATGGTGCAGGTGCGCAGCATCATGTCCAGCCCCAGCGTGCCCACCCGCGGCATGTGGCGCAGCATGATGGCATAACGACCCTTGGGCATCACCGGCAGGTCGGCGCGGGCCTTGTCGGGCCAGAAGCCCAGGCCCAGGAAGCCCAGGCCCAGTTCGGCTCCCACCTCGCGGCATTGTTTCAGGTGGCGGTTGGATTCGGCGCAGGTCTGGTGCAGATTTTCCAGCGGCGCGCCCGACAGTTCGAACTGGCCGGCCGGTTCCAGGCTGATGTTGCCATCGGCCCCCTTCAGGGCGATGACATGGCCGCCCTCCTCGATCGGTTCCCAGCCAAAGCGGGTCATCGCCTGCAACAGATCGCGGATGCCGCCGGGCTCGTCATAGGACGGGGCGCCGTGATCGGTGGTGCGGAACACGAATTTCTCATGCTCCGTGCCGATGCGCCAGGCGGCCCTGGGCTTGGCACCATCGGCAAAGACCGCGATCAGTTGATCGCGCGTTTCGATGATGGCGTCGTCGCCCGCAGCGGTGACCTTGTTGCTCATGCCCCGCGCCTTAACCCCGTTGCCCGGTTCAGGCAATCAGAGCCGCAGGTTACAGGGTGATGACGGGCCGGTTTGCGGCATTGGCCCCCTTGCCATTTGATCATGCATCATCACATTGCCATCCATGCCCGTTCGCCCCGCCCTTGCCCCCTTGCTGATTCTGGCGGTGCTGGCGCTGGGCGGCTGCGGCGTGGAAAGCAGCCAGCCGGCTCCGGCGATCGATGCCGACAAATGGGGCCATCTGCCGCCCGATCCGGAACGGCCGCAACAGGCGCAGGCCCCGGCCCCGGCCCCCAAGGGTTGACCCTGCCCAAAGATGCGGCTTGAGCCGGGCCGCCAAACGGGCATGCTATTGCCGCGATCCTGGGGAGGAACCGGCAATGCATGATCTGGTCATTCGTGGTGGCACCATCGTAGATGGCAGCGGCAATCCGCGCTTTGTCGGCGATATCGCGGTGGACGGCGGGCGCATCACCGCCGTGGGCCACATCACCGCGCCCGGCCGCGAGGAGATTGCGGCGGACGGCCTGATCGTCACCCCCGGCTTCGTGGACATCCACACCCACTATGATGGGCAGGCGACCTGGGATTCGGAAATGGCGCCATCCAGCTGGCATGGCGTGACCACGGTGGTGATGGGCAATTGCGGCGTGGGCTTTGCGCCGGCCAAGCCCGATCGGCACCAGTGGCTGATCGGCCTGATGGAGGGGGTGGAGGATATTCCCGGCACCGCGCTGGCCGAAGGCATGAGCTGGGATTGGGAAAGCTTCCCCGAATATCTGGATGCGCTGGAAAAGCGGCCGCGCACCATCGATGTGGCCACCCATGTGCCGCACGGGGCGGTGCGCGCCTATGTGATGGGCGAACGCGGCGCGCGCAACGAGAAGCCCACCACGGATGACATCGCGAAAATGGCCGCGATCGTGGCCGAAGGCGTGCAGGCCGGGGCGCTGGGCTTTTCGACCAGCCGCACCATCCTGCACAAATCGATCGACGGCGAGCTGGTGCCCGGCACCACGGCGGAAAAGGACGAACTGATCGCCATCGGCCGCGCCATGGGCCGGGTGGGCCACGGCGTGTTCGAAATGGCCAGCGACCTTCGCCGCGAATGGGATGAATTCGGCTGGATGGCGCAGATGAGCCGGGAAACCGGCCTGCCCGTCACCTTTGCCATGCTGCAATCCATCGCCAAGGAACTGCCGTGGGAAGAACAGATGGCCGAAACGGCGCGGGCCAATGCGCAAGGGGCCAATATCGTTGCCCAGATCGCCATCCGCGGCAACGGCATATTGATGGCCTGGCGCGGCACCGTGCACCCGTTCAAGTTCAAGCCCAGCTGGCAGGCGATCGATGCCGCCCCGTGGGACGAACAATGGGCCTGCATCAGCGATCCGGTGTGGAAGGCGAAATTGCTCGCTGAACCCGATGTGATTCCCGAATCCGATGTCCAGATGCTGCTGATGGCGGTCGCGCAAGGCTTTGGCCTGCATTACGAAATGGGCGACGGCTTCAACTATGAACCGACGCAGGCCGAAACCATCGCCGCCCGCGCCGCTGCCGCCGGCAAGCCGCCGGCCGAATATGCCTATGATCTGCTGTCGGCGAACGGCGGCAGCGGCTTCATCTATTTCCCCATCCTGAATTATGCCGATGGCAATCTGGATTTCGTGGCCGGCCTGCTGCAGCGCGACGATGTGGTGATTTCCCTGTCGGACGGCGGCGCCCATTGCGGCACCATCTGCGATGCCGCCAGCCCGACCTATCTGCTGCAACACTGGGTGCGCGACCGGGCGCGCGGCACGGTGGCGCTGGAAAACGCCATCCGCCGCCAGTGCCACGACACGGCGAAACTCTATGGCCTGAACGATCGCGGCATCATCGCGCCGGGCTATCTGGCCGATTTCAACATCATCGATCTGGATCGGTTGCAGCTGGGCAAGCCGTGGCTGGCGTTCGATCTGCCGGCCGGCGGCAAGCGGCTGCTGCAAAAGGCCGATGGCTATGTCGCCACGATCAAGAACGGCGTCGTCACCTTCCGGGCCGGGCAGATGACGGGCGCCCTGCCCGGCGGCCTGATCCGCGGGCCGCAGGCCGCCCCGGCGACGGCGGCGCTGGCGGCCGAATGATGCGGTCGCTGGTTGCAGCGCTGCTGATTGCCGGCGGGGCCAGCGCGCAGGCGGTGCCGCCCGGCGTGATGCAGGAATCGCGGCAGCTGCCCGGCCTGTCTGCGCCGGGCGAGATCGTGATCGATCATGCCGGCATCCCGCACATCTATGCCGCCAATGCCCGCGACGGGTTTTTCCTGCAGGGCTATGCCGTGGCGCGCGACCGGCTGTGGCAGATCGATCTGTGGCGCAAACGCGGGCTGGGCCGGCTGGCGGCCAGTTTCGGCCCGGCCTTTGTGGCGCAGGACCGGGCGGCGCGCCTGTTCCTCTATCGCGGCGACATGGCGGCGGAATGGGCCGCCTATGCCCCCGGCGCCAAGGGCTGGACGCAAGGCTTTGTGACCGGAATCAACGCCTTCATCGCCGAGGTGGAGGCCGGCCGTGCGCCGCTGCCGCTGGAATTCGCCGCGACGGCCACCCGGCCGGAACGCTGGCAGGCCGATGATGTGGTGCGCATCCGGTCGAACGCGCTGGCCAGCAATCTGGCCAGTGAAGTCGCCCGCGCCCGCGCCCTGTGCGGCGGCGATGTGAAGCTGGAACCGCTGCGCCGCACCATCGAGCCGGCCCGGCCGGTGACGATTCCAAAGGGCCTTGATCCGTGCAGCATTCCCGAAAAGCTGCTGGATGATTATGCGCTGGGCACTGGCGAGGTGCGCCTTGATGGCGGCACGCTGGTGCTGGCCGGGCTGGACCCGGACAATCGCGAGGGGTCGAACAACTGGGTGATCGGCCCGGGCAGATCCGCCACCGGCCGGCCGATCCTGGCCAATGATCCGCACCGCGCCCATTCCATTCCCAACCTGCGCTATCTCTCCCACATCGACACGCCAGAGTTGCAGATTGCCGGCGCGGGTGAACCCGCCCTGCCCGGCATCAGCTTTGGCCACAACGCGGATGCCGCCTGGGCCATCACCATCTTTGCCATCGATCAGCAGGATCTGGTGGTGAACCCCAAGGCGGCGAAGCTGACCGAGGTGCGCGAGACCATCGACGTGAAGGGCGAAGCGCCGCGCGACGTGGTGCTGAAATTCAGCAGCGATGGCCCCATCATCCACGAAGACCCGGCGTCGGGGCGCAGCTTTGCCTTGCGCGCCACCTGGGACCGGCCGGGCGCGTCAGCCTATTTCAATGCGACCTGGGCGTTTCAGGCGAAGGGCTGGAGCGATTTTCTTGTTGCCCGCAACCATTGGGGCGCCCCGCCGCTGAACCTCATGTTTGCCGGGCGGGACGGCGATATCGGCTGGGCGCCGGGTGGCTTCGTGCCGGTGCGCGCGGCCGGCGACGGCCTGCTGCCGGTGCCGGCCGGCGCGGCCTATCGCTGGACCGGGCTGCTGGATGCGCGCGTGATGCCGGTGAAGCACAATCCGCCCGAAGGCTGGATCGCGACCGCCAACGAAATGAACCTGCCCGCCGGCTATGCGCACCTGCTTGGCCTTGATAGCTGGGCGGACCGCAGCCGCATCACCCGCATTTCCGAAGTGATTGGGGCCAAAGCCAAATTCGGGATCACCGATGCGATGGCGCTGCAGAATGATGCCACCTCGCCGATGGCCCGCCGCGCGGTGGCGCTGCTGGCCGGGCTGGCCGGGCGCAGCGACGGCGAACGCACCGCGCTGGCGCTGCTGGCCGGCTGGGATGGCCACGAAGGGCCGGATTCGGCCGCCGCCGCCCTGTATGAAATCTGGGCACGCAGCCATCTGCCGGCCGCAGCGGTGAAGGCCATCGTGCCGGCGGCGATGCAGGCGAATTTCGGCCGCACCAGCATCGGCGCCCTGCTGCCGGTGCTGGAAGCGGGCACGCTGGTCACGCCCGACCAGCGCAGCGCCATCCTGCTGGAATCACTGGGCAGCGCTGTTGCCGAGGCCAGCCGCCTGCTGGGCCCCGATCCTGGCAGATGGCGCTGGGGCGCGCTGCACGTGGCGGATTTCAAGCCGGCGCTGCCGATCGCCGGCCGCGATGCCGAACGCCGGGTCGGCCCGCTGCCCATCGGCGGCAGCGGCTCCACCCCGATGGCGATGGGGCCAGCGGCCGATTGGCATGTCGCGTCGGGCGCATCGGTGCGGCTGGTGATGGATGTGGGCGCGTGGGACAATTCGATGGCGATCAACACGCCCGGCCAGAGCGGCGATCCGGCCAGCCCGCATTATCGCGACCTGTTCCCGCGCTGGGCCAGCGGCAACTATGTTCCCTTTGCCTGGAGCCGCCCGCGCGTGCTGCAGGAAGCAGAACGGATCATCACGGTCAACCCGCTGAATTGATTGATTGCCACACCGCCACGGCGGCCAGGGCGGCGGTATCGGCGCGCAAGATGCGCGGGCCCAGGCTGATCGGCACGGCGCTGGCGTGCGCGCGGATGGCATCGCGTTCGGCCGGGGTGAAGCCGCCTTCCGGGCCGATCAATATGGCCGCCGGGGCCGGGGCCGCCGCCTGTGCCAGCGGCGTGCCGCCCTGTTCATCGGCAAAGATCAGGGCGCGGCCCGGCGGCCAATCGCGCAGCAGCCGGTCAAGGCTGGTCGCTTCGGGCAGTTCCGGCACGGCGGTGCGGCCACATTGTTCTGCTGCTTCAACCAGATGCGCGTGCAGGCGATCACGGTTGGGCTTGTCCACCACGGTGCGGCTGGTGGTGACCAGTTGCAGCCGGGCGACCCCAAGTTCGCAGGCCTTTTCCACCAGCCAGTCGATGCGGCCCTTTTTCAGCGGCGCGGCGCACAGCCAGAGATCGGGCACCTGTTCCTGCGGCGCACTTTGCCATTCGGCCACAAGGCTGCCCGATTTCCTGGCCACCGCCGTCACCCGCGCCGCCCATTCGCCATCGCGGCCGTTGAACAGGCGCACCATGTCGCCGGGCTGGCGGCGCATCACATTGAAAAGATAATGGGATTGCGGCTGATCCAGCGTGATGGCGGCGCCGGCCGACAGGCCATCGCCCACAAACAGGCGCGGCGTGGTTGACAAGCTGCGGTCAGTTTCGCTCATGGGGCCTGTGGTTACGCCCCCTGCCCCGATAACGCCAGATGCCCAGCGCGGGTGGATCGACTGGCTGCCGGCTGCGGCCCAGGCCTATGCACGGCTGGCGCGGCTGGATCGGCCGGCCGGCAGCTGGCTGTTGTTCTGGCCGTGCGTGGCCGGGCTGGCGCTGGCCGGCGGCATCACCCACAAACCCTTGTTGTTGCTGTGGTTTGCGGTTGGCAGCATCGCCATGCGCGGCGCGGGCTGCGTGTGGAACGACATTGTGGACCGTGATCTGGATGCCCAGGTGGCGCGCACCCGCAGCCGGCCGGTGGCATCGGGGCAGATCAAGGTGCCGGCGGCGCTGGCCTTTGCCATTGCCCTGTCGCTGATCGGCCTGATCGTGCTGCTGCAATTGCGCGGGCTGGCGCAACTTGTTGCCTTGGCAAGCCTTTTTGCCGTAGCCGCCTATCCCTTCATGAAACGCATCACCTGGTGGCCGCAGGCCTGGCTGGGCCTCACCTTCAACTGGGGGGCGCTGGTCGGCTGGGCGGCGGTGTCGCCGATAACCGATCCGGCGATGTGGCTGCTGTGGGCCGGCGGCATCGCCTGGACCCTGGGCTATGACACCATCTATGCCCTGCAGGATCTGGAGGATGATGCGCTGGCCGGCATCAAGAGTTCGGCGCGGGCGCTGGGCGGGCGGGCGCGGGCCGGGGTGGCGGTATTTTACGCCATCGCCTTGATCTTGTGGGCAATTTCGCTGTGGCTGGTGGCGGCACAACCGCTGGCGGTGGCGGCGCTGCTGCCGCTGATGGCGCATTTTGGCTGGCAGGTGGCGCAATTGCGTGATCCGGTGCCCGAAACCGCGCTGCGGCTGTTCCGCGCCAACCGGCTGGCCGGGGCGCTGCTGGCCGCGGCCTGCGCGGCCGTGGGATTCGCCTGAACCCTGGCATGGCTGCGGGGCCGGACCGGGTTGGTCTCGACCCCGCGCTGCACCCTGTTGGCGCTGGCTGGCCCACCCATCACCAGCGCCCGACCCGAAATCCTTATGGGCGTCTTGTGCGACACTGGATTGCATGAAAGCGACAAAAGCGCGCGTGAATAGGCCGTGACACCGGGGCTGCCCGTCCCTACATCTTGGTCATGTTGTCGCCCAGTGATGCCCTCGACCGGCTTGATGCCGCCCTTGCCGCCGCCGCCCGCGCCGGTGCCGATGCCGCCGATGCGCTGTATGTCGGCGATGGGTCCACGTCCATCTCGGTGCGGCTGGGCCAGCTGGAGGATGTCGGCCGCTCCGAAGGCGAGGAGGTGGGCATCCGCGTCTTTGTTGGCCAGCGTTCGGCCAGTGTCTCCTCGTCCGATCTGTCGCCACAGGCGCTGGCCGAAGCGGCCGAGCGCGCGGTGATGATGGCGCGGCTGGCCCCGGAGGACCGGTTTGCCGGCCTGGCCCCGGCCGAACGCCTGGCCAGCGGGCCGTTTCCCGATCTGGACATCGACGATCCTGCCGAGCCGACGGCGACCGAACTGAAGGCGCGCGCGCTGGCCGCCGAGGATGCCGCCCGCGCGGTTGCCGGCA
Source organism: Alphaproteobacteria bacterium (assembly GCA_018970445.1). Taxonomy (GTDB): domain Bacteria; phylum Pseudomonadota; class Alphaproteobacteria; order Sphingomonadales; family Sphingomonadaceae; genus Sandarakinorhabdus. Next base: position 4,435 of record JAGWWF010000016.1, on the reverse strand, counting down.
TCACCAACAGCGAAGGCGGCGGCGCATCGGCCGGCGTGGTGGTGATGGCGCTGGCCACCTCCACCGGCTTTCGCGGCGGCAAGCGATCGACCAGCCACGGCACATCCGCCTCGGTGGTGGCCGGCAGCGGGGCCGACATGCAGCGGGATTATGCTTGGGCTAGTGCGCGGCATCTGGCCGATCTGGAATCGCCCGATGCCATCGGCACCCGCGCTGGGCAGCGCGCCGTCAGCCGGCTCAACCCGATCAAGCTGGCATCGGGCGCCATGCCGGTGCTGTTCGATCCGCGCGTCTCCTCCTCGCTGCTGGGCCATCTCGCCGGGGCGATCACCGGCAGCGCGATCGCGCGCGGCACCAGTTTCCTGAAAGACCGGCTGGGGCAGCGCATCCTGCCGGCCGGGCTGCACATCATCGATGATCCGCTGCGCCCGCGCGGTTTGCGCAGCCGCGCCTTTGATGGCGAAGGCCTGGCCACGCACCGCACCGCCATCATCGATGATGGCGTGCTCACCACCTGGCTGCTGGATGCCGCCAGCGCCCGGCAACTGGGCCTGGCCCCCACCGGCCATGCCAGCCGCGGCACATCGGGCCCGCCCGGCGCCGGCACCAGCAACCTGCATCTGGACGGCGGCACCATCAGCCCGGCCGAACTGATGGCCGATATCAAACAGGGCGTGCTGATCACCGAATTGATCGGCATGGGGGTGAACGGCCTGACCGGCGATTACAGCCGCGGGGCCAGCGGCTTTCTGATCGTCAACGGCGAAATCGCCGGGCCGGTGGCGGAAATCACCATCGCCGGCAATCTGCTGGCGATGTTTGCGCAGCTGACAGCCGCCAATGATCTGGCCTTCCGCCATGCCAGCAACGCGCCCACGCTGCGCATCGATGGCATGATGGTGGCCGGCAGTTGAGGGCCGGGCGTTGACCCAGCGCGACGCCGATCTGGCGCTGGCCGCCGAAATCGCCGGCAATGCCGCCACCATCGCCATGGGCCATTTCGATGGCAGCGGGCGCAAGGGGGGCGCTGCCAGCTGGGCCAAGGCCGATGGCAGCCCGGTGAGCGAGGCCGACATGGCGGTGAACGCCTATCTGAAGGGGGTGATTGCCGCCGCCCGGCCCGATGATGGCTGGCTGTCGGAAGAAAGCGCCGACACCGCCCGGCGGCTGGACAGGCGCCGGCTGTGGGTGGTTGATCCCATCGACGGCACCCGCGATTTCCTGCGCGGCCGCACGGGCTGGGCGGTTTCGGTGGCGCTGGTGGAAGATGGCGCGGTGCGCGTGGGCGTGCTGGCCGCCCCGGCGCAGAAACGTCTCTATGCCGCCAGTGCCGGCATGGGCGCCACGCTGAACGGCCGGCGCCTGGCCGTGTCGGGCCTGGCCAGCCTTGATGGCGTGCGCCTGCCGATCGATCCGCCCAACCTCAATGCCAGCTTCTGGCCCAGCCCGTGGCCGGGCACGGCGGTGGCCAAGCCGAACAGCCTGGCGCTGCGCATGGCGATGCTGGCCGCCGACGAGGCCGATGCCTGGGTGGAGGGGCGCAGCGTGGCGGAATGGGATGTAGCGGCCGCCAGCCTGATCCTGGCCGAAGCCGGCGGCACGGTGACGGATCGGCACGGGGCACCCCTGCGCTTCAACCAGCCGCAGCCACTGGTGCACGGCCTTGCGGCCGCCACGCCCGCCCTGCACGCCGAGGTGCTGGCCCGGCTGGACCATGCCCTGAAGACGCTGGCGGCACGGCGGCGGATGGTGGCCTGAGGGGCCTGCCCCGCGGGCTGGCGCAGCCCCGTCTTGGGAACGGGGCCGCCGCAAAATCTCCTCCAATCCACAGGCTTGCGCGCACACCGCGGCCACCGCACAGTGGGCGAGGCCCTGGGGAGGGGCATGATGTGCATCTGAAACGCCGGACGCTGGCGGCCTTTGCCGCGCCTTGCCTGCCCCTGACCGGGGTGGGCCTGCCGATGGTGGTGTATCTGCCGCCTTATTATGCCGGCACGCTGGGGCTGGATCTGGCGATGACCGGCATCCTGTTTTCCGCCGTGCGCTGGATCGATCTGCCGCTGGACATATTGTTCGGGCGCGGCATCGATGCCACCGCCACACGCTGGGGCCGGTTCCGGCCGTGGCTGCTGGGCGGCGGGCTGGTGATGCTGCTGGGCCTGGCCTTGAGCTTCTTTGCCGCGCCCGGCCTGTCGCCGCTGCGCGCCTTCATCGGCCTGCTGATCGTTTATGCCGGCTTTTCGGCGGCGCAGGTGGCGCACACCAGCTGGGGGCAATCGCTGTCCACCGATTATCACGAACGCAGCCGCATCTTTGGCTGGTGGCAGGCGGCCAACATGCTGGCGCTGATCTCCATCCTGGCGGTGCCGCCGCTGGCCAATGCGCTGGGGCCGCGCTTTGGCCTGGAACCATCGGCCAGCCTGGGCGTGCATGCCATGGGCTGGGTGCTGATCGCGCTGGTGCTGCCCACGTTGCTGGCGGCCTGTGCGGGCGTGCCGGAAGGCCAGCCGGCCAGCAGCGATCATCATGGCTGGCGCGACATGTGGGCGGCGCTGAAACGGCCGCTGCTGGGCCGGTTGATGCTGATCGATCTTCTGGCCAGCCTGCCGCCGGGCTTTGGCGGGGCGCTGCTGGTGTTCTTTTTCGAGGCGGCGCGCGGATTCAGCGTGGCCGAGGCGCGGTTGCTGCTGCTGTTCTATTTCGCCGCCGGCCTGATCGGCGCACCGCTGTGGAGCTGGCTGGCGCGGCGGACATCGAAACACCGGGCGGTGGCCTGGTCGATCGGCAGCTATGCCGTGCTGCACGCCGGCCTGGTGCTGGCCCCGCCCGGCGATTTCTGGGTGGCGGCCGGCGGCATGTTGCTGGCCGGGTTGCCAGCGGTGGCGCCGCCCTTCCTGGTGCGCGCCATGCTGGCCGATGTGACCGATGCCGAAACGCTGAACAGCGGCCGCAACAATGCCGGGCTTTATTATGCCGTGCTGGTGGGGGTGCAGAAGATCGGTTACGCCATCCCCGTGGGACTGGCCTATATCGTGCTGGATGCGGTGGGATTTGATGCCAGGCTGGGGGCGGCCAATTCGGCCGGCGCCATCGATGGCCTGGTGAATCTGTTCCTGCTGCCACCGATCATTGCCGCTGCGGGCGCGGCCTGGCTGGCCTGGGGCTGGACCATCGACCGGCAAGCCCAGGAACGCATCATGGCGGAACTGAAGCGTTGATGCTGCGGATCGGCATCATTGGCGCGGCGCGGGTGGCGACCTATGCGATGATCGCCCCGGCGCGGGCCCGCACCGATGTGGTGGTGGCGGCCGTGGCGGCGCGCGATGGCGCGCGCGCGGCCGATTATGCCGTCACCCACGGCATTGCCCGGCATTTCGGCGATTATGCCGCGATGGTGGCCGATCCCGATATCGACGCCATCTATGTGGCGACGCCGCCGGCCTTCCACCTGGAACACGCAAGGCTGGCCATCGCTGCCGGCAAGCCCTGCCTGGTGGAAAAGCCCTTCACGATGGACGCAGCGCAAGCCGAAACGCTGTTGGCAGAGGCCAGGGCCGCCGGTGTGGCGGTGGTGGAGGCGCAGCACAGCCGCTGCCATGGCCTGTGGGCCATCGTGGCCGCGCAATTGCCCCGCCTGGGCCAGCTGCGCCATGTGGAGGCCTGGTTCAACGCCCCGGTGAAGACCAACGCCGATGAATTTCGCTGGCAGGCCGGGCTGGGCGGCGGCGCGCTGATGGATCTGGGCGTCTATCCGATCAGCTGGGTGCGGGCCGTGGCGGGCGAGCCGGTGCGCGCGCGCGATGTGATGGTCCGGGCGCAGCGCCAGGCCGATGGCGCCTTTGCCGCCACGCTGGATCTGCCCGGCGGCGTGACGGCGGGGGTGGCGGCCGACATGGCGGCCCCCTTTGGCGCGGCGTTGCGCATCGACGGCGCGGCCGGCAGCCTGGCCATCACCAACCCGCTGGCCCCGCAGCGCGGCGGCCACGCCATCAGGCTGGAAACGGCCGCGAGCGTGACAGACATCGCCAGCCCCGCCGAACCCGGCAGCTATGACGCGCAACTGGCGGCCTTTGCCGACCGGGTGGCGGGCCGGGCGGCCTGGCCGTTGCCGGCGGATGATCCGGTGCAATCCATGCGCGCCATCGATCTGGTGCGCAAAGCGGGAGAATGACGATGCTGCTGTATGATTCAATCGGCCCCAACCCGCAGGTGGTGCGCATGGTGGCGGCCGAAAAGGGCATCACCCTGGCGCGCGAGACGATCGACATACGATCGGGCATCAACCGCAGCGGCGATTACATCCGGAAGGTGCCCACCGGCAGCACCCCGGCGCTGCAACTGGACGATGGCCGCATCATCAGCGAAATCACCGTGATCGCCGAATATCTGGAAGAGCTTCACCCCACCCCCGCCGTGATCGGCAGCACGGCGCAAG